>DASUHP010000100.1:0-33986 GCA_036273455.1 Micropepsaceae bacterium | reverse complement strand
CTTTCCCAAGCTCGACCTGTTCGACTTCGTCGTGGCCGAAAACGGCGCGCTGCTCTATGACCCGGCGGCACAGACCGAGACCCCGCTCGCCGGCGCCGCGTCGCCCGAACTGTTCGAAGCCCTGAAGGCACGCGGTGCCAGGCCGCTGTCCATGGGACGCTGCATCGTCGCCACCCGCGAGCCGTATCAGATCGCCGCACTGGAAGAGATCCGCCGACTCGGACTCGAGCTGGAGATCATCTTCAACAAGGGCGCCGTCATGGTGCTTCCGTCCGGCGTCAACAAGGCGAGCGGCCTTCGCGTCGCTCTCGACGGGTTGCGGCTGTCGCCACACAACGTGATCGGCGTCGGCGACGCCGAAAACGATCATGCCTTTCTGTCCTATTGCGGGTGCAGCGCCGCGGTAGCGAATGCCCTTCCCGCTCTGCGCGACCGCACGCATCTCGTCATGCAGCATCCGCGTGGACGCGGCGTGGCCGAACTGATCGACATGATCATCGCCGGCGACGGCGCATTGATGCCGGTGGAACGGCACAGCGCGATTGTCGGGCGTCGCGGCGACGAAGAGATCGGCATTCCGGCATTCGGCAAAACCGTGCTGATTGCTGGACGTTCGGGCATCGGCAAATCGACCGCCGCAACCGCGCTCACCGAAGACATGGCGGAGAAGGGTTTTCAGTTCTGCATCTTCGATCCCGAGGGCGATTACAGGGAGCTGCAAAACTCCGTTTGCGTCGGAGATATCAACTCACCGCCGGTACAGGAGGAAATATTCAGCCTGCTGAACGATGCGCGGGCAAATGTCGTCATCAATACGCTGGCAATTCCCATTCCGCAGCGCCCGGTATTCTTCACGAAAGTCATGCCGCAGATCGTCGCCGCCCGCGCCAGGCTTTGCCGCCCGCATTGGCTGATTGTCGATGAGGCGCATCACATCCTGCCCTCGGGGCGCGAAGACCTGGTCTCAGCCCTGCCCTATGACTTCGGCGCAACCATCCTGATCACCGTGCATCCTGAGACGGTGTCGGTGCCTGCGCTCAAGACCGTCGAAATCATGGTTGCCATCGGGCCCCACGCCGCCGAAGCGGTCGAACGATTTTGCCGGAAGACCGGCCGAACCGCGCCAACCGGCATGCAGCCCCCGGGAGATGACGAAGTGCTGTTCTGGCGCGTGGATCAGGGCGAGCCATTCGCGATTCACGTGCGCAAACCCCGGCAGGAGCACAAGCGCCATACCCGCAAATATGCGCAAGGAGCATTGTCCGCCGAAGAAAGTTTTTATTTTCGCGGTCCGAAATCGAAACTCAATCTTCGCGCGCAGAACACGACGATATTCCTGCAGATCGCCGAAGGCGTCGACGATGCGACATGGGAACACCATCTCCGCAAAGGCGAATATTCGCAGTGGTTCCGCAATTGCATCAAGGATCCCGAGCTCGCTGACGAGGTCGCTGAGGTCGAGCGTGAAAGCACGCTCGATACGAAGGAAAGCCGCAAGCGCATCGCCGAAGCCGTGAACCGCCGCTACACCGCACCGGCAAACGCACCCGACGAAAGCGCCTGACCCGCCATTGACCACGCAGATGCGGCGCGCTAGGCGAGCCATGAAGACAATGGATTCTGTCGATGGAAGCGAAACATTCACCCGTGACCATTCCCGCCCTTCACCAGATGAAGCGGGACGGACGCAAGATCGTCGGTGTCGTGGCATGGGATTACCAGATCGCGCAGATCGCCGACCGGGCCGGCGTCGACATCATCTCTGTCGGCGACACAGTCGGAATCAATCTGTGGGGGCACGCAACGCCGCTCGAGGTCACCATGGAAGAGATGATCGTGGTCTGCAAAGCCGTGCGGCGCGGCACGAAACGCGCATTGGTCTCGTGCGACTTTCCGTTCGGCCCGTTGCAGGAAGGGGCGGAATCGGCGGTGAAAGCCGCGATACGGCTGGTCAAGGAAGCGGGCGCCGATATCATCAAGCTGGACGGCGCCGCGGATTTTCCCGAAACGGTACGAGCGATTTCCCGCGCCGGGATTCCGGTGTTCGCGCAATTCGGCATCACACCGCAGACCGCGCTCGCCTATGGCATGCAATACAGCGCCATGAACAAACCGGGCGCGGAACTGGCGGCAGATATGGCGGCAAAAATGGTCGAAGACGCCAAACTGCTTGTCGAGTCGGGTGCTGCGCTGCTCGATTTCACCAATTCCGGCCCCGTCGCCGGTGACGCGGTCGTGCGCGCGGTCTCCATTCCCGTGATTGGCGGTTTTGGCGGCGGTCCGTGGCTCGATGGACGTATGCGGATGGCGCATGCCGCGATTGGCTATGCCGCGGGCGCGCTCGAGTCGAAAAGCGAAAATTACGCCAATGTCGCGAAAATCACGCTCGAGGCGCTGTCGGACTATGCCGGGGACGTGAGAGCGTCACGGCAGATCAAGGGAGCGGCGCCGGCGAAATTGCCCTAATCTGGCCCGCGATAGACTTGCCTCGTCCCGGGGCGCGGAAATGGAGATGCCGATGCGCAGGTTGACCACACCAATCCTCGCCGGCTGCCTGGTTTGCGCCGCGGCGCTGGCCTGGGCACAGGATGCGGCAGCGCCGCCCCTCCCCGATCTCACTTCCTTCGATCTGATGCGCAGCGAGCCCGGCAAATCGCCGGTCTATGTCACGGTCGCGCAAGCCGCCGATCTGCTGAAGAACTACGACGTCATCTTCCTCGGCGAATGGCATGACGATGCCGCCAATCACCTGGCCGAAATGGAACTGCTGCGCGCGCTCCATGAGCGGGAGCCCAACCTCGCTCTGTCGATGGAACAGTTCGAACGCGATGTTCAGCCGGTGGTGGACGACTATTTGGCAGGCCGCATTGGCGAAGATGCCCTGGTCAGCAAGGGCCGCGCCTGGGGCAATTATGCCGAGAGCTATCGCCCGCTGGTTGAGTTTGCAAAAGAGCACCGCCTGCCGGTGATCGCCGCAAACGTGCCGGCCTCGCTGGTGCGCTGCGTCGGCGAAAAAGGACCGGAATTCCTGAACACGCTCGATCCGCAAAAGCGGCTATGGGCAGCGGCGAGTCTGCATCTGGAAGATGGGGCGTACAAGGACAAATTCATGCATTTTCTCGCCGATAGCAGCCACGGCGCGACCGGCGCCGATGCGGCGGCGCAGAATGCGCGGGCCTTTGCGTCCCAGGTGCTGCGGGACGACACCATGGCCGAGTCGATTGCGCTTTATCTTCAGAAGAATCCCGGCCACAAAGTGGTGCACATCACCGGAGATTTCCATGTCGAGGGCGGGCTCGGCACGGTGGAACGGCTGAAGGACCGCATGCCCGACCTGAAGATCGCCGTCATTGCGCCGGTCGAAGCAAAAGACCCGAACCACCCTTCGGTGTCACCGGAAGATACGAAAAATGGCGACTTCCTGTTCCTTCTGCGCGCCGAACCCAAAGAATATGTCAGTGACGCCGAGGAGAAAGCCGCAGAACAGGAACAGCGCGCCAATTTCCGCCGCGCCTCCACCTGCAAATTGTGATTTGCGAGTTTGATGAGTGACCTTCTCGCCCGCATCACGGTTAGGCTGGAACAATGCTCCGGTCGTCCATGCATTCGTGGCATGCGCGTCCGCGTCGCGGATGTACTGGAGTTGCTCGCGGGCGGTATGACATCTGACGAAGTTTTGGCAGATTACCCCTATCTCGAAGCCGATGACATTCGTGTCTGCCTGACCTATGCCGCGCGGGAGGTGAACCATCCCGTGCTGACGGACTCCGATTGAAATTTATTGTCGACGCGCAACTTCCGCCGTCACTCGCAAAATGCCCTCCTGAACTTGTCCCACTGATTCTCGAACGATTCGAGCGTGTTCAGCGGCAATGACCCGATATCCGACCAGCCGTCGGGAAATTCCACTCGTTCGGCGACCTCCACCATCTCGTTTTCGGACCGGCCGCAGAGTATCCTGCCCCTGTCCAAAGGAGGGTTGGGCATGAGCACATCGCGCCGTCAAATCGGCTTTTCCGCTGTTGCAGCCATGATTTTACCGCTGGTTCTCACCGGTGCATCGGTCGCGCAAACACCCGCGCCGGCTCCGGCGCCGCCGCCGGTTGTCGCCCCGTCGCTGCCGCCCAATGTCGAAGTCGATCTGATGACCGACCAGAATTCGGCCCTGTTCGGCGCCCAATGGAAGACCATGGAGGCGAAGATTGTCGAGGTGCCGCCGATCCCCGAACATCTGCCCGGTTATAACAGCGCCTATGACATCGCACCGCATGCCGGCGAAGCGGGATTTGACGATTCGAAATGGCCGGTCATCGCGGCAAAGGACTTGTCGGCCCGGCGCGGCGGCGGCCATGTCTCCTTCATCTGGTTTCGCAGCAATCTGACCATTCCCGCCCGCATCGGCGACTTTGATACCACCGGCGCGAAGGCCGTGCTGACGGTCGCCGTCGACGATTACGCGGAAGTCTGGGTCAACGGCCAGATGCCGCGGGCCGTCGGCGTGCCCAGCCCGTCCACGATCCAGGGCTTCAACATGCCCAACCGTGTCGTTCTGTCCAATTCCGTCAAGCCGGGAGACAAATTTCAGATTGCGATATTCGGAGTGAATGGTCCGATTTCAGTGGCGCCGGCAAACACCGTCTGGTTCCGCGAAGCACGCGTGCAGTTTTACAAGTAGCAGATGCCGACAGCAGTCATCGACGGAATTGCCACACGTTATGAAGTCACGGGGTCCGGTCCGCCGCTGCTGATGTATGCGCCGGCGGGCTTTGACGCCAGCCTTGAGAAATGGAAGACGCAGGGCGTCTATGCCCGCATCAAACTGCTTGAGCATCTTCCGCAACATTACACCTGCATCACCTTCGACCGCCGCGAATGCGGACAATCCGGCGGCCGGGTGCAGCGCATCACCTGGGCCGATTATGTTGCGCAAGGGCGGGGACTGCTCGATCATCTGAACTTCACGCGCGCGCACATCATGGGCGGCTGCATGGGCTGTTGTCCGGTCGCTGCCTTTGGCGTTCTGCATCCCGAAATGGTCATAAGCCAGGTGCTCTATTGGCCGGTCGGCGGCGCCAGGTACCGCATCACCTGCCATCAGCGATTCGCCCGGCATCTTGCCTTTGTGCAGCAGAACGGGCTGGAGCAGGTGGCAGCTCTTGTCGCCGGCACCGGCAAGAGCTTTGGCGAAGACCCGCGTGGTGGCCCATGGGCGTCCGTGCTGCGCCATGACCGCGGTTTTGCCGAAACCTTCGTCAGGCAGGACGTCGAGAAATACAAGCTCACGGTCATCGCCATGGGCCGCGCGTTGTTCGACCGCGATACTTCTCCTGGCGCGGAACCGGAAGACCTGATGCGAGTGGACGCTCCTTCTCTCGTCGTACCCGGACGCGATGCGTCACATGCGACTTCCGCGGCGCGATACCTTGAGGAATGTCTGCCGGCTTCAGAATATTGGGATGCCCCCGTCGCCGATCAGACGGAAGCCAGCGCCTGCGCCCGTATTCTTGAGTTTCTGTCCAAAGCAGATCACGCATGAACAGCCCGGTGGAAACCCTCGATGTCGTGCAGTGGCAACCCGCGCCCGGTTCGTTTGCCGCATCGGCCAGCATCGATGCGCTGGAGGACGGCAATGTGCTCTATTGCCCGCAGCTTCGTTTCGCGCTCGCCGAGTCCGAATTGCGATTCCTCGATCCGGCAGTCCTCGGCGACAAGGCCAAGAGCCTTGCTTTCGATCCCGCCTCAGGCGTGCTGAAACATGCGCGCGAGGGTCATACCGAAATCGCGGCCATGATGCGCCGCTATTCGGAATCTGCCCGGACTCTCGTCTGCGCGCTGCTTCCGCAATACGCGGCGACGTTGCAGACCGGGCGCACAAGTTTTCGCCCGGTGGGAATCAGCGGGCGCGCGACCTCCTTAAGGAAGGACGACACGCTGCTGCACGTGGATGCTTTTCCCACATCTCCGGTTGGCGGCCGCCGCATCCTCCGCGTGTTCAGCAATGTCAACCGCAATGGCGAATCCCGGTATTGGCGGATCGGCGAACCTTTCCGCGATGTGGCAAACCAGTTCTATCCGAAGCTCGGCAAGCCCCTGCCAGGCGCTGCCCATGTGCTGAAATATGCCGGGCTGACGCGGGAATTTCGCACACGCTATGACCAGGCGATGCTCGGCATCCACGATGCGATGAAGCGCGCGAAACATTACCAGGCCACTGTTCAGTATACTGAGTTCTATTTTGCCCCCGGGTCGACATGGATCGTGTACACCGATATGGTGTCCCATGCGGCACTCTCCGGCCAGCATCTGTTTGAGCAGACATTCTATCTGCCGGTTTCAGCCATGGCCGACGAGAGCAAGGCGCCCCTGCGGATTCTCGAATCACTGGCCGGCCGGCAGCTGGTGCCGCGCGCAGCCTGACTGGTCTGAACGGCTTACGGTGCGCTGCGGCTCGGGCGGTGATGCATCCGTTGCGACAGACGGGCGCGCCAACGGTTCACCCTGTTGTTCGCCCGATCCATGTACAGATAAACCACCGGCGTCGTGAACAGGGTCAGGGTTTGGCTGAGTATCAGCCCACCGACGATTGCGATTCCGAGCGGACGCCTCAATTCCGACCCGACGCCAAACCCTATCGCGAGCGGCAGAGCGCCGAGCAGCGCTGCAAAAGTCGTCATCATGATCGGACGAAAGCGCACCAACGCCGCCTGATGAATCGACTCTCGTGGTGTGAGTCCCTGGTGGCGCTCCGCTTCCAGCGCGAAATCGACCATCATGATGCCGTTCTTCTTCACAATGCCGATCAGCAGGATGATTCCGATCATCGCGATGATCGTCAGCTCGTATTGCAGCACCAACAAAAGAAGCAGCGCGCCCAATCCCGCAGAGGGCAAAGTCGAGAGGATCGTCAGAGGATGAATGTAGCTCTCATAAAGCATCCCCAACACAATATAGATGACAGCGATTGCAGCGAGCACGAGCATGGGTTCGCTGCTGAGAGATTGCTGGAACGCCTGCGCTGTCCCCTGGAACGAACCGGACAGGCCGGCGGGCAAACCCATGGTGCCAACCGCGTTGTCGATTGCGGTGACCGCATCGCCAAGGGACGCCCCCGGGGGCAGATTGAAGCTCAGGGTAACGGATGGGAATTGCCCTTGATGATTGATCGACAGATTGGCCGGCTTGGATGTGTCGTAATGGGCAAATGTCGACAACGGTACTGGGCCGCCGGTCACTGGCGATCTGATGAAAATCTTGTCCAACGTCGCCGGATCGCCCTGCAGCGCCGGATCTATCTCCATGACCACACGATACTGCCCCGCCTGGGTGTAGAACGCATTGACTTGCCTCTGTCCCACGGCGTCATACAGCGTGTCATCGATAATTTGCGGCTGGATTCCAAACCGCGCGGCGTTTGTGCGGTCGATTGTCAGCGTCAGCGCTCGCGCATTGGTCTGCTGATCGCTCGCAACATCGGACAGTTGCGGTAAGCTTTTGAATTTCTCCACGATGCGCGGCGCCCAGGTGTCGAGTTCGTCAAGATTCTGATCCTGCAATGTGTACTGATACTGCGTTGCCGACATTCGGCCGCCGACATTGACGTCCTGCTGCGCCAGCAGGAAAAGCGAAATCCCCGGAATATGCGCCGTCGCCCGCCGCAGCCTTGCAATGATCTCCTGAGCTGTCGAATTCCGTTCGGACAGCGGCTTCAGACTGATGTAAAACCGCCCTCTGTTCATACTCGACCCGCCAACGGAATCGGCGAAAGCCTGGATGTCGGGATCACGTGCCACGATGGCACCGACTTTGCGCTGAAGTTCCACCATCGCGGGGAAGGAAATGTCCTCGGCCGCATCGGTTGTGCCCTGCAGAAAACCGGTATCCTGTTCCGGAAAAAAGCCCTTCGGTATCTGGATGTACAAAAACACCGTGATTGCCATCGTCACCAGCAAAACGATGAGCGTCACGAACTGATTTTCTAAGACCCACGTAAGGCCGCGGTCGTAGTGCCGAACCGCCCATTGGTAATAGCCCTCGGTCCAATAATAGAACCGCCCGTGAATCTCGTCCTGTTTGCGCTTGAGAAACATCGCGCACATCATTGGCGTCAATGTCAGCGACGTGAATCCCGACATCAAAATCGCCAGGGTTATGACGATGGCGAATTCGCGGAACAATCGCCCGACAATGCCCCCCATCAAAAGGATGGGTATGAACACAGCTATTAAGGACAAGCTCATCGACACGATTGTGAACCCAATCTCTGCGGCGCCGTAGCGGGCGGCGGCTTCGGGTTCTTCGCCAAGTTCGATGTGGCGGTAGACGTTTTCGAGCATCACGATGGCATCGTCGACGACGAAACCCACGGCAATCGCCAGGCCCATCAGGGAGAGATTGTCGAGGCTGTAACCGGCGAAATACATCAGCGCGAATGTTCCGAGAATCGATATCGGAATGGCAATGCCCGCGATCACCGTTGTCCACAGCGTCCGCAGGAAAAGGAAAATGACGGCGACCACGAGAACGATGGTGAGCAACAGTGTCAGCTGGATGTCGTTGATCGACGCCGCAATCGTTTGTGTCCGGTCCATGATGATATTGAGGTCGATGCCGGCCGGTATGGATGCGCGAAGCTGGGGCAGCGCGGCCTCAATGTCGTGGACAACCGTGATGACGTTGGAATTCGGCTGCTTGGAAATGATCAGCATGATTCCGCGTTTATTGTTTTGCCAGGATGCAACAAACGCGTTTTCCGGACCGTCAATCGCGCGCCCGATGTCGCGGATACGCACCGGTGATCCGTTCTGCACCTGAGTTGACGTGGAAACCGCTGTCGGGACATTTGTCGACGCATAGCCGATCGGCGAGGCGTGGCCATTTTCGTAAGCGACGACAATGTCGTTCCAGGGCTCAGCGCTGAGCAGTTGATCGTTGGAATAGATGGTGAACGACTGGTTTGGCCCCTGGAAGGAGCCTTTCGGTTGATTGACAGTCGCGCTTGCCAGGACGTTCCTGACATCCTCCAGGCCGAGATTTCGAGCAGCAAGCTTCGAGGGATCGATCTGAATGCGCACCGCCGGTTTTTGCTGGCCGGTGACGATGACCTGGCCGACGCCGTTGATCTGGCTGATATGCTGCGCCAGCACTGTTTCCGCATAGTTGTCGACTGTGGTCAGCGGATATTTGTCGGATTGCAGGGAAAGGATCAGGACCGGGGCTTCGGTCGGGTTCACCTTGCGGAAGGTCGGCGGCGATGGCAGCTGCCGGGGCAGCAATCCGGACGCCGAATTGATGGCCGTCTGAACGTCCCCTGCGGCTGCGTTGATATCGATGCTGAGATCGAACTGCAATGTGACATTGGTCGAACCCAACCCGCTGGTGGATGTCATCTGGCTGACGCCGGGAACCGCGGAAAGTGCCGTTTCCAGCGGCGTCGCAACGGCGCTGGCCATGGTTTCCGGACTGGCGCCGGGAAGCGACGCCGAAACCGAGATCGTCGGGAATTCCACATCCGGTAATGACGACACCGGCAGTTGCGGATAGGCCACCGCGCCAATCGCTACAATTCCGACCATCAACAAGGATGTTGCGATCGGCCGGCTGATAAACCAATCGGATATGCTCATGACTTACCGCGTACCGGCACGCGCCATCACCACCGGAGCGACCTGTACCTTCGATCCATCGATCAGCTTGAACTGTCCTTGCGTCACCACGCGGTCACCGGGTTGCAGGCCTTCCGCCACCACAATCACGCCGTTGGCGGTGATCCCGGTGCGCACATCGCGTTGCTTTGCGGTGTCGTTCTGGCTGATGACATAGACATATGACCCATCCGGGCCGATCTGGATCGCCTGCGACGGCACGGTCACGACGCCATGCTGATATCCGAGCAACGCCCGGATATTGATGAATTGTCCCGGCCACAGGCGAAGCGACGCATTCGGGAATGTCGCTTTCAGCGGGATGGTGCCGGTCGTCGTATCGATCTCATTGCTGAGCGTCAGCAGCGTGCCCTGATCGATCACCGTCTCATGGTCGGTGTCCAAAGCTGTCACCGGAACCTTGCCATGCAGTTGCGCGGTTCGGACCTGTTCAAATGCGGATTCCGGCAGGGTGAAAATGACCGAGATCGGATTCATCTGGGTGACGACGAGGATGGCATTCGCCGTATTGGCCTGAACGACATTGCCGATGTCGATCTGGCGCAACCCGGTGCGCCCGTTGATCGGCGATACGATGCGCGTCATGCTGACATTGAGCGCCGCCGTCTGCACCGTGCCCTGGTCGGTTTTCACGATGCCTTCATATTGTTTTACCAGCGAGGTCTGGGTGTCGACCTGCTGCAAGGCGATGGAATTTTGTGCCGCCAGCGTCTGGTAGCGTTTGAGGTCGAGTTCGGCATTGGCCAAAAACGCCTCATCCCTCGCCAACTGCCCTTGCGCCTGGAGCAGGGTGTTTTCATAGGGCCGGGGATCGACCTGGACCAGCAGGTCGCCGCGTTTCACCACCTGGCCTTCGGTAAAGGCAACCTGTGTGATGGCGCCGCTGACCTGGGGCGTCACGGCAACCGTGTTCAGCGCCCGGACGGTGCCGATGCCGGTCACGTAGATCGGCACGTCCTCCCGTTTGGCGGGCACAACAGTGACGGGAACCGGGCCCCCGGCTCCGCCACGCCCGCCGCCTCGTCCGCCGCCAGCACCGCCATGGGGCGGATCGGCGACTTGCGCGCCTTCGACATGGCCCGATTGCAGCCAGCTGGGAGCAATAGCCACAACCGCAACCCCCATAAGGAGTGCACCAATAAGGAAGCGGCGGCCCATCCCAGCGTCCGGCAAAGTTTCGCGATCAATGGAACGTGCAAGGACGTGAATGGTTCTTCGCCGGAACCGCCGCGGGTCATGCGCGTGCCGGTGCAAGCCTCTGTATTTTGTGACAAATCTGTATTGGCTTATGCCAGGAGATGTTGTGTTCCGGGGGCGAAGAGCTCCTCAACTGCAAATGGGCGCTCGATTATTTTCTGTGTCACTGCGTGCCCAATCAGTTCTTCGATCACCTTGCGATTGGCTTCGATGCCATAGGCCAGCGGATCGCCGGCAATTTGCATGACGCGCTGATGGACGCGGTCGGCCTCCGTGGGTTTTTCGATTTTGCCGGCTTTCAGACGGTCGAGATAAAGCTTCTTCGATTCGGCAAAGGCATTGAACACATCGGCGGCGATCCCCGGGTTTTGCCGGAGGATTTCGTCGCGGATCACGACGGTATGGTTGATCGGATAATGGCCGCGGGATTTCAGCGCCGCAAATCCTGCCTCCAGCGCATTGGGAATCAGCGGCTTTATGTTCGGGCTGTCGCTCTCCACGCCGATCGCCGCCACGAGTTCGCCTGAGGCCAGCATATCGGACATCTTCTTTCCCTTTTCGATCGGGACGACATTGGCCGGGGGGCGGTATTCGGCGACATGCTCGTCGCCGGAAAGCACCCATGTCACCCTGGACAAATCGACCCCGTATTCCTGCTGCAGGATGCTGCGGGCCCAAACGCCGGTGGTGACGGTATAGCCGCGATTGACACCAACGCGTTGGCCTTCGAGGTCCTTCGGCGCGCGGATGCCGGCATTGGCATTCACGAGAATCGCGCCGTGGTGGAATGCGCGCACCAGGAAAACCGGGATTGCCGTCATCTTCTTGCCATGCGCGCGCGCGCAGATATAGGTCGTGATCGCCATTTCGCAGACATCGAATTCGAGACCGCGGACCATCCGGCGAAAGGCATCGATCAGCGGATTGACTTCGATGAAGTCGAATTCGAAGTTTTTCGGCTTTACGGTGCCGTCCTTCAGTGCCTGATTATTGCCCTGCGTGCGCGTGACGGTCTTGAGCTTCGGCCCGGTCATTGCCGTTCATCCCAATAATTTCGACTGTGTTGTGTAGCGATTCGCCGCACGAATTGCGATGATGGCCCGGCGTCACCAAGAGAACGGCCATGGCCCTCAAAATTTATGCTTTTCCACCGAGCCCGCGTTCGTTCAAGGTGTTGTGGGCGGCACACCAGCTCGGCGTCGATTATGAGCTTCAGTTTGTCGATCTGTCGAAAGGCGATCAGCGCAAGCCCGGCTACTCGGCGCTCAATCCCAATGCTCGCGCGCCGGTGGTGGACGATAATGGTTACCTGCTCTGGGAATCGAATGCGATCGTCGAATATTTCGCGTCGCTGAAACCCGCATCCGGCGCGCTGCCCCAGGACACCCGCGCGCGGCTTGCGATCACGAAATGGTTGTATTGGGAAAGCGCGCATTGGGATCAGGCCTGCGCCATCCTGACATTCCAGCGCGTGGTGAAGCGGTTTTTTTCGATGGGCGAACCCGATGCGGCGGAAATCGCACGCGGCAACCAGATTTTCGAACGGGCGGGCCAGGTGCTCGACTCGGAGCTGAGCAAACATCGCTATGTCGCAGGCGACCAGTTCACGGCCGCCGATCTGTCGGTTGGCGCCGATATGTGCGTTGCCGAAATGGCCGAATATCCGATCGCAGCATTTGACGGCATCAGGCGGTGGTATGACGAGCTCCGCTCCATGCCATCATGGCAGAAGACCATCGCAATGCAGCGCCCGCCGGGCAGCTGAACAAACAATAGCATCATAAGGGGAGGATCAAATGAACAAGTCTGTCGTAATCGCACCGGCCATTGCTGCCATGGTGTTTTTGCCGGCGGCGGCGCAGGGGGCGCAGCTCAATGTCTATGTCAGCGGCGCGATGGCGCATGCGATTCAGCAAATCGCTGAGGATTTCGCGAACAAGCACGGCGACACGCTGAACTTCGTTGTCGGGACTACGGGCACGATCACCGACCGCATACACAAGGGTGAAAAGCCCGATCTGGTGGAAATGACATCGGCAGGTTTGGCCGCTCTGGAAAAGGAACATCTGGTTGTCGCCGGCTCAGGCGTGGAGCTGTCGCGCGCGGTCCTCGGCATTGCCGTGAAAAGCGATGCTCCCGCGCCCGATATTTCCAATCGCGATGCGCTGAAGCGCGCGCTGAACTCGGCGCGCCATATTGCCTATATCGATCCCAAGACCGGCGGTCAGGCGGGGGCCGGAATCGTCCATGTTCTGGAGCGCCTCGGCATTGCCGGTGATGCCGCGAAGAAATCCGTGTACGGTCCAACCGGCGCGGCGGCGGTGGAGAAGGTTGCTGCGGGCGATGCGGATGTCGCCGTCGCATTTGCCAGCGAAGTGCTGCCGATCAAGGGCGTGAAACTGGTGGGGCTGATCGAACCTGCACTTCAGGACCCTGCGGTTTTTGCCGGAGGCGTCGGAGCAAATGCCGCCAATCCGGCGGATGCCCGGGCATTGTTGCAGGCCATCATCAGTCCGGAGGGCGCAAAAATCGTCCGCGCTGCCGGGTTGGAACCGGTGCATTGAGCACACTTCCTTTCGCAAAGTGATTGGCGCGCCGAGATTGGTCAGGAGAGTGGCGGCTGGAGAGTTGCCGCCCAGAGCGCTGCGTTATGCGCTGCTGAACCAGGTGAAGCGATGGTTCAAAACGGGTGATAAGCGCTTCGAATTTGAGCGGCTGTATCTGGAAAACCCGGATCCGTGGGACCTGCGCAGCTGCGCCTATGAACGGGAAAAATACCGGCGAACGCTCGATAAAATTGTCGAACAGGGGAGAAGCGCGGAACGCGTCCTTGAAGTTGGCTGCAGCGTTGGCAGCTTCACGGCAATGCTGGCGGAGCATTTTGCCGAAGTGGTCGCAGTCGATTTCTCCGATGAGGCGATTGCCCGTGCCGCGGAGTATTGCCGCGGCGCGACCAATATCCGATTCATCCGCTCAGACCTCCAGTCGCTCAAGCTGGATACTGGTTTTGATGTGATCGTCTGTGCCGAGATTCTCTACTACATCGAAAAACCGCGCGCTCAGACGGTTTGCACGCAACTGAAGCGTCTCCTTGCGCCGAACGGAATCATCGCAATGGTCGGCGCGGCAGAGGGAAAAGCGGATTTTTGGGAGAATATCCTCACCAGAGAATTTCGTCCGGTCCGGGCGGATGTCATCGCCGATGATATTCGGCCCTACAAGATTGTCCTGTTTGAACACTCATGAGGTTTGCCATGCCGCCCAATCTGTTTGCCGTATCCTGTGCTGCGATGTTGGTGATCTCAGCGGCCGGTGCTGCATCGGCTGCCGAATACACACTGATGCCAACGCCCACCACGGTGAATATCGGCAATTTCAACGCCGCCAACAGACCCGCGCTGACGATCAATTCCGGCGATATCGTCAATCTTGAAGCTTCGACGCAGATTGAACCGGAAGCGGTGGACGCATCCGGCGTCGTTCCGCCCGGCGCCGTGCCGCAATATGTGCGCGACATCTATCGCACCGTGAAGGACCGCGGTCCCGGACCGCATATCCTCACCGGGCCGGTTTTCGTCCGCGGTGCAATGCCGGGCGATGTGCTGGAAGTGCGGATTTTGCAGATCGAGCTCGCGACCGATTATGGCTACAACCGTCAGCGGCCCTTCACCGGCGCGCTGCCCGATGATTTTACCGCATTCTGGCAGCGCATTATTCCGATTGACCGGCGGAATCGCACGGCGACGGTGGCGCCGGGCGTGGTCATACCGCTCGATCACCCGTTTTTCGGCACCATGGGCGTTGCGCCGCCGGTGGTGATGGGCCGGATCAGCAGCGGCCCGCCCGGCGTGCATGCCGGAAATATGGACAACAAGGAGCTCGGCGCCGGTTCGACTCTCTATTTGCCGGTGCATGTGCCGGGCGCGCTGTTTTCCGCCGGCGATGGACATGGCGCGCAGGGCGACGGCGAAGTCGATCTGTCGGCGATTGAAACCAATTTGCGCGGGCGCTTTCAGTTCGTGGTGCGCAAGGACATCAAGCTGATCTGGCCGCGCGCCGAGACGCCGACGCACTGGATCGTGATGGGCTTAAATCCGAATCTGGACGATGCGATGAAGATCGCGGTGCGCGAGACCATCAGCTTCATCACCCAGCGCTTTCCGAAACTTTCGCGCGAGGAGGCCTATGAAATCGCCAGTGTCGCGGTCGATTACCACGTGACGCAGGTGGTGGACGGCACGGTCGGCGTACACGGAATGATTCCGAAGGCGATTTTCCGGGATCAGCGGTAGGTTCGCACAACCGTAATGGCGGGCGCGAAGGAAGGCGAAGGGCGGGGATTGAGCCTTTTCGCCACTGCGCTTCACCCGGCTGAATACATTATGAATGAGCCGTACATTCCTCGTTCAGGCACGGTGTAGCTATTCTGCGTCAGCAACTGTGCAGCAGTAACCACCACCGCGGGAGACTGTGTTGAGGAACACAACCAAGAGAAATACAGTAATCGGAATCGCGACGGCAGCATCAGCGCTGTTCGGCTGGTTGGCCATGCCACACGAAGCTGCGGCGCAGCCGCGCCAGAATATATGTCTGCAGAACAACCACATCTGGGGCTGGAACGCGGTCAACGACCGCATGCTGATCGTCACTGACCGCAACTACCGCCGTTATGTGGTCCGGTTGGGTGGCGGCTGCATCGGTCTGTCGAGCTATCCACTCGTGGGTCTGCGCTTTCATACCTGGACCGACCTCGGCTGCTTGCAGCGCGGCGATATGGTGAGTTACCACGCCCCTGACCTGGGGGCGCTGAATTGCTTCGTGCAGGAAGTGCAGCCATATTCGCCGGCAATCCCCGCGCAGGCTCAGGGTGATCGTATCCATTCCGGATTAGAGGCTAACCCGGAACCTTAAGCGGCTGAACAGTGCGTTGAGCACGATATTCGCGGCGAAAAATGAACTTGCGAAACCACGCGGCGCCCCTCGCGTCTGGAGACCTGGATAAATATATCGACAATGCCGCGGACATATTCCCGGATCTCGGAGCGGCGGAGATTTAAGCCGGCCTGAAGAACAAGCAGGCTGAGTTGATCAACGGCGCCGTCTGGGCTGTCTGCATGCAGCGTCGTGATCGAACCGGGGTGGCCGGTATTAACGGCGCGCAAAAAGCTTGCCGCCTCCCGCCCGCGCAATTCGCCCAGGATAATACGGTCCGGGCGCAAACGCAGACTCGCCTGCACGAGATCGTCAGAGGTGACCTGGGCCTCCCCGGTGTCGCCACGCGCGGCAATCAGTCCGATGGCATTCTCATTTGAAATTTGAACCTCCGGTGCATCTTCGATCAGGATCAGGCGCTCCTGATCGGGAATTTCTTTGAGCAGCGCGTTGAGAAGTGTGGTCTTGCCGGTCGAGGTTCCGCCGGAAATGACGATGTTCTTCCGGCTCCTGACCGCCAGACGGATGAATTCAATTGTGCGGCCTGTATCGAGGAGTGCGCGAAGTTCGGCATTCATCGATTCTTCGTCCGATATGCCGCGCCCGGTGTATGTCCGGCAGAAGGCGCCCTCCCGGTCGAAATCCTGCAGCGAAAGATTTGCGACGACGTGCTTGCGCAACGCAAACACCAGGGTGCCGCGGGTCGCCGGCGGCGCGATGATTTGCACGCGTTCACCACCCGGCAAGGTCGCCGAAAGAAGCGGGTGCTCGGGGCTGATCCCCTGATGGGAAACGCTGGCGATCTGCCGCGCAAGCCGCCACAACGTCGTTTCCTCCAGCTCGGCAACCGGGTGACGCTCGATCGCGCCGCTGAGCGTCTCCACCCACAATTCGCCGGGCCGGTTGATGAAAACATCCGTCACGTCGGTTCGCTGCAAAAAGCAGGCAAGGGGCGCGAGATATGTCCGTAGATAGACTGGACTATTCTGCGCATTCATTTTGCCGGGCCCACGCCTGAAAAATCGAGATCGCGCGCGACAAAAATCCGGATGGTGGTGCCTTGCGCAACATTGATGGTCGGCGGGATGGGATCGCCGTTCACGACCGTAGATGCTGCGCCCAGCGCCGCTCCGGGTGATCCGATCGTCACCTGTGTGGTGGGAACACCGCCGATCGCGGCGATCGCGGCATCCAGCACCGAGAGAAGTATCGAGCCACCGAATCTGGTAAAGAAGTGCCGGTCCACCTTGCCGTCCAGGCCGCCCCTTCCGAGCGCGTCCCCGCCCGGCGAATCGATCAGGATCGAGACGCCGTCGGGGCGGATGATCCGTGTCCAGATGACAAAGGCCCGGCTCTCCCCAAGTGCGACGGCATTCCTGTACTGGCCGATCAGGCGGCTGCCGCGCGGGATCAGAACGGTCCGGCCGTCGAAATTGCGGACGTCGCGGCTGACAATCGCGCGGGTGAATCCCGGAAGATCGGAGTTGATCGCGGTCTCCAGCACGCCGGGAATGACCGTTCCCTGGGGGATCAGAGAGCTCAAATTGCGAAGCGTGGTCGCGTATGCTTCCTTTGGCGGGTCTTCGCCGACTCGTCGTGCGAATTGTTCGGTCGCGCCCGAGACCCCCGCAGCGCCGAGGCTCGCAGCTCCTCCGAGCGCCGCAGCCGGCGAGAGTTTTCCGGCGTCCGGACCTGAACTGGCGAGTTGTGGATTTGCCTGAGTGTCGGCAGCCAAATTCGCTGCCGCACCGGGTGTTGCACTGGCCGCATTCGTGGTTGCTCGCGTGGTGACAGCGACAGGTGTGGCAGCAAGTTCGGTGGGACCCGATCCGAGGTCAAAAACCACCGAGGGCGCGCGACGGCGGATCATGGGATCCGGTGCGGGTGAGGCGGCCGGCGCCAGTGCCGCCACCTGCGGCGCGAGTTGCGCCGGCGCGGCAGGCGGTTTGGAAGGGGGAGCCGCCAAGGCCGCGGGCGGTGGCGCGGCAGCCACTTGCAGCGCCGGCAGGGGGGCTGACGGTGTCTGCGCCGGAGTTGAGGTCGCGGCAACCAGCGAAGGGGCAGCAATGGCCGAGCGATGTGCGTTGAGGATCGCGAACATCACTGCGGCGGCAAGAACGAAGGCGCCGGCGATAAGTACGCCACTGGTCTTTCTTACCGCCTTTCCGACCGCCGGTCCTGACGTGCCGATGCTTCCGGAATCCCGTCCGTTTTCGAGTCTCGGGTCTGCTCCGTCCTTCATTTTCGCCTCTGGCGCTCGGGTGTGAACAGATTGTAGTTCACGACGGTCACGACCTGTTTGCCGTCCCGCAACGAGAAACGTGGGCTGAGCTCATCGACGACGATATAACCATCGTGTACGGAATAATTGATGAGGCTTTCAGAGCCATCGGCGGAGACTGCGAAAATTGCAGGCACCTCTGCATTGGCGGGCCATTGAAAATAGACCATCTGGCCGTCGTCAAAGACCCGCGACGGCCGGTTTTCGGCCGGACCGCTGATCCCGTAATTGCTGTTGACGACTTGCGGCGGGCTCTCCGCCTCGGGAGGAACGGCCACTGCGATGACGGGCTGCGGGTAATTGAACCGCAGCACAAATGGCGTCACGATGGGCGAGTCTTTTTCGGCCACCCGCAATTCGAACAAGTAACGCCGTTCACCCGTCACAACGGTGAGGTTGGTTACGGCGAGAGGATCCAGCGGCTTCAGAAACAGACGGCTCGCGTTCTTGTTGACCGTCACCTGCCAGGCGAGTGAATCGCCGATCGCGACATTTTCCAGTGTTTCGCCGGGCGAGAATTCCACCATGATCTGGTAGCCGATCGAGCCTTGCAGCAGGATCACCTGATCAGGGTCGTATTCGAGCGACTGAATGCGCGGATCGGTCAGGCTGGGTTTTGGAACCTCGTCCGCGAAGGCGCGGGTGACGCAAAGCAATACAAAGAAAACGGCCGCAAGCCTCACCGTCCGGACTCCGCGGCTGAATCCGATGCCATGGTCTCGGCATCGCGGCGATAACCCGTGACCTGGAATCCCAGCGGATTGATCAGGCGCTCGTCCATGCTCAGGGGCTGCCCGGAAAAACGGAAGCCGATCACGGCATCATAGGTCCTGGTTTGCTGACGCGTGTCATCCGCATCCCTTCGCAGCGTCCGGAACCGCACCAGCGCACTGGTGCGCGAGAGAAGCGACACACTCTGAATGACAGTCTGTAGGACTGTGGTGCGCGGATATTTGGCCAACGGGCTTTCCGGATTCACCGCCACCATGCCGCGGATATATTGATCGCGCGCCGGTCCGACGGTCCATTGGGCGACTTTGCGGTAGTTCGACTGCAAGTCGTTAACATCGAAGGTTTCGCGCGCGAGCACATATTGTGCGAGGAATGCCTGCGTGAGCGCGGTGTCCTGCGACAGCGGGCCGGGCTTGAGGCCCTGCGCCAGCTGGGTGAATCCGGTCTCGCGATCGACGGTGATGACATAAGGCACGGTGGTTTTCAGAGGCGCTAAAGATGCCAGCGCGGCGGCTTCGAGGAGGGCGACGACGCAGGCGCACCCGGCGATGATCCAGGCAATCCGGCGCGAGGCGCGCAACATGGTTTGATGGTCATGGGCCCAGCTCGCCGCTTCAAGGTAATACGCGTTGGCGCCGCCCGCTGGCGGAACATCAATCTTCAACTATCCCTCCGCGAATTTCGGGCGCCGCGCCGCGGTTGTGCCGAACGCCGCTGGTCCAGGTGGATCCGCCGCACAGCTCCGGAAAGCCGCTCGCGCCCCTCATCGGCTGTGACGCCGGCGACAACGACGGTATCGCGCTGTTGCAGGCGCTCCGACAGCCTTGCTTCGCGGCGCGACATCGCAGTGGCCGCTGCCGCAATCTGTGTCGCGCGGTCCTGGGTGGCGAGCGGTGACTGCTGTGTGCGGTCAAGCGCGGGAGTTGGCGCCGTGGGCGCAGCAGCGCCCCTGGAGGACGCGGTGGCGATCGCCTCGCTGCGTCGATACGTCCAGCGAAATCCCGCCGCGATAACGAAGCCGGCGATCGCAACTCCGGTACTGACCATCGCAAATATCATCACCAGGGCCAGGATGGCGGTCGGCGAGGCCAAATCGATTCGGTTCTGCGCCATCGAGTCGGCAAGCTGATCAAGTTCGGGCTGAAGCAGTGCGAGTTGCACGACGAGAGCGAGAATGGCGAAGAGCGGCACGAGGGCAAAACCGGCAGCGGCGCGGAGCCAGCCGTGGAACAGACCCCTGGTGGAATCGAACAGCAAAAAAAGCACGAACAGCGGCCCTGCCGCGAGCAAAAGCGCAAGGATGATCTTCGCCGTGAGAAGCAGCCCCAGCGTCGTCATCATCATCATGAGCGCGGACAGGTTCAGCGCCAGGGCCGCGAAGGCCGGGCCGCCCTGAAGCGGCGAGGCTACCGGTGTGCCGTGCTGACTGAAAAACGCCGCGCCCCTCTGGAGTTCGTCATAAGCATTCTGCAGATCGGTGTAGGGACCGGACTGAAGGTCCCCACCCGAGCCGGTCAGGTTTTGCAACATCAGTGCGCCAAGCTGCTCCGGGCCGTGGACGAGCGTATCGAAGACAATCTGCTGATAGGTGGACCAGCTGGTTGCGAGCGTCACCACAATGCCGATTTTCAGCGCTGCGACCGTCATCTCGCCTGTGGTCAGTGGCGATCGTCCGATCATCAGACGAAACCCGGCGAGAGCGATGTAAATTGTCAGCAAAATCGTCAGCGCGGTCACAACCGGTGAGCCTGACCCTGAAAGCGCTGCATACCCGCTCCGCACCAGGGTTTGCACGTTGCAGTCCACGGTCTGGGTCAGGCCCAGCACGAGACCTGCGTCATCCGATCCCAGGACGCAACCCACTGCCATTACGCGCGCTCAAGCAAATGCGGCAGCCAATCCTCGGGCCGGTCGCCAACTTCGCTGCGAAGCTCGTCGAGAATCCGTACGGTTCGTTCCCGGCCCGAAAGGACCGTCAGGATGTCTGGTTCGCGCGACAGATTTAAACGCGCCACGACGCTGTCCCTGCCGTGTTTGATCAGAAAACAGCGTGAGGTGTCCGGAAGCGATCGCACGAGGCTGAACTCATGTTCGGTCAGCCCGAACCCCTCGATGTAATCGCGCGCCTGCGCTTTCGGATTCGCCATGAAAATCTGCGTCGCCGCCTGCTCGATGATCGCCGCCGCAATGCGGCTCTCGAGCGCATCCTGCGCCGACTGAGTGGCAAATCCGACAATGCCGTTGCGCTTCCGGATGGTCTTTTCCCAGTCCTTGATTCGCGCGACGAACACGTCGTCGTCGAGAGCTTTCCAGCCTTCGTCGACCACAATGATGGTGGGGTGCCCGTCGAGGCGCTGCTCGACGCGATGAAACAGATACATCATGACAGGCGTGCGCAGCACGGGCTGATCCAGCACCTGGGTCAGATCGAACCCCACCGTCCGTGTTTCGAGATCGAGTGCATCGCCGGCATTGTCGAATAGCCAGGCAAACTCGCCCTCGCCCCACCACGGTTTCAACCGGGCGGCGAGATCGGAGGAATTGGGACGGCGGTCGCCCCGGAACAGCTCGGCGAAATAACAAATTCGGCGGTACTCCTGCTGCTGGCCGAAATTGGCGTCCACTGCGTCCCGGATGCGCTCGGTATCTTCTGTCGAAATCGACTCGCCGGGCCGCAGCACAAGCCGGCTCGTCCAGCCGGTGAGGAACGCCCGGTTGGCCGGCGTATCGGCCAGTTGCAGAGGGTTGAATCCGGTTGCCTGGCCCGCACGGATCGCGTCGTACCGGCCGCCAATCGCGCGCAGGAAAATCTCTGCGCCGCGGTCCTTGTCGAAAAAGATGATGCGTGGATCGTATTTGCGGCACTGCGAGAGAAGAAATCCCAGCACGACGGTTTTGCCCGACCCGGACGGCCCGATGATGGTGAAATTTCCGAGATCCCCTTTATGAAAATTGAAGTGATAGGGTCCGGCGGAAGTCGTTTCGAGCGCGGTGACCGCTGCGCCCCAATGATTGTCCCTGACCTTGCCGAGCGGGAAATTGTGCCCTGACGCGAATCCCGCGAAGTTGGCCGTCGAGATCAGCGAACGCCGGGCAATATCTTTGAAGTTCCCCGGGAACTGCGCCCAGAATGCCGCTTCGAGATTGACGTCTTCGCGGACCGCGATGACCCCGGTTTCGGTGAATGCAGCCTGGACTTCGGCAACCGCTTCGTTCAATCCGGCGATGTCCGGCGCGCCGACCATCGCGGTGAGATGGTGTTCGCCGAATGCCGCCTGGCCGGAGGCGACATCGTCCTTGGCGAGCACGAGATTCTGCCGCAGACTCAGTGCCTCGTCGTTGCCCGCACGCATGCGGCGCAATGCCAGATTCATTCGATCAAGCGTCGTCTGCCGGTCGACAAATCCGAAGCTTTGGCTGATCACCAATTCGCACGGAAGGCGCAGGATATCGTCCAGCATTCCCGCGGCTGAAACCGGCGGATATTCCTTGATCGAGATCATCGCCGCGAAGGTTCGGGGCCATTCGCCCGAGGCTGATAATTCCAGAATGTCGCTGCCGAAACTGATGCGGCGATAGGGCAGATAGAGGCCGAGATCGGCCCTTGGCAGAAGCACAGGGCGAAGTTCGCCGTTGTACAGGCTGGAGAGAAACTCCAGCAATTCCGAGCAGGTGCCGTTTCGGGTTTCGTAACCACCAAGCAGGCGCGCGCCGTAAGGTTCGAGCGACGCCAGCAACGCATCCCTCGCAGCTGATAACTCGCGGAGTTCGGCCGCGCGCTCGGCGGCATCGCGGATACGCGATCGTCCGGTCACGCTACGCGCCAGCTGTTCGATGCTTCCCACGTGACCCTGCAAAGGCCGCCGCATGAGCGTGAGGTAGAGACTGCTGACATACAGCTTTTTCGTATTCAGCCGCTTTTTCCAGGCCTCGTCGAGGGTGCGGCTGAAGTCGTCGCCGAACTTGCCTTCAAGAACCGGCCGTGCTTCCCGCCGTATGATGTGGTGGTACAGCGCAAAGCGGGAATTTGCGAACGACCGGAAGGCGCTGTCGCGCAGCGCTTTGCGATAATTGATTTCGTCGGTATCCGCGGTTTCGAACGGAAGGCCGGCGAGCTGGATGGTCTGCATCAGCATGCCGTCCCGCGTTTCGATGGTGTTGTCGTCCACCAGCCGCAAATAGGGCAGGCGCGCCCCTGCGCGGGCTTCCCGTGCAGGGTTGGCAATACGCGCCATCGGAATTTGCACCATTGTCATGGCTGATACGAATTGCAGCGCCAGACCCGCCAGTTTTTCACGCGTGGGCACCGGCTGATCCGGGTAAGCCAGAGGTCGAATATGCGGGGCTCTTTGAGACAGGCGAGGTACCCCGCGATGTGAATCAAGCCGGCTGCAACCAGGGCCAGGAAAGACTTGGAGATCAGAAACAGTTCGGCGGTGCAGACACCATTCAGCACAAAGAAGGTGTAGGTGACGCCGGCAAACATTTGCGGACGCGTCAACGCTCCGAACACCATGTCGCGCTGAAGCTGCACCGCCACTTCAGAATCCCCCAGCCGTCTGGCGGATGCCCGCAACGATGGCGCCGGCGCCAAAAAGGATAAAGCACCCGAGGATCACCGTAGCGCCATAGCGCCAATCCATCCGTCCAGTGAGCAACATGAATCCGACGCTCGCGATCGCGATCACCGCCGCAACGGTCGCAACCGTGCCGAGCATGGTTCCCTCGAGCCAATTCAGTGCGCCGACAATCACATTGGATCCGGCCGGGTCGAGCGTCTGCGCCCAGGCGCTCGACGACCTCAAAGCGAACAAGACGGCCGGAAGGATGGCGCCTGAACGGCGAAAGAAAGTGGGCATGACTGGTCTCCTATGTGGGCGGAAGCAATAGCCGCGCGCTTGCGGCGCCGCAGAAATTGCAATCGCTTCGCTCATCCAGTTCGTATCCAGACGAAGGCTGTCATCGATCGTCTGGACACGGCTGAACCCGGTTCCAATGCGACAGAACGGACAGGCCTGTCGTCAATGGTCACTCATAACGAGATCGCCATTGACGCCGTTGGGGAAAAAGCCGCCCTTGTTCGTGGGGGATGGCGTCAGATAAACGATGTTCAGCACCTCGGCCGGCGAGCGGCTGAAGGCGATTCCATTCGAATCGGCAGGAACAATGTTCGAAGTGTTTGCGGTCCCGTCGATCCCCTGGTCCTTGCCGGGCGTGTCGAGCATGTTGCGCGCTGCGGAAATCATGTCGGCTCCTGTGCGCAACATGGGCGCCGCGACCCCCTTGGAGTAGAGCATCGTGCGGATCGACCCGGCATGGTAGGCCTCGACGGCGAGAATGCCCGCGGCGGCCTCGAGATAGGTCTTGTTCATGATCAGCGGGGAAGCTCCTTTGTACGCCGTAACTCCCACGTCTTCGAAAATGAATGCCGCCAACAGGAAGTTGGCGTCGCTGGCGTAGGGATCAAAAGATGCCCCGGCGCCGATCAGCCCGGCTGCACGCGCGGCACTGGAGAACGCGCCGGACGGCGAGGTGCCGATATCGATCGCAGGCTGTGCGACTGCAGCACTACCAAGCGTCGTGCGCAGGAAATTGACGTGCTCCATCTCATCTTTCGCAAGCTCACTGGCGAACTGCGACACCACCGGGTCGGAAAAACTGACTTGCCGTCCGCCGGTAGCGGCGCCCTGGGTGCCGGTGCCGGTCAGCATGCTCGCCGCCAAGCCAGAACCGGTTGACGCAAACGAATAGAACTCCGCTTCCAGGTATTCGAGATTGAGCGCGAAGTTGAAAATCTCCGCGTCGGTTGGTCCCGATCCGGGCGGTGTGCCCGATCCCGAGCCGCCGCTGGTTTGTGCAGACGTGTTACGGCCGCACGCGGTTATCGCGGCGCCGCCGACAATTCCAACGGCAAAGCCCGCCGATTTGCGAAGGAATTCGCGCCGGTCGCCACGATCTTTGGCGCGCTTTTGCAATGCGGCAATCAATGCATCCTTGTCGGACACATAACCGCCCGGACCAGTTTCTCTGGACATCAATACCTCTCTTGGCTGTGGTTAGTCATTGGAGCGCAGAAGTCGGAATGCCAGAGTTGATACGTTGGCTTTCCTGATTCGGATCGTGGCCGAATCGATCCGTATGCTTATTTTTTTTGGGACAATCGAGTTTGCGTGCTGGCAGCGCCTTGTCCTGCCGCAAATTGCGGGGACGTGGCGGACAATTGTTCAGCCCATCAAAGTCTGGAGCACCAGCCACACGTTTGCCGCGACGACAAGCGCGGCCAGAAAGAAGCCTGCGCCGCGCACCGGCACCGAGTTGACGAATGCGCCCATGATTTTGCGGTCGCTTGTGAACATCACCAGTGGGACTATGGCGAAGGTGAGCTGCAGGCTGAGCACGACCTGGCTGAAAATCAGAAGCCTGGTAATCGCGCCATCGCCCGCGACTGCGACGACCGCAAAGACAGGAACGATTGCGAGTGCGCGGGTTAGGAATCGGCGGAGAGTGCGGCTGATTTTAAGTTCCAGCATGCCCTCCATGACAATCTGGCCGGCGAGTGTGCCCGTTATGGTGGAATTCTGTCCCGATGCCAGAAGGGCAACGGCGAAGAGAATCCCACCCGCGACCGTACCAAGCAACGGTGTCAATAACCGATGCGCTTGTGTGATATCGATGACGTTGGTGAGCCCATTTCCATGGAATGCTGCCGCCGCCAGTATGAGAATTGCGGCGTTGACGAACAAAGCGAGCATCAGGGCCGTGGTCGAATCAACCGTGCCAAAGAACACCGCTTCACGCCTGCTCTCCTGCGTCAACGCAAATCGGCGACTCTGAACCAGGGAACTATGGAGATAGAGGTTGTGCGGCATGACAGTGGCGCCAAAGATGCCCAATGCGATGTAAAGCATATCGGGATTCACCGCGATCCGGCCTGACTCGGCGAATGACATGGTCATCGCCGTCATGTCGGGTTTGGCCATCAGCAGCTCGATGACAAAGCAGCCGGCGATCAACGCGAACAGACTCGTGATGAAGGCTTCCATGCGGCGCATGCCGAAGTTCATCAAAGTCATGACGAATAATGTGTCCACAATCGTGAGCCCGGTGCCGATCAACAGAGGAATTCTGAACAGCAACTGCAGAGCGACCGCGGTGCCGATGACTTCGGCGAGATCGCAAGCCACGATCGCAATTTCCGCCGCGGCCCAAAGCACAATCGTCGCCGGTTTGCGATAATGACGGCGGCAGGCTTGCGCAAGATCACAACCGCTGGCGATTCCAAGCTTCAGCGCCAGGTATTGCAGAAATATCGCAACGAAATTGGAGAGCACGATGACCGGCAGAATGGCATAGCCGAATTGCGACCCGCCTGCGATGTCGGTCGCCCAATTGCCCGGATCCATGTAACCGACGGCCACGAGGCACCCCGGCCCGGAGAAGGCAAGCAGCTTTCGCCACAGCTGCCCCGTTCCGGACGGTACGGCTACGGAGCGAATCAATTCCCGTACGGACGAATCGCCGGCGTAGTGAACCGTATCAGCGGACGTAGTTGCCGGGGGTGGAACCATCGCGCGCTCTCCACAAGGAAAACCGCAAGATTGAGAGCACGGTCGGCGCCGCAATCGAGCCGCGAAGCATTCCTTCGCTGTTGCTCATACGTGGCGTGCATCACGCTGGATCGGCCGGCGAAAACTTTTTTCGGCCTGCTTGCGGCTGGTGCGCTGCAAGCGTCATGCTGCCCGGAGGATAAGAATTCACCGCGAGTCCGGGTCGCGGGGATCAGGTTGAGAGACCGTTGCGGCGCCGCGCGGCTGCCAACTGCGCGCATGCCCATGAAGCACTCAGACGCCAAGGCGCTGTCAGAATCGATGTCGCGGAAGAAATCCGAACTATGTCGCCAAGCGGATCACCAGACCGAGCCAGCCGGTGGGTACCCCCTGGGAGCCGATTGCGCAGACGCACTCTTCTTCCGCGCCCACAATCGGGCGATGGCTTCGAAAGTCATCTATTTCAAAGAAATCACCAGCCACGTATTTCACACCCTCATCGACGAAATTTCCCCTGATGATGAGCCCGATTTCGAGGCCATGGTGGCCGTGACGCGGAATGGCGCGACCTGCAGCCACACCTAAAAGATAAGCGCGCGCCCCGGTCGCTTTGTCTTTGCACATGGGACGTACCCACATTCCGGGACCGATCCATCTGCGTCGCCTGACCGGCTGACCACGTAACGAGGGTGGAAGTCCGGGGTCTTGCGGCTTCTGTGGGGTTGGTACCGGTCCGCTGGCCGTGAGCGCGTCCAATCGTTCCAACGCGCGATCCAGTGCTTCCGGGTCGATGTCGTCTCTGGCAGCTCTTTCGAGGAATATTCCACCAAGCGACTCGGCGAGCGCCACAGTCTCCCGGCACTGCCGGCAACCGTCGAGGTGGCCCGCGACTACGAGAGAAAGCGGAAATCCCAATGATCCATTTGCGTACTGCAATAAGACTTCATCTGACGCATGGTGAAACGGGTTCATTCCAAATCATGGAGCGCAGCACGCAGACGATTAAGTGCCTGGCGCAGACGGTATTTCACAGTCCCAAGTGGAATTTGCAACGCAGCGGCGATTTCCGAGTGCGACTTTTGCTCAAAAAATGACAGCCGAATTGCCGTTATCTGATCTGTTGAAAGCCCGTTTAGCGCCTCAGTCAACTTTTCCGTCCGCTCGACTGCGCACCAATCCTCCGCAGGTGTAACAACGGGTAAGCTATCGTCAAAATAACTGTCCGCAGGCTTGCGCCTGTTCGCATGTCTGCGACGGTCAATACAAATATTCCGGGCGATTGTGAATATCCAGGTAGATGGACTCGACAAGTTTGGATCGAACGTAGACGCTTTGGCCCAAACGGCCAGCATTGTCTCCTGTGCAAGTTCCTCTGCGACCACTGGAGGTATTCCAAATCCGCGCAAATAGGCTTTTATGCGCGGGGTATAATGAAGAAACAGCAGGCGAAAGCAATCGCGGTCGCGGGAGTGGGCGATCCCGGCAATCACACGCGCATGGTCGGCGCCGGCTGTTTGCGCGAGTTGTAATACCGATCCGGACGGAGTCCGGATCGGGTAATACCGGTCGAACGGAGTCGAGCTGCCCGGGAGTCCCGTTGTCCTGCGGAAGCGCAGGCCCTTCGCCAATGAGTGAAGTTTCGCCTGTCCCATAGACGGTCTATACGTTGCATGGGAGCTGGCTGGACTGTCGAAGAATGAAAAAATCCGGAAGATGCCGTCCAGTTTTGCGGCCATCTCCTCAAAATCGGCTGCGATCACCAGCATCATTTCGCGCGCTTCGGCATGGCAAGCCAAACCAGCGCTGGCTCGGATTTCATTGGCGTGGATTTGATAGATGCTACCTGCGGCCAGATCAGGGGGGACGCTGCGCCGGGTTGCCGGGTTGGACTTGCCTAACTCCATATCGACGGTCGTTCAACCATTCGAAGCTGCGCCATCCGGCACGCAGCAACCCCGGCTGGGTCGATCATTTGAGCCAAGCGCACATAAACAGCCGCGACGCTCATCGGCATCTCACGGAGCCCGAGTGTGAACAAGAGCCGTAGCTCCCATGGAATGGCCTCGACTCTACTGGTCGAGTGCGAAGTGCGTATTACGCCTCAGCCCGTCAAAGGCTCCATCACTTCAATATCGGCAATTTTGCCAAGGAGAGCTTCGCCGCGTGGGCGCGAGTCTCCGCGGCTGGGCACGATTCCGATGGTGCTGCGTCGTCGCGACAACTGGCCTGGCCCGCGAGGCGTTGCGACAGGCACCTATCGCGCGCGCTCACCGGCGCTCTGCAGCACCGTGCGCAGCCGCTCCTTATTCCGCTGCATACGCAGCGCAACTCCGACGAAACCGGCTATTTCCATCGTGAGGCGAGCGTCACCGCTGTCGAAATAATTCTCGGTGTCCGACACCACCCACAGTGTTCCAAGCGGTTCTGGACCGCCAAGGAAAAGAGGAACCAGGAGCACCTCAGGGATGCAGATACCGGCGTCGCTGATCCATTTGTACATACGTTCTGAGTGGCGCGTCAGTACTGGTGATGCCTGGTCCAGAGTGACACCGCACGGACTATCGTCGCGAGGCGTGGTTGTGCCTTCAAACCGGGCCAGGACACCGGTCAGGTGGTGCCACCGGAAGATGCCGGGCGCGGGTTCCGTTTCGTACAGGCTCAACCCGGCGGAGACGCCGCCAGTCATCTGCATCGCGAGCTGAACAAAGCAGGGCAGTATCTGCTCTGAATCCTCAGCGATGCGTGCAGCCAGATCCTGCACCGCGGACTTCGCCCTGCCCCAGTCTTTCGGTTTCGGTGATCGGAGATTGAGTTCAGCCGTGATGTACACCTCCGATGCGATCGACCGGGATTCGTCTGTGTCATCTGGCATAAATCACTCCCAGGTATTTTTGACGGGCGCGCAGTTGATCCGCTTTCGACGCGATCGATTGTGACGGTGATCCGCTCAGTAATGACCCCCTGATGCTGCGGAGTTCTTCAGCACGCCGAGAAAACCGGAGGGGATATCTCGCCATTCGTCGTGGAAGACTGTCCTGGGCCGAAGGCGATGTTAGCCAAGCGATTGTGGAATTGCGAGTAGTACTCTAATGGAACCAGGAAAAATCTACCGGATCCGGCGAACGGCGAGCGGAACTCGCGCTCGGCGCCGGTTCGACACTGTATTTGCCGGTTCATATGCCGTGCGTGAGAGCATCAGCTTCATCACCCAGCGCTTCCCAAGCTCACGCGCGAGGAAGCCTATGAGATCGCCAGCGTTGCGGTCGATTACCACGTGACCCAGGTGGTGGACGGCACTGTTGGCGCACACGGAATGATTCCAAAAGCGATTTTTCGCGACCAGAGGTGAAGCCGGCCCGGACAACCGAAGGTGCCTGGCGCCCGGTCTTGCCGCGGTCTATTTCGCGACGATCTCGGTCAGAAGAAAACCTTCCTTGCGCGCGGCGTCGGCGAGGCGCTCATCAAGCGTGATCATTTCGAGTGATGCCGGCCGGCCTTCCGCCGCCGCGAACGCCGCCGCGAGCTGCAAGGCGTCCGCGGCACGAAGCGCGTGAACCTGAAGAAACCGGACCGCATTTTCGCGCAGCATCTCGCTTGGTTCGATCTCATGCCACGCGTCGGAAAGCTGTTTCAAACGGCCCAACGCCGATGAGATCGCCTTTGGATCGAACGACTTTGCGCGCTCATGGCGGACCAGCGCCTATACGCACTCCACCCGCGAACCCCACCAGACCACCATCGCTGGATCTCGCTGTGCAGTTTTCTGGATCGATTGTGTGGTGGCTTCTGCGACCAGCAGTGGCATGATCGCCGAGGAGTCCCAGAACCTCACCGTCCGTCGCGCCGCTCCTCCAGAAGCAACTCGACCGTAGATGTTGCGCTCCGCGCACGCGGGGGGGTGTCTTTGAACAGCGCCCGCGGCGGATCGGTCCAGCCGGGCCGCACAGTACCGGCCCGAACAAGCCGCAGCAGACGTCCATCGTCGTCCGCGCCAGAAATCGTGCCGACGGGTTCCAGGCGGGCAACGGGCTGACCCCGGTCAAGAATAAGAACCGACCCACCGGCCCTGACGCGATCAATCAAGGCGCTCAGGTTGCTTTTGGCTCTCGGAGCCCTGATTGCCCATTCCTTGCGCGAAAATGCCGGCGCAAGTCTCAAGGTGGAATCGATCCCGGGAAAGGGGACAAAAGTGACCATACACTTTACCCGTACTGCGGCTGCGCGCCTGAGCAGGGAATAGCGCCGGATGCGTGTACCGCCGGGATTTGTAATCCTGGCTCAGGCAGAAATCCGGTCATAAGTTCCGAATCGTCATGAAGCTCAAGTTGTCGCGCTACACCGGTGAGATGGACGCTCCGGCCCTGACGCGATTAATCAGTGCCCTGAAATTGCTTTTTGCCCCGGCGATGCTGGCGATTTCCATAAGCCAATCTGTCATGTGGAATAGCGGCATCAAGCTCTTCTGCCGAACCGGCGCTCTGCGGTCAGGCCTTCAGGCGAGGATCGGGAGGTTCATGAGGGCGAGCGACGCGCGCCCGCTTGGACCGTAGGGGTTGCCGAAGGATTCGCCCATTTCCGGATGATTATAGTCCGGCGCTGAGATCAGCCGGACGTCCTTGCCCGCCGCTTTGGCGGCCGCCGCGAAGTCACGGGCCTGGCGCTGAAATTCCGGCGTCTCATTGGTGCCGTGGAGCACCGTCACGGGCGCACGCAACATGTCGAGATGGCGTTGCGGGCTCATCGCATCCTCCATCTCGTCAGTGAATTTGACCCAGCCGCTGCGCTTTGACAGGCGCACAGGCTTCATGTCGTACATGCCGCTGGAGCAGATGCCGCCTTTCACGATATTGGCCGGCACGCCGAAATCTTTTGCCCAATCGGTCACCAGCGCGACCGCGGTCAGATGTGCGCCCGACGAGCGGCCGCCGATATACAGCCGGTTCGGGTCAGCGCCGAAAGACGTCGCATTTCGATATGTCCAGGCGATCGCCTTCCGCACCTGGGACGCCATGACGCCGAGGTCGCCACCCGCATCGGTCACGTGGATGAAATCGAGGACCACGAAATTCGCGCCGGCATTGACAAACATTTCGGCGGGATAGGCATGTTCGCGCGCCGTGCCGTTCTTCCATTCGCCGCCGTGAATAAAGACGAAAATCGGCGCATTCGGCTTGCGTGCGCGGAAGACATCGAGTCTCTCGATATCGGCCGGCCCATAGGCGGCACGCAACGGCTCGCCGAGCCGCGCACGCACGGCATCGCTCGCCGAGGCGATGCGCTTCGCGATTTGCGGTCCCATCGGCGCATAAAAAGCCTGATCATATGCGGCATCGAGTTCGATCTGGTCCATGTCCATCCACACCGGCGGCCCCTTCGCATGCGCCGGCGGCCCGATGCGGCAGGCGACCGCGTCGGCGGTCTGAGCCCGGACAGAATTGGCAAAGCCTGCGGCCGCTGCTCCTCCGACAATCCCTGACATGAATCTGCGGCGATGGATGGCGGACAAACAGTTCGGCATCGCGTCCTCCCGGATCGATAGTGCAGTCGCACGGGATAGTACTACGACAGACGCTGTCTGGCTAAGGACCTGGGATGAACAGCCGCCGCTGAACACGACCTGAAGTCGAACGCCGATGCAGGAGTCGTGACGGAATGGCGGTGGGCCACGCGTCCGGCGAGCAGTCTTGCCGCGGTCTATTTCGCAACAGTGTCGGTCAGAAGGAAACCTTCCTTGCGCGCTGCGCCGGCAAGACGCTCGTCCAGCGTGATCATTTCGAGTGAAGGCGGTCGACCTTCTGCTGCCGCGAAAGCGGCTGCGAGCTGCAGTGCGTCTGCGGCACGAAGTGCGTGGACCTGAAGAAAGCGGATGGCAGTTTCGCGCAGCATGTCGCTGGGTTCGATCTCATGCCACGCTTCAGAGAGCTGTTTCAAACGGCCCAGGGCCACGGCGATTGCCTTTGCGTCGAACGGTTTTTCGCGTTCCTGCCGGGCCAGGGCCGATATGCACTCCACCCGCGAACCCCACCAAACCATCATCCCCGGATCGCGTTGCGCGGCTCTCTGCACCAATTGGGTAGCGGCTTCTGCGACCAGCAGTGGCACAATCGCGGAGGAATCCCAGAACCTCACCGTCCGTCGCGACGCTCCTGCAGAAGCAACTCGACCGTGGATATTGCGCTCTGCGTACGCGGAGGATTGTCTCTGAACAGAGCCCGCGGCGGATCGGTCCGCCCCGGCCGCACAATACCCGCGCGGATGAGGCGCAGCAGACGCCCATCGTCGTCCTCGCCGGAAAGCGCGCCAACAGGTTCCAGCCGGGCAACGGGCTGCCCCCTGTCGAGTATCAGGACAGACGCCCCTGCCCTGACACGATCTATCAATGCGCTTAGATTGTTCTTGGCTTCGGTTATGCTGGCTTTTTGCATAAAGCCAATCTAGTCATTTGCAAATGAACTATCAAGCCTTCAACGCTGGGCGATCTGGAAAAAATTGACAGGACCCTGGCGGAACGTCCTCGCGTGGCATCTTCATGTATGGACGTTCACCTTTAGCCGGCGCCGCCGTTCGCGATCACCTGAACCAGGAGACCATCTGGATCCGCGACATGCAGCCCGGCGCCGGCGCCGCCGTCGATCGGCATTGCGCCACGTGATTTCAGATCCGCGATGATGCGGTCCTTGTTGAAGTTTTCCACTCCGATGGCGAAGTGATCGAAGCGCGGGTTGGCGCCCTGTCGAATCGAAAGATGGTCCTTGCCGACATTGAGCTGCACGAGATTTGCCGCGTTCCGTGGCTGACGGGTCAGGTTGAACATACGCGCATAAAAGTCGGCGGATCGCTGCAGATTGCTCGCTGTGATCGAGACGTGATTGATGCCCGCGCTTTGAAAGCCGGTCTCCGCGGCGAATGCGCTGCTGCCCGTCACACTCAGCGCCGCGAGCGCGCCCACCAGTTCGCGCCGTGACAGCGCGCCATTCTCATATCGTCCGATCAGGCGATTGATGAGCTGTTCCATGGTGGCATGCCTCCTGTTGAACCGGCAGCATTGTGCACCAATTCAGGACGAATAGTGACTCGCCCGCCAGACGATCTCTTCGCGCCGCGGACGCGGCGCGGCTGGGTCCCCTTCCCTCAGATCGCTTCGCGATCCTCGCCGGGGATGACAATGATTTTTATGCGACGTGTGGTTACTTCAGTTCGAATTCGACGAGTTCGACGCGGGTGGTTCCGATATTCCGCACTTCGCGGCTGACCGGTGCGTCTTGCCAGAAGAATTCACCGGTATGCGGCTGCATCGGACGATCCGGCCGACCGGGCACGCGCTCGACGATGTCGCCGCCCTGCACGACAACGCGAATCCCGGGGGCGCCTTGCGTGATTTCGCCCGCCGACTGACCGGGCTCGAGCACCAACCGCCATCCGCGCACGCGTTCATTGTCCATGATCTGCGTATAGCCCGCTTTGCCGTCGCGGGTGCCGGGCGTGAAATGCCAGGGCGTGGGCGAATTGAAGATGAATGAGATGTTGTGAAACACCGTCGTTCCGACATTGACCGCTTTATGGGTCTTCGACTCGTTGCGGTAGTCGGCATAGCTCGCCCTGCCCGGCTGGCCCCGCTGCGGCGCGCTGACCTTG
>DASUHP010000099.1:0-44372 GCA_036273455.1 Micropepsaceae bacterium | reverse complement strand
GTCGATCCGTGTCCGCGCATCAACACGAAATTGTACTTACCCAGGGTTTTCGCGAGCGCTGCACCCAGTTCGTTGTCGCGGACCAGCATGTCGCTGGTCGGTCCGGCGGTGTTGCGGATTTCGAACACCGGCGCACCCTCGCCGATGAAGCCGGCCATGTGTGAAACGGGGCGCAAAGTCGCGCCGGGAACGACGCCGAACGGAATGATGGACGCCGAATGGCTGTGCACCACCGCAACCACGTCCTCGCGCGCGCGGTAGATCTCGCCGTGGATAAACCGTTCAAGATACGGGGTTGGCGCCTTGTCCGAAACCGGCCGGCCGTCGAGCCGGATGCACATCAAATCGGACTGGGTGACGAGTGCAGGCGCCATGCTGCGCGAGATAATGAATAGTCCCGGATCGCGCGGATGGCGGAGGCTGACATGGCCAAATCCGTCCACCACCCTTAGGTGATAAAGAATATGATTCGCATCGACCAGATCCTGCAGCAATTCCGGGGCGACGCCGGCCAGCTCGTCACCGGCCATTACAGGATTCCCGCGCGTTGCAGAACGCCGTCCAGCTTCGCGCGCAACTCCGGAGTTGCCGGCACCATCGGCAGGCGGTGGTTCTCGTTTGGCAAAAGACCCATACGCATCATCATATATTTCATCGGAATTGGGTTAATGTCGAAGAAGATCGCCTGATTCAGCTCCCACAGCTCGTAATGCAGCGCACGGCCTCGCGCGAGATCGCCGCCCGCGGTGGTGCTGTACAGCTCCTGGACTTTACCCGGCAGCAGATTGCCGACGGCATTCATCAGGCCGTGCGCGCCGAGACAAACCATCGGAAAGGACAAGTCTTCCAGTCCGGCGTGGATGCGGAATTCGGTGCCGAGCCGCGCGATGAGGTCGCTGACCAGCGATAGATCGTTGAAGGCGTGCTTGATGCCGACGAGATTGGGCGCAGCTTCGGCAACCCGCACGATTGTGTCCGCGGTCATGTTCACCGCCGCACGTCCGGGGATGTGATAGATCATGACCGGCAAATCCGTGCGCCGGCACAGATCGAGATAATAGGCCTCCAGCCCCCGCTGGGGCGGGCGCACGAAATACGGCGTCACAATCAACAGCGCATCAGCGCCTGCGGCTTCCGCCGCGCGCGTCATGGTGATTGTGTCGGCATGGTTCTGGGTGCCCGTCGCCGCGACCACCTGAATCCGCTTGCGCGCCGTTGTGACTGCGACTTTGACCAGCTCGATTCGTTCGTCGGGAACGAGGGTCGAAGGCTCGCCGGTTGTCCCGGTGACGACAATGCCCGCCGATCCACCCTTCACGTGGAATTCGACGAGGCTGGCATAGGTGTCGTAGTCGACCGAGCCGTCATCCCTGAATGGTGTCACAACCGGCGGAAATGATCCCTTCAACGCATTCTGTGCCAACCGGATCATTGCCTACTCCGCCGCCTCCCTGTTTGTGCCCAATCCTTCTTCCTTGCCGAGTACCGCCAAAGGCATCTTCAGGCTTTCCTGCCACAGCAGGCTTTCCATGGCGATGTTCAGCGCCTGATCCTGCACCGTCAACTCATAGACATAGTCATCGTCCGAGGCGTGGTTGTGCACCGCCCAGCCCGGAGCGGACAGCATCAGGTCACCGGCCTTCCAACGATACACTTTGCCTTCGACGGTCGAACGGCCCGAGCCGTGGAAATAGTAATTGATCGCGGCCGATGTGTGCCGGTGCGGGCGATCGACGATTTTCGGCGGCCGGATCGTCATGGTGGCGAAAAAATTCGGCGTTGTGCCGTTTGTGCGGCCGGTCATCGGATTGTAGAGCAGATACAGTCTACGCCCGAGATAGTCTTTGCCCAGAGCTTCCAGCCGGTCCAGGTGTGATTTCACGTCCTTCCACGGCCAGAACAGAGCAGGCGACGGCACGGACGGCGGGTTGATCAATATTTCATAGGGCATCAACCAGGCGCCCTCATCATTCAGCGGAAAGGTGCCGAACGGGCTGGTTCGCCGCTTCTTGTCATCGGCGCTCAGTTTTTCCTCAACCGCAACGGCACGCGGAGGGGGATTTTCTTCGACGTAATGGACATTCATCATATCGAGCAGCGCCGCGTTCGAATAGGTCAGCCGCACATAGAGGTCGCTGGCGGTATTCAGATGGGAGTAGATCGCCATCGATGGCGTGTTCCACACGTCATAAAGAGAGGTGCTGCGGATCCGTCCGTCGATGTTCGAAGTGCCCTGCCCCCGGATGACGAAGTTGACCTGGGTCGAATTCTGGCGATATGGCACGGTGCGTTCACCGGGTTTGAGGACGTCGAGCGCCACTTCGATTCCCGGCGCGAGTCCGAGCGATTTGCTGTTGCGCGGATGCACGAACACGGACCGGCGGCGGCCATTCGCGGGTTGCGGCAAGCTGGCGAGGCGGTCGATCTCCTCGTCAATCTCTTCTCGGGGGATCACAATTGGCTCCCAGAGGTCGAGCGGTTGCGGTGTCGATCCGGTCTGATCGCGGAAATAGTTCTCACCCATACTGCTCTCCACCTACACCAATCGTGGTTGCGCCGGTTTGGGATGCGGAATGACGCGTCCGCCGCCCTTTGCCCTGACGCGCTTCAGAATTTCGATGCCAAGCGCCAGATCCGATAGCCCCATGCCCATGGCCTTGAACAATGTCACATATGCACCTTCGGCGCGCTTCGAATTGTCCGCCAGCATGTCCGACAGCAGACGCACTTTCGACCAATCGGCGCTGCCGAAGCGTTTGCGGAATTCAGCACTAAGCGACTTAACCGAATCGATCGCATCCACGGCGATGGTCGAGGTCCGGTCGAATACATCCTGCGCGAATTCTTCCCGTTCCGGCGTGATCGCCCCAACAGCGTTCAAATGCGCACCACGCGCGAGCATGGCCGCAGAAAGTATCGGCGTCCGCGCCCGTGTCACGAGCGTGACGATCGGCGCATCCTTGACGGCATCGGCAACCGACATTGCCTCGACCAACCGGACCGCCGGGAACAGCCGCTCCAATTTCGTGATGAAGCTTGTCCGGTTTTCCGGTGTCGGGCTGAATACACGGATTCGTTTCAGCTTGCGCACCGCAGCCACCGCCGCGACCTGGGTGATCGCCTGCTTGCCGGTGCCGATGATCGCCAGTTCATCGGCATCTTCTCGCGCCATGCGATTGGTGGCGACGCCGGAAATTCCGCCCGTGCGCATCTGCCCCAGCGCGAAGGCTTCAATCACCGCTTCCAGCCGGCCCGTATCGCTGCTCCACAATGTTACCAGCGGTGTTGCGCCACCTGCCGTATGCGCCCAGGTCTTTGTCCCTACAATCGCGGCACCCTCAACAACTGCGCCAATCGCATGCAGCGTGTGATGGCCGCCCCAGATCTGATGCGTCTTGGCCATATTACGCGCGGTGCCCCCAGCCTCCATCGCCAGGCAGGACTGAAGCGCCACGATCGCATCGGGAAGGCTGAGCGCTTCCACCACTTCTGCTTCGCTGATCCACAACGGATCGTTCAAGCCTGCTCTCCCGCAAAGATCGACGGAACGGGCGGCTTCAATTCCAGCGCGTTCACGACATAGGCGTGCATGACATAGCGGCCGATCAGAAACAACATGGCCATGGCGTGTGCAGCGCCGATACTGCCGATCACGGCCTCAAGCTCCGGCTGCACATCATGGCCTTTTCGGTTAACCACCGCGATAGTCAGGCGCTGCACCGCGCGCTCCTCGGGGCTAAGGGGCCCCGGCGCGTCGGGCGCCATGCGGTTCACTGCTGCAATCCAGTCGCGCCCGAAACCGAGCTTTTCACTTAACCGCTCGTGTTGGTGACGCTCATAATCGTTGTTCATGAGGGCCGCGACCGTGAGAGAGCCCACTTCCGTCAACCGGTCAGGCAGTGCGTGCTTCAGCGCCTCGGTCATTTCCATGAAAGAGACCAGGACTTCGGGATTGTGGCCGGAGCATTTGAAGAATTCGCCGAGGTAACCCAGCCGTTTCACGCGCGCGGCCACCGTCTGCTGCACTTCGGGCGCAAGCTGCTCCATTTCAAGTCGCGGAATGTTTTTGCTCATGCCGGTTGTCCGTCGATGCCACCAGTGGCCATTCTCGTTTGAAAATCACCTGCAGCCGCCCGGCTGCTCCGTATGATATGCAATCCGATAGCTGCGGCGGCCACCACCAGCTCGGGTGCCCCTATCGCCGCCAGCGTGACCTGCAGCGGCGTATTTGCCGCCATCAGCCAGCCGACAATAACCGGTCCGATGATCGACGAAATGCGGCCCATGCCGGTGGCAAAGCCGACACCGTTGCCGCGGATTATGGTCGGATAAAAACTGCCGACGATCCCGTTGAGCGATTGATGCGTGGCCGCAGCGCAGCCCATCGCAAGCACCGCGGTGACGGACAATCCAAGCTGCGAGAGATGACCCGTGCCCAAAACCGCGATGCACAAGGCCGTCAGAACGGCGGGCACCACGGTGGTGCGCGGACCGAATCGGTCGATCAGCCGGCCAAACAGCAGAATTGCGACGACCGCAGCGAATGCGCCGTAGGAAAACGTCAGTGCGGCGGCGCGCGGCGCGAGACCGGACTGTTCGAGAATGACGGCCAGCCACGCGGAATACGTCATGAATGTCAGCGACTCGGCAAAAAACGCGATCCACAGCAGAGGTGTCGCGATACGCCGATAGGAGGAAAACAGGAGATCGGGTGAAAATCGCGCTGTTGCATTTCCGGACGCAGGGAAATGCGCGTTCTCAGGAATCCGGACATCCGGCTTTGCACGCGCCGCAAGTTTGCGAAGCGTCGGATCGGTGGGCCGCGCGACCGCCAGATACGGCAGGGATTCGTACAGAGTGAATGCAAGCAGGATCGATAGTGCCAATCCCGATCCGCCCGCCACCAGGAAAATGATTTGCCAGCCCTGCGAAGGGACGAGCCACGCGGCGACCTGGGCAATCGCTGCATTGCCGGTGGAATATCCGACGAATGCCGCCATGACGAAGGTCACACGGAATCGGCGGGGCGCCGTTTCGGTCAGCAAGGCAATCGTATTCGGTACGGCACCGCCAATACCGAGACCGGCAATGAGCCGGTACATGCTGAGCTGCGCCAAAGAGTGGGCCGACATGCACAGCAGTGCAGGCGCGCTATAGGCAAGGACGGAGAGGATGAGTCCCGGCTTCCGCCCATATCGGTCGCCCACTGCACCGAACAGAACGCTGCCGAGAAAAATGCCGAAAAAGCTCCAGCCGAACACCGGCCCCATGTCGCTCCGCCCGGCGTGAAAAGCGCGTAACAGCGCGGGGGCGGCGACATTCACTGCGCTGTAATCGAGACCGTTAACGAAAAGCGCCAGGATTCCGAGTGCAAGCACCCGCAGCTGGAATCGGCCGACTTTCCCGTGTTCCAAAAGCTGCGCAATGTCGATGGCCGGGCCACTCTCCATGCACGCTTTATAACTGGCGTAGCGGCGACCGCCTACACGCGGAGGGTCTGATCGCCGGTCTCGACCGGTTGCTTGAGGTAGACGATTTTGATCGCGGCAAATATTGCGACCGCCAGGGGACCGCCAAAAATCACGCCGGGCAAACCGAAAATGAGCTGACTGGCAAAAATACCGAGCAACATGATCGCCGGCGGTATTCCGACAAACCAGCGCTGAATCAGCGGGCCAACGACATAGCCTTCGATTATATGAACGCCAAGATAGGCAATCGCCGTAATGATGACCGGCCCAAACCCGTTCGAAATCGTCAGCGCCACAAGCAATGCGGGAATGGCGCCTATCCATGGTCCGAGATAGGGAATGGCCTCGGTCAGGCCTGCGACCAGACCCAGGGGAATGGGGTTTGGCAACCCGATGGCAGCAACTGCGATGGTTGAAAGCACGCCAACCGTCACCATCAGCACGAGCTGCCCGAGGATCCACTCTTTGAGCATGATCCCGATAGCCTCGAAGCTGCGCAGGAACGACTTTCTGGAATTGGGTGGGAAGAAATCGGCGGCGCCGTCACGGTGCGCCTCCGGCCTCGCCGCGAGATAGATGGATGCGATCAGCATGACCACCGCTCCTTCAATCAAACCGGTACCGGTGGACACCACGCTTCCGACCATGCCGCTGACCAGCGAATTGCCGCTCGCCACCAGGGATTTGCCAAATCCGGCACGGGAACTCAAAGCGGCCTCGCCCGCACTAATGCGCTGCATCACCTGACCGAACTGCTGGACCAGATTCATCCCAAATAGCCAAAGGCAGAGTGCGATCACCGCAATGATGATGACGGTTGCTATGCCAAAGCTCCACCCCCGCGGAAGATGACAGAAACGGCTGACGGCTTGGGTGAGAAGGTCGAAAACCATTGCCAGCATTACAGCGCCGAATGCCATCAGAATGGCCGGGCGCAACTGCCAGGCCAGAAAGGCGGCGCAGGCGAGGCCTATCCAGATCGCTGCCGTCCGCAGTGTCGCTTCAGTTTGCAGCCGCATGTCGCGGGGGAAAACGCGTCAGCGGGGAATTCGTCACCGGAAATGTGTGCAGTGGCAGAAAAGAGCGCAACTCCCGCGACCATGGGGGCGCGGGAGTTGCGGAACACAGGCGGTCGCGGTTTATCGCGTCTCGACCTGTGCGACCCTTGGCTCACGGGATGCGCCGATAGCCATATCGAGATGTTTTTGGATGACCGGAAGCTGCATACGCGCAAGCCGGCTGACCGGTCCGCTATTCAGCGCAATTTGCTGACGGAACTCGGACACATCCTGACGATGATCCTTGATCATGAAGCGCGTGAACTCACGGTCGAAGGTTTCGCCACTCAACGGGGTCAAGCGGATACGTTCCCTGATGGCAACCCTCATCGGCAGGTTCGAAACAGTCCAGCCCATTTTGCGGGCCAGCGCAGAAGCCTGTTCCCTGGCCTTGGTGTGGTCAGCCACAAGAACCCGTCCCAATTCGCGGACTCTCGGGGCGTCGGCGCGCCTTGCAGCCATGCGGCCAAGCATGATTTCGGAAGTATCGCCGCGGATTGCGTTTTGCAGGAACTCGCGGGGTGACGTCGCGGCATGCACCGGCGACAGGCTCGAAGCTGCCATGATCACTGCGGCGCAGGCCGCGCCGAATAAGGATTTGCCGATCATTTGCGTGGCTCTCGATGGGTTACGAAGGGGGGAACGGGGCGGCGATATCGCAGTTCCGTCACGACGCCCCAAGGATACGGACACATCGCAGCACATTCCCGCGACGATCTGATCCTGTTAACCCTTTTTCACTGCATCGGCGCAGCGCCGGCACAGATCATCTGCCTCGACCTGATGCCCGACTTCCGGAAGAATCATCCAGCATCGGGCGCATTTTTCACCTGTGGCACGGTCGAATATCACTGCCGCGCCGGGAACTTCGGACAGCGCAAATGCGCCTTCAGGTGCCGGCCCTTTCACGATTCTCGCAGCGGATGTGATGGCGATGTCGGCGAAATCATCATCGTCGATCAAGACGGCATCCCGCTCCTCTTCAACATATAGAACGGGTGCCGCTTCAAGGCTGGCGCCGATGACGTGGTCCTTGCGTGCGATCTCCAGTGCACCCGTGATGACACGCCGGAGCGCGCGAATGCGCGTCCACGACGCGACCAGATTCTCATTCCGCCATTCTTCCGGCACATCTGGAATAAGTTCCATATGCACGCTGGACTGATCGCCGAACCGGGTGGTCCATGCCTCCTCCATGGTGAAGCACAACAGCGGCGCCAGCCGCGTGACGAGGTGACGGAACAGGCCGTCCAGAACCGCGCGCGCGGCGCGACGGCGCATGCTGTCCTTCGCGTCGCAATAGAAAACATCCTTGCGCACATCGAAATAGAATGCGGATAGATCGGTGGTCGCGAAGTTGAACAAGTTGGTGAACACGCCGTTGAAGTCGAATTTGGCGTAGGCGTCATCCACTTCGCTGCAGAGTGCCGCGAGACGCGCGAGGATGTAGCGTTCCAATTCCGGCATCTCGCCGGGCCTGACATTCTCGGCTTCGGAAAAACCCTGAAGATTGGCAAGCATGAAACGGATCGTGTTGCGCAGACGCCGATATGAGTCGGCGGAAGCCTTGATGATTTCCGGCCCGATGCGGAGATCTTCCGTGAAATCGGACGCCGCCACCCAAAGGCGCAGGATTTCGGCGCCGTTCTGTTGAATGACTTTTTGCGGCGCGACGACATTGCCGAGCGATTTGGACATTTTGCGTCCCTGTTCGTCGAGGACGAAACCATGCGTTAGCACGCCGTCATAGGGTGCACGCCCGCGCGTTCCGCAGCTTTCCAGCAGCGATGACTGGAACCAGCCGCGGTGCTGATCCGAACCTTCGAGATAAAGATCGGCACGATCCTTTTTCGGCCATGCCGGATCGATCGGATTTTCGACAACAAAGGAATGCGTCGAGCCGGAATCGAACCAGACGTCGAGAATGTCACGTACCGGCTCGTAATCTTCCGGATGATGTTCTGGCGCAAGGAAGCGTGAGGACGGAGAGGCGAACCAGGCGTCTGCGCCTTCGGATTCGAACGTGTCCGCAATGCGCGCATTTACAGTCTCGTCGCGGAGCAATTCACCGGTGTGTTTGTTGACGAAGACTGCGATCGGAACGCCCCACGCGCGCTGGCGTGAAAGCACCCAATCGGGGCGCTCGCGGACCATGGCGCCGATGCGGTTCTCAGCCGCCCGCGGATACCATTCTGTTGAAGCAATGGCGCCGAGCGCCAGACCGCGCAGCGTCGCCTCATTCGATCCCGGGAACGGCAAGTCGATGGCGGCAAACCATTGCGGCGTGGCGCGGAAGATCACCGGCGCCTTCGACCGCCAGCTATGCGGATATTGATGGCGGACCGTACCCTTGCCGAGCAGCGCACCCGCCGAGATCAGTTCGGATATCACCGCGCCATTGGCATCCCCGTCCTTGCCCGACGGGGTCAGGATTTTCTTTCCGGCGAAAATCGGGACATTCGGCAGGAACGATCCGTCCTCGCCGACCAGGCTCGGGATTTCCATGCCATGCGCGCGCGCGAGATTGAAATCGTCTTCGCCGTGGGACGGCGCGGTATGAACGAAACCGGTGCCGGTATCGGAGGTGACATGTGCGCCTTCGAGCAGCGGGACCGGAAAATCATAGCCCTTGCCGTGGAGCGGATGGCGGCACGTCCAGCCACGTGGATCGACATTTTGGATTCGCGTCAGAGTCAGCCGGCACTGCCGTGCCACCTCTTCCTGCAGGGCGGACGCGATAACGAGGCCCTCGCCGGGTACCGCAAGGCTACCCTCCTCGGCCGATGCGACAGTGTACAGAACATATTCGAGGTCCTTCGCATAGGCGATGGCCCGGTTCGCGGGGATCGTCCATGGTGTGGTCGTCCAGATTACGACCGAGACTTTCGACACTTCGCTCTTCAGGGCCGCGGCAGGGATGCTGGAGCTTTCAACTGCGAGCGGAAACTTGACATAGATCTGGGGCGAGGATTTCTCGCGATATTCCACTTCCGCTTCGGCGAGCGCGGTTTTTTCAACCGGCGACCACATCACCGGACGCGAACCGCGGTACAACAGGCCGCTCATCAGGAATTTGTGCAGCTCACGGACGATCTGCGCTTCCGCAGGATAGGCCATGGTTGTGTAAGGATGCTGCCAATCGCCGATGCAGCCGAGCCGCTGGAACTGCTCGCGCTGCACACCGATCCAGTGTTGGGCGAATTCCCGGCAATCGCGGCGCAAATCGGCGATTCCAACTTCCTCTTTCGAGTGCCCCTTTTCGCGGTAGCCTTCCTCGATCTTCCACTCGATCGGCAGGCCATGGCAGTCCCAGCCGGGGATATAAGGAGCATTGAACCCCGCCATCTGCCGCGAACGGATGACGAAGTCCTTGAGTATTTTGTTCAGCGCCGTCCCGATATGGATGTCGCCATTGGCGTAAGGCGGCCCGTCGTGCAGCACGAAGAGCTGCCGGTGCCTGGAAGCGTCGCGGAGCCGGTCGTAGAGGTTCGATTCTTCCCATTTCCGCAACCACTGGGGTTCGGTGGTGGGTAGACCGGCCTTCATCGGGAATGTCGTGCTGGGGAGGAAAAGCGTTGCACGGTAATCCCGTGCCGGCGAATCAGGGTCGTTGGATTTGTTCATGAAATGGGCACTTTCGGGAGGGGATGAACACGCGCGGCAGGGGCGCCGAAGGACCGTCGTCAGGCCAGTCTAATTCGCCGCGTGCTGTTCGTCATGGCCGCCATTTCCCAAAGCGGGACCTATCTAAACCAAGGTTTCGCGCGCCGCAACTGGAAGCGGTGAATCTGGAAACCACCCCTCCTCACGGTTACAGTCCGGCGAATTGATCGCGGGAGGAATGGGTGCGCATCACCCGTCGCACGCACGCCACGTCGGGAATGAACGAGAAACGCATGGCCGGGATTTTGGGCGCAGCTGTGTGCCTGGTTGCGGGCTCATATATTGCGTCGGCGCAGGTGCCTGATCGCGCGCCGCCAAATGCGGCCGGCGTGCGCAAGCCGGCGATGAGCTTCTTCGTCACCAGCGTCGGATTGCCGGGCGGGGCGGATATGCACGGACTTGCCGGTGCGGATGCGCATTGCCTGGACCTCGCGCGCAACGCCACCGGTGACCGCACGCATGTCTGGCACGCTTATCTGAGCACCCAGGAACGGCCCGGCGAGCCTGCAGTGAACGCGCGCGACCGCATCGGCAACGGACCCTGGTACAATGCCGCGGGCATATTGATTGCGAAGAATGTCGATGACCTGCATAGCGCAGAGAACAGGATCAATCAGGCGACCAGCCTGAATGAATTCGGTCAGGAAACACCCGGCCAAAGCGCGCCACCCGATCCGCGCGACCAGTCCTGGATGTATATGCAGAGCCACCCCTGGTCCGTCCGGCATGAGATATTGACCGGATCGCAGCCGGACGGACGCGCCTTTCCGCCCGGGCGCGATCACACCTGCAACAGCTGGACCAGCGATGCGGAAGGCAACTCGCCTCAGCGCGCGCGATTCAACACCGGTCCGGGAGCGGAGATCGGGAAGTCGGACGGCATCGGATCGTGGAACTCGTTCGGCATCAGCGGCGGCTGCACGCATGAAGCGCTGGCACGCAGCCATGGTGCGGGACTGTTCTACTGCTTCGCGATCAACTGAACGTTCCGGAAACTGCTTTGCGTATTAATGGGGTGGTGAGCACGGAACGGTGCCTCTTGCCCGATTCCGCTGCCTTCGAATAGGAACACACCCGGTTCGGGCGCTTGAGATTCCAATTCGCAATCAGCCCGATTAACCGGGGAAGCATGGCGCGCGAACGCGAGCTGAAACTGGAAATTGAGCCCGCCGCCGCTCCGCGCATTATCCAATGGCTGCGTGAGAACGGGGGCGAGAGGAAAAGCACGCGCAAGCTCCATGCGGTCTATTTCGACACTGACGATTTTGCGCTTCACCGCAATGGCATCACCCTGCGCATTCGACGTTCGAACAACACGTTCACCCAAACGATCAAACGCCGTGATCCGGGTGGCGCAGGTCTGTTCGACCGTCCCGAATGGGAAAAAACGGTTCACGGGTTCGTTCCCGATTTGACCGCCGCTCGTAAAACCGGGTGCAAGCCACTCAGGCAGCCGCACCTATCGCGCCTGCTGCATCCGGTCTTTGAAGTTGAGGTGCGGCGTGTTGCATTCGAATTGCCCGGCACGAGCCAGCTCGAGCTCACGATCGACCGCGGGCGGGTGATTGCGGGCAAGCGCCACGCAAGATTGTGCGAGCTCGAAATCGAATCACTCGACGGAAAGCTTGACGCCGTCTTCAAGACGGCGAAGGCGATTGCCCCGGTTTCACCGCTGCGGCTGAACACGCAAAGCAAATCGGCGCGCGGCTATGCCCTGTTGCAGGGGAATGAGCACATATTCCGCGCCGGACATGTGGCTCTGGCGCCCGCAACCACGTCCGAAGCTGCATTTCGTGCGCTCTCGCGCGACTGTCTACGTCAACTCATCGCCAACCTGTCCGGTAGCGTGAAGGAAAATGCGGAAGCACTGCACCAGATGCGGGTGGGGCTTCGGCGGCTGCGGGCTTCAATCTCGGCATTTTCGGACATGCTGCAAAACGGCGAGACCGAACAGATCAAGTCCGATCTCAGATGGGTCGGACAATGCCTTGGCGGCGCGCGCGACCTCGATGTGCTGCTGGAGGCGTTACAAAAGCAACGGGCGAACGGGAATTTTCCGTCCAGCATGATCCGGCGCTTCGAGCAACACAGGCATCAGGCATATGTGACTTTGCGTGAGGCCGTATCGTCATCCCGCTTCCGCAGCGTGCTGCTGGAAGTCCTGACCTGGATCGAATGCGGCGAGTGGCGCAACAATGTCGACAATTCCACGCAGCAGATCCGCGAACAACCGATCGTTACCTATGCGGTGCGCGAACTCCGCCGCCGTTACAAGAAGCTGGTGAAACATTTGGCCGGCCTCGCGCAACTCGATCCGGTTGAGCGTCATCGCCTGCGGATCCGCACCAAACGGTTGCGGTATGCGGTGGAATTTTTCGGCGGTCTTTTCCCGGGGCGCAAAAACCGGCATCGGCGGGACCGGCTGCTTTCTGCGCTCAAAGACCTGCAAAGTGCATTGGGCGATCTCAACGACCATGCCAACCGCGATCGCCTCGTGTCGGAGATCGTCCGGCCGGCGCCTAGACCGGCAGCAAGGGATGAAATGAATCCACAAAACGCACTCGCGCTTTATCGGACCGACGATGGCGAGTCGGCCCGGCTTATCCATGCCGCAACGCATGCGGCACGCCGCATCGAAAAGGCAAAACCATTCTGGCAGTAGCCCTTCTTCCCAGGCACGAGACTGGACGGGCTTCGTCCGCTATTGTTCAATACACGGGCGCAATGACCCCGTAGCTCAGCAGGATAGAGCGGCAGATTCCTAATCTGTAGGTCGCAGGTTCGAATCCTGTCGGGGTCGCTTTTGTAGCAAATCGGACAGCGCTGGCGGGCGGCAAGTTTTCAAGCCGGCTTTCATAGGGCGAGAATTTGGGCCACAAACGAATGAACCGCGCGCTGGACCGCGCATCTGGTTTCTCTGCCCGCTTCGGCCTGCGGCTGCCAATCCTGCTCGCGCCGATGGCCGGGGTCCCGTCGCCATCGCTCTCCATCGCCGTGGCAACAGCTGGTGGTCTCGGTGCGTGCGGTGTGTTGATGATGCGCCCGGACGAGATTCTGGCCTGGGCCAACGAGGTCAGGTCCAACAGCAACGGTGCCTTCCAGCTTAACACCTGGATTCCGGATCCTGCACCGATGCGCGATTTTGAGCACGAGGCGCGCGTGCGGGAATTTCTTGGGAATTTCGGTCCGCCAGTCCCGCCATCGGCCGGTGACACTGCGCCACCTGATTTCGCGGCTCAATGCGAAGCTATGTTGCAGATCGGTCCGCCGGTCATTTCATCCGTCATGGGGCTGTTCCCGACGGAATTTGTCCAGCGATTGAAGGCCAGAGGAATCGCGTGGTTCGCTGCGGTCTCGACCGTGAAGGAAGGCAAAACAGCCGAAGCGGCCGGGGCCGATGCGATCATAGCCCAAGGGTCGGAAGCGGGAGGTCACCGTGCGTGTTTCGACGCCAATTCAGGGGAACGGACGCAGGTAGGGCTGTTCTCATTACTCCCGGCCCTTGCCGATGCAGTATCACTCCCGGTTATTGCCACCGGCGGGATTGCTGATGCCCGCGGCGTTGCAGCGGCCCTCTTACTGGGCGCGAGCGCAGTTCAGATCGGGACCGCGTTCCTGCGCTGTCCCGAGGCGAGGATTCACCCGGCATGGGCAGCCGCTCTGGCCAAGACAGCACCAGAGGACACCGTCGTCAGCCGGGTTTTCAGCGGTCGCGCCGGCCGCAGCATCGCAACCGATTACGTCATGTCGGCTCTGTCGCCGGGCGCTCCTGCACCAGCACCTTATCCGGTGCAGCGAGCACTGACCGCACCGATGCGACAGGAGGCACAGAAGATCGGCGATGTTCAGCGCATGCAGGCCTGGGCCGGCCAATCTGCGGGATTGGGTGAATCGGTTCCCGCGACCGCGCTGGTCGAGCGGTTGTGGGCAGGCGCACGGGCGTTGCTGGATCAATAAAGCATCCAGCTATCTCATCGGCGCCAGTGGATTGGGTCGATCCAGGCGACGCTTTCCGGCTTTTCCACGCCAGCGATGTCCAGGTTCACCACCACCGCCTCATTGTCACTGCGGATGATGACACATTCGAGCAGCTCGGTCGTGCTCGCATTGATTTCCTGGTGCGGTACGAAGGGCGGGACAAAAATGAAATCACCCGGGCCGGCTTCGGCGGTAAATTCCAGTTTTTCCCCCCACCGCATGCGCGCCCGGCCGCGCACGACATAGATCACACTTTCCAGCGCACCGTGGTGATGCGCCCCCGTTCGTGCATCCGGATGGATGTTCACCGTGCCCGCCCATATCTTTTGCGCTCCGACGCGAGCGTGATCGATCGCCGCTTTGCGCTCCATCCCGGCTGTCTGGGCCGTGTTCGGATCGAGCGATGTGCCCGGAATGATCCGGACTCCATCATGTTTCCATTTCGGCGGGCTGTTTTCGCTCATCTGTCCTGTTCCTCCCGTGCGGGCGGATAATCAACATGCCTCAATTATTATTTTCGGCCGGGATGGATTTCAGATGATCATCATGCTGCGTCAGAAACGCGGTGTTGCGCGCCGCTACGTCATCAAGAAATGCCCGAGGGTCAAACCTGTTATCTTTCTCGCCGCCGACAGAAAGCCCGGCAGCGATTGCGATATCCCGGATAAAAGTAACGCAGTTGCGCGACCATAGATCGTATGAAGGCTGCGGAGCGTTGCGCCATTTGTCGGCCGCGGCCAGCACCGCCCGAGCCTGGCCGTCTGTGAGCGGAAAGGAAAAATGGAATGTTGCCTCCGCAACATAGCCGCTGCGCAGCGGAACATCGTCGAGCGCCCCCGGCAATGGCCCGAGAACAGCGAGAGTATAGGATGGCGTGACCGCGGAAAATCCGAGATTTGTGTTCACCGCTTGCCCGTCGTCCGTCGTCCCGTTGAGCACGACGAATGCGTGCGGATACTGAGTGACGCCGCTAAGGGCATAATGGAATTTGTGAGAATAAAAGCTGATTGTCACAGCGGCGCTTGCCGGCGCCACCACCGCCACGACCAGCGCAATCACGAGGCCGAGGCGGCACAACAGTGTTTTCAAAATTGATTATCCTCGAAGCGAGCCGGGAATTCTAACGCCCGCTTTTGGAAAATTTCCAGAGGCAGTTGACGCAAATGGCTCCCGCATGTTCCGGGGTGGCCGCGCCGGAACAAATCCAACTACACGGCCTGCCTTTTCGGGTTTTCACCGCGTGCGATCACCCGTGCCTGGACCGCGACGGTGTGAATAATGGAGTCCAGGGATCGATCGCGTCGGCGTCCTCCATTTTCCGGCCGGCGATGTTCGCCGAGATTTCCGAATGCGCAATCAGAGCTTGCGACATCAATTCGCATTTGCGCAGCAATTCACCAAGGTTCGGACTAGAGTCACTCTGCACCAATGTATCGGACAACTCGTCCTGTCGAACGTCGGAAGAAGTGTTGGCCATGAGACAGTCGGACTCGCACGTACCGGAAAATATCTCGCCCGCGGGATCCTGGACGTCCGGGATGCATGTTTCTGCGCCTTGTTCGGTCACCTGCTCGCCCCCGGGTTAATTCCGGCGTTAAACGAAATGCCGACGGCCGCCGCGCGCGCAGAACAGGACGATGTTTTTCCTCATGGCGCTTTCTCCGCAATGGCCGACGCGAAGAAACGTTACATGAGCCTTTCGGTTTACGCTGGTAATCATGCTGTGACTTTGGAGGATATGCACAGCTTGCATGCGCAAATTGCGTCTGGAAATTTCGATTCAAATGCCACGGATTGGGTGATGATATCCCGTCAGGGGATGGCGTTGAATTGAATGGTCACCGCAAACCCACCCTCACTGTGGTTGCAGGCGGAAATCGTCCCGGTGAGGGCTTCGACATTTCGGCGGGCAATCCACAGACCAAGTCCGTAATGTTGTCCGGAAGGTCTCGCCGCATTCTCTTCCGCATCGGCCCCGCCGCGCGCAGAGAAATTCCGTTCGAAGATCATCGGAAGATCGTCATTACGGGCTCCCGGACCGGTATCGGCGATCACAAGATTTGCCAAACCATCTGCGGCTGTCAGGATGACGGAAATCACCCCTCCGGCTGGCGTGAAACTGGATGCATTCTCCAGCAGGTTTTCGACGATGGATTCGATCGCCTCGTCGGCACCGTAGATATGCACATTGGGTTTCACGGAAAGCCGCAGGTTTTTGCCTTCCAGCGCGATGGTTGGTTCGTAGGCGGATATAAGCTGCACCAGGGATGCGGACAAATTGATCCGGCGCAGATTGGGATAGATGGCCTCGACACTGGCCTGCTCCAAATCCCGCGCCGCCGACACGAGTGAATCCAGCCGTCCCACCGAATGTTCGATCAATTCCAGGCTGCGTTGCGCCTGCGCATTGAAATTCAGGGCCGGCGCGCGCCGCAGTGGCTCCAGTGCCTGGGAAATCACCGCGAGCGGCGCTTTCAGGGCATGGGCATTTTCTTCCGCCGCCTGCAATATAAGCTCCTTGGACTGCTTCAATGCCGCGACCAGCGCATCGAAATCGTCCGCGACGCCTGTCAGCTCCGGAATGGTATTCATCTCGCGGAATGAGATGCCGCCTGCACGGTCGAGACGGATTGCCCGGGCGACGCTGCGGAACCGGCCGAGATTTCGCCAGAGGTCCCAAAGCAGCCATGCGACGATCAATGCGCTCAACAGATAAATCACCAGAGCAACCGGAATTTCCGCCGACCGCCATACCGGTACGCCGATCGTATTGCTTATCGCGGCCTGGGTCTGCTGTGTGGTGATGACAACCCAGCAATTTCCGCCCAGATGCAGGGAACGCATGGAGGTCAGGATTTCCGGCCGCCCGGCAGGATTGGTGAACCGGACGGTTTGCCCGGTTTCGCCGTCACAGCTTGGCGCCATGCGGTCGAATAGGCCGAGCCTGATCAGGAGATCGCGTTCCTGCTTCAGGTAATTCGGCGTGACCGCCGGCGCAGATCCGACATAGAGAAAATTCTCGGCTTCCGTTGCCTGTGCCGGGCGCACGAGAACCCTGACCGCCACGCCTTCCGGTACGACGTCTTTCAGTGCTGCCTGCAATGTCTCAGGCGGCTCCTGGGCGAAATGCTCGAGATGCGGCCTTAGCACCGAGGCGATCAGGTCGCCCTGAACCTCGAATTCGCGCTGCAGCAATTGCCCCTGTTGCGCATCGCCGATTTGCACGAGCCGATACAGAATGATGGGGACGGTGAGAAAGATGAGTGACAGCAGCACGGTCTTGATCGCGAGCGAGCGGTAGATTCCCACCGCACGGCCCGCAAATCGCGAGTATTTTGCCAGCTGTGACAACAGAAAAATCGCACCGGCCAGGATGGTCTCAAGCCAGTTTGCGATTTCCCTGAACCGCAAAATCGTCCCGTGATTTTGGGATTCTCGCGTCTTTCGCGCCGCGACCATGGCGTCAGGAACCACCAGCTTCGCTCCACCGGTAGCCAAAGCCGGGATAATTCTCGATTTGGGAGAATGCCGAATCCAGATCGCGGAATTTCTGCCTTATGCGCTTGATGAAAGCCCGTACATTGGCGCGATAACCGAGATCTCCGGCCCCGGCCGAAAAGCCTTCGCCATGCACGACGTCGTATAATTCGCGATAGGAAACGTCCTGCCCGGCGCGCGTGACCAGACATTCCACCATCTGGAATTCCGTCACCGTCAATCCAACCGGGTTGTTCTTCCACAAGGCGCGCATCGAGCTGCCATGGAGCTGAATATCGCCGACGCTAATGACGGCCGGTGTCTGCCCCGACGCGATCCGCTGCTCGCGCGATTTGCTGCCGCGAATGATCAGTTCGATGCGCCGAAGCAAAATCGAGAAGCTTCGGGATTTCTCGACGAAATCGACCGCACCTTCGACCAGGCCAGCTTCTTCGTAGAACTGATCGCTGAGAACGGTCAGGAACACGACCGGCGCTTCGATATTGCGCCTGCGCAAATTGCGCAGCACTTCGATGCCGTCCATCTGCGGCATTTTCCAATCGAGCAATATCAGGTCCGGCGCGCCTGACTTGCCAATTTCGCGCAACATCCCCGGCCCATCGCCATAGCACTGCGTGCTGAACCCGGCATCGGCGAGATTCTGACTTAGCGATTCACGAAACAGGTCGTCGTCATCGACCACTGTAATTCTGCTGGCGGTCATTGCGGAGCTGCTCCACGAAGACCGGCAGCGAGCATGCTGTCCATGCAGGCATCGCCTGACATCAGCGATTCACCCGAACTGTTGCGAAAATCATATTTGAGCAGGTGAAAAACCGTCGTTTTGATGTCGGGGTAGAAAAACAGCCTGAGGGTGCAGCCCGGCGGCGCATAGGTCCACACAACCGAGAGGTTGTCCTTATTGACCGAATCGGGTGAACGGAGCACATGCAGAATCGAATTGAAATCCGATCCCAGTAACTCGCCGATCACGACTTTCGGCGGACTCGGCGCTTCGTCTTTCGGCGGCGTTAGCGACGCTTCCTCTCTCGGCTTCGGCGCAGGAGGCCGGTTGGGCCGTGGCCGCGGCGTTGGCGGTTGAATCAACTGCGCCGGCGGCTCAATCGATGCCATCTCGGCATCCGGTGGCGGAACAGGAACGACCATCGGCAATGCACCGTCGGCCGTGCCCCTTGGGATCGCAACTTGCGTGGGACCGGAAGGCGCGTCCGTGTTCAGTCCCAAAGCCTCACAGCCGGACAGCAACACGGCGGAGACAATGATTGCGTGCCGCAGGAATCTGAACCGGCCGGCCGAACCGTGCCCGGTGATATGGCCCGTATCAGACCAACCCGGATGCTTTCCCAACGCCATCTCTGACCCGTGTCCCGGCCCTGGCGGGAAAACCCGCCGGCAATTGGCTTGTACCCTTCGATTATACAAGCTTCAGCTGTTTTTCTACTCACAAACAAGCCAATTGCCGGCGCCTTGTCAGAAGTCAATCTTCCGCCTCAGGACAGTTCGAGCACGTTCCTCACTTCGAGAATGGCCTCGCGTTCGAGTTCCTCGGCGCAAACAACGATCAGCGCCGCGGTTTGACGGTCGCGGGAAGTGGAGGCGATTCGTTTCAGGCGTCGGGCGCTGCTGCGCAGCGTCTGGACGTGACGTTCTGCGTCGCCCACCACTCGGGCGGATTTCCACATCATAGGATTTCCCTTCCGGCTTACGACGCGTAAGCAGAAAAGCCCCCGGCGCCTTCCATGCCGATCAGCCGCGTTCGCCCCGAGCCAGGCGCACCCGGTTCGCCGCAGCCTGTTCCGCAGCTTCGCGCTCCGCTGCAGCGCGTTGTTCGTCGGCAAGGATTTGATCGTGGATCTGCGCCGCGCTTGCCGTGGCAGTTTGTGCGGCCGCATTCGCCGCAGCGGCCGTCTGGGTCGCCTGGGCGGCAGCAGCATTCGCCTGCTGTGCGCTCTGGGTCGCAGATTGTGCCGCCGCGAATGCGTCGTCCGCCCGCGCCTGTGCCGCAACCGCTGCTGCAGCGGCGGAATCCGCGGCCGCACGCGCCGCTCTGACATCGTTAACCGAAGCGCATCCGCTGGCCAGAACTCCGGCGCAAATCAGTGCCGGCCAGATCATGCGACGAGAAAACTGAGACATGCATTCACTCCCTTTGCTGACGTTCAAGTCGCAACAGGTAACACCAAACTGAGCGTGTGGAACCGCGGTCAGACCGATATCACAGAATTCGCACAGGTGTTTCCCGGAGCTTTCCACCACTATGCGATGGGGCGGAACCGCATGAAGGAACTTCGTTCGTGAATATGCATCATCGCACTTATTGCGACACCGGAACGCGCAGGAGAATGTCGGCCGCGCTCCGTGGCACAATCATCGTCGCATCCCTGGCCGCTGCCGGTTGCGCGACATTGCCGATCAAAAATACGCCGATGCCCGCTCCGCTGATTCAGGCTGACTCGACGCAAACGGTCCTGCGGCGTCTGATCCAGTCGCCGGACATGGGCGGCAAGATGCCTGATTCGCTGCAGACTTTCTATGCGCAGCGAGACTTCAAACCGGCCTGGACGGGCGATGCGGATGGCGAAGCAGCGGCTGTGGCGCTTCGCGCAATCATTGCGCGCGCACATGAACAAGGCCTGCGGGATGCCGACTACAGACTTCCGCCGGCCGGAAAGCCTGAGGCCGGCGACAAGGCGGCGGCCTATGACATCGCAATGACCGGCGCGGCATTACGTTTCGCGAATGATCTGCAATTGGGCCGCGTGCCGCCGGGTGCGGTTTACAAGGATGCAGCGCTTGCCGAAGCGCCGTTTGACCCCGCAACAGGACTGGCCGAGGCCGTTGCAGATCATCACGTCGCGAAGTTCTATATCGACCGGCAACCCGGCGCGCCGGCGTACCGGGCACTGGCGAAGGCTCTGGTGCGCTATGAGGCGATTGCCGACAAAGGCGGGTGGCCGTCTGTGCCTGCCAAAGGAGAAATCCGCATCGAATCAAACGATGCCCGGCTGCCGGACCTGATCAAGCGTCTGGCCATTGAGGATGAGGATTTCGCGGCGATCGATCGTCCGTCGTCAACCCAGATTCGCGATGCCGTCAAACGCGTTCAGGCACGAAACGGGCTGCCGGAAGATGGCCGCGTCGGAAACAGCACTATTGCGGCGCTGAACGTTACGGCGGAGCAGCGCGTCCAACAAATCGCCGCGAATATGGAGCGCTGGCGCTGGCTGCCGCACGCGCTGGAATCGCGTTATGTCGCAGTCAATGTCCCGGGCCAGACAGTCAGCTTCGTTCGCGACGGCAAACCTGTCCTCACCTCACCTGTGGTGGTGGGGCGCAAAGCCAGTCCCACTCCGATTACCCGCGCCATGATCGTTGCTGCCGTCGTCAATCCGCCGTGGGACATCCCGGGCGACATTGCAGCCCGCGACCTGCTTCCGCATTTGCGGCAAAATCCGAACTACCTGCAAACAAAGCATATGATCGTGACAAACGGGCCAAAGGATGACCCCTACGGCCGCAAGATCAACTGGCGCAAGGTGATCCCGGCCGAGTTCCCATACGCCATCCAACAACTTCCGGGACCGACTGCCGCGCTGGGCGCGGTAATGCTGGATTCGCCAAATGATTTTGACGTCTATCTGCACGACACGCCAAACAAGCAGCTCTTTTCACTGACCGATCGCGAGATCAGCAATGGCTGCGTCCGGGTTCAGCAGATATTCCCGCTCGCTGCACTGGCACTGAAAGATGACGTCGAGCAGGGCAAGGCGACTCTCGAAAAAGAGCAGAAGACCCGCAAGACGCAGCGCGTACCGCTGGAAAAACCGCTGCCGGTCTATTTCCTCTATTGGACGGCAGTTGCCGATGCCGACGGCAATGTCAAATTCCTGCCGGACCGCTATGGCCGTGATGCGCCACTGATCGCAGCCCTTGATGGCAAACTCGCCAGGCAGCAGGACGCGCCTCGTCAATTGGCCATACCGGTGGATGAACCACGCCAGTTGGCCACGCCGATGGATGACTTAAGTCCGTGACACTCAGCCGAAGTCGCGGCGCTGTACGCCGCGACTTTCTGCCTGCCCGGGTCTTGTCTCAGCCGGTTTCCGGCGTTTCATCCATTGCCAGATTTTCAATGACGGCGAGCAGGGTTTTCCGCGTTGCGGCGATCTCCGCATTCGTCAAATGCGCGATGGCGATCCTGTTCACTTCTTCGGCAAGCGGCTCCAGATTCTCGCGGAGCGCCCGGCCTTTTGGCGTCAAATAGATGTAAAGATTTTTCCGGTTGCCCGACATCCGCTTACGAGCGATGCAGCGCTGATGCTCGAGTGATTTCAAAACGACAAACGCCGACGGCTCGGTAACACCCGCCCTGCTACTCAGCTCGCGCTGAGTCACGCCGTCTTCCTGCCAGAGTATCCGCAGGAATGACCACTGCCCGAAAGAAATGCCTTCGCGCGCAAGCCGCATCTGTAAGGCGCGTACACACGAACGTCCCGCATCACGCACCAGATGTGCCAAACGGTCGTTCGGCGCCCGCTCCCGCCAATGGCGAAGAATTTCCCGCCGCGCGCTTTTGCCGTCCCGCCTGCCGCCCCCTTTCTTAGCCACCACAATTATCATCCTTCTGGACAGCACCGGCGGACGTCATATACTTAGCTACCTAAGCATTGCAACGGTGGGCCGGGAGAGCGCGTCATGCCAAGCCCAGAGGTCAATGATCTGCTTTGCCGCGTCGAAGGCAGGGCGCCGATGGGCCAGATCATGCGCCGGCACTGGCTGCCGGCGGCTCTCAGCGAAGAACTTCCGGAGCGCGATGGCAATCCGGTGCGGGTGCGGCTTCTGGGTGAGGACCTTGTCGCCTTTCGCGACACAGACGGCAAAATCGGGCTGATCGGCGAATTCTGTCCGCACCGCAATGCATCGCTGTTTTACGGGCGGAATGAAGAGTGCGGTTTGCGCTGTCTCTATCATGGCTGGAAAGTCGCCGCCGACGGCACGGTGCTCGAAATGCCATCCGAGCCAGTCGAACGTGCGATGGCGCGAAAGGTCAAACACACGGCCTATCCGACGCATGAGGCCGCGGGAATGATCTGGGCCTATATGGGGCCGGAAAACGAAATGCCCGAATTCGAGCCGCCGGTGTTCCAACCCTCGCCTGACACGAAGATCAGCATCTGCAAAGTCGTCGTGAACTGTAACTGGGCGCAGATTCTCGAAGGCGCGATCGACTCCGCGCACAGTTCGACATTGCATATGTCGATTATGGTGCCGGCAGAAGTCGACAGCGCCACAGCCACCGACGAGAACTGGCTGCGCCCATCAACGGACAAGGCCCCTCGCCTGCAGGTGCAGTCCACGGATTTCGGCTTCCGCTATGTCGCCATTCGGCGGCCAATCGCCGATGCCGATACACATGACTACATTCGCATGACCCTGTTCATCGCGCCGTACACGGTGCTGATCCCGCCCAACAACCGCTATCGCGTCGCGCTGATGCATGTACCGGTCGACGACACGCATACTGCCTTTCATTTCATTGCATTCGGCGGTGAGACGACACCCGATGCCGAAGCGTGGCGGAAATTCAATGCGCTTCAGCCCGGCATCGATCTGGACGGGAATTGGCGCAGTGTGCGCAACCGGTCCAACAATTATCTCCAGGATCGCGACGCGATGAAGCGCGGAAGCTGGACCGGAATACCCGGCATTCCGAACCAGGACATCGTGATGTGGGAGACCATGGGACCGATTGCCGGCCGCAAGAAAGAGCGGCTGGGCGCGAGCGATGTTGCGATCGTCGCATTCCGGCGGCAAATGCTCGACGCGGCAAGACAGATGCTTGCCGGTGGCCCTGCAATCGGCACAGGCGTTTCGCGCACACCGCATGCGAGCCTGCGCTCGTTTGAAGGGATCGTTCCGAAAGGCACGAATTGGCGCCTGCTCGGGACCGAACAGGATTGTCACGCAAAACACGTGGCCTGACTCCGGCAGAGCGGGTAAAATCGCCCTGCTCACTTGATCTGGAGACCAGAATGAAAAACGAGGAATTTGGCGACGGCGCACTGACGCGCCGCGATTTCGCCGTTGCGTCGCTTGCTGCCGGCGCGAGTGTCGCGGCAAGTTCGGCACAGGCCGCGGATGCCCGCGGTGTGGTTGAAACCGATGTGACGATCAAAACGCCGGACGGCAATTGCCAGGCTGCATTCATTCACCCGGGAACCGGTTCATATCCGGGCGTAATCATCTGGCCCGACGCTTTTGGCCTGCGGCCGACAATGCGCGACTTCGGCCGCCGTGTTGCATCGGCTGGCTATTCCGTTCTGGTGCCCAATCCTTTCTATCGCGTCACCAGTCAAACCCCCGTTGTGCAGGACACTTTGCATTTCAATTTCGGGGACCAGGCGCAGATGGCAAAGCTCACTCCGCTGATGGGCTCGATCGGTGCGCCGGGTGCTGCGGAAAAGGACGCGGTGGCATTTGTCGCGTTTCTCGACTCACAGCCGCAGGTGAATACCGGGAAAAAGATCGGCACGCAGGGTTATTGCATGGGCGGTCCGCTGACCTTGCGGACTGCTGCGGCAGTTCCCAATCGCATTGGCGCCGGCGGCTCGTTTCATGGCGGCGGACTTGTCTCCGACAATGCCAACAGTCCGCACCTTCTGGCACCGAAAATCAAAGCGAAGTTCTATTTTGGGATCGCGTCCAATGACGACATGCGCCAGCCCGACGCCAAGGACAAATTGAAAGGGGTATTCGCGGCCGCCGGCAATCCGGCCGAGGTCGAGGTCTATAAAGAAAGGCTGCACGGCTGGACCGTGCCCGATATGCCGATGCAGCAGCCGGCCATCTATCACATGGCGGATGCCGAGCGCGCCTGGACGAAACTGTTCGCACTATACAAAACAGCGCTGGTCTGATTTTCGCGCGCGCTGAGTTCGTGGGGCGGCCCGGCGGAATTTTCGCCGGGCCGCTTTGATTCTCAGAATTGCATCAGGTCGCGGGCGATCACGACTTCGCCGGCGAAATATTTGCGCACGGCCGCCGCATAGCGGGCATAGTCGTCATCCGGATTAGACGTGCCAGGAATATGGGTGAGCACAACCTTCTTCACTCGCGCGCGTTGGGCCATTTTACCGACTTCCTCAGGCGTCAAATGCTCTTCGGTCATGTGACGCATGAAGGCGGCCTGCTCGGCGGGCGACAATTGCTGCCAGTCGCCGCTGTTGATGCGGCGCTGTTTCGCTTCTTCCGGCTGATTGACTTCGGAAACCAGCAGGTCGGCGCCTTCGGCAAATTTGGTTACGGCGTCACTCGGTCCGCTGTCGCCGGTCAGGACGATCGTCCGCCCTGCTCCTTCAAAGCGATAAGCATAGGATTTGAACCGGCCATAGGCGACCGTGCCGGGCGCGAAGTGGAAATGCGCATTCTCCACCGCCTTCACCGTCACATTCGCGTCGCGGTAAATTTCTCCGGTCCCCACCTCATGGCTTGCGACCATGTCGTGCACCGGCTGGGTCTGGGTGCCTTCACTCGTGCGGATGTCCGAATTGACGTCGAGATACCCCATGATTGCGCGGCTTAGAATATCCGTACCCGGAGGGCCATAAATATCGACCTTGCTGATCCGGTTCGCATCGAACTGGACCTGCAACAGGCTTGGCAACCCGCCGGTGTGATCGCTGTGCGCGTGGGTGATGAAAATCTTCCCGATATCGCGAATGCGAATGCCGGCGCGAGTCAGGCGGCGGACAACGCCGTCACCGGCATCAACCAGGTAATAGCTGCCGTTGACAATCAGAAGATTTGAGCTTTGCGCGCGGCCCACGGTCGGATTGGGACCGCTGCGCGTGCCGAGCGTGACCAGATGCATGCCGGCCGATGCAGCAGAAGCTGTGGCGCCCCCTGGAATTGCGGCAAGCAACAGCGCCACAGCGGTTGCCGATAGCCACCGGCCAACCGCCTGCCACGGAAGTTTACCGCGCCGTGCCACCGGCTGCGGCTACATGCTCGAAAGTGAGAAGAAAAATGCAAACAGGACGGAGAAAAGCACCAGCCCCGGGACAGTGAAGACGAGTGCATCGCGCACCGTGAATGGTTCCGGAATGGCGAGGGGTGAACTGGATTTTGCCAAGGTCTCTCTCCCGATGACTTAGGTGGTGTGCCCGCCGGTGCGAACCGCAGAACTGCCTCAACTGTAGAGCATTTTTCCGTTTTTTCGAGAGGCAATTTGGCTCCGGCCACGGCCAAGCCGGGGGCGCTATTCGCCTTCGCTGTCGGCGCCGTTGTTGAGGCGTTCGCGCAATTCCTTGCCGGTACGGAAGAACGGCACGCGTTTCTCGCCCACGGCTACGGCGGCCCCGGTTCGGGGGTTGCGGCCCTGACGTGCCGGCCGCACTTTGACTGAGAAAGCGCCAAAACCGCGCAGCTCCACGCGATCCCCACTCGCCAGAGCAGACGAAATTTCGTCGAGCACAGTCGAAACGATGCGCTCCACATCCCGGTGGTAGAGATGAGGATAGCGTTCCGCCAGCCGCGTCACCAATTCGGACTTGATCATGCGTTTTCGCCCCCCGGACATCGCAAGCATAGCTGCCGCCATCCGGTTAACCTGCCAAACCTGCGCTGCAACGTCAACCATGCGAATCCCTTAAGCTGCTCAGAAACAAGAGTTTTGGTAAAGTTGCCAGAAACTGAAATTGTCATCTCACAGGGATGCAGCGTGTACCTATGTATGTCGCTGGTGTAGTTTGCCGGCGACTGACCACCGGGAGGAAATCCATGCATTCCGCATCCACCAAAATTGCACTGGCACTGCTAGCCTCGGCCGCGATGGCCGCCGAAGCACATGCGCAGGCCAGCTATCCTTGCGTCAATGACGGCCCCAACCCGTATCATCTTGCCGGCAACGTGGCGCCGACACCACGTGCATTCGGACCGGTGAATGCGGTGACGGTGGATTCCCACGACAATATCTGGGTCTTCGACCGCTGCGGCGCGCAAGGTTGCTCCGGCAACAATACCGCTCCGATTTTCGAAATCGGCTCCAACGGCAAGACGATGAAGAATTTCGGCGGCGGCGAATTCGCCAGCGCACATGGTATTGCGGTCGACAAAGACGGCAATATCTGGGCCGCCGATTTCCAGGCCAAGGACGGCAAGGGAATGCAGGTGATCAAGTTGTCGCCGGATGGCAAGGTTCTGCTCAAACTCGGCAAAGCGGGCCAGGCCGGAATGGGCAATGATGAATTCAACCAACCGACCGGCGTGGCGCAGCTCTCGAACGGCGATATCGTCATCATCGAAGGTCACGGCTCGAAGCTGAACAAATCCCGCGTCAATATTTACAGCAAGGACGGCAAATACCTGACGAGCTTCGCTTCGCATGGCACCGGCGAGGGACAACTGACGGAACCGCACGCGGTCACAGTCGATCGCCAGGACCATATCTATGTTGCGGATCGCACCAGCAACCGCATCAATGTTTATGACCGCAGCGGAAAACTGCTCGCGAGCTGGAAGCAGTTCGGGCGGCCGAGCGGCATCTTCGTCGACAAGAACGACATCATCTATGTTGCCGATTCACAGTCTGACGAAAAAACCAATCCGGGCTGCAAAATGGGCATCCGCATCGGCAGCGTGAAGGACGGTAAAGTCATGTACTATATTCCGCCGCCGGCTGACGCGACCGACAAACTGCCTCCGCCGGAAGGCATTGCGGTCGATTCGCATGGCAATATTTACGCCGCCGCCGTGCAGAGGAAGGAAATCGAAAAGTTCGTGAAATAGTAACTGAGCTCAGGAGGCGCTCGCGCCGGGCGGCGCCTCTTTCATTTTTGGAGGAATCCATGCGCACCACACTTACCGCATTGGCCATTGCGCTTTTGGGCACCGCCGGTTTTGGAGACGCCGCCATCGCTGAGGACGCTCCCTGCGTCAATGATGCTCCCAACCCCTATCGTCTGGTGAATGACTGGGCCCATATGCCGCGTGCCTGGGCGCCGACCAATAATGTCTATGTCGACGGCAAGGATAATGTTTGGGTGATGGATCGATGCGAAGATAAAGGTTGTCTGAATTCGGCCAATTCGCCGATCTGGGAAATGTCGGCCGACGGCAAGGTCCTCAAGAATTTCGGCGCCGGAATGTTTGCTTTTCCGCATACCGTCAAGCCGGATGGGCAAGGCAATATCTGGGCCATCGACGGCGATGCGCGCGGCGGCAAAGGCGATCAGGTGTTCAAATTTTCACCCGGCGGCAAATTGCTCCTGACGCTCGGCAAAGCGGGACAGGCGGGTACCGGCACCGACGTTTTCGATCGGCCAACCGGCATCGCCTTCGCGCCGAATGGCGACATTTTCATTTCCGAAGGACACGCGCCGGGCTTCGGCAATTCCCGAATCATGAAATTCGACAGCAATGGAAAATTCATCAAGAGCTTCGGCCATCTCGGATCCGGCGAAGGCGAATTGAAAGGGCCGCATGTGCTCGCTTTCGATTCACAAGGAAGGCTGTTTGTCGCCGACCGCAGCAACAGCCGCATCGATATCTTCAATCAAGACGGCAAATTCCTCGCCGCCTGGAGACAGTTCGGACGCCCCAGCGGTATCTTCATCGGCCGCAACGACGTGCTTTACGTTTCCGATTCAGAATCCGAAACCGCCCCCGGCAAAGATACGAATAATCCCGGATGCAAACGCGGTATTCGCGTCGGCAGCGCCAGAACCGGCAAAGTCGATTATTACATTCCGCCGCCGCCGGTCTCCGACCCGAAATTTCCGCCGCCGGAGGGGGTCGCTGCAGATTCCCGCGGCAACATCTACGCCGCAGCGGTTCCCGCCAAATCGGTCTACAAATACGTCAGGAACGGTGATTAAAGCCGCGGCGTTCGGACAGACTCCTCAATTCGCGTATTTCAGCGCTGCCGGCGCGCAGCAAGCGCGAACTGTCGAGCTGCGACTGAATTGAGCCGGGCGTATATTCGGCGAGTTCGCTTTGCAAACACACATAGCCAACGCGATCGCTCTTGTACCCGGCTGCCATGAAGCACGCTGCGCGCGGACTTTTCTGGTCATCGAGCAGCATGACCAGCTGGCCAATCTCCGGGTCTGCTCCCGCCACACGGGTCGGCCCGGCGTTCCGAATGCAAAGTTCGACGAGGTCAGAAACGTCGATCGCCGGCCAAAGCTGGCTGCCGGTTGCGGATCGGATCATTCCGGCAGAAGCACCTTCGAGCACCAGCACGCTATTGGCCGCACCATTGGCCATCGTGTCGTCCAACCGGAATACGATTTGCGGTGAGGCCAGAGGCCCGCTATCCGGCAATTCGCGGACCTGAAGCAGGCTGCCGGGCGGCGCGCTCCGCCAATCCGCCAGAACCGGAGTTCCTACAACTGGGATCAACTGAAGATGGGACATTTCCTTACGCTCTTACTCGCTCTGTCAGGCGGTTCGCAACCAGCCATCGCTCCTCACCAGCCGAATTGCGGAGCCAGACGGTGCAAAACCGCCTCGGTGATCCTGGCGCATCTGGCTCCGAGGAAAGAAAACACTTCGCCAACGCCGCTGGACATGTGGTTTTCGAGGATCTGCCGCAATTGCCTGCGCGCGCGGAACAGGCGTGTACGGACGGTTTCCGGTTTCAGGCCCAAGGCAACCGCGGTTTCCTCGATGCTGCACTCTTCGACATCGCGCATCATGAACACAAGGCGGAACGGCTCAGGCAGCTGGTCCAAAGCGTTTTCGATCAATCCGCGCCATTGGCTACGCGCAAGCTCCCGCTCGGGGTCGCTGGATGATGCGAAGCCCGGGAACAACAGTATGTCGGCGCCCGGTGCCCGTTCGGCATCAACCGCATCCATGGCAACGGTGCGACGGCTGCGGCGGAGTCGCCCGCGGGCTTCGTTCAGGGTGATGGATGTCAGCCAGGTCATCAGGCTGGAGTCGCCGCGAAAATTGGCCAAATTCGCAAATGCGCTGGTATAGGCTTCCTGAACGACATCTTCGGCTTCGCCGCTATCGCGCATGACGCTGCGAGCGACGCGATACAGCCGCTGATTGCAGCGGGTCATGATGGCGCGGAATGCCTCCTGGTCGCCCTGCCGGGCAAGCGCAAGCAATTCTGTCTCATCCAGCGCCTGATAATCGAGTTTCTGTCTTTGAGCCGTCATGGGCGTGCTCTTCCGCAAAACCCATTGGATGCCGGAGCAATCAAAATGTTCCCGCAAATTTTCTTCGCGAAAACCGGGAACGCCGGCCTCCGTCCTTCATCCAATGGGCTTTGGACCGGTGTTGCTATCCCAGTTCCGGCCGAGGAGATGATCATGAAGGGAAAACTCGCTTTAGCACTGGCGTTCGCGCTCGCCGTCAGCGGGGCAACCGCCAAAGAAGAGAAGCTCAATGACGCGCAAATCGCGCATATCGCATATACCGCCGGCCAAATCGACATTGCCGCGGGAAAGCTGGCAGTTTCGAAGACACATGATGCAATGATCCGCGATTTCGCCAATGAAATGGTGCGAGACCATACCGCGGTCAACGACAAGGCGCTGGCGCTCGTGAAAAAGCTTGGCGTGACGCCGGAGGACAATCCGGTCAGCAAATCCCTGACCGAAGCGGCGGACAAGAAAAAGGTGGAGCTCGAAAAGCTGAACGGAAAAGCGTTCGACAAGGCCTATATCGACAACGAAGTGGCCTATCACATGACGGTTAATGGCGCATTGTCGAAGACGCTGATCCCCGGCGCCACAAATCATGAACTCAAGCAGTTGCTCGAAACCGGGTTGAAGCTCTTCGAGGAGCACCAGCACCACGCCGAGATGGTCGCAGCCCACGAACAATGACGATGCGATCATGTATTGCCCTTGGCTGCGCGGCGCTTGGCATCTTATTGGCCGGAGCGGCGCCTCCCTCTGCTCCCCAGGCGCCGCGCAGCTTCACGATTGAGATCAAGGATTTTGCATTCGGCGCCGCACCTTCCGGCATTCATGCCGGCGATGCGGTGGAGTGGGTCAACAACGATATCCTGCTTCACTCCGTAACGGCGCAGGACAAAAGCTTTGATATGGATATCGCGCCCGGTGCGCAGGCGCGGCGGGTCATGAAAAAACCCGGGATCATCCGCTACTTCTGCAAATATCACCCGGGCATGACTGGCGAAATCACTGTCGCGCGCTAAGTGGTTCGGGTTGCCAGGCCCGAAGTCCATGGCATGATCGGCGGATTGGTTTATTTGCCGGAGAAATCATGGCGCTGCTGATTAAGTCGGAACAACTCAGGGGACTTATCTCCGTTGAAGAAGCCATCGCCGCAGTCCGGAACGGCTTTCGCGACCAGGGCGAGAAACCAGCCTATTCCGCACCGCGCATCAGAATTCAGCATGAGGACCGCCGCGTCAGCGTGCATCCCGGCGGCTGTCACCGGCTGGGCGTGGCCGGTACATTCATTCATGTCGAAAGGTTCACCTTTCACGGCGGTGCCCAACAATATGAACGCGCGGGAAAGCGCGTTTACGTTGCATATGATTCCGAGACCGCAGAACTCCGCACCATCATCATCGGATCGGTGCCTTTATTCGCATTCGATTCCGATGCGGAACTGTTCGGCACCGAAACCGCCATTACCAGCGCCGTCGGCACCGATGCTCTCGCGCGGCGCGATTGCCATGTGCTGGGCCTCTACGGAACCGGCCGTCAGGCGCGCCGGCATCTTATTGCCACGTGCACAATCCGGCCGGGGATCGAAACGGTGCGGATCTACAGCCGGAACCCGCAAAACCGGCGCGAATTTGCACGGCTGATGCAGCCCCATGTCAGCGCCAGGCTGATTGCAGTCGATACTCCGGAACAGGCTGCGCGTGGTGCGGATCTCATCTGTTGCGCAACCGGCAGCAACGTACCGGTGCTGTTTGGAAACTGGCTCGAGCAGGGTCAGCACGTAACTTCGATCGTGGCGAGCAATAAAGGCGTGCTGATGCAGGGCTCGGTATCCCGGCCCCGGCGTGAATTCGACGATGAGGTCGTCGCGCGTGCCGATCGTGTGATAGCGACACTCAAAGAGCAGGCGATCATGGATGAACAGGCCGATCTTTTCGAACCAGTATCGAAGGGGATCATCGCATGGGACGACATCGGTGAACTCGGCGCCCTGGTGGCGGGCCAGACTCATGGACGGCGCGACGCCGGCGAAATCACCGTATTCAAGCAGAATTCCGATCAGGGCGTTGGCTTTATGGCGTTGTCAAAGCTCGCCCATGAAAAAGCCAACGCCGCAGGAATCGGAATCATCGTTTAATAATCGGCAATACCAACGCGATCTTTGTACACCATCTGCCAGCCCAGCCAGCCGCTGACGAGCAGAATCGCAACAACGATGGCCGAAAGAACGATTCCGGTCACGGGTAGTCCGGCGGCCGCGCCATCGACGTAGCGCATGAAGAAATTGTACAGCGAGATCAGAACTGCGCTGACATTCAGTCCCATGTGCCACCATGAGGCACGCAGGTTACGGATGCGTCTTTCACCGAGAAAATCGATCAATCCCATCACGGCCGCGAGCCCAGCCATGATCAGGCCTGCGCCCAGAAGCCATTCGGATGCGAGCACCCAGGCGGTGTCGGCGACGCTGAAATAGTAGATGTCGCAAAACAGCGTCAGGACAAAACAGGCGACGGGGAAAGGAATCAGCATGGGATGCAGCGGGTGACCGGCGATCTGGGCCGTGCTCCGCGGATTGGAAACTGTCCCCCGGTCCAGCAATTTTGGATCTGTGCGGGTGTCCATTTTGGTCTCCTTGCTGAAAGGCACCCCCACTGTGGACAACTTTGTTGCACCTCCGGCGTTCCGCGTTATGACTTTGGCTTGGCGAGGAGCTCTCCACGTCGTGCGAGGAACCCGTCCGCCGATCACCGGTTCGAGAGATCGCGAGGACGCGGCGGACTAGCGACTGAGAAGGCGCGGTCTGTTCAACGCAGTTGTAACAACCGGTTCGACTTCGTCCGTCGCGGAAATTGTCACTTCCAGATCCGCCAACCGGCCATTGTGAATGCCGTAAATCCATCCGTGCACGGCGACATTCTGGCCGCTCCGCCACGCTCGTTCCAGTATGGTCGTCTGGCAGACATGGCGGACCTGCTCGATGACATTGATTTCGCAGAGCGCGTCGACCCGGTTGTTTTCGCGGATCGCGAGAAGTTCGTCGCGATGGCGCATGCCGAGTTCGTAAAGGGGATAGAGCCAGTTGCCGCTCAGGCTGGTCTGGCGCGGCTGCATGGCTGCCGTGACACCGCCGCAGCCATAGTGGCCGCAGACAATGATGTGCCGCACGCCCAGCGCTTCGACGGCGTATTGCACCACGGCAAGACAGTTGAAATCGACATGCATCACCTGATTGGCGACATTGCGGTGCACGAAGACTTCGCCCGGCAGGACGTCGATGATTTCGTTGGCCGGCACACGGCTGTCGGAACAGCCGATCCACAGGACTTCCGGGGACTGCTGTGCCGCGAGGCGCTCAAAAAAACCGGGCCGCTCTTTGGCGATACGCGCCGCCCATTTGCGATTGTTCTCGAGCAACCGGGTAAGGGTGCGATCTTGATCTGAGCCAGGCATGACCCGTGCAATAGACGCAAATCGGTGCGGGATTCAATTGCCCGCGTGATCCGCAGAAAACACCGCCGTCACGGGAACTTCTCTTGACACGGCTTCCCGCCGCACCGCTGAATTGCAGCGAAAACGCCCAGGAATTGTCCATGACCGCCATCGACGCAGGCCGCGGAAGCGATTTCGCGGCGGCTGGATTGCTCGACCGCAGCCGAATTATCGCCCGACCCGGATTCAACCGCTGGCTCGTACCGCCCGCCGCCCTTGCGATCCATCTGTGCATCGGGATGGCCTATGGCTTCAGCGTGTTCTGGCTGCCTCTGTCCAAGCTGCTCGGGCGCGAATGCCGCGACATGTCGCTGGCCCAGGCGCTGGTGACGACAAGCTGTGACTGGCGCATTTCCGATCTCGGCTGGATGTTTACCCTGTATTTCGTCGTGCTTGGGATTTCCGCCGCGGCGTGGGGCGGCTGGTTGGAACGCGAAGGGCCGCGCAAGGCCGGCTTTGTCGCCGCGCTGTGCTGGAGCGGCGGATTTGTCGTTTCGGCCTTTGGTATTGTCGAGCATCAGCTCTGGCTGATGTGGGCCGGTTCGGGACTGATTGGCGGCATCGGACTGGGATTGGGTTACATTTCCCCGGTCTCAACCCTGATCAAATGGTTTCCTGATCGCCGCGGCATGGCGACCGGCATGGCGATCATGGGTTTCGGCGGCGGCGCCATGATCGGCGCACCACTGGCCAATCTGTTGATGCAGAATTTCAAGAACGCATCCGGTCCCGGCGTGTGGCAGACATTCCTGGTCATGGGCGCGATCTATTTCGTGTTCATGATGGGCGGAGCATTTGGTTATCGCCTGCCGGCGCCGGGCTGGCGTCCTTCCGGTTGGGCGCCGAAACAGGGCGCCGGGACGAGCCACCAGGTTCATCTCCGCGACGCGCACAAAACACGGCAATTCTGGCTGATCTGGGCGGTGCTGTGCCTCAATGTTTCCGCCGGTATCGGCGTGCTCGGCATTGCTTCACCGATGCTCCAGGAGATTTTTGGGGGACGCATCATTGGCAGGCCAGAAATCGCGTTCACCGCGCTCAATGCCGGACAACTGGCGGCCATCGCTGCAATCGCGGCGGGATTTGCCGGATTGTTGTCGCTGTTCAACATCGGCGGCCGGTTCGTCTGGGCGTCGCTGTCCGACTATATTGGACGCAAGAACACCTATTACTGTTTCTTCGTCATCGGCATCGTCCTCTATGCGGCCGCCCCGGCCATGGCCCATGCCGGATCGGTGGCGTTCTTCGTCCTGTTCTTCGGAATCATTATCTCCATGTATGGCGGCGGATTCTCGACCGTGCCCGCCTATCTCGCCGACATTTTCGGCACGCAATTCGTCGGCGCGATCCATGGCCGGCTGCTGACCGCATGGTCCACCGCGGGAATCATCGGGCCGGTGGTCGTGAACTACATCCGTGAGGCTGAGATCGCGGCCGGCGTGCAGCGCGCCTATGTCTATGACGTCACATTGTACATTCTGGCGGGCTTTCTCGTCGTCGGCCTGATGTGCAATTGGGCGGTGAAGCCATTGGCTCCAAAATGGTTCATGACAGAGGCGGATGTTGCCGCGCTGCAACCGGCCCCCGCGACGGAGCCGGTGACGACGCAGACCGAAGTACCGGCAATCGACGCCAAAGCGGTGCTCGCCTGGCTTGCGGTAGGCATACCGCTGGCGTGGGGATTCTGGGTCACGCTGAAATCGGCGCTGGTACTGTTCGGGTAGCGCAACGCTTATTCCGGGAGCGGCTCGCCTTTCGTTTCGGTGGCAAAGGGCAGCAGGAACAAGCCTGCGGCGAAGACGATCGCGGTCAGCGCGACCGGTATGCCGAGTGTGCCCATCTGCAGCACCATGGCGCCCAACAGGAAATTGACGCCGGCTCCGATAAAGCGGCCGAATGACGTGGCAAACGCAAACGCGGTTGCACGGACCCGGGTCTCATATTGCTCCGGCAGCCACAGCGAAAACACGGCAAAATTGCCCCCGCCGAACCCGAGGAAAAACAGGACCACCATAAACGGCACAAGCCCGTTGTCGAGGTAAAAGGCCCAGCCGAACGCCAGCGGAATCGTCACGGCCATGATCACGAAATAAACCGCGAGCGTATTGCGCCGGCCTATGCGTTCGGCCATCGGCGGCACCGCGAGACAGCCCAAAATGGTGCCGATCGACAACAGACCGGTGCCGATAGATGCCATGCGGGCAGCAGCGGCGGCGTCCATTCCAGCTTTGCGCGCCAGTTGCACAATTGCCGTTGCTTCATAGACAGCGCCCGCCCACAGACCGATAATTGCCACGGTAATCACGGCGACGTTCACGATCGTGCGGCGCCGGTATTTCGGCGAAAATAATTCCGCCAGCGGGCGGCTGCGTTTGGTTTTGGCCTCTTGTTTTTTCCAGCGCTGCGGTTCTTTCACCGAAAATAGGGTTGCGATGCCGAGCAGCACAGGAAACAGCCCGCAAAGAAAAACCGCGCGCCAGCCATATTTGGCACCGATCGTGTAGTTCAGCGCTGCCGCGAAGAAGAAGCCGAAATAATAACCGGTCTGCAAATAGCCGGCGCCCATTTTGCGGCGATCTTCGGGCCACGCCTCCGCAACATAGGTTCCGGCAAGCGCCCATTGACCGCCAATCCCCACACCCGCGAGGAAGCGGAAAATCCCGAGTTGCCAGATATCCTGAGAGAACGCCGCCGCGCCGGTGAAGATTGAGTACATGACCACCGTTGCGCCCAGCGTCGGTGCGCGGCCCAGACGGTCACCGATCGGGCCCCAGATGAAAGATGCGCCCCAACCGGCAAGGAATACGGCGAACAGAATCGAACCGACGCGGCCGATTTCGCCGGGCGTGGCGGGCAATCCGGACTTCGGCAGCAGCTCGGTCAAAGCAGGCGCCAGGACCAGCGCATAGATTACGGAACCCATGCCATCGAGCATCCAGCCCGACCACGCGGCCCAGAAGCCGACAATCTGCTCCCGGTTGAGTTTGGTCTTTCCCTGGGTTCCGGCGCCAGTCAGCTGTTCTGCAATCGCCATTCTCTCACCGCACTCGCCACATGGATTGGACCCGATTATGCGGTTATTTAGGCGTTCGCCAATCCTCAATCGGGAGTAGCTGCCAATGTGGAGCAGAGTCTTTACCGCCGGCGTTCTGAGTGCCGCCCTGGCAGGTTCGGCATTCGCGCAAAACATGACCGTGCGGATTTTGGGAGCTATCACGAAAATTGAAGGCCGCACCGTCACGGTGATGAATCGCAATGGCCAAACCGTATCATTCGATCTGGCGCCGCAGGGCCGCATCGTTTCGAACGAACCCCTGGATGTGCGGACAATCAAAGCCGGCGACGTGATTGCGATCGATGAGGTGATGGGCAAACCCATCCAGACGCATACGCAGGCATTTGCCCATGGCGCCAATGCTCCGGCGCACCGTCCCCTTGAGACCAATCCGGCAGCGACACGATATCTCGGCGTCGTCGCGGCAGCTGCACCCAGCAGTGATGGAGTCAATGTCACGGTCGAGCTGCAAAAGAATGGTGGCAAAATGCAAGCCGACCTGACCAACAATATCGTCCATTACCGCAATGAGACGGAAAGCCTGGCGGAGCTGAAACCAGGTCTGATTGTAATGGCAAATGCCAACCGCACGGCCGGCGGCAAGCTGATGTCGGGATTTACCACCATCGAGAAAAATGGCCACAAGCCGATCGATATCGGCGATTAGCGGTCGCGTCACAACGCTGCGATAACCCGGTAGTCACGCGGTAGCTTGGCCGGTAGGGCGCAACCACTGCAGCCGCAGGCCGTTGTTGTCCGATGCAGCGCCGGGAGTCCCGTCATGGATAGCAAAACGCAACATTGGGAAAAGAAAGACCGGTCGAAAAGCGAGGACGACAAGCTTGACGACGCGTTAGACGACAGTTTTCCAGCGAGCGATCCGCCTTCGCAAACCGACCCAAGCTCGAAGGTTGGCAGCAAGCAGAAACTTCCGCACCAGGCACCCCACCACGACTGATCGCATTGCCACGTTGATGCCGAACGGCACGCCGTAGTACTACCTCGCCCGGGTTTAACGATGCGAGGATTACAATGGCACTCCGGCTAGGCGATACTGCGCCTGATTTCCAGGCCGACACTACGCAAGGAAAGATCCGGTTCCACGAATGGCTGGGAAGTTCCTGGGGCGTGCTGTTCTCCCACCCCAAGGACTACACGCCTGTCTGCACGACCGAACTCGGCTACATGGCGAAGATCAAGCCGGAATTCGACAAGCGGAACGTTAAAATCATTGGGTTGTCGGTCGATCCGGTGTCGAGTCACTCCGGTTGGGCGAAAGACATTGCCGAAACCCAGGGCGTTGCGCCCAATTACCCCATCATCGGCGATCCGGATCTGGCGATCTCCAAGCTGTACGACATGCTCCCGGCCGAAGCCTCCGGTGATCCGTCGAAACGCACGGCCGCAGATAACCAGACGGTGCGCAATGTTTATGTAATCGGACCTGACAAGAAGCTGAAGCTGATCCTGATCTACCCCATGACGACCGGGCGCAATTTCGATGAGGTGTTGCGCGCAATCGATTCGATTCAGCTCAGCTCCAAGCACCGCATTTCCACCCCCGCCAACTGGAAGCCTGGCGAGAACGTGATCATTTCGGGCTCGGTTTCGGACGACGAGGCGAAGAAGATCTATCCCAACGGCTGGCAGGCGCCGCGGCCCTATATCCGGATCGTGCCACAGCCCAAATAAATTGCACGCGGGGTTTGAAAAGGGGCGGCTTCGACCGCCCTTTTTTTTATTCGGCAGGGGCCGCGAGCGCCCGGCCGCCGACTGCCGGCAAATCCTTCTTGACTTCAATATCGGTGAAGCGATCGACGCGGCGCAACGCGGGAAAGAGGCCCATCCAAACACCGACCACGGTCAGCGTGCCGAGGCCACCAATGACCACTGCTGGCACGGCGCCAAACAGTCCTGCACTCATTCCGGCGCGAAATTCGCCGAATTCATTGGATGCTCCGACGAACAAAGAATTCACCGAACCGATGCGGCCACGCATGTGATCAGGTGTCGCGAGCTGGACCAGCGCGGAACGGACATAGACGCTGATCATGTCGGCAGAGCCGGAGACCACCAGCGCGACCATCGATAATGCGAAATCGCGCGACAATCCGAATATCAACGTGGCCACGCCAAAAATCGCCACGCAGGTGAACATTGCGATTCCTACGTGACGCCGCAATTGGCGCCGCGCCAGGACCAGCGCAACGAGCGTAGCGCCCATCGCGGGAGCGGTACGCAGAAAACCAAGGCCGGCAGGTCCGGTGTGCAGAATGTCACGCGCGAAAATCGGCAGCAGTGCAGTCGTGCCGCCGAGAAACATCGCGAACAGATCGAGCGATATGGCGCCCAGTAGAATCGGCTGCTGCCGGATATAGTTGATGCCGTCGGCAATCCGCTCATAGGTCGAGCTTCCATCCGGCCGGCGATTCTGGCGCCTGATTCGCAAAATCGACATTGCCGCGAATGTGAACAGGTATAGCGCCAGGCAGAGGCTGTAATTCACCACCGGGCCGAGATCGTAAAGGAAGCCACCGAGCGCTGGACCGCCGATCACCGCAACACGGTAGACGGACGCGTTCCAGGCAATCGCCTGCGGCAGTTTTTCGAGGCTGACCAGAAATGGCAGGAATGACTGCATCGCGGGCTGCGACAAGCCCAGGGCTACGCCGAGCAGCGTAATGACGCTGTAATAGGCCCACATCGCTTTGACGCCGGCGAGCGTTAGCAAAAGCAGACCGGCCGAGGCCATGATCTGCACGACATAGCTTGCCATCAGCATCAGGCGGCGGTCGATCCGGTCGGCGAGATCGCCGGCCGGCAGGACCAGCAACACCATGGGTAGGAAGCTGCAAAGCCCAACATAGCCGAGCGCCATCGCGTCGTGCGTCATGTCGTAGACCTGCCAACCCACGGCAACAGACTGGATTTGCGTACCCAGCGCACTGCTGAACCGGACGCCAAGATAGAGCCGGAGATCGCGTGGCCGGGGCTGGAAATCGCCGGCGTAAACAGGTTCTTGTAAGGTCACGGCCGGTTTATGACGGTTCGATCCTTCTGCGTTGGCAGATTGGCCCGGTTTGTGCCATAGGACCGGCCAAAGGCAAATAAACTCATGCGGACCCGCAGGCCGCTGTCCAGCGGAGTTTTGTACGGTCCGACAAAGTTTTGGGACAGATGCTATTTATGTCCAAAGGATTGGACGCCGTCGGCATGGATCACGGCACCGCAAGTACCGGCATTGGAAAGGCATCAATGGGCTACGACGAACCGTCATCGAAACGCCAGGCGTCGGTGTATGGCCAATCGGCCCGGAAGAGCGGAAATCCGTGGGTTCGCCGGAGCTTGCTTGCGGTCCTCGCGATTGCGATTGTCGGCTATTACGCCGCTGAGCCCGACCGCTTCCAATCTATTCTTCAGTCCGTTTCGGGAACTGCGCCGAGACCGGCCGCCCGCGGCGCCGGCGCCGCACCACCGGTGCGCGTTGCCGTGGCAACAGTGCAGGACGTCCCCGTCATGGTACGGACGATCGGCACCGTGCTCGCCAAGTCCACCGTCATCATCAAATCGCAAGTCGACGGGCCATTGCTTTCGGCACCATTCAAAGAAGGCCAGATGGTCAAGAAGGGCGACCTGCTCTTCCAGATCGATCCGGCACCGTTTCAGGCCGCCTTACGGCAGGCCCAGGCTCAGGTTGAGCGCGACAAGGCTCAATTGGCCAGTGCCCAGGCCGACGCCGATCGCGCCGTGATGCTGTCGCAGCGGGGAATTGTTTCCGAGCAGCAGCGGGACCAGCTGGTTGCTGCCGCCAAGGCTCTCGTCGCGACGATTGCTGCCGACCAGGCCGCAGTGGAACGCGCCCAGCTCAATCTCGACTACACAACCATCCGCTCGCCAATCAACGGAAAAACCGGTCCGAATATTGTCTACCCGGGCAATCAGGTGCATGCCTCCGACGCAAATGGCCTGATCACGATCAACGAAATCCAGCCGGTGATGATTTCCTTCAATCTGCCCCAGGGCGACCTGCCGCAGTTGCAGGATCGTATGCGGGAAGGAAAGCTGGTTGCGGACGTAACGGTGCGCAACGATGTGGCATCCGCGGTCAACTCCCCGCGTGCCGACATTCCGGTAAAGATCGATTTCGTTGGCAATGTCGTCGACGACAAGACCGGCACGATCGAATTGCGCGCGACGTTCGACAATCCCGATCTTCGCCTCGTTCCGGGAGAACTCGTCGATGTCAGCGTCCGTCTGGCCACGCTCGATCAGACAATCACGGTCCCGCGCGAAGGCGTGAATATCGGGCAGAATGGAAATTACGTGTTCGTCGTAGACGACACCAGTCGCGCACAAATGCATCCAGTGACAGTCCTGTACCAGGATCAGATGATCGCGGCCCTCGGCTCGGGTGTAAGACCCGGCGACCGCGTGGTGACCGACGGGCAATTGCGCGTCACCCCCGGGGCAAAAGTTCTCATCACTCAACCGGACAATTCGGCCACTCAGGCCCAGAATGCGGGAAGTCTCCCGAATGCCGCCAATCCGGAACCGGCTGAAGCCGTGAAAGTCTCGGATCCGGCACCGGTTCGGTCCGGCAAAGAGGCCGCAGCCCGCGTAGGGCGCGGCGGCTAACGCGTTCTCGACTTCCGGCCACTCTGAACGCTTTTCATGAAATAGCTGCCATCTTGTCGCAGAACATGCGACATTCTGGTTGGGCGCGATAGTCTCGGGCGAATCCCGGCAGATGCAGATACCGGCAGCGGCAGAATAGCCGGCGCGCGGGTCCTCGCGTCGTAGCTCATCGGCAAGATGCCGCTGCAGGAATGACCAATGTTCAAGCTCTATAATTTCCACGCGAGCAGCACGTCGTATCGAACACGCATTGTGCTGAACTGCAAGAACATCCCTTACGAATATGTTTCCGTCCGCCTCGACAAGGCCGAACACCTCGGCCCCGCATATGGTGAAATCAATCCCATGCGCGGCGTCCCGACACTCGATACTGGTGAAAAGCGGCTCTACCAGTCGGGAGCCATCATCGAATATCTCGAGGAAATACATCCCGAGCCGCCGATGTTGCCGAAAGATGCCATCGGGCGCGCGCGGGTGCGTGCGATTGCCGGAATCGTCGGATCAGACATGCATCCAGTGACAAATCTGCGCATTCGCAATTATGTGCGCGATGAATACGGGCAAAACCCCGGTGGTGTGAATGCCTGGATCCACCGCTGGAACGGTCCGGGATTCGACGCCATCGAAGCGATGTTGAATGCGGATGAACAACGTGCGCCCGGCTTTTGCCATGGGACGAAACCGAGCATTGCCGATGCTTACCTGGTGTCGCATGTGTTTTCGGCCATTCGCTTCAAGACCGATATGTCGCCTTACCCGCTGATCCGGGCGGTCGTCGCCAACTGTGAACAGCTCGAAGCTTTTGCGCGGGCCCACCCTTCGTGCCAGCCGGACGCGCCACAAAAATCCTAAAGAGGGACGCCGCAGGAATCCTTTATGCTTCGGATCACCAGCGCGGTTTTGACGCTCGCGACATTTTTAGCCGAAATCAGGTCATTGGTGATGAAGTCCTGGAACTCCGGCAGGTTACGCGCAACACAAAGCATCACGAAGTCCACATCGCCCGAAAGCATGTAGCAACTGCGCACCAAGGGCCAATTCTTCACCAATTCCTCGAATGCGCGCAAATCCTGTTCGGCCTGGCTTGCCAATCCGACATAGGCATAAGCGGTCACTTCATAGCCGAGTGCGCTTGCGTTCAGTTCCGCATGATAGCCGCGGATATAGCCGGCGTTTTCCAGCACGCGGACGCGGCGCAGGCAGGGCGGCGCGGTGATTTTCACCCGGGCCGCAAGCTCGACATTCGTCATCCGGCCGTCCTCCTGCAATTCGGCCAGGATCTTCCTATCGATGTCGTCAAGCCGGTGCCGGGCCATGAAGCTCCCGTAAAAGCGATCAAAATCAACGCACATTTTGCAATAATGTTGCCTGTGGTGCGGCGATAAAGCTGCGCGCAATCGCCGGCCCGAGGAATTTTAGGCTTCCTTTCGGAATCCTCCGGGTGTGTTACTTTTCAATCATGTCCGACATTCACGCCAAAATTCTAATCCTGGGCAGCGGTCCCGCCGGTTGCACAGCAGCAATTTATGCAGCACGCGCCATGCTGGAACCCATGCTGGTGGCAGGCATGCAGCCCGGCGGCCAGCTCACCATCACCACCGAAGTCGAGAATTACCCCGGCTTCGCCGAGGCCATCCAAGGCCCTTGGCTCATGGAACAGATGCAGGCGCAGGCTGCCCATGTCGGCACCAAGATCGTTCAGGACACCATTGCCTCAGTCGACCTCGCGCGCCGACCCTTTACGCTGATCGGCGATTCGGGCGACCGCTACACGGCGGACGCGTTGATCGTGGCGACCGGCGCGCAAGCGCGTTGGCTGGGATTGCCCTCCGAGGAGACCTTCAAAGGGTTCGGCGTCTCAGCCTGCGCCACGTGCGATGGATTCTTCTTTCGCGGCAAGTGCGTGGCGGTGGTGGGCGGCGGCAACACGGCGGCCGAGGAAGCCTTGTTCCTCACCAATTTCGCGGAAACGGTGACGCTGATCCATCGCCGCGCCGTACTGCGCGCCGACAAGACCAACCAGATGCGCCTCGCCGCCAATCGGAAAATTGAAATCATTTATGATTCGGTGGTGGACGAGGTTGTCGGTAACCAGAACCCACGTTCGGTGACGGGCATCAACCTTCGTAATCTCGAAACCGGCGATACGCGCAACCTTGCGGTGGAGGGCCTTTTCGTTGCCATCGGCCATGTTCCTGCGACGGAGTTGTTTTTCGGGCAGCTTGACCTCGACCGCGACGGCTACGTCAAGACGGCGCCGGACTCGACCCGCACGAATGTGGATGGCGTGTTCGCAGCGGGCGATGTGAAGGACAAGATCTTTCGGCAGGCGGTGACCGCCGCCGGCATGGGCTGCATGGCAGCGCTGGAAGCAGAACGGTTCCTGGCCGGGGGGCATTAGGAGCGCGCATGGATTGGGACAAGCTTCGTATCTTCCACGCGGTAGCGTCCGCGGGCAGCTTCACCCATGCCGGCCAGATGCTGGCGCTGAGCCAATCCGCCGTCAGCCGACAGATCAGCGCGCTGGAGGAGGAGATCGCCACGCCGCTGTTCCAGCGTCACGCCCGCGGCCTCACCCTCACAGATGAAGGCGAACTCCTTTACGGCGCGGTAAGCGATGTCCTGACCCGTCTCGGCCAGGCGGAGGAGGCACTGAAGAATGCGCAGGCCGCACCGCGCGGCTCGCTGAAGGTAACTTCGAGCCACGGCCTCGGCACCTATTGGCTGCTGCCGCGCATCAACGAGTTCGTGCGCGATTTTCCCGAGCTGCAGATCCATCTGGTGTTCGAAGATCGGGAGCTTGACCTGGCGCAACGGGAGGCCGACCTCGCCATCCGCATGCGCGCGCCGGTCCAGGCCGACCTGATCCAGCGCAAGCTGTTCACGGTGCACTATCATCTCTATGCCACCGCCGATTACCTTGCCCGTCACGGGACGCCACACAGCTTCGAGGATCTCTGCAATCACACCTTGATCGCCTATGGCGAAACGGCGGCGCCGGAAATCCGTGACGTGAACTGGCTGATCGATTCCACCCGCCGTTTCACCAATAGCTGCGGCCGCGCTTTGCGCATCAACAACATCACCGGCATCCTGTACGCCACCGAAGCGGGGATCGGCGTGGCCGCTCTGCCGGATTATCTCACAATCGGAAGGCCGCAGCTGACGCGCGTCCTGCCGGAGGTGGAGGGTCCGAGCTTCGACGTGCACCTCGTCTATTGCGATGCGCTCAGACAATCCAAGCGGGTCGCCGCCTTCCGCGATTTTCTCGTCCGTGCCGCAAAGGACTGGCGCTACTGAGCTTAAGGGTGTAGCGGAACGAACATCTATTGCGGCCCGATTAATGGCCTGTGGAGAGGGCACCATGACA
>DASUHP010000098.1:0-5184 GCA_036273455.1 Micropepsaceae bacterium | reverse complement strand
TTTCTGCCGGAAGCGCACTTCGTACAGCGCCTTCGGCGGGAGCCCATCGCGCCCGATCGCGAGGATTTCCGGATTGGGGAAGCTGCCGAATTTGCGCTGGACCACGCCTTCCTTGCCGCGGATATAGACGGGGGTGCGGATATGGCCGGGCGGATAATCCTCGCGCACGCGCACGCGGTCTCCAGGCGCGAATGCCGCCATCACGCGGCGTCCTCGCCGAGCCGGTCGCGGAGGGCAGCGATCTTTGCGTCGATCTCGTCCTGCGTGAACACGCCCTTGTCGATCAATTGCCGCGCCAGGGCCGCCGTCCAGCGCTCGTAATAGGACAGCGTGTTGTAGGCGTCGTCGCCCAGCATCTCGATGTAGCGCCGGTTTTCGTCCACCCGGCGCAAGCCCTTCTGCGACAGCAGCGCGTTCAGCGCATCGATCTGCTTTTCCCAGAAGGTCATGTCGTGCGGCGTGGTATCGACCGGCCCGGCCGGCAACCCGCCGAGATCATGCGGTCCGCGCATGGAATTTCCTTAAAGTGCTTCTCTCAGGAACCTAGCCGATCATTTTGCCGCGGGCCATGAAAAGCTCGTGCGGTCTGCTATTCTGTGACCACGCATCAAGCAGGGGGATTGCATGTTCACACGTATCGGCGTGGTGCCGCTCATCGTCATTGTGGTTCTCGGCATTCTGACCATCATTCCGGCGGTGATTGCCCTGCGGCGCCTGGGCTTTAGTCCGTGGTGGGCGATCATCGCGCCGATTTCGCCGCTGAACATCATCGGCCTCTGGGTGGTGGCGCTGGTGAAATGGCCGGTCGAGGATCCGCTCAGGTCCTGATGGCGGCACGGTAGGCGTCGAGGATTTCGCCGCCGCGGGCGAACCAGACGCCATCATGCCCGCGGATGTAATCCAGCGCTTTCGCCAGATGCGGGGCGCGATGGGGCGCGCCGATCAGGAACGGGTGGAGCGCAATCGGCAACACTCGCGCCTGATCTTCACCTTCGCGGTACAGAGTGTCGAAAGCGTCGATGATGTAGGCGGCGAATTGCGATGCCGGCGTGCCCTGGCGGTCGATCAATCCGATATCGTTGATGTCGAGCGTATAGGGCACGGCATACAGCCCGTTCTTCATCCGGAACGGCTGATCGTCGGCGGCGCCCCAGTCGCAGACATATTCGAGTCCGGCAGATTTCAGTGCATCCAGCGTGCCGTCGGCTTCCGCCAGTCCGGGCCCGAGCCAGCCGCGCACGCGTTCGCCGGTCGAGTTGCGGATTTCCGCCACTGCCGCGCGCACGACCTCAGCCGCGGCTGCCGGCGATAGCGTGTCCATCCGTTCGGAATTGGTCATGCCATGGCCCATCAGCTCGTCGCCGCGCTGTTTGAAGGCAGCGATGATCTCCGGATAGAACCGGCAGACCGACGCGTTCAGCGCGATCGTGGTGCGGATGTTGCGCGCCTGGAAGATTTCGAACAGCCGCCAGATCGCCACCCTGAGGCCGTAATCATTGCGCGGTTCATTGCGCACATCCATGTGGCCCTTGTCATCCTTGACGTCCCAGTGTTCGACATTGGGCACGATGAACACGGCCACGCGCGCGCCGTTCGGCCATTTCAGCTTCGGGCGTTTCACAATCGACGAGTAGTCGTAAAACGGATGCGGCGTGCCGGTGCGGATCGGATTGTCGGCAGCGGTTTGCGCCGCGATCGGCGTTGCCGCCAATCCCGCGGCACCGGCCGCTGCAATTGTGCTGCCCGTCTGAATCATTGCACGCCGCGAAATTCCACTCGCGCCATCCGCGACATTGCGTTCGGTCGTCATTGCGTATCTCCTCCGTGCTGCGGCGATCATAGCATGGAGGCGAAATGACGGATTCAATTCTTGCGGGGCGCTGCTCCTGTGGTGCGGTGAAATACCGGCTGGCTTCGGCTCCGATGTTCGTCCATTGCTGCCATTGCCTGGATTGTCAGCGCCAGACCGGCAGCGCATTTGTGCTGAACGCATTGATTGAAAGCCATCGCGTCGAGCTTCTCGCCGGTGACACGCGGCCGTTTCCGCAACCGACCGACAGCGGCAGACCGCATGTGATTCATCGCTGCGCGGAATGCGGGACCGCCATGTGGAGCACCTATGGCGGACGCGAGCAGATACGCTTCGTGCGCGCCGGCACGCTCGAGCATCCGGCGGCGCTGAAACCGGATGTGCATATCTTCACCCGCTCGAAACAGCCCTGGGTGCAATTGCCGCCCGGTGTTCCTGCCTTTGAGGTCTATTACGACAGCAAGTTGCTGTGGCCCGAGGAAAGTCTCGCCCGCCGCGCTGCAGTGTTTGCGCCACCGGCTGTCATCCCCGGCTGAGCGCGCGAATGCGCGCGAAGGGAAGGGGACCCAGTTGCCGAAGCAATCTCGTGCTCTGCGGAGTTACGTATAAGAGTCTGTGCATTCTTCACCCAGTTACCGGTTGTACCTGGGTCCCCTTCCCGCGCCTTACGGCGCGCCGGGGATGACACAGATGGGTGCACCGGTTTGTGACAGCGGGGTGGTGGAATGCGGCGCGTGGCTGCCTAAAATCGCGCGCACTGCCGTGGTTCGAGATTTCGCATGAAAAACCAACTTGGACGGCGCCGGGTGTTATCCGGGGCGGGCGCAATCATGGCGCTCAGCACTTTGCCGCGTTGCGCGGGAAATCTGGTCAACATCGGGCCGTCCGAAAAGCTGCAAGTCGCGCCACTCGACGCCAGCACGTCGCGCATCAGTGCCATCACGGTGTGTACGCGGCCATTTCGCGCGCAAGGGCCCCGGCTCGATGTCGAACAGATTGCCGGCAAGATGGTGGTGCATAATTATGGTCACGGCGGCAGCGGCTGGTCACTGTCCTGGGGATCGGCGGAAATTGCGGCGGGGAAGGCGCTGGCCGATGGCACGCGCGACATCGCGGTGATCGGCTGTGGTGCGCTGGGCATGACCACGGCTCTGACATTGCAGCGCGCCGGCGCACGGGTGACGATCTATGCGAAGGACCTGCCGCCGAATGTGCGCTCGTCTTTTGCCACCGGCCTGTTCACCCCGGATTCCCGCATCTGTTCCGAAGACGGCGCCACTCCGGAGTTTAAGCAAAGCTGGGAACGCATGTGCCGGACGTCATGGCGCAGTTACGGCACGCTGCTCGGCCTGCCCGGCAATCCGGTCGAGTTCGTCGACAATTACGAAATTGCCGGCGCATTTTCCGCCGAAGTGGCTGCCGGTTCGGCGCCGAAAACGCGCCAATTACAAAGTACGGGGTCGGCCCTGGTCACCGACGTGATTGAACCGATCGAAAACCAACCGGATTTTGCCGCGCTGCAAGGTGAACTGGTCCCCGATCTTTTGCCGCGCGGCGTGTCCTATGCGCCCGGTCAGCATCCGTTCGGCAAGCGCTATGTGCGCAAGACATCGAATCTCGTGTTCAATATTGCCGAATATGCCGGGTATCTGCTGGCGCAATTCCGGACGAATGGCGGCGAGATCGTCGTCCGCGAATTCCACAGCCCGGCTGAGTTCGCGGCGTTGCCGCAAACCACACTGGTCAATTGCACAGGTTATGGCGCGCGTGCGCTGCTTGGCGACGATTCGGTGATTCCGGTGCGCGGACAATTGGCGCGCATGCACCCGCAGCCCGGCGTGCATTACGGCATCGACTACCGTTCGACGTTGTTTCTCGCGCGCCGCGACAGTTTTGTGTTCCAGCACTTCACCGGCGAGTCCCAGGGCTTCAATGATGCATCGACCGAGCCCGACCGCGCCGAAGCGGAACTGGCGGTGAACACCATCGGGCAATTGTTCGCGGTGGCGTAAGGGCCGGGCATAACAAACCCACTGTCATTCCCGGCGAGGCGCGAAGCGCCGAGGGAAGGGAACCTATCCGCGCCGCGTCGGCGGCGCGAAGAAATGATATGGTCCTTCTCCATGGCCCAGCAAAAGCTCTATTTCGTCTACATGCTCGCGAGCAAGCGGTACGGAACGCTTTATACCGGCGTGACTGGCGATATCACCGGCCGTATTTACGAACACAAGAACAACTTGTTACCAGGATTCACCTCGCGGTATGGGGTCCACATGCTCGTGTGGTACGAGGATCACAGGGACGTTCATGCGGCGATAGAACGCGAGAAGCAGATAAAAGGATGGAATCGCGACTGGAAAATACGTCTCATCGAAAAAATGAATCCGGGATGGGAGGATTTGTATCCAAGTCTTCTACGTTAGAATTGAGCATGACATTTCTGCGCCGCGCGGACGCGCGGCGGATGGGTTCCCTTCCCTCGCGTTGCTTCGCAACGCTCGCCGGGAATGACAATGAATTTTAGAAATCCGGGGTTGTGGCTGTGGGCACGTCGACGTCTTTCTCGGTGCCGTATTTGCGCGGGTTTTCGGCGCAGATATCTTCTTCCCACGGATTGATCTGGCTGATCCGGCCGGGCACGGGATTCTGCCGCCCATAGGTGATGGTGGCCGACCATGGCGTGGTGAAGATTTCGGGATCCTCGACCGTGAAATAGAGCTGCAGATGCTTGCCGGTGTCGTTCGGGTTCATCCGGAAATCGCCGATGAAATTTTCCTTCGCGTTGCGCGCAAGCCCGTCTTTGGACTGTTCGTAACTCAGGAGCCGGTAGCGTTCGGTGACATGCAGCGCCGGGCTGTGCGGCGTGCCGTACCAGTCGATCATCGCATAGCGCCCGATCTTCACGCCGACGGTGTCCACCACCAGCGTGTCGCCCTCGTAATGGCCGATGGAATCTCCGTACCAGGACGGAGTGACATGCTCCGGGTGCGATGAATTCATGCGCACATGCCGGACCTGCCCATTGTTGCGGTAGAGGATCAGCGTCTCGTCCGGCTTCTGCAGCATCATCATTCCATTGCTGGTGAATTCGAACGGCACGCCGCCCGGCCAGCACTGGTTGCGCGGTGTCGGATAGCCGATATGGGCGAGCGACATATCGCCGAATTTCTTTACGATCGTGGCGGTTGCCGGTTTCAGGATCGGATTTTTGTAATCGCCGACAAGCTGCCTGTTGTTGCTGACGCCGCCTTCGCGGCGCGACAGATTGACCAGCGAGGTCGGCCCTTTGGCCAGCGGCTCAAAACCCGGCAGGCCGGGGTGATCCCAAACGCCGTCGAAGACCGGAATGGACGGGGCTTGTTGGGGCAGGGCGG
>DASUHP010000097.1:0-2380 GCA_036273455.1 Micropepsaceae bacterium | reverse complement strand
CGCTCCGCCTGTGCCTATCTGGCGGCCGCCAAGGACCGTTTCGCCAGCAATGCGTTGACGTGGCGCAGCACATGATCCGCAACGATGGCGTGCCCTTCTGCCGTCGGGTGGAAGGCGCCGCTGATCAGGGCCGCGTAGGGCGGCTGCAGGTCATCGAATGCCGAAATGCCTTCCTTGTGGGTATTGGCGGCCAGGAAGGAGTCGTTCGGACCGCGGACCAGGCGCCAGTGATGCGCATAGGGCGAGGCACCCGCCGGCGAATAAGGAACAAAATCCTGAGTCGCTGCTGACATCCGCGGCATCGCCATGTTGACCTGGTCGCTCATTGCTGCGTGCGGGTCCCGGGCGCATACGCCGCGGTGCGTGAACTCGGCGGTGTGGTCGGTGATGAACTGGAAGCCAGTGCCGCGGCCTGTGGCGAGACCTGCCGGACAGCCGGGCTTGCTGGCGTCGTCGATGCACGCCTGGCGAGCCTCCAATTGGGCAACGAACCGCGTGACTTCCTGCACCCGTCCGCTGTCGTAGCGGAATTTGGGGTACACATCGAGCCCGAGCGTCGGTATCCGGCCGCAAACGTTGCCAGTTTCGTCGAACTGAATCGGCTCATAGGCGTTCTGGAGCACCCGCGCGGGATCGACTCCGAACCCGTCCCGCAGCGCGTCCTTCACAGCCAACATGCGGCGATCTAATACCCGCAGATAGGCCTCAGAGACGCTTGGCGAATAGCGGATCTCATGGCCGATCAGGCCCGCGACCGGCGCGATATCGGATGCGCTCGAGGTGATTGCGTAAGCGACCAGCGCGCCGAAGCCGACGTCGTTGCCACCCACCGACAGCAACACCACGTCGATCGGACGCTTGCGGTCCTGCGGCGGACACCACCGCATCGTCACGGTGTTTTCGCTGATCGAGGTGCTACCGGCCGAATACGTCGGCAACCGGTAGTTCACCGCGTGGGTGCGCTCACTGTCGCTGCGGCAGATCAAGCTGGCCAGCTGATCAAGTTGCGCCGGAGTCTTCTTCTGGCCATTGGGGAGCGACATCTCATCACGCGCGTCGCTCGGCGTGAACAAGCCTTCGACGATATCGGCGCCCGAGCATGCCAGGCTGACGAAAGTGACGGCGCGGTGCCGGTCCTCAAGCGCCATCCCCATGCTGACGCGGAACGGATAGCCGTACTGCGAGCGGTGGCAATCCGGGCTCAGCCACTGCGCGCGCGCCTTCTCGAAAGCACCGAGAAATTCCGGCGTGTTCGGATCATAGACCAGATCCTTCATCTCATCAGCCATCAGACGCTTCGGCAGCGCCTTGGGGTTGAACTGGTCTTCCGCCGAGGCGACGTGATAATCGGCGTTGCCGCGGCTGGCGAGATTCTGGTTGGCCTGCAAATTGACGGGGTCGTAGACCATTTGCCGCGTGGCGCTGAAAGTCACCGGACGATCCGGATTGCTTTCGCCGGACGCAAAGCTGTCGCCCATTGCAACCACCAGCAGGTCTTCAACGACGATGCTTGAATCGGCGAGCTCGGTGCCGTTCGGCAGTTTGACCTTGACCGACACGCCCGACAGATTGCGGTCGAGCGAAAACGGCACGCGCCTGAGCACGAGCTTGGCTTTGCATGGCTGCTTGCGCGCTTCCACCGGGGAATTGGGCCGGCGCGCATGCCAGCTCCACTCGCAATCGCCCGTGCCCGCAGCGGCGAGCTGTTCCGCCGACAGGAAAACGTCGACGGTGTGGGCATCCGGCATGATGTAGTCTTCCTTGGCGGTGCCCCAGGAATATTGCCGGTCGCAGGTCTTCATGTAGCGGCGCGGGCGCGCGTTACGATCGAAACAAGTGAGATCGAGGCTGCGCGATGCCCAGCCGAGGCGGCTTTGCTCGAAATATTTTCCCGCCGTGTCGAGACATGACGACGGTGTCGCGCGGTTTTTGCAATCGGGATCGTTCAGGCGCCGTTCCACCCGCCACAGAATATTGCCGGGCAACGGCTGTCCGGCGGCACCGCGCACCGCGTCGAACGCCTTTTCGTGCGCCGCGAACGAAGCTTCGTGCTTGAAAAATCGATAGGGATTCTCAACCTCCCACTGGAGATCGGCGGCGTGGCTTTTCGGCACCCCGTAAAACAGTTGGGCCGTGACGAACAAAGAGGTCGCTATAAACCAACGGCACCGCATCGCGGTTCTCCCTGTTTTTTTGAGGATAGCGACATTGGAACCCCGCTGTCTATCGCGACACCCAGGCGTCCGGCCGGACGCAAGGCACGCAAAAGCCTGGAGTTTTGTCTGTATTGAGCCCACGCCTTCCCCTCATTGAGACTGTATTTGCCGGCAAATGTTCCCCATCCCGCGGCGAAAGCTATCGTTGGCCTGATTGCGGCGGC
>DASUHP010000096.1:0-48523 GCA_036273455.1 Micropepsaceae bacterium | reverse complement strand
CGCTTCGGCCCCACTGAACGGCAACGCTTGAGAACTTCCAATCATTCAAATGCCTGCTTGAGCAATCCGACCGGTGGCGAGCTATTACAACGCCTGTATCATCATTCGGGAACCATGCCGGCACGCCCTCAAATTGCCGCATCGGGAGCAGGGCCATTCTGAGCATGGCTCGGTGCTGAAGACCAGAGTGTACGCAATAGCCGGTCCAACTTGCCTGCCTCGCGCGGGCGCATGTATAGAGTCGAGCAGGAAGGGCGCGTAGCTCAGCGGGAGAGCACTACCTTGACATGGTAGGGGTCACAGGTTCGATCCCTGTCGCGCCCACCAGCCTTCGCTCGCTTCGCGAGCTACGGCTCGGCAAGCCAGCGATCCGGCGGACAAGTGCGAAGCGAGCGAAGGCGGGCTGGTCACGTGTGCTCAGGGGACCACTGATGACATACGTGTATATCCTGCAGGGCATTACATTTCCTGACCATTTTTACGTCGGGATTAACAATGATCTGCGAGCCCGGATCGCTAAACGCAACTCTGGTGGAGTGCCACACTTCGAAGTTTCTGCCATGGCGCGTGAAAACTTACGTTGCGTTTACCGATAAGGAGCAGGCAATCGCATTCGAGCGATACCTAAAGTCACCGTCCGGCAGAGCATTCGCGAAAAAAAGACTTTGAAGCTTGCACTCCGGATCGCGCTTCGAAGAGAAGCGCGGTCCGGGCGAAGACCGTGCGCCGACTTGTCGGATCTGCCGCGCCGTAGCCCGAAGGGCGAAGGCGGGCCGCCCTGCGCATGACGCCTGAATGGCCCCGAAGATCCGTTAGCGTGCGAGCGGTCGTGCTGCGCCGACTGGCATTGCCGATGCGTCGCGGGATGTGAACATAGGTTCGACTCCCACCGGCAATACGTCGCGGCCGAAGGTGGTGTTCGTGACGATCGCGAAGCTCGTGTACATCGCAAGCCCGCCGCAAACGAGCCCGACATATCCGCCCGCGAGCGACAGCGCCGGCAGACCGAGCAAGGCGCCGAAACCGAGCAGGTAAAACGCGATCCATAAAGTGAGGAAAATGCACCACAGCGCGCGCGTCAGGCGGAAGGTGGCGACCCACATATACATCGTGAACACGCCCCACAGCACCAGTGCCGTGCCGATGGTGCTGCCTGCGCCGTCAAGTGTGAGCACATGGTTTGAGCCAAGGATCAGCAGCAGGGCAAACCACCACCAGAATGCGCCGTAACTTAAGAAAGCGGTCGTGCCGAAGGTATTGCCGGTGCGGAATTCCATCATGCCGGCGATCACCTGGATCGTGCCGCCAAAGGCGAGCGCCAACGGAATGACGACATTCTCGCCAGTCTTCGGCAGGATGGCGGCATTGATCAAACTCAATAGAACCGTGGTCAATCCGAACCCGATCAATCCCAGCGGTGCCGGATTGGCAAGTTTCTCTCCTGTGGCCGCCATGATTTCCTCCCTGTGGCAATGTCGCGCGCGAACGCCTCAACTTCTGAGCGTGCCGCTGGATGGCGAACGACGCAAGATGATTCGTGTCCGGGACTTCGGGGACAAAGCGTGGTAAGTCGGCTTGTGGACAAGATTATTCCAAACTCACCCCTCACCTGGCCCGCCAACGCGCACTTGAGTTCCGCAAGTGCGGGCGCGCCGCCGGTCGTTCTGCAAATCGCCCCTGGCGATTTGCAACGCCCTCCACCCACAAGGGTAGATGGGGAGCGGGTGTCGGCGGCGGGTCGGCTTGACCGGCTTCCGGTGTTTTCATTTCACCGGCGGATGATGTGGCTGTTAAGCTTCTGCTTCTTCTTCGAACTCGCCGGAATCAACACCTTTGCCTATGCTGCCCCCGCCATCCGCGCCCAATGGGGCATCTCGATCACCGAGATCGGCTGGATCACCTCCGGCACGTTTTTTGGCATGTTCGTGGGAGCGGTCGGCGGCGGGTGGTTCGCCGACCGCGTCGGACGCAAGCGTGCACTGACGATATCGGTCGCCTGGTTCAGCGCTTTCTCGCTGCTCAACGCCTTTGCGTGGCAGCCGGTTGGTCTGTTCTTCGCGCGTCTGATGACCGGCATCGGTCTCGCGGGAATGACGGCGATCGCCATCACCTATATCGCGGAAATGTATCCGGCGAAGCTGCGCGGTACATATCAAGGCTGGATCATGGGGATTGGGCTGTGCGGCATTCCGGTGGCCGCCCTTGTCGCGCGTTTGGTGGTTCCCGCATTTTCATTCGGCTGGCGCCTGGTATTCGTGTGGGGTGCGCTGGCGCTTCTGTTTCCGCTGGCGGCGCCCCGCGTCGAAGAATCGCCACGCTGGCATGAGAAGCGCGGCGAGTTCGCCGAAGCCGATGCGATCCTCGATCGCATGGAAGCCGCGGCCGAACGCGAGACCGGCGCCCCGTTGCCGGCACCTTTGCCGCTGAATCCGGCGCCGCGCGACGGCCGCTATGCCGATCTGTTCTCGCCGCAGATCCGCCCGCGCACGTCCATGCTGGTTGCGGCGTGGATTTTCCAGACGCTGGGCTTTTACGGATTTTCGGCCTTCGCACCAACTCTCCTGGTCGAGCATGGGTTCAAGCTGGTCCAGTCGCTGGAATGGGTGACGCTGATGCAATTCGCCGGCGTGCCGGGGGCATTCATTGCCGGCTTCCTCTCGGATCGCTGGCAGCGCAAATACTGGGTCAGCCTGTTCGCGCTGGTGATTGCGACGTGCGGCATTCTCTACGGAACGACGTTTCAGGCCGTCTTCATCGTTATCTTCGGCGGTTTGATGACGATGTTCATCCAGACCTTTGCGCCACTGCTTTATGCCTACACGGCGGAATGCTTTCCCACTGAAGTCCGTAGCACCGGAACGGGATTCACTTATGGCGTGGGACGCCTCTCCAATGCTGCCGGGCCGCTGGTGATCGCATTTCTGTTCACCCAGTACGGCTATCAGAGCGTGTTCGCCTATATCGCAGCGTGCTGGCTAATTGTCGCGGCGGCCGTGATGGCAGGTCCGCTGACGCGCGGAAGGATGTTGTAGGAAGCCCCCGCTCCGTCGCCTTTCTTCGTCCACGCCCCCTTCCGCGCAAAGCGCGCCGCGCTCCCCCGCAAGCGGGGGAGGAAACGTACGTTCAGTGCGACGAAATCAGCGGGGCGGGGGAGGGTAGCCCGGCGGCGGTGGCGGGTAGGCTCCCGGAGGCGGTGGATAACCACCGGCCGGAGGAGGCGGATAATATGCCGGCGGTGGTGGCGGCGGCGGCGCATAGGCGAAGCCAGGCACCTGATTGCCGCGCGAATACATACACTGGGCATAGGCAATATTGTAACGGCGTTGCAGACCCGCCTGGCCGCGCGCGGTTTCGTTGGCGCCGACCGCACCGCCGATGACGCCGCCCGTTATCGCGCCGGCAGTGGCGGCCCGGCCGCTGCCGGTGGCCGCGCCGAGTGCCAGACCGAGCGCCGTGCCGACCGCGGTTGCCGCGACGGCATTGTTGTTCACGGCCTCTGCGCCGCCCGCAACTTGCGAGGACGCAAATTGACCGCATTCAAACTGGTCGCGTTGGAACACATCGAATGGTTTGTTCGGCGACGGGAATACCTGCACCGTCGGCCCGAGCGGCCGTGTCGCACAGCCCGCAAGCAACAGAATCGCGGTCCCTGCGGCGAGAATTTTTGCACTGTTGCGCATGAATGCTCCCGAATTGAACTTGCCGCGCTTATGGCAAGATCAAGCTGAACCGAACATGAACTAAAATAGCGCCGCCCGGTTATCGCGGGCGCACCGATGATTTGCTGATTTAAATAAAATCGCCGGAAATTATGCCGGCGGCCGCATGTAGTCGCCTTTGCCGACTTCGACGCCGTTGTGCCGCAGGATCGCGTACGCGGTGGTGGCGTGGAAATAGAAGTTCGGCAGCGCGAAATTCACCAGATAGTTCTCGCCCTTGAATGAGCGGGTCTGATTCCCGAGCGTTAGCGTGATCTCGCGTTCTTCCGAACCGTCAATCTGAGATGGCTTGTATTCGCGAATCAGATCCAGCGTGCGGCTGATGCGCGCCTGAAGCTGGTCGAATGTGGTCTCGGTGTCTTCAAATTTCGGCGGCTCCTGACCTGCGAGCCTGGCAACGGTACCCTTGGCGAAGTCGGTTGCGATCTGCACCTGCCGCACCAGCGGGAACATGTCCGGGTAAAGCCGGCACTGGAGCAACACGGCGGGATCGACTTTCTTTGCCGCGGCGTATTCGGCGCCCTTGCGTAGACAGCCGCCCAATGCCGGCAGCATCTGTTGAAACACCGGAACGGACGCGCGATACATCGAAATGGCCATGATTTTTCCCTCGGGAGACTCGTGAGCGAGTTTTGGCCGCTCGGGGGCGCGATGGCAAGCCAGAGGAGCGAGAAGCGAGAAGCGAGAAGGTCTCTATCGCTCCTCGATCCTATTTTCTCGCTTCTAGTGCGTGGTTGAGTTGTCGTTGAGGACGCGCTGGACCAGGCCCTCGGTGGCAAAGCCATCGGCGGGAAGACCGCGGGACTCCTGATAAAGACGAATGGCGTCGCGCGTCTTGGGCCCGAAGAGGCCGTCCGCGCCGCCGGTCGAAAAGCCGAGTTGTGTCAGGCCCTGCTGAAGCGCAATTGCGCTGGACAAATCCAGCGGCGGCTCGTCAGCCGGCCAGCTTGCCTGGATGCGAGATGATCCTTTCAACCGCTCGGCCAGCAGACCGACAGCAAGAGCATAGGAAGTGGCGCTGTTATAGGTCAGCAGGGCGTCAAAGTTGTTGAACACCATGAAGGCCGGCCCGCGATGACCCGCGGGCAGAACGATGGCGGCAGTTAGATCGCCTGGAAGCTCGCGCCCCGGCATGGCCGCCACCCCCATCTGCTTCCATTCCGACACCGGTTTTTTGATCGACACATCGGCGCTGGCGTACGGGAAATTATCTGGCAACCGGACTTCCTCGCCCCAGGGTTCGGCTGCGCGCCAGCCCGACTGCCGCAGGTAATTCGCGGTCGAGGCGAGTGAATCGGCCACCGAATCCCACAAATTGATCGGGCCATTTGGGTTTTCCCGGACGCCATATTTCAGGAATGTCGTCGGAATGAATTGCGTCTGGCCGAACGCACCCGCCCACGAGCTGGACATCGTTGCCGGATCGATGTGCTGCTGCTGGGCCATTTGCAGCGCTGCGAGCAATTCACGCCGGCCATATTCGGCGCGTGGGCCCTCAAATGCGAGATTGGCCAGCGCTTCAACCATGTTGAACGAGCCGAGTTGGCGGCCGTAATTGGTTTCGATGCCCCAGATCGCGGTGAGGATTTGCGGCGGCACGCCATATTGTGCCTCCAGTCGGTGAAGCAGACCGGAATGCTGTTCCATCAGTTCGCGGCCCTGCTCGACACGCTGCGGTGTGATTACGCCTTCCAGATATTCCCAGATCGGCCGCACAAACTCCGGTTGCTTTTGGTTCAGCTCCTGGATCCTGGGGTTGAAGCTGATCCTCGATGTGGCGCGCTCATAGAGCTCCGGGCTGATGCCTGTGGCGATTGCGGTCGTGCGAAACTCACGTATGAAATTCGCGAAACTCGCCTGTTCGGAGACGATATCGGGCGCAGAGGGTTGCTGCGTGTCGGCGGCGGCAAGCGGCCCTGCGGCAACGGTCCCGGCCAGCACTGCCGCAAAAGCCAAAACGGGTCGAAATTTCCTCACCGCGTCGTCCCCTAAAACCTACCCGCGCCCTGTCCGGTGACCGGGTGGCCGGCGAACAGCGTCACCAGATGCGCAGCCATCAGCAGTACAACGACGATGGCCGCCATCTGGATCAAGTGGTAATTGACCATTCGCACTTTCAGCGGTTGGGCGGGCTGGCGGGCCCGCCAATTGGCAAAGCCGAAAAGGCCAAGCCCGAGGCCGGTTATCGCGAGCGTGGCAGTCAGGCCGAGTTCCATTGATCCTCGTGATCCCGGTTGACAGGCCGGGATGCGGTGCATAGGTTCCGGCGCCTTTTGACAGATTCGACGCCAAACGCCTATTGGAGAGCGGAATGAAAGTGCGCAATTCATTGCGCTCATTGAAGAGCCGGGACAAGAACTGCCGTATCATTCGGCGCAAGGGGCGCGTTTACGTGATCAACAAGAAAAACCCGCGATTCAAGGCGCGCCAAGGCTGAACAACCGGCCGGTTTCCTATCGATTCCGCCACCGATTGCCGCTAGCATAGACTGATGCGCCAACTGGTATTGAGCCTCGTGCTCACGCTCCCGCTCGCCTCCGGCGCGTGGGGCCAAACTCCTCCCTCGCCGCACGATCTTCCGGGTGCGCCCGATACGGCGGAGCCGCATAACGGTGTGCCGGATCAGGTGCCGGATTTGCAGCTTTTGCCGCCACGCGGGCCGGATGCCGGCGGGCGCCAAGCCGCACCTGCGCCACAGGCGGCTGCGCCGCAAAGACCGGTGCCAAAACCGCCCGAGACGGAAGACCAGCTTTTGACCAGGTTGGCGAAAGCCGCGGACAAGCGCGGCGCGCGCGCGGTCGAGCGCGAGCTGAAGGCGCGTTGGGCGCACTCCGGCAGCCCGACCGCGGATTTGCTGCTCAAACGTGCCGACCAGGCCATGGAGGCGATGGATTTCGACACCGCGCGCCAGCTCACGCAAAAGCTCACCGATATCGCGCCGAATTTCGCCGAGGCCTGGCACCGGCGGGCCACCCTTGCCGCCCACAAGGAAGATTACGACGACGCGATCACCTCGCTGCGGCACACGCTCGCCTTGCAGCCGAAAAACTTCGACGCCCTCGCCGAACTTGGCGAAATCCTCGATGAATACAATGACAAGCCGCATGCACTGGACGCATTCCGGCAGGCCAGGGCCCTCGATCCGTTTATCGATGGCGTGGACGACCGTATCCGCGAATTGGCCAAAGCGGTGGAGGGCCAGGGAATCTGAGACGATGGGCCGCATCGCTGTTTTGGCTGGCGTTGCATCCGTCGCGCTTTTTGCCAGCGCTTCATCAGTCAGCGCGGAGCCGACATTGGTCGGCATCTGGTTCAGTCCATACCAGCCCGACGAAGACGGTGTGATGTCGCTGATAGAATTCCGTTCCGACGGCACGTTCCGCGAGGAATTCCGCAAATGCGACGGCGGCGATTATGTCGGGTACCAGACGGAAAGTGGTACCTGGTCGCTCGACGGCGATACCGAACATCTCGTGGCCGAAAAAATCAACGGCGACCCGGCGAATTCGGCGTCGGATTACAAGATCATTCTGCTGACGGACAATGAACGGCGCATCCGGCTCGACCCGCAAGGCTATGTTTTTGTCGGCCATCGGGTGCAGACGTTCGACTTTCCCGATTGCGCGTCGGGAATCTGATTTGAAACGTCTGCTCGTCATTCCGATTGCCATTGCAGCCGCCATCACCGGAGCTGCGGCGCCTGCGCTGGACTTCAGTTTCGTCGGCAACTGGTATGGTGTGGGCGAGCCTGACGATCCCAGCATTTCCTATATCGATTCCTACAGTCCGGATGGCACGTTCCACTCGGAGTTTCGCAAGTGCCAGGGCACGCAGGTTGTTTGGCAGCAGAGCGAAACCGGCAAGTGGTCGGTCACCAATGGCGTGCTGCGGATGATTTCCGATACGATCAACGGCATGCCGGACCGGTTCGACAATTCCTACAGGATCGAATCCACCCAGCCGGACGAATTTCAGGCCCGGCTGGCGCAGCCTGATTTTCTGTTTGTCGAAAAGCGGATTCCAAAATTCGAATTCCCCCCCTGTTACATCGGGTCGTGAGAACCAAAGAGAAGCGAGAAAAGAGGAGCGAGAATTGAGAGGAGCGCATGGGCCGCGGGTCGGTTCGTGCTCTAGTTTCTCGCTTCTCGCTCCTACTTCGTTTTACCGCCGCGTGACGAAGGCGACGCGAACCATGTTGGTCGCGCCCGGAGTACCGAGCGGCAAACCGGCTGTGATCACGACGCGATCGCCGGTTTTTGCGAAGCCATGGGTGAAGGCGATGTCGCAGGCGCGGATGGCAACGTCGTCGAGATCATGCGCGTCTTCGGTCTCGACGCAATGCAATCCCCAGGCAATCGACAGACGGCGGGCCATCGCCCGGATCGGAGTCAGCGCGATGATCGGCACATGTGGACGCTCGCGCGACGCGCGCAAGCCCGTTGAGCCTGATTTCGTCCAGCAGACAATTGCCGATGCGCGGATGGTTTTCGTCACATCGTTCACCGCGGCGAGGATCGCGTCCGGCATTGTGGACTCCGGCACCTGACGCTGGGCGGCGAGGATCCCGCGATACAGCGAATCATCTTCGACAGCCTGCGCAATGCGGTCCATCATGGCGACTGCCTCGGCCGGAAATGCACCCGCCGCGGTTTCGGCCGACAGCATCACCGCATCTGCACCTTCGAACACCGCGCCCGCCACGTCGGAAACTTCGGCGCGCGTCGGGCCTGAACTGGTGATCATGGATTCGAGCATCTGGGTTGCAACGACAACGGGTTTGCCCGCCCGCCGCGCTGCGCGCACGATCTGCTTCTGGCGGCCGGGCACCGCTTCCAGCGGCAGTTCGACGCCGAGATCGCCGCGCGCCACCATCACCGCATCGGACAATTCAAGAATTTCGTCGAGTGATTGAAACGCCGCCGGCTTCTCGATCTTGGTCAGGACGCCCGCACGCCCGGCAGCGGCCTTGCGCAATTCGGCAACGTCGTCGGGTCTTTGGACAAAGGACAGCGCCAGCCAGTCGATATCGAGCTGAAGGGCATAATCGAGATCACTGCGGTCCTTGGACGTGAGAGCAGGAATCGGCAACAGCGTGTCGGGGAGATTGACTCCCTTGTTGTTCTTCACCACGCCGCCCTGGATGATCGTTGCTTCGATCCGCGATTCGCTGACCGACTCGGCCGTCAACCGCACTTTGCCATCGTCGATCAGAAGATTCGAACCCGGCTTGAGTGCAGCAAAAATCTCAGGATGGGGGATCGGCAGCGCCGCAGGGTCGTCGCTGGTCTCGCTGCGTACCAATGTGATCTTCCTGCCGGTCTCGATGCGCTGTTCGCCTCCGGGCAATTTGCCCAGCCGCAATTTCGGGCCCTGGAGGTCGACGAGGATTCCGATCGGGCGGCCGACATCAGCTTCGACGCCACGAACAATATCGACCAGCGCGGCCAGCGAGGGATGGTCCGTGTGGCTCATATTGATACGGAACACATCCGTCCCGGCAATGAACAGGGTTCGAATTTGCTCACGGGTCCGGCTCGCCGGACCAAGAGTGGCGACGATTTTGGTTTTTCGGCTACGGCGCATCATGTGGCGGCCAGGAATCGGTTTGCCGGTCGTGTTCTTTTTTCGAATCTCCCGGGGGTACCGGGCGGCGGATCGGAAGCGGGTTACACACGGGGTGGGGCAAAAAAGTGTCGGGCGGGGGTCGCGATGTCAATGCAGAACGGCGTTGGTGCTTTAATGCTCGGCAAATTGAATTGGCTCACATTCCTGTTTTATTTGTGCCTGGTCTATTCCTACGGGGCAAAAGTTCCCGGGAGACTCCGCCCTGCCGGCGCCGGAACCATTTGAGATCCATAATCGTGCCGGACGCGGCCATGTGCTGTTCCTGTGCGACCATGCTTCCAATGCGATCCCTCCGGATCTGGACGGGCTTGGGCTCGCCGAAAGTGAACTGGATTCGCATATTGCCTACGACATTGGGGCGGCGGAGCTGACGCGATGGCTGGCCGGCGAATTTGGCTGCAAGGCCATTCTCGGGCGTTGGTCCCGTCTCGTCGCCGACCTCAACCGGGGTGAAGACGATCCCACGGTGGTCGCCAGGCTGTCCGACCGCCGTATCATTCCGGGCAATGCGTCGCTCGGCGGACCAGGGATACGCGCGCGAATTGAAGCGTGGCACGCTCCCTATCACCGGAAGATTTCTTCGATGATCGATACGGCATTGGAAACCGTCAGCGTGCCGGTGCTGGTTTCGATTCACAGTTTCACGCCGGTGTGGCGGGGGGCACGGCGCCCGTGGCATTTCGGTGTGCTGTGGGATCGCGATGACCGCCTTGCCCGGCCATTGCTGACCGAATTGCGGAAAATCACGGATGTCGTTGCCGGGGATAACGAGCCCTATTCCGGCCGGTTGGAAAATGATTGCCTCTACCGGCACGGGACCATGCGTGGAATTCCGCATGTGCTGGTCGAAGTCCGGCAGGATCTGATCGGCGAGGCGCATGGCCGCGAGCACTGGCAGCGATTGCTGGCGCGCGCCTTACACAACGCTTTGCAAGCGATGGGTCCGGCTACCATATTGGATGCGAGCGGCCAAAATTCCCGGAGACCACACGATGGATGAAAAAACCCGCACCGAGCTCGAAGCGGCGGCATTTCGCCGGCTGGTCGCGCATCTGCGCAAGCGTACCGATGTGCAGAACATCGACATGATGAATCTGGCGGGGTTCTGCCGCAATTGCCTGGGCGACTGGTACCGCGAGGCGGCGGCGGACAAGGGCATTGCCCTCGAAAAGGATCAGGCCCGCGAGATCGTCTATGGCATGCCGCCTGCGGAATGGAAAAAGCGCTACCAGAGGGAAGCCTCGGCGGAGCAGCAGGCACAATTCGCCAAATCCAGCCCGGCGAAGACTCACAGCTAAAAAGCGCCGCGCGCCTTCCCCGCCACCGGTTCTCCGTTTTAATGGCTGAGTGTCAGTAGAGGGGCGGCCATGGCGAAAAACGGCTTCGCGGCGGGGCAATTGAAATCGCTGATCGAGCGCATCGAGCGGCTGGAAGAGGAAAAGGGCGCGCTCAGCGCGGATATCCGTGAAGTTTATTCCGAAGCCAAAGGGCATGGCTTCGATACCAAAATCATGCGTCAGGTGGTCCGGCTGCGGCGGCTCGAGACGAGCGAGCGGCAAGAGCAGGACGCGATACTCGACCTCTACCTTGCCGCGCTGGGCATGGGTGCCTGACCCGCGACGAAAGGTCGCCATGGGCCCGGGTTTGCGGTCACCATTGCCCAAATGCAGGCTTTACTATAGTTGCGAACGCATTGGTTGCAGCAGAATCGGGAAAAAAATATGAGCTCGAATACCCATCACGCAGTTGAGGATGACGCCCCGAAGGGCACGATGGACATTTCGGACCACGTCAAAATGTGGTTCGCCTTCTGGAACGGGGCGAAATGGTCCGCCGCCGGAATTGTTGTCATCGTCGCATTGCTTGCGATTTTCCGCACTCACAACGGCTGATCACCGGCCTTTCATCTTCCGAACATGGCATGGGTTGTTGCGATACCGGCCGAGCGGCGCGCCGATGAGACGCGCGTTGCGGCAAGCCCCGAAACCGTAAAAAAGTTCAAGGGGCTTGGTCTCGAGGTCCGCGTCGAAGCGGGCGCGGGCGCGAAAGCGCGCATCTCCGACCAGGAATATGCCGCAGCCGGCGCAACCATCATTCCTGGTGCAGGCGCCGTCCTCAACAATGCCGATGTGGTCCTGAAAGTGCGCGGGCCCTCGGAAGCCGAAATCGGCCAAATCAAGCGCGGCGCCATTCTGGTCGGGCTGCTCTCGCCGGCAACCGAACGCGATGCCATAGGCAAACTGGCCGCGGCAGGTATCGACGCCTTTGCCATGGAATTCCTGCCGCGCATCAGCCGTGCACAATCCATGGACGTCTTGTCGAGCCAGGCCAATCTCGCCGGGTACAAGGCGGTAATCGATGCGGCCGCCCAGTTCGGGCGCGCGATGCCGATGATGATGACGGCCGCCGGCACCATTGCACCGGCGCGTGTGCTGGTGATGGGTGCAGGCGTCGCCGGACTCCAGGCCATCGCGACCGCCCGGCGTCTCGGCGCCATTGTCTCGGCCACCGATGTCAGACCCGCCACCAAGGAGCAGGTCGAAAGCCTCGGCGCGACATTTGTCGCGGTGATGGATGAGGAATTCAAACAGGCCCAGACCGCCGCCGGCTACGCCAGGGAAATGTCGAAGGAATATCAGGCGAAGCAGGCGGCGCTGATCGCCGAGACCATCCGCAAGCAGGACATCGTCATCACCACCGCGCTGATTCCAGGTCGCCGGGCGCCGGTTCTGGTGACGGAAGACATGGTGAGAACGATGCGGCCGGGATCGGTGATTGTCGATCTCGCGGCCGAACAAGGCGGCAACTGTCCGCTGACACAGGCCGGACGGGTGATCGAGGCCCATGGTGTCACTCTCATGGGCTATACCAATCTGCCGGGCCGCCTCGCGGTAGACGCGTCTAATCTGTATTCGCGCAACCTGCTCAATTTCGTCAGCCTGTTTGTCGACAAGAAAACGGGAACGGCGCGCATCAACTGGGACGATGAAATCATCAAAGGCGCCAATCTGACGCGCGACGGCGCCGTTACCCATCCCTCATTGGCAGCCACCTGAGAAACGACCGTCATGGAAGCCATCGATCCCCTGATATTCCGAATTTCGATTTTCGTGTTAGCGGTGTTCGTCGGCTATTACGTGGTATGGAGCGTCACGCCGGCGCTGCATACCCCTCTGATGAGCGTCACCAATGCGATCTCCTCGGTCATCGTCGTGGGCGCGCTGCTCGCGGTGATCGTCGATCAGACGTCGAGCGCCTCGTGGCAGGTCTCCAAAGGGCTGGGCTTCTTTGCCCTCATTCTCGCGTCGGTGAATATTTTTGGCGGCTTTCTCGTGACCCAGAGAATGCTCGCGATGTATCGCCGGAAAGAGAAGAAGTGAGGCGGTCCGCGCGATGAACGCCAATATCGCCGCCCTGCTTTATCTCGCCGCGGGCGTCCTTTTCATCCTTGCGCTGCGCGGCTTGTCGAGTCCGGAAACATCGCGCACCGGCAATCGCCTCGGCATGACCGGCATGGCGCTTGCGGTCGCCACCACGCTCACCTGGAAGGGCGTGCCTGACGGCCTGACCTGGGGGCTGATCATCGGCGGTTTCGCGATCGGCGGCGCGATCGGCGCGGTTACCGCGCGGCGCATTGCCATGACCGCGATGCCGCAGCTCGTCGCCGCCTTCCACAGCCTTGTTGGCCTGGCGGCCGTGCTGGTCGCCGCGGCGGCGCTGTACTCGCCCGACGCCTATGGCATCTGCATCTACAACGGCAATATGTGCACCGGGCTGATCCGGACACAGAGCCTGATCGAGATGAGCCTCGGCGTTGCCATCGGCGCCATTACCTTTGCCGGTTCCATCATTGCCTTCGCCAAGCTGAACGGCAACATGTCGGGCGCGCCGATCCTGTTGCCGGCGCGGCACTTCCTGAATCTCCTGATCGCGTTGATCATCATTGGACTGATCATCTACTTCGTCATGTCGCAGGCGACGTGGGCGTTCTGGCTGATCGCCGGGTTGTCCTTCGTGTTCGGGATTACCCTGATCATTCCGATCGGCGGCGCCGACATGCCGGTCGTGGTGTCGATGCTGAACTCCTATTCCGGCTGGGCGGCGGCAGGCATCGGCTTCACGCTGGAAAACACAGCGCTCATTATTACGGGCGCGCTGGTCGGCTCATCGGGCGCGATCCTGTCCTACATCATGTGCAAGGGCATGAACCGCTCTTTCATATCGGTGATTGCCGGCGGGTTTGGCGGCGAAACGGCCGCTGCGGGCGGCCCGGCCGAAACACGGCCGGTGAAGCAGGGCTCGGCGGAAGACGCTGCCTTCATCATGAAGAATGCCGGATCGGTGATCATCGTGCCGGGCTACGGAATGGCGGTGGCCCAGGCGCAGCACGCGGTGCGCGAGATGGCGGACAAGCTCAAAGCAGAAGGCGTGAAAGTGTCCTATGCCATTCACCCGGTCGCGGGACGCATGCCGGGCCACATGAATGTGCTGCTCGCCGAAGCCAATGTTCCGTATGATGAAGTCTTCGAGCTGGAAGACATCAATTCGCAGTTTGCGCAAACCGATGTCGCCTATGTCATTGGTGCCAATGACGTGACCAATCCGGCGGCAAAAACCAACCCGCAATCGCCGATCTTCGGCATGCCGATCCTCGATGTCGAGAAAGCCAAGACGGTGCTGTTCGTCAAACGCGGCATGGGTTCGGGTTACGCCGGAATCGAAAACGAACTCTTCTTCCGCGACAACACCATGATGCTGTTTGGCGACGCGAAGAAAATGACCGAAGGAATCATCAAGGCTCTCGGCTGACCACCTCAGATCGGACTACACTCGTCCGATGCTGCAATCCGGCATTCCCGTTGCCGAACTCGCAATCACACGTGCCGGAATGGAGGCCGTGCCGGATGTATATGCGCTGATCCGCGATATTGCGCAGTGGCTGATCGACCGTGGCGACGCACTTTGGGGCGAAGAGGAAATATCGCACGATGAACTCACGCGCGTGGCGCGTGGCGGCGAATTGATCACCGGGCGGGTCGCCGGTGCGCTGGCGGCCTGTATGTATCTGCATGACGAGGACCGGGTCTTCTGGCCGGAAACGCGGGCCGGCGAAGCGCTCTATGTGCATCGTCTCGGTGTGGCGCGGCGGTTTGCCGGCGCGGGCTATTCGCAAGCCATGCTGGATTGGGCGCTGCACGAAGCCAGACGGATGGGCCGTGATTTCGTCCGGCTCGACTGTGAGCCACGCCCGAAACTTGTCGCGCTTTATCGCGATGCGGGTTTTACGCCGGTTGATCCCGGACCGGTGCAGGTCGGCAGGCACTGGGTCCTCCGCCAGCAGAAAGCGGCTTAAGAAGCGAGAAGCGAGAAGGTCTCCCGCTGGTCGCTCCTATTTTTCTCGCTTCCTGGTTAGTGCAGGCGCGTGAAATTTTCCGTATGAGCCGGCGGGATGTCGGACACGCCACGTGGATCGTGATGAATATCCTCTTCGTCGCCACGGCTGAAGGGATCCTGCAGCGTCGCCGGCGCCGGTTGAAATTCTCGGTCGGGGAACAATAATTCCACCACGGTGCCCGATGGATCGCGCGGGTGAACGCCGGCGCTGCCGCCGACCTGCCGCGCAAAGGCCTCGATCAATCGCGTTCCGATCCCCTCGCCTTCGCCGGCGGGCATCAATCCAACACCATCATCCTCAATCGCCAGGCGAAGCATTTTGTCCGGTACGGGCAGCAATGAAACGCGCACCGCCCCACCATTCGCGTCCGGATAGGCATGATGGAATGCATTGGTCAGGGCTTCCACCAGGAAGAGAGTCAATGGCACGGCGAGATCGCTGGCAATCGAGCGCTGGACCAGATTGAACTCCAGATGCAGCGCACGCGCTTCACGGCCGGCAGCACTGTGGATTTGACAAGCGATTTCCTCGATCAGCTTCTTGAGATCGATCGCGCCGAACTCGTCATTTTCGTACAAAATCCTGTGCACCAGCGCGAGCGCATTGACGCGAAACTGGGCCTGCCGGAGTGCATTCCGGGCGGCGGGATCGCGCAGCCGTCCCGCCTGCAGCGACAATAGACTCATGACAATCTGCAGATTGTTTTTTACCCGGTGATGGGTTTCGCGGATGAGCAGCGACTTCTGTTTCAGCGTTGTGCGCAAGCGCTTGTCGCGGTCCTCCACCGCCTCGGCCATGACTGAGATGGTTTCGCCAAGATCGCGGAATTCTGCCGGCGCTTCGGCCAGAGCGACGGGCCGCACGCCGTAATGGCCACGGGTATAGGCGAGCGCAATTCGCCGCAGATAGACCAGCCAGTGGATAATCAACCGGCCCGTGGCGAACCAGATCGCGGCATAGGCCAAAGCCAGCATGACGATCGGAAGCAGCAGATTGGTGGCGACATGGACATAGGTGGCGGCGAACAGATCACGATTGCGGCGCGCATAGCCGGCGAAAACTCCGCGTTCGGAAATCGGCGCCAGCACATAACTCCAGCTTGTTCCGGCGGCTTTCGCCGAATGCAGTTGGGCCGCGCCATTGGCAGATGGGTGTCCGGCAAATACCGCCGCTGCCTGAGCCGGATCATTGGAGGCGATGATGCGGCCGGCAGGATCAAACACCGCAAGGCATGTGTTGGGCGGCAGGGGCCGGTTCTGCAGCAGGCGGCTCAACCAGGATACGTCAAAGACGAGAACAATCGCTCCGTCGAACATGCCGCGGGTCGAACGCAGTGGCAGAACGCCGCGCAGCAATGTGGTTTGGTAAGCCGTGCTGTAGCTCCTTGGCGCAATAAAGAAGCCGTTCTGCCGCAGCGCCGTCATCCACCAGTTCTGGGATGACAGATTGTCTTCTCCGGCCATTGGCGGTGTCGCGGCGCACAGAATGCGGCCGGTGGAATCGACCCGATAGAAGTTGGTGAAATAGACCAGCCCCCGGAGTGCTGCGGCCAGGGATTTTGAGCAATCCCCGCCCGGGCCGCGGACCTGAGGCTCATTGGCCAGCGCGCGCAACACCTGCTCGCCTGATGCGATAACGGTCTGTTCCTGGGCGGCGTTGGCACGCGCGCTTTCAAACAGCCGTTCGCGCACATCTGAGACATCGCGCTGGATGCGGTCTATGCCCTGGAACACGCTGATTGCAGCGACCGGAGCCAACCAGATCGTGATCCAGAACAACAGACGGAGGCGCAGAGGCCTCGCGCTGAACTCAGCCCGCGTCGCGCTTGGCCTCGAGCTCGTCACCGTTGTCGGACGAGTCCGCCGGAGCCAGCCGGTCAAGCTGCGCCATGATTTCATTGGTCGCATCTTTCCCTGCGGGACGTGGCTCGTTCGGCAATGGTCCATTGCCCTCCAGAGCTGCAGAGAGTGCCTTGCGGGCGCGCGCGACGCGGCTTTTCACCGTCCCGACCGCGCAATTGCTGATTTTCGCGGCATCCTCATAGGAGAAACCACCGGCGCCAACGAGAATCAGCGCTTCTCGCTGCTCGGCGGGAAGCCCACGCAGGGCGCGCGCAGTATCGGACAGCTGGACCGCCCAAGTCTGCTCACCACGCGCGATTGGAACCCGTTCTGCTGCGCTTTCGTCCCATGGCGCCTGCCTCCAGGCGCGGCGGCGATCGGAATAGAACTGGTTGCGAAGAATCGTGAACAGCCAGGCTTTCAGGTTTGAACCGGCCCGAAATGTTTCGCGCGATTGCCACGCTTTGGCCAACGCCTCTTGTGCGAGATCATCGGCCAGTTCACGGTCACCACAGAGCGAACGGGAGAAGGCACGCAGGAACGGGATAAGTTCAAGCAGGTCGTGACGGAAATCCTGATCGGTTTCGGGGACGACAGCAGCCTGTGCAGCCTGCCCGCTGGCGCTCATGGATGGCTCGTCAAAATTGTGGGACTTCACGATCCACCATCCTTTTTTGCACCGGCGGCGTCGATTTTCTTGAGCAGGTCAAGAAAATCATCAGGAACCGGCTCCTGCACCACCTCATCGAACATTCGCCTCAATTCCCGGCCAATTGCCCGTTGCCGGGCCCGGGCAGCGAGCATCTTGTCGCGGTCCGGCTCTTCATCTTTTAGATCCAAGTTCCCGCCCTCGCGTCTCAAAGCCAATCCGTCGCGGAATCTACCGTCCATGTGAGCGCCCTAAGTGACTGAGTTACCACCCTGTTCATGGCCCTCCCAAAGAAAGGCCCAACCCTTGAGTGCCCTTAAACGGACGAAGCTGGAACTAGTTCCAGGAACGTGGGAACATTCTTGCAGTTTGTCCGTTTGGCTCGATGCAACAGAGGACAACCATCACATGACCCTGACCGAATCGCTCGCGCCGCATTTGCCCTATCTCCGCCGCTATGCGCGAGCGCTGACGGGATCGCAAAGCAGCGGCGACGCTTACGTTCGCGCGGCGCTGACCGCAGTCTTGGCCGGCAAGTCTGAATTGTCCACCGATTTGCCGCCGCGGGTCGCCCTCTACCGCCTGTTTCATATCATCTGGTCCAGCACCGCGAGCCAGCTTGATCAGGACGTCTCACTCGACGTCAAAACGCTCACGCCCGAGGAGCGCCTGCGCTCACTGACATCGGCTGCGCGCGCCGCATTGCTGTTGACTGCAGTCGAAGGCTTCTCGCTCAGCGAAGCCGGCAAAATTCTCGACGAAACTCCGGAAGAAGTCGAGCAATCGATTGTCGAAGCCCAGCACGCGATCGAGCGGCAACTCGCTTCGCGTGTGCTGATCATCGAAGACGAATCGATCATTGCCCTCGATCTTGAAAACCTGGTCGTCGAGCTTGGCCACAAAGTGGTCGGCACCGCGGCATCGAAGGACGAAGCGGTTGCCAAAGCGCGCGCCCAGCAACCTGGTCTCATTCTCGCCGACATCAACCTTGGCGAAGGCGGATCGGGCATCGATGCGGTCACCGAAATCCTCCATACCTTCGATATACCGGTGATTTTCGTAACCGCCTATCCCGAACGGTTGCTGACCGGCGAACGCCCTGAACCAACCTATCTGATTACCAAACCTTTCCTTCCGGAGACGGTGCAGGCGACAATCGGCCAGGCACTGTTCTTCCATTCGCTTCGCCGCGAAGCGGCGTGAAGGAACCCCTCTTCCGCATCGCACGTTCCCTCCGCGAATTTGACTCCCAAGCGCGGAGGGAACTATGGCGAGAACCGCCACACGCAAACGCAAGAAAAGAACCGTTAAAACCGTCAAGTCAGCCACCGGTATGCAGAGCCGGCTGAATTCGCTGCGCGCCGATTTCGACGCGTTGCAGCATGATGTCCGGGGTCTGGCCAGTGATGTTGGCGACGCCGCCAGCAGCCAGGCAAAGGAATTCGTGAACGATGCTATCGGCACGGCAACCGACACCGTGGATCGCGTCACCGAATGGGGCGCGGAAAATCTCGACGGCGTTCGTACTGCCGTGAAGACCCAGCCTCTGGCAGCCTGCATGCTTTCCATGAGCGCCGGAGCGCTAATCGGAGCGCTACTGCTACGCTAGGGCCTTTAGGACATAGAATAGGCGCGCAAGCGATTGGCGGGGCGGTGCTGATCATCACCGCCTCTGCCCTTATCTGGGTCGGCACGGCCTTTGCCGGCTATGCGATCTACCTTGCGCTGATCCCGCAAACAACGGCGCCGTGGGCGGCTATCATTGCCGCTGTTGTGTTAGTTGTGGGGCCCCTGGGGTGGGCTGCGATCGTAAATATGCGCCGGCCGGCGCAGGCTCCAAAACCGCGTCTGCACCAGCCTGATCCCAGGATTGCCGCAGGGGTGCCGCCTCTGCCCGGCGACGCCGACACTGCAACCCTCAATTTGCTGGCCAAGGTGGCGCAGGAGAAGCCGCTTCTGGCCGTCGTGTTCGCCGGCATTCTTGGAGCATCCGAGGCCATCGCGAACAAGCGAAACCAAATTTGATCCGGTCAGATTCCCGTCGCGGAACTGCGCCTTCAGCCCGGCGTTGTTAGCAATCGGTTAAGGGGATCCTGAGTGCTCGGTTGGACTCTGACATTCCTGTTTCTGGCGGTGGTGGCCGCTTATCTCGGCTTTTTCGGGCTTGGGGGAATGGCTGCCACGCTGGTGAAGATCGCTTTCGCAGTCTTTGTCGTCCTGCTTGCCGGTAGCACTCTGATCGGTCTGCTCCGCACTGAACCACCAGTCTGAAAAAGCGAGGTGCCATGGGCAAATATCCCTTTCAGAGCCTGCTCGCTGCGTTGCTCCTACTGGCGCTGGCATTTTCGATCCACGATCACTCGGCCGCGCAACCGCAGCTGAACACCAGACTTAGCCTGCGGCTGGACTGTGAAGTCCATTCTGGCCAAGCGCTTAATCAAATTCGTGATGCCGATTCCCGCTGCCCGACGACAATCGTGCAAAAATAACCGATTTCGGGCGCAACCTTTCCTGAGGTTGCGCATTTTGTACGGCGAGCGGGTCCCGATCCCTGGCTACGTCAAATTGCCCCCCTCGACAGTCGGTGTCGGAGGCCCGCTCGTCTCTCCCACAATTGCACTAAGATCGGCCGCCCGGGCTTACGGCGTTCGGGCCGGCTGTATTGCTTGCGCTGACTTGGCCGGTGCGGTACGGCGCGTTAGCGCTGCTGCCGAAATGTGCGGCGTACAGGCTCACAAAAGCGATGATCACCAGCGCCAGGCTGATGCCGAGGATCCATCTCACGCGGCCGAGCATGATGCCCTGACGGGATTCGATCGAAGTCAGGACCGGTGCATCGACCTGCCGGTCCACCTGGTTCGACGGTCTGTATTCCGGGTTTGGCTTATCCATGGCCGTTCTCCGCACAAATCCGCATAGGATAAACGAGGGGCCAGGGGCGGCAGTTGCCACAATTACGCTGGCGTGCTCCGGAACTGATCGGGCTTCCAGTTGTTCTGCTGCGGCAATTTCGGGATTTTGGCATGAGCGCGGCAGGAAGGCGGAGTGTTCCACCGCAGCGCCAGGCGAAACAGCCCGGCGACGAACACAAGATGAATCCACGACCTGAGAGTGAGGCGAGAAAATACAAACCGGCGGGAAAGCTTAAAAGCCGCGTCGCGCTGATTAGCGGCGGCGATTCAGGGATCGGCAAATCCGTGGCGATTCATTTTGCCAAAGAGGGAGCCGACATCGCGATCATTTATCTCGAGGAGACGAAGGACGCGGCGCGAACGAAAAAATTGATCGCAAAAGAAGGGCGGAATTGTCTTCTGATTGAAGGAGATATCAGCGACCGCGATTTTTGCATGAGCGCCGTGCGTGAGACAGTGAAGCGGTTGGGCCGCATTGATATTCTGGTGAACAATGCCGCCGAACAGCACGCCGGAAAGGACTTTGCCCAGATCCCGCCGGACCAGTTGGAGCGCACTTTCGCGACCAATGTCTTCGGGATGTTTCATCTGACACAGGCCGTGCTGCCGCATCTGAAAAAGGGCGCGGCAATCGTCAATACGACCTCCATAACGGCGTTTCGCGGCAATCCATCGCTGGTCGATTATTCTTCGACCAAGGGCGCGATCCTCGCTTTTACGCGCGCGCTTTCGATGCAGATGGTGGGAAAGGGAATCCGCGTCAATGCGGTGGCACCCGGCCCAATCTGGACGCCGCTGATCCCTGCGAGTTTTGACCCTGGGAAAGTCGCGAAATTCGGCAAGGACACCCCAATGAAACGACCGGGCCAGCCGGATGAAGTTGCCACTTGCTTCGTGTTCCTCGCCTCCGATGATGCGAGTTACATCAGCGGGCAGGTGCTGCACGTGAATGGCGGTGAAATCGTCGCCTAGACTGCACGCGGTGCTGTTGCGCCGGTATCCCGTGCCGCTTCGTCACTGACGGGGAAGCCGGCGTTCAACTGCTCGCGCAACTGACGCAGACGTTCGATTTGTTCCACATCATCGTCAGGCGAGGCCTGGGCAGCACGTTCCCAGGCGGCAAGGATTTCTCTCCGGTCCTGATCCGTCAGCCGGCGATCACGCAACACATCGGAGGGGTGGCGGTAGAAACGGGCCGGGTCAAGTTTCGCATCCTGAAGAAATTTGGCTTTTTTCATCACGGTTTAGCCTGATGCAAATATCGGCCAAGGGAACGCTCGCGGGCCAGGTGGCGTTCCGGAGTCGCAAAATCCGGACGTATTCCCATGGCCGCAGCCAAAAAACACAGCAGCCGAAAATCGGAACCGGCAAAGGAAGAGAAAAAGCGGCCGCCCAAAGTTCCAGGCCTCTCCGCGCGGCCAGTCTGGCAAGGACAGTTGCGGTTGTCGCTCGTGAGCTGTCCCGTCGCGCTCTACAAGGCGACGTCGCGCGCCAACGACATATCCTTTCACCTCATCAATCCGGACACCAATAACCGCATCCGGATGGTGCCGACCGACCCCGAAACCGGGCCCATCAACCGGTCGGATTTGGTCAGGGGCTATGAGCTTGAAAAGAACCGGTATGTGATCCTGACCGACGAGGAACTGGATTCGGTCAAGCTCGAGACGACACACACTCTTGATATCGAGCGCTTTGTCGATGCCGAAACGATCGACCGGCTGTTCTGGGATGAACCCTATGTGCTGCTGCCGACCGACGATATCGCGGCGAGTGCCTACGCAGTGATCCGGGAAGCGATGTCCGATACCAACCGCATAGCATTGGGTCGCGTTGTCATGCATACGCGCGAAAGGCTAATGGCGATCGAGCCACGCGATCATGGCCTGCTCACCTACACCCTGCGTATGCGCGACGAGGTGGTGAACATGGCGAAGGCTCTCGAATCGGTCCCCGCCCATAAGCCCGATCGGCAAATGGTGGAAATTGCCGGCCAGATCATCGAACAGCTCGAAGGCCCGTTCGATCCGCAGGAATTTCGCGACCGCTATGAAGAAGCGCTGCGTGATCTGATCGACCGCAAGGAGCATGGCGAACATCCGGTCGCGGTTGCACCGCCGGCGGCTCCGAGCAATGTCATCGATCTGATGGCGGCCCTGAAGAAAAGCCTCGGCGCGAAACCGGGGCGCGAAAAACACCGGTCACGCACCGCCGCCGCATCGGCCCGGACTCATCGGAAGCGCGCCCGTTAAGCCTAGCGCTTTTTTTTCCACCACAACCGTCACACCGTAACAATCGAGGGATTCCAAGGGCTTATTCGAAAAGCAACCGTAACAGTAAAAGTCACATTGGCGGGTCCATTCAGCGAAACTGAATCCGGCCAGCAGGGGATCGATTCAAAACTCCTTTCGTCGCGGTTTGACCTGACGGCGCGAACACATGTTCATGATATGTTCTTTCGAGCCGCAAGTCAACCTTCCACCACGATTCAACATCTAAATAGCGCGCAGTTTGCGGCGGACGTCCTCGAGCGATACCGCGGCTTCAGCCAGATCCTGCCACGGGTCTTTTAGCGTCAGGACCTTGCCGATCTCAGCAAGATTGTATGTGGACGGATCAAGGGTGTTGCGAAACTGCGGCCAGGATAACGGGGTTGCGATCGTTGCTCCGGGACGCGCGCGGGTGGACCACGGCGCAACTGCCGTCGCCATGCGCGCATTGCGGAAAAAGTCGATGAAGATCTTGCCGGCGCGATGGCGTTTGGCCATGTTGGTGACGTAGCGGTCCGGCGCCATTTGCGCCAATCGTTCCGCGGCCTCGCGGGCGAATTCCCTGGCGTCATCCCAGACCGGCGGCCGTTTCGCCGGGCCCGTAATGGGCGTGACCACGTGGATGCCCTTGCCGCCTGTCGTCTTGGCGAAAGCGGTCATGCCGCAGGACATCAGCACATCACGCATTTGCTTTGCCGCTTCGACCACTCGCGCGAATGGAAGCTCGGTATCCGGATCGAGATCGAAAATCAGCAGCTCCGGAATCTCCGGCTCGCCGGGCCGGCAGGCCCAGGGATGGATTTCGACCACGGCCGCCTGTGCCAGCGCGACCAGTCCCGTGAGATCCGAAATAGCGTGGAATGGCCTGGCTTCGCCGTTCACGCGGATCGGCATCACATGCGCGACGCCGCTTAGGACATGCCGCTGAAAAAACCGCTCGCCGGTGATTCCTTCCGGCGACCGCACCATGGACAAGGGCCGCCCCGCAATGTGCGGCAGCATGCGCGGGCCGATGGCTTCGTAGTATCGTGCGAGATCGACCTTGTTCAGCGCCCTGGCTTTTCCCGCAGTGGGCCAGAGCACCTTGTCAGGGTGGCTGATGTTCACGCCGGCGACGCTCGGCGTGCTCGGCTTCGCGGATTTCGCGCGCACAGTGTTCGACCGCATCGTCTCTCTGGATTCGGTTTCGGAGCGTGCCTCCGCATCCTTCACCGGCATCGGCAATTCGAGAACAACCGCCTTCGCGGATTTGTCCTCGCGCAGGCTTTTGAAGCTTGCCTGGCGAAGCACACCGTCGCGGGTCAGGGTTGCATATTCGACCTCGGCGACCAGTTTGGGCGCGACCCAGTTGATCTCTCTCGTGCGCGGCGGCTTGATGCCGGCGGTGAACGGCGATTTGGGCTGTTTGATGCGGTTGAGTGCGCGCAGCAATGGACCTGAGTTTTCGCTGTTGAACCCGGTGCCGATTCGGCCGCGATAGACGAACTTGTCGCCGTCATAGGAGCCAATCAGAATCGACCGCAATTTCGTCGGGCTGCCCCACCATCCGCCGATCACCACCTCCTGACCTCCTCGGCATTTCTCTTTGGTCCAGAGATCGCCGCGCCCCGGGCGATAAGGCGCGTCGAGGCGCTTCGAGATAATTCCCTCGAGATGCGCCCGGCACGCGGTTTCGAGGAATTTCTCGCCGGACGTGGCGAAATGCTCGACATACCGAAACCGCTGCGTGCGCGCGGTTTCCAGCATTTCGGAGAGGCGCGATTTCCGCTCTTCCAGCGGCAGATTTCGCAAATCCTCGTTGCCGCCGAACAGCAGATCGAAGGCAAAATAAATCAGGTTCTCCGTCGTTCCGTCCGAGAGCGCCTGCTGCAGATCGGCAAAATCCGGCACACCATGTTCATCGAGCGCGCAGATCTCGCCGTCCATGATGCAGTCGGAGAATTTTTGCGCCTCGCGGGCGATCTCGGGAAAGCGCCCGGTCCAATCGAGCGCCTTGCGGGTTCGCAGCACTGCCCGCCCATTGGCGACGCGCAACTGCATGCGATAGCCGTCGAACTTGATCTCGTGCACCCAGACCGCGCCCGCCGGCGGTTCATCGACCAGCCGGCAAAGTTGCGGCGCCACGAATTCCGGCATGTTCAGTGCACGGTTTTTCGGCTTTGCTTTTTTCTCACCACCGGCCGGCGGTTTTTTTTTACCTGGCCATTGGACGGCGCGTGTGCGCCCTTCCGCTCACCCGACTCGCCGCCATTTCCGCGGTTGGAATGCCACACGCGCGATCTTTTGCTGGACGCGATTTCATCCAGCGTTCGCCCTGTGGTGACGGAAGTTTCTTCCGACGCCAAAGCTTCCGGATCGCCGGGATGTGCCTCGTTGTCGCGTTCCTTGATCAGAAGCCAGTTGTGCCGCGGCTTGCTGGTGCGCTTGCGCGGATCGTCATGCATGCGGATCAACGCCCAACCGCCATGCATGCGCTTTCCGCCAAGTTCGAACTTCAGGTGGCCTTTGGCCAGATCGCGCTGCGGATTGTCACTTTTTGGCTTCCACGTACCGCGGTCCCAAAGCTGAACCGTTCCGCCGCCATACTGACCTCTGGGAATTGTTCCTTCGAAGGTGCCGTATTCGATCGGATGATCCTCGACCTCAACGGCGAGCCGCTTGGTCGCCGGGTCGAGCGAGGGCACCTTGGTGACCGCCCAGGACTTGTAAACGCCGTCCAACTCAAGCCGAAGGTCGAAATGCAACCGGGTTGCAGCGTGGCGCTGAATGACGAAGCGAAGCTGTCCGGATTTGCGGGCTGCCAAGCGCCCGCGGGGCTCCGCCGTGACGTCAAAGTCACGCTTGGCGCGGTAAGTCTGCAGACCAGCCATGGTTAAAGCAAACCTACCTGCGCCGGCGCAACTACACCCGTCCGACGAGTACGAGAATCAGAATAATCACCAGAACCGTGCCGAGAAGACCGCTTGGGCCATAACCCCAGCCGGTGCTGTAACCCCATGTTGGCAGAGAACCGACCAACAGCAGCACGAGAATAATGAGCAGAATTGTTCCTAGCATGGCGAGTTCCTCCAGCTTTCCGGCTGTGAGAACTGACCACTCGGAGAATTGTTCCGGACGCGGAACAGCTTCGCGATACGCGCACGCGTGATGATTGTTCCTTCATCCGAGTGCGGCCGGGGATTCGCCAGGTCACTCTGCGGCCGCCCGGATCGTGGATTCTTCGCGGCCGGTCAATTCCGACGGCGTGAAATCGTCGACATCGATCGCATCCCGAATGATGGCAGATGCGCGCATCAATGCTTCTGCATCGCTCTGTGTCAGGATGTTGTCGTGCAGCAGCGCCGGCAAATCGGCTAGCGCGCGCTTCACGGGACGTCCCGCGGCACGAATTTTCTCCTCGATCTGGTCGCGGGTGATCGCCGCGGCGAAGGCAGCTTCCATCCGCCCGGTTCCGTCGGACGGCGTCCGGCTGATGTAAATACCGGTGGTCAGCCTTTCGCGTGTGGCCGTTGGCGAGAGGATAAGCGCGGCACACTGATGATTGAGCCGGTCCGACGGCGGCCGGCGGTGGCGTCCCAGCGGGAAGGCGATCAGTCGCAGCAGCGCTGCAACCGGGCGCGACGGCAGATTGAGAAACACCTCATCCAGCCGCGTCTGAATGGCATGGAGGCAATTGTGGTAGTTCCATTCCACCAGCGGCAGGTCTTCTATCTGCCGCCCGTCATCCTCGAAACGCTTCAGGACACAGCTCATCAGATAAAGTTCGCCCAGGATGTCGCCGAGCCGCGCCGAGATACCTTCGCGGCGCTTCAACGATCCGCCGAGCAGAGCCATGACAATGTCGGCGACCGCGGCGAAACTGACCGCCGCGGTGTCGAGCCCGCGATACATGTAACCCACGACACCGGCCTCGACACGGGGGCCGCCCAGCGAAGTCAGATTGCGGAAAAATGCCCTGAGCACATTTGATGTCGCGGTCCGCATATGCGCGAACAGCAATCGGTCAAAGGCGGTGAGCGATTCCGCCGGGTCCGGCAGATTGGCCGCTTCCATTTCCTTCAGCAGCCAGGGATGGCATCGCATCGATCCCTGGCCAAAGATCATCAGGGATCGCGTGAGGATATTTGCGCCTTCAACCGTGATCGCGACCGGCACGCTCATATAGGTGCCAAACAGGTAATTGCGCGGGCCTTCCATGATGCCGCGGCCGCCATGGATATCCATGGCATCGTTGATCACGATGCGCATGCGTTCGGTGGCGTTGTATTTCAGGATCGCGGACAGGACCGAGGGCTGTTCCCCCGCGTCAAGCGACGCCGCGGTCAACCGGCGCGCCGATTCCAGCGCATAGGCGTGGCCCGCAATGCGCGCCAGCGGGGTTTCGATGCCCTCGAACCGGCCGATCGGCACGCCGAACTGGCGCCGCACCCGGGCGTAAGCACCGGCATAGCGAGCGCAGAACATGGATGCTCCGGTGCCCAGCGCCGGCAGGGAAATCGCGCGCCCCGCCGCCAGGCAATCCATCAGCATGCGCCAGCCCTGGCCGACGCGCGCAGGTCCGCCGATGATGGTATCCAGCGGGACAAACACGTCCTTGCCGCGGGTCGGGCCGTTCTGAAACGATTGTCCGGCCGGGAAATGACGGCGGCCGATCTCAACCCCGGGCGTGGTGACCGGGATCAGTGCGAGCGTAATCCCGATGTCATCCTTGTCACCGAGCAGGTGCGACGGATCGTAAAGCCGGAAGGCAAGGCCAAGCAGGGTGGCAACTGGGGCAAGCGTGATATAGCGCTTGTCCCAGGTTAGCCGCATGCCGAGCACTTTCTGCCCGTCGACTTCGCCGTAGCAGACCACCCCGCGATCCGGAATGGAGGCGGCATCCGAGCCGGCTTCCGGCGCAGTCAGCGCAAAGCAGGGGATTTCCTGACCCCCGGCAAGACGGGGAAGGTAGTGCTTGCGCTGCTCATCGGTGCCGTAGCGCATCAGCAGTTCGGCGGGGCCCAGCGAATTGGGCACCATGATCGTGACCGCGGCGTCGGGGCTGCGGCTCGCCACCTTCATCACCACCTGGCTGTGCATCAGCGCCGAGAAACCCCAGCCACCCCACTCTTTGGGGATAATCATGCCCATGAAGCGGTTGTCGCGGATGAAGGTCCAGACATGTTCGGGCAGATCGCCATTGCGGCGGATATCCCAATCGTCGAGCATTTCGCACAGGCGTTCGACCGGCCCATCGAGAAACGCCCGCTCTTCGGCGGTGAGCGAAGGTCGCGGAAATGCCCGGAGCTTCTCCCAGGCGGGCTGGCCGGAGAACAGGTCACGGTCCCACCACACAGTGCCGGCCGCGATGGCGTCACGTTCGGTCTGCGAGATCGGTGGCAGAACCTTCCGGTACCATGCCAGAATGGGCCTGGTGATGTGGCGGGCGCGCCAGCCTGGAGATTGACTCAAGTTATGTCTCCTTTTTCCGCTGGGGGCATTAGCTTGCCGGCCGCGCGAGAGGATACAGGTGCAGTGTGGGTTTTTCGGGGCGACTATACAAAGACATCGGCAAGAGAACGATGAAAACGAGTTTCATTTCCACTGTCCTGTTCCTGGCCGCAGCCATTCCGGCCACGGCGCAGCGTCCTGCACCCGGGACCGGTGAAACCCACACGGAGCAGGTGGCACCCGGCATTTACAGCGTTAATTGGGGCAATATGGGGTTGAACGTCGGGGTTTTCACCGGGGCCGACGGCGTGCTCCTGATCGATGCCCAGGACGAACCCGGGGTTCCGAGGCTGAAAACCGAACTGGCGAAGATTTCCAGCGCCCCAGTGCGGTTCGTGATCAATTCACACTGGCATTTCGACCATGTCGGCGGCAACGAAACCTTCGCCAAACAGGGCGCAGTGGTCATTGCACAGACGAATACCCGCGCGCGGCTGATGTCGGAACAGGTCAATCCGCTCGGCGGTGGCAAGCAGCGCGCTTTCCCACCCGCAGCGTGGCCGCAGATCACGTTTGACGATTCGATCGCTCTCCATTTCAACGGTGACGACATTACGGTCACCCATATCCCGCATGCCCATACCGACGGCGATGCCATCGTCCAGTTCCGCAAGGCGGATGTGCTGTTCGCGGCCGATCTGTTCAACAGCGGCGATTACACGCGGATCGATCCGCGCGGCGGCAGCGTTGACGGCATGATCGCCGCCTATCGTGCGCTGCTGCCGACGCTGGACGACAAGGTGAAAGTCGTGCCCGGGCGCGGACGGGTGGCCGGTAAGACGGATATCGAAGAATATCTCAACGTCATGATTGCCCTGCGCGACCGCATCGCGCGCATGATGCAGGCGGGCATGACGGTGGAACAGGTTGTTGCGGCAAAACCAAGTGCCGATTTCGACCCGCGCTGGGGAAACGGTCCCATCCGCCCCGATCAGTACGTCGAAGAAGTCTATGCCGACCTGAAATCGCACCGGAACTGAGTTCTGACGGTTGCGCGTTTGTGCTATTTTGTCACTCGCTGGGTTTAGTGGGCGGGAGGGCTCGATGGACCGGAATCCTGTGCGCGCTGCTGTGCTGGCGCTGCTGTGCTGCGTTGGCGCGGGGGATGCGCTGGCGCAGAATAATGCAGGCGCGTGGGTGACCGCATGGTCCACATCGCAGCAGGGTGCGGCGCCGGCGGCGGTGAACAATGCGACGCTGCGACTGATTGCGCGCGTGACTCTGCCCGGGGACGCCGTACGCGTCCGGCTCGACAATACATTCGGCAAGACGCCGGTGACGTTCTCGCATGTCACCGTGGCCCCGCGCATACGCGGCGCCGATGTCGCGAGCCAATTGCTGCGCCCGGTCACATTCGCCGGACGCGCCATGGTTACAATTCCCATGGGTGCTTCGGTGGAAAGCGATCCCGTCACGCTCCATGTCGAAGCGCAGCAGGACCTTGCTGTCAGTGTCGCGGTTGATGGAAGCGGGCAGGCAAGTCAGCACAACAATGCGCAGGTCACTTCGTACGCGACGGATGACGGGGCCGGCGATCAGACCGCATCGGCGGACGGTAAAACCTTCACCAGAAGCATGGTCACCATGCCGTGGCTGAAATCCATCGACGTGCAGGACACGGCGCCGGCGACGGCCATAATCGCACTCGGCGACTCCATCACAGATGGCACCTGTTCGACGCTGAATGCGCATGATCGCTGGGAAGACGTGCTGGCCGAACGCTTTGCGCTGGAAAACCCCGTGCGTCACGCGGTGATCAATGAGGGTATCGGCGGCAATACGGCGGTGAATGTCGCAACCTACAATCCGCCGGTGAATTCACCGCCGGTCGTGGACCGTTTTGACCGCGACGTGCTCTCGCATGCCGGCGTGTCGCACCTGATCGTTTTTATCGGCACCAACGATATCGCCCGCGGCGCGACGGCCGATCAGGTGATCGGCGGATTGAAGGACATTATGACGCGTGCCCGCGCAAAGGGCATCAAGGTGATCGGCGTCACGATCGTGCCACGGCACAATACGAATCAGGGCGTCGGCGGTGCGGGCTGGAACGATGAGAAGACGAAGGTCCGCAACCAGGTGAATGCGTGGATCCGAAAGAATGCTGGTTTCGACGCGGTGCTCGACTTCGACCAGGTTGTCCGCAGCCGGGCGAATCCCGACCTGCTGGCGCCGGAATATAATTGCGGCGACGGCGTGCATCCTTCGCCGATCGGTTATTTCGAGATCGGCAAGTCAATCAATCTCCGCCTGTTCGATGGAAGGTGAGCCATGATTTCCAGAACACAGTTTCGCGCCATTCTGCTCGCAGGTTCGGCGCTTGCCTTGGCAGCGGCGACTGACGCACAGGCGCGCGTCACCCGCATCGTCATCGACAAGACGGTGTCGCCTGCTTTCAACGGCGCGACATACGGATCGGTGGGCCAGTATGAAGTTCTGACCGGGCGCGCCTATGGCGAGCTCGATCCCAAAAACCCCCACAACACGATCATCACCGACATTCAGCTGGCGCCGAAGAACGCGCATGGCATGGTCGAATATATGGCGACATTCCAGATCGCGAAGCCTATCGAGATGTCGAAGGCGAGCCACCTGCTGTGGCACGACGTGCCCAATCGCGGCGGACGCGTCACCATCGTTGCGGCGGAACGCAATTTCGGCGACGTCGGATTATCGAGCGGCTGGGAGGGCGAGAATATCGGCGCGACGGCACCGAAAGAGAACAACGACTATGTCGTCGTGCCGGTCGCTCATAATCCGGATGGTTCGACCATCACCGGCCCCGTGATGGGACGGATCATGAATGCGAGCGGACCTGCATCGCAGGCGATTTATGTCCACGCCAATCCCGTGCCGTATCAACCGGCGACGCTGGATACGAGCAAAGCATCACTCGAAACGCATGCCCACGAAACCATGGACGGCCAAGTCAGCGGAGTGAAAAAGATACCGGCGTCTGACTGGGCATGGGCAAAATGCACCGCCGATCATCCGTTTCCCGGAACTCCCGATCCGACGCAAATCTGCCTGAAGAACGGCTTTGAACCGAATCTGTTGTATCAGGTGGTGTTCACGGCGAAGGACCCCAAGGTGCTCGGAATCGGTTTTGCCGCCTTCCGCGATGTCGGTTCATTTTTCAAAAGCGCGAAGGCGGACGACAGCGGCACCGCCAATCCGCTGGCGAACGGCATCACCTGGTCGATTTCGCGCGGCGTATCGCAATCGGGAAATTATCTGCGCCAATTCCTGCATCTCGGTTTCAATCAGGATGAAGCCGGACGGCAGGTCTATGACGGAGTCTGGCCGATCATTGCCGGCAAGCGCATCGCGATGGATTTCCGCTTCGCCATGCCTGATGGCGTATCCAAACTTTATGAACCCGCCAGCGAAGGCACCCAGACCTGGTTGCCATCGCCCGATCCGGTGCGTGGGTTGCCGGCTGCCGGGATTCTCGACCGCTGTACTGCAAGTCATACGTGCCCCAAGATCATCGAACATTTTGGCGCGGCGGAGTTCTGGGGCCTGAAACTGTCGCCGTCATTTGTCGGAACGACAGGGGACAAGGATCATCCGCTGCCGGCCAATGTGCGGCGCTATTACATCGCCAGCACCCAGCATGGCGGCGGACCCGGCGGATTCAATGTGAATCCCGCGGCACCACCGGCATGTCCGAGCAACGGCTATGGACAGGGCCTGCTGCCCGCCAATCCACTGCCGCATCGCGAGACGGTCAATGCGATCCGCGTGCATTTCCGCGATTGGGTGATGAAAGGCGTCGAGCCACCGGCGAGCGTCTATCCGACTTTGGCCGCCGGCACTCTGGTCGAACCGACCAAGCAGGCCATGGGATTCCCGACCATTCCGGGATTGCCCGCGGATGCGCCAACCGGCTTCATGAATACCACGCTGGATTATGATTTCGGTCCGGAGTTCAATTATGCGGATGGCACCGGTGTGATCACCAAACTGCCGCCGGCTATCAAGCATGTCATCGACATGAAGGCTCCGAAGGTCGATGCCGATGGAAATGAACTCGGTGGCGTTCCGGTGGTGCTGCGCGAAACGCCGCTCGGGACATATCTTGGATGGAACATCACGGCGGCCGGATTCCATAAGGGGCAATTGTGCAACTATGCCGGCGGCATGGTCCCGTTTGCGAAGACAAAAGCGGAGCGGATGGCGAACGAAGATCCGCGGCCGTCGCTGGAAGAGCGCTATCACGATCATGAAGGCTATGTGCAGGCGGTGAGGTTGGCCGCGCAGAAAGCGATGGCGGCGGGATTCCTGCTGAAAGCCGATGCCGACGCGCTGATTGATCAGGCGGAAAAAAGCAACGTCCTGCGGTGATAAATCCCGCTTTCCATCTTTGTCATCCCCGGCGAGCCGCAACGCAGTTGCGGCGAGGGAAGGGGACCCAGGTGTTGAAAAATTCGTCCCCTTGCGGATTGTATCCGTGCTGAATGTCTCATGAGAGAGCACCTGTATTTTGTGTACATGCTCGCAAGTCGTCGCAATGGGACGCTTTACATTGGAGTCACGAACGATGTGATGCGGCGAACGTGGGAACACAAAAACAAGATCGCGGAGGGGTTCACGAAAAAATATGGCGTTCACGTTCTCGTCTGGTACGAAATGTTTGGGGACATTGGCGACGCCATCGCGCGGGAGAAGCAGCTGAAGGGTTGGAACCGCAGCTGGAAGATCAAGCTGATCGAAAAGACGAACTCTGGCTGGAATGATTTGTGCGACAGGTTTCGCGGAGAGATTTGCCTACCGGACCTACCTGGGTCCCCTTCCCCTCGCCCCGCGTCCGCAGGGCTCGGCCGGGGATGACAGTGTTGTGTAAGGCAGCGCGACGGAACCCGATCACAACCAATGTTCCGCCCGCGGACCGCGCAACGAACACCACCGGACCGCGTTTTGTCCGCGCTCACAGCGGAGTGCAACATGGCGTCGCATCCCCGGAAATACTCACTTATGACGGCTCTCCTCGGTATCTCGTTGCTTACGATGGCGGCGTCGGCGCGCGATCCGAACGCGCCGTCATCATCGGCCGCGGCGGTAAGCGACGGTCCCGTCGATCAGGGTCCGCCGATGCGTCAGGAACTCGGCGATGCGGCGCTTGGCCGGGATGTCTTCCGCTTCGAGACATTCGGCAATGAGGGCTTCTGGACGGACGCGGTGCGGCTTCCGGCCGGCATGGTGGCGGCGAAAGTAACCCCGCTTCAGGCGCTTCAGCTTGGTCTGCAGATCGATTCCGAGATGATCGATACTCCGACCAAAGACCAGTTGGCGCGGGAATTGCGCGCCGACCCGAGCGGGCGCTCGTCCATGCTGCTTAACGACCCTGCAGTCACGACCAAACTCGTGATGGCGGGAGCCGTGATCGGGATGTCGCCGAAGAACGGCAAGGTGGGCACGAGCTGCGCCTTGTGCCACACGATGACCGATGCGTCGGTGTTCCGGGTTCCCCAGGGCGGCTCGATCGGACGGCGCATCGATGGTCTCGCCAACCACGATATCAACCTCGGCAAGATTTTTGCGACGGCGGCAAATACGCGCGCGCTATACACAATTGCCCAGCTTCAACTGAACAAGGGAAAAACATTTGGCCGCGCGCCACATGGCCTGACGGCAAATTCGACCGAGGCCGAGTTCGACGCCTATTTCAGCAATCCGCGTTTCTATCCGATCGGCATGTTCGACGACACCTTCGACGGCAACGGCGATCCGATGCACAACATGCCCTTGTTCGAACAGGATCTCGCCGCGCCATATGGCAGTGCCGGCATATTCACCAAACTCGACAACTTCAGCAATTTTATCTACACGACCCTTTTCGACCAGACGATGCTGACTACGCCGGGCGGACGCGCGCTGGTTCACATGCTGGCGGGCGCCGCCGGCGACGAGATGATCGACAATTATGTGAAGATACTGCGCGACACGGGTGTCACCGGCTATCCCTTCGTTCGCCCGAACGCGCGCGAAGCAGGCAAACCCGGAACCCTGACAACGCCGATCGGTTTTCGCGTCGATGACCGCCGCCTTTCGGCACTGAACGCCTATTTGGTGTCGCTGCACGCCCCCGCTGGCCTCAAGGGCGATCAGCAGGCCATATTGCGCGGCCGCGACGTCTTCCGATCCTCCGGCTGCACCGCCTGCCACAACGTGGACCAGAGGCGGCCGGTGCCGACGACCATCCATCCGATGGCGCAAATCTTCCCCGGCGACCGGCCCGTCAAGCTGGCTTCGCGCAAGCCGCCGCTGAACCCGATCCTCAACACACCGGGATCCTATTTCGATGACAAAATGGCGGTGGTGAATGCAAGTCTGCGCGGCGAAAAACGCGGCATCGCCATGCCACTGCTGCTCGACCTGGCGCGGAAGCCGGTGTTCCTGCACGACGACTCGGCCAGCAGTCTGGGCAATCTTCTGGACGGTAGCCGTGGCCGCGCCGCACCGCATCCGTTCTATGTCACCGACACGCGGCGGCGGGAGGATGTCATCGCGTTCCTGAAGAGCCTCGATACCGGCGCGTCTGCGGAACGCCAGCTGACGCTGCGGCACTGACCTGTCGCGCCGCCGCTGTAATGTGGTGACACGCGACGCGGATTGGAGGACGACCGGGCCATGCCGCAAACTGTTCTGTTCTCCGGGACTACCCGTGATTTCTGGTGCTGGGGCTGTGAGGCAAAACGTGACGGTGAGGCCGGCGCGGCGAGCTGAGCAGCGCCCTCAGCGATCATACTGAGTGACAGCCGCGGTTGGCTCTGCAGGCGCATCCGGCTCATTCGGTCCTTCAATCGAGGCGTGGTCGTGAACAATCTGCGCGCGTTCGGCGATAGCCGCAGCAAGAGTTTCGAGTCGTTCCGCGCCGGCCGGCATTGCGGCCACTTCAGTCACGGCGTTCGGCAACTCTGCCAGCATGCGCTCAGTCATCGCGCGCACGCGGCGGACAGTGGCCGGCCCGGCCAGCCCGCACTCCTGGGCCATGCGCCGCCAATGCCGCCCGTAAATGTGACGTCCGCGTCTCTGTCCGCCGACATCTTGAGGGTGGTTGTGTGTAATGTTTGTCCATTCGAGGCCACTCATCAGGTCGTATAGCGGCGCGAGTTCAATGCGATCTGGCTGCAACAGGATCGAATAGTTCTTTGCGTGGCTGTCCACGTTATCGATGGCGATGTTGAAGATGACAGCATCCAACAGCCGGGTGATGTCGCGTGCGGTCATGTGCTCGCGCAGGATGCCGAACATCTCCGCCAGTGACGGCCCTCTCACCCCGGATTGATTGTGCTGGTATTTGGCAGATGGTGGCCGGCCCAACGCCTGACAAAAATCCTCTTGATGGATTCGCCGCGTCCGTCCCGCCTCCGTCGTGCGATCATAACGGGTTACGAGCAGATACGTCCTTTGGCCGGCCAATCCAGTCGTCACCGCTGCGGTCTGTAAACCGCAGAGGCGCGCCAGCACCATGCACAGACTTTCGTTCTGAACGCTGCCTGGCAGCCGCGGATTGTCCGGTTTGAGGATGTGAGTCGATGAGGCGCCCGCAGTGGGAATCGCCAATTTGCCGTCAAGCATCCCAAGGGGCAGCTTGTCCTGAGCGCCGGCCAGGCTCATCGAAACTCCCTCATCGCCTACAAGAAAGGGTCGAGCGGGCAACTCATTGATGATTCGTTCGAGTTCTTTCGGTCCTGGGATCGGCATGAAGTGAGGAGCTTCAGGAGCGCGCTCGCTTCCTATGGAAATCGCTCCAGCGGTTTCGCGGCCGATTTTTCCGACAAGGCCCAGCAGGTCGTCACGGGCGATACCGAGAACCTGCGTCACAGCCCGGAGCGGTTCACCCTCGGGCAGCAGGTTCATCAGCCAGGGAACGGCGACTTTGGCCGAGTGATCCCTGCTTGCCATCGGCATAGTCAGGGAAATCGGAAAACTCTTTGGATCATCCCGCCACGCCGGCTCATAGGCGAGCGTGTATGAACCGTCCGTCGCAATGGACGCGATATGCTTTTGCTCCACGAAGATAGGCAGACTCACGGCGTCCGCCGGTTCCGTGTGTCTGCAGCATCCACCAGGTGCATACCAGCGGCCTTGGCCGCGGCGAGAGCCTTGCCGAGTTGGGCTGTTGGTTTGCCTGCCTCAAGCTCGACAATAAATCGCTCGCCGACGCCAACCGCTAAAGCCAGGTCGCGTTGAGTGAGGCCGAGAGCCTTCCGGGCCCGCATCAACTGGGCGCCGAATTCCGCAGAATTGCTAATCATCACGCATCTTCCTGGTCAGTAAGTTTTGCCACATGGAGCCACAGTTGCAAGGCGAATCTTCCCGGTCAGGAAGATTGGGACTAAAAACCGGGACATAACCTTATTTCTTACCGCTCAGGAAGATCGGGGCTGCGATGACGCCTCAAAACGTGAGAGTCAGGCCGGCGCGGTAGGCGCGTGGTTCATCATACGTGTAGACGTGATCGCCGCCTTCGGACGTCGCCACCGCTGCGTTGGTGATGTTGTCGATCGCGAAATAGAGACCCGCCTGCGGCAGGAAGTGCCAAGTCACTTTGGCATCGAATGTGGTCGCGGCTGGCAGCAGCAGCGTATTCTGATCGTCAGACCATCTGAGACTCTCGTAAACCATGTCGCCTTCTACCGTCACGCTGGGCAGTGGTGAGGCGACGACGCCTCCGGTGATCGTCAGCCGCGGCGTTTGCGAAGGACGTTTGCCGGTCAATTGGGGCGCCGCACTTCCACCATCGACGCGCGCATCGGTCACGGAATATGCGGCGCGCAACGCGAGAAGATCATCAAACTGCCACCGCGCTTCGCCTTCGGAGCCGAGCGCATTGATGCCGGGCACATTCTGCCGCTGGATGAACAATCCACCGGCCGGGAGCGTGCCGACTTCCGGGAAAGTCCCCGGGCCGGTGCCAATCGTCACGTTGGAAATCGCATCGGAAAGCCGGTTCCAGAATCCCGTCACGTCCCATGTCAGCGCGCCGTTTGCGCCACCGATGCCGATTTCCGCGCCATAGAGCCGCTCCGGCACGAGGTTCGGATTGGCTTCGGTGAAATTGTTCTGCAAACGGAACGGGCGATACAGCTCGTTTAACGATGGTGCGCGAAAGCCTTCATACCCGGCCGCGCGCAGGTACAGACCATCGCCGATATCCTTGCGGATGCCGGCGCGAGCGGTGGGAATGGTCCCCCCGCGCGACGCGAATTCATTCTGAAACGTCACGGCACCGCTCGCGACCGAGCGATCCAGCACATGGCCGCCGGAATCCCGCCAGTCATCAACGCGCACGCCCAATGTGACCAGGAATCCGTCGAAGCGGCTGGCGCCTTCTGCATAGAGGCCACCGACAAAACCGCGGCCGCCGGAGAACCGGCTGTTGTGGAATGCGCCATTGCTGAAGGAGGAAAGTTCGCGCGCCTCGCCTTCGTTGAAACGCGCATCCGCGCCCGCTTCCCAGTCGATCAAGCCAAAAGTCCCGCGCAGAGCAGCATTCCCGCCCCAGCCAAGCGCGGGAGTGGCGTATTCGTCGTTCGACGGAGTCGCGGAGACGCGCCTGGCCGCGATCGCCGACGCCGCATTGACGAAATCTGTGTCACGAAACCACAGCTGCGCGCGCCAGCCCAGCGCACCCGGCGATTCCGGCGAGGCCAGCGTCGCACTGCCGGTCACACCCTTCGCCTGGGAATAGGCGTCGACCGTTCCGGCGGTGCGGCGCTCGTCATAGACGCCGAGACGCACGGCGAGCAACGTGGCGGGCATGACTTCTGCCGCCACGCGGCCCGAAAGGCTGCTCGCCTCAAGACTCACCTTGTTGTCGGCTGCGCCGCGTTGCGCAGCATCGACCGGAATCCATCCGCCGGATTTCTGATAGCTGCCGCTTGCACCGAGCGTGACATCGCCTGACTCTCGAACCGCAGAACCGGCAATGCGCTGCTGATCCAGAGAGCCCGCTTCGGCATCGACCAGCGCGCCGGCAAGATCGCGCTCATTCAGCTGGATCACTCCGGTCAGCGCGCCGGCACCATAGGGACCGGCTCCGGCCCCGCGCACGATCTCCGCCGACTGAATGTCCTCGGCCGGCAGCGAACTCCAAATCACCCAACCGCCGAAAGGATCGTTCTGCGGCACGCCATCCAGCGTGACGAGGGCGCGGCCGGCGCCCGAACCGGCAATGGAACGCAGTGAAACGCCCTGCACAGTCGGATTGGCCGATAGACTCGAATTGCGCCGGAACAGCGACAGACCCGGCACCTGCCGCAGGGATTGATCGAGATCAGGCGAGACCTGCAACTGGCTCATATCGAGCGTGACCGCTGAAAATGCCGCGTTGCCGACCGGATCGGGTGGCGTGGCGCTGATCAGGACCGTTTCCGTCGCGGGCGCAGTTTGCGCCGATGCCGTGGCCGGCGAGAGAAACCCCGCAGCGGAACATGCAAGTATGAATGCCGTCGAACCGCGCAAACGCGATCGCCGCTGGCGATGGAATGACATTTTCGCTTCCCCCATTCCCCCGCCACTACGGCGTCTATCGTACTCCCGACCAGAGCAGCGCGCCGACAAGAGCCGCGACCAGAATCGGCCGCGCGACCATTATCCGGCGGAACACGACCGGATTGATCCGGCGGTAAACCGATACTCCCCAAAACTGGATCGTGCCGCTGCGAAAGTCATACATCGTCTGGGCACTGAGAAGCGTCAGGATGGCGGCCATAAGCATAATATCGATGATCTGCACGGGTTGGCTTGCTTGTTGGAGTCCCCGACAGAGGGATATCACGAAAGTGAACTGATTACATCTGCATCGCCCAGCCATCCACATTCATGGCGGCCTGACGGATCGCTTCGCTGAGCGTCGGATGGGCATGGCTGGTGCGGGCGATATCTTCCGATGATGCGGAAAATTCGATAGCAAGCGAGGCTTCGCCGATCATGTTGCCGACATCGGGGCCCAGCATATGCACGCCGAGAACCCGGTCTGTCGCCGCGTCGGCGATGATCTTGACGAATCCTTCTGTGGTCAGATTGGCCTTGGCGCGCGCATTGGCTGTGAAGGGGAATTTCCCGACCTTGTAGTTGATGCGGGCCTGCTTCAACTGCTCTTCGGTTTGCCCTACCACAGCTACTTCGGGGTAGGTGTAGATGACGGAGGGGATCGCGTCGTAATTGACGTGTCCGGCGCGGCCAGCGATGCGCTCGGCGCAGGCGACCGCTTCGTCTTCCGCCTTGTGCGCCAGCATGGGGCCGGGACGGACATCGCCAATTACCCAAATGCCCGGAACATTGGTGCGGAAATGGTCATCGCTCTGCACGACGCCGCGGGTATTCAGTTTTACGCCGATTTCTTCAAGGCCAAGATCCTTTGTATACGGACGGCGGCCGATTGCGACCAGCACGATATCCGCGTCGAGCACGGCCGCATCGCCGCCACTTGCCGGTTCGACCGACACCGACAGTGCCTTGCCCTTTTTGGCAACGCCGGTGACTTTGCCTGACAGGCGGAATGTCATTCCCTGGCGCTCGAGCAGGCGATGAAATTGCCGTGCGACTTCATTGTCGATGCCGGGAACAATGCGATCGAGAAACTCGACTACGGTGACTTCGGCTCCCAGCCGCCGCCACACCGAGCCGAGCTCCAGCCCGACGATGCCGGCGCCGACCACCAGCAGACGTTTGGGAACGTTTTTCAGCGACAAAGCACCGGTCGATGACACGATCTGCTGCTCGTCGATTTTGACCCCGGGCAGCGGAGTGACTTCCGATCCCGTGGCGATCACAATGTGGCCGGCGGAGATTTCGCGCGTACCGGATTGCGACTTTATTTGCACGTGGCCGGGCGCGGTGATCTTTGCCCGCCCGACAATGCCTTCGACCTTGTTCTTGCGGAACAGGAATTCCACGCCTTTGGTGAGCTGCTCCACGACCTGCTGCTTCTCCGCCATCATCGCGGCAAGGTCGAGACCGGGCGTGCCTGTGATTCCGAATTTGGCGAAGTCCTTGCGCGCGAGCTCATACAGTTCGCTTGCGTGCAGCAGTGCCTTGGAAGGAATGCATCCGACATTCAGGCAGGTGCCGCCGAATGTTCCGCGATCGTCGATGCATGCGGCGGTCAGCCCGAGTTGGCCCAGCCGGATGGCGCAATTATAGCCCCCCGGCCCGCCGCCGATCACGACAACATCAAAACGATCGGCCATCAGAGGTCCAGCAAGAGCCGCTGTGGGTCTTCGAGATTTTCCTTCACACGAACGAGGAAGGTGACGGCTTCGCGGCCATCGACGAGGCGGTGGTCATAAGACAGCGCGAGATACATCATCGGACGGATCTCGACCTTGTCGCCGATCGCCATCGGGCGGTTCTGGATCTTGTGCATCCCGAGAATGCCGGTCTGCGGCATGTTGAGGATCGGCGTCGACATCAGTGAGCCGAACACGCCGCCATTGGTAATGGTGAAGGTGCCGCCCAGAAGGTCTTCCAGTTTCAGCTTGTTGCTGCGGGCGTTGGTCCCAAGTTCTGCAATGCGCTTTTCGATGTCGGCGAGCGAGAGCGCATCGGCATCGCGCAGCACGGGAACCACCAGCCCACGCTCGGTCGAGACCGCAACGCCGATATCGTAAAAATGTTTGTAGACGATGTCGTCGCCATCGATCTCGGCATTGACCGCCGGAATCTCCTTCAGTGCGGCAATACAGGCCTTTACGAAAAAGCCCATGAATCCCAGCCGCACGCCATGCTTCTTCTCGAAACTGTCGCGATAGGTGGTGCGCAGCGACATGATCTGCCACATGTCGGCTTCGTTGAATGTCGTCAGTTGCGCCGCGATCTCCTGCGACTCCTTGAGGCGCATCGCGATGGTGCGGCGCAGGCGCGACATCGGCACACGCTCTTCGCGCATCTCCTGCGTCCGTGGGACGGGCGCGACGGCAGCGAGCGAAACCGGCTCGGCCGCCGGCGCCTTCGCCCGCGCCGCTACGGCTTCCAGCGCGTCGCCCTTGGTCACCTGACCCCGCTTGCCGCTTCCTGCGATTTTCGACGCATCGATCCGTTCTTCTTCTGCGATGCGCCGAACCGAGGGTGGGGGCGGTGGCGCGCTCGGTGCCCCGGGTTCAGCCGGCGCAGTTGGTTTCGCCGGTGCGGCCGGTTTGGCTGGTGCTTTGGCTTTGGCTTCAGTCTTCGCAGCAACTGCGCCCGCTTTACCTTCGGCCACTTGCCCCAAAACCGATCCGACCGAAACCGTACCGCCCTGTTGCACCTCGATGTGCTCCAGAACGCCGGCGGCAGGCGACGGCACTTCGACATTCACCTTGTCGGTTTCGAGTTCGACCAAAGGTTCGTCCTGTCTGACCGCTTCGCCTTCGCGCTTCAGCCAACGTGCGATTGTTGCCTCTGTGACCGACTCCCCCATGGCCGGTACTTTGATTGCAATACTCATTCACGGTCCCCTGTGCCGAAACAACAACGGCAGTTCATATTGTCAGTGCCTCATTCAGCAAGGCCTCGAGCTCGACGAGATGCTGCTTCATTTGTCCTGCCGCAGGTGACGCCGCGGCTTTGCGGCCGGCATAGGGCAGCGGCCCCTTGTGCCCCAACTGCTCCATCACGCTTTCGATGCAGGGCGCAATGAATGTCCAGGCACCCTGATTCTTCGGCTCTTCCTGACACCAGACGATCTTCGCTTTGGGGAAGCGCGTGAGTTCATCGGTCAGTGCAAGCCCGGGAAACGGATAAAGCTGTTCCAGGCGGAGGATTTCAATATTCGATGCGCCGCATTTTTCGCGAGCTTCCAACAGGTCGTAATAGACTTTCCCGCTGCACAACACGACGCGGTCGATTTTTTCCGGCGGCGCGAGCTCGATCGTGCTGCCCGGAATGCTTCGGGCATCATCGGCCAACACCCGGTGGAACGACGATCCGGGCCCGAAATCCTCGAGTTTCGAGACGGCGCGCTTATGGCGCAGCAGCGACTTGGGTGTCATCACCACCAACGGCTTGCGGAAATTGCGGTGCATCTGCCGCCGCAGCACATGGAAGTAATTGGCCGGTGTCGTGCAGTTGGCGACCTGCATATTGTCATCGGCACAAAGCTGCAAAAACCGTTCGAGCCTTGCGGAAGAATGTTCCGGCCCCTGTCCTTCAAATCCGTGCGGCAGCAGCAGCACAAGTCCGGACATGCGCAGCCATTTCATTTCGCCCGAGGCGATGAACTGGTCGATCATGACCTGCGCGCCATTGGCAAAATCGCCAAACTGCGCTTCCCACAGAACCAGGGCGCGCGGCTCGGCGAGGCTATAGCCATATTCAAAACCAACCACGGCTTCTTCCGACAACAGTGAATCGACAACTTCGAACTCGGCCTGACCGTCACGGATATGGTTCAGTGGCGTGTAGCGATTCTCCGTCTCCTGATCGACCAGGACGGAGTGGCGCTGGGAAAATGTGCCGCGCGAGGAATCCTGTCCCGACAGCCGGACCGGTAACCCTTCGTCCAACAGCGTGCCGAATGCCAGCGCTTCGCCGGTCGCCCAGTCGATGCCTTCGCCGGTTTCAAACATTTCGGCTTTGGCCTGGATCAGGCGGGCGATGGTCTTGTGCGCGCGAAAGCCCTCCGGGATGTGCGAAATCGCCTTCCCGATGCGTTTCAAGTCGGCGATTTCAACATCGGTTTCACCGCGGCGATCGCCCCGCGGCGCGGTTTCGAGACCTGACCAGCGGCCATCAAGCCAATCTGCCTTGTTGGGCAGATGCGATTTTGCCGTTTCCAGTTCGTCTTCGAGCGTCTGGCGGAATGATGCCATCGATTCCTGGAATTGCTGCTCGGTGAGGACACCTTCGTCGATGAGTTTCTTCGAATAGATATCCAGCGCCGTCGGATGATTTCGCACCGCGCGATACATCAAAGGCTGCGTGAACGAAGGCTCGTCGCCTTCGTTGTGGCCGAAGCGGCGGTAGCAGAACATGTCCACCACGACATCTTTGTGGAACAGCTGCCGGAATTCGGTCGCGATTCGTGCGCAATGGACCACCGCTTCAGGATCGTCGCCATTCACGTGTAGAATCGGCGCCTGAACCATCAGTGCGACGTCGGACGGATAGGGCGAAGATCGCGCGAACGCGGGCGCAGTGGTGAATCCGATCTGGTTATTGACGACAAAATGGACCGTGCCACCGGTGCGAAAGCCCTTTGTGCCGGACATCGCGAAACATTCCGCCACGACGCCCTGTCCCGCAAAGGCGGCATCGCCATGCACCAGCAGCGGCAGCACCGAAGTGCGGTTGACCTTGTCGCCATACTGGAACTGTTTGGCGCGGGATTTGCCGAGCGCGACCGGATCAACGGCTTCAAGATGCGAAGGATTGGCGGTCAGCGACAGATGGACATTGTTGCCGCCGAATTCGACGTCGGACGAAGCGCCGAGATGGTATTTGACGTCGCCGGAGCCCTGCACGTCGGAGGGTTTGGCAGAACCGCCCTGGAACTCGTGGAACAGCTGCCGATACGGCTTGCCCATGACATTGGCGAGCACATTGAGTCGGCCGCGATGGGACATTCCGATCACAATGTCCTTCACACCGAGATGGCCGCCACGTTTGATGATTTGCTCCAATGCGGGGACCATTGCTTCGCCGCCGTCGAGACCGAAGCGCTTGGTGCCGACAAATTTCACGCCGCAGAATGTTTCGAAGACTTCGGCCTGGATCAGCTTGTTCAGGATCGCGCGCTTGCCTTCGGGGGAAAAGCTGACGGGTCTCGTCCCCTCGATCCGCCGCTGCAGCCAATCGCGTTGTTCGGGATCGGAGATGTGCATGTATTCATAGCCGATCCTGCCGCAATAGGTGCTGCGCAGGGCTTCGACCAGTTCACGCGGAGTGACGGTCTCACGGCCCATGGTGCCGTCGACAAAGATCGGGCGGTCGAGATCGGCTTCGTGGAAGCCGTAAAACGAAATTTGCAATTGCGGCAGCGGCCTCGGCGTTGAAAGCTTCAGCGGATCGAGATCGGCCTCCCGGTGTCCGAGTTGGCGGTAGGCACGCACCAGTTGCACCGCGCGGATAGATGCCTGTGCGTCTGCGCCGCTGCGCGCTGTGGGCGCGACTCTGCTTTCGCTTCCATTGCGTGCCGGCACGCCCGGCAATTCCACCTGCCGCCCCTCCTGCAACGCCTCGAAGAAGGCACGCCAGGTGCCCTCCACCGATGCCGGATCCGCACGGAATTGCTCGTACAGCGCCTCGACAAAACCCGCGTTATTGCCGCTGAGAAAAGAGGTCGCCTCGAGAACGGCATTCGAGGAATGCTGCCGCGTCTTTCCGTTCTTGCTTGAAATGGCCGTCATATCCGTGACTCGTACATCATTGGCGCCGCCGTTGCGCAATTGGCATCGCCATCGGAGCGGGTGGGATGGTCAGAGAACCTGTTTCGCTACAGTTTGCGTGATAGGCGCAAAGCACAGGTTAATCCAGAACTGTGTCATTTTCGGTGCGAAAGCAGCTCCAACAGGGTGGTCCCGAGCGCGGCCGGGTTTCGCGATACCTGAATGCCAGCCGACTCCATTGCTTCGATTTTGGACGCAGCGTCGCCTTTGCCGCCGCTGATAATCGCTCCGGCGTGGCCCATCCGCCGCCCCGGCGGGGCCGTCACCCCGGCGATGAACCCGACCATGGGTTTGCGGACTTTCGACCCTTTGAGGAATTCCGCCGCGTCTTCCTCGGCGGTTCCGCCGATTTCTCCGATCATGACAATCGACCGGGTTTCCGGATCGGCGAGGAACCGGTCGAGAACGTCGATGAATTCGGTTCCCTTGACCGGATCGCCGCCGATTCCAACGCAGGTCGATTGGCCGAGCCCGACCGCGGTCGTCTGCGCCACCGCTTCATAGGTGAGGGTTCCGGAGCGGGAAACAATACCGACCGATCCGCGCTTGTGGATATGGCCTGGCATGATGCCGATTTTGCACTCGTCCGGTGTGATCACGCCCGGGCAATTGGGGCCGATCAGGCGGGATGACGTGCCGCACAGGGCACGCTTCACCCGCACCATGTCCAATACCGGAATACCTTCGGTGATACAGACAATCAGCCCGATTTCCGCGTCGATCGCCTCGAGAATCGCATCGGCGGCGAACGGCGGAGGAACATAAATCACGCTGGCGCCCGCATCCGTAGCCTCCCGCGCCTGCCGCACGGTATCGAACACGGGCAGCCCGAGATGGCTGCGGCCGCCCTTCCCGGGCGACACCCCGCCGACCATTTTGGTGCCGTAAGCGATGGCCTGTTCGGAATGGAACGTGCCCTGCGCGCCGGTAAATCCCTGGCAGATTACCCTGGTGTTGCGGTCGACGAAGATCGACATCAGCGGGTTTTCACCTCGGCGACGATCTTTTCCGCCGCATCCGCGAGGTCGCTGGCCGAAATGATCGGCAGTCCGGACTCGGCCAGAATGGCGCGGCCCATTTCCACATTGGTGCCTTCAAGCCGCACGACCAATGGGACCGACAGCGATATTTCCTTTGCCGCCGCGACAATTCCGTTGGCGATGATGTCGCAGCGCATAATGCCGCCGAAGATATTGACGAGAATTCCCTTCACCGCCGCATCGGACAGGATGATCTTAAGTGCCGCCGTGACCTTTTCCTTCGACGCGCCGCCGCCGACATCGAGGAAATTGGCCGGCATTCCGCCATAGAGCTTGATGATGTCCATAGTCGCCATGGCGAGGCCGGCGCCGTTCACCATGCATCCGATCGAACCGTCGAGTTTGATGAAGTTGAGGTCGTATTTGGCCGCTTCGCGCTCGGACCGGTCTTCTTCCTCCGGATCGCGCAGGGCCTGCATGTCGGGATGGCGGAACAGGGCGTTGTCGTCGAACACGACTTTTGCATCGAGGCAGATCGGCCGGCCGTCGCGGGTCAGCACAAAGGGGTTGATCTCCAGCAGGCTCATGTCGCTGGTGACGAAGGCTTTGTAGAGCGCTTCGACCGCCTCTCTGACGCGACCGGCCGCTTCGCCCTGCACATCCAGCGCGATGGCGATGGCCCGGGCCGTGTGGGCGCTCAATCCGGCCGCGGTATCGATTCGGAAGGTCATGATCGCGTCGGGTGATTTTTTGGCGACTTCCTCGATATCCATGCCGCCGGCGCGCGACGCGATGAATGAAACGCTCGCCGTTTCGCGGTCAACCAGCGCGGAGAGATAGAACTCCTGCGCGATATCGCAGGCTTCTTCGATATAAAGCCGCCGTACCACCCGGCCGTGGGGACCGGTTTGAGGGGTGACCAGGGTCATGCCCAGCATGCGGCCGGCTTCGCGCTTCACTTCGTCGAGCGAGTCCACGAGTTTGACGCCGCCGCCTTTGCCGCGCCCCCCGGCATGTATTTGGGCTTTCACGACCCATTTCGGCCCAGGCAGTTCGCGCGCCGCGCTGACCGCCTCGTCCACCGAGGTCGCCTCCCGGCCCCGCAGCAAAGGAACGCCAAAATTGCGGAGCACCGCTTTGGCCTGGTATTCGTGGATATTCATGGAAGTCCGGCGATTTGCGGGTTCCTTATGTAGCAGTCAAAGCCGGTACAGCAAGCCCCGCGGCACACATCCAGAGTTCGGCGGCCGCGGCATGGTGCTTCATCTTACCTCACGCTATTATCCCGTCAGCATGGAACGCGCGCTCATTGCCATCGCAAGTGCAATGATTACGGGGGCCATTTTCCTCGCAGCCTTTTTGCTGCTGCGGGCAGTGTGGCCTCTTATAATAGCGCTTGTAGCGCACCCCTACTCGGCGCGATTCCTCCTACCGATCTTCTTTGGGGCTGGGGCAATCTTGTTCGCCATCCTGGGCATTATTTTCCAAATTACACACGACATGCTGCGTTCGCTCGCGGCCATCTCAGGGGCGGTGAACATGGCCTTTTTGTTTGGCGTCAATTCCCTGCTGCGGTTTCTCAGCCCTTGGCTGGTGAAACACCACCTGACGCCTGCAACCGGGGCACTCATCTTTGCCGGCCCACTCGCGATCTGGATTGTCGTCGAGGTCGTGATTCTGAGAAGAATGGCGGTCCTCAACCGGCGCAAACGCTAAAGTAGCTGGCCGCGCGACCGGAAAGCTTCAGTTGTCAGGAAAGAGGTCGAGCATCCCGGCCTGGTTAGGACTTCCTGCGACCGCCAGCCGGGCAAACGCCAGCGGTGCCAGGGCCTCGGCTGTGGCCGTACTGATGCAAAAAGCTTCCAGTCGCTGGCAATTGTCGGCGAGACCAGTTTTTGCCACCAGCGCCGCGAAGATGCGTGCGGTCCGAGGTGAGAATAGCAGCACGCCGTCCAGACGATTGGTCCGCAATTCCACGTTTGCAGAAGGGGGCAGCGATTCGACTGGAATCGCTTCGTACAGAATCTCGGCCTCGACCTGATAACCGCGCGCTTCCAGCGCGTGTTTGATGCGCCCGGCGGTTTCCGAGCCGGCGGCATGCAGCAATTTCCCCTTCGCCGGATTGGTTCGTTCCGCGACTTTGGCGACCAGAGCCGCGGCGTTACCCTCGGCGCTAATGACCTGCGCAAATCCGCACCTACGCGCAGCTTCCGCCGTCTGCGGGCCAACGGCATAGACCGGCAGATTGCGTTCCGGGGAACGGGCGGCAAATCCCCTGATGCCGTTCGCGCTGCTCGCCAGCACGGCCTGGATGTCCTTCAGTTCTATCTCTCCGCCCGGGGTGAAGTGCAGCTCCAACAATGGCGCGATGATTGGCTCGTGGCCGCGTGCCTTCAGGATGACGGCCAGTGCGTCAGCATCTTCGCGCGGCCGGGTGAGCAGAAGGCGCATGGCGCACGCACCTCAGAAATTTGGAAAGTCTTTTCCCGCAGTCTGGCGGATTTCCTGCGCCGCTCCTTCGCCCGCCGCATAACTTTGGGCGATCGCCGTCTCCTGTGACAGCTCCGCATGAGCAAAGATGCGGGTCACCCGCCAGGATTGGCTTCCATCGAGGCTGAGCACCTGACCGCGAAACCGCACTGTGCCATGTTCCACATCGGCGAGGCCGGCAAGCGGTGTGCGGCATGAACCGTCAAGCGCCGCCAAAAATCCCCGTTCGCAGGCCGCCGCAATATGCGTCGGCGGATCGTTGATTTCCGCGACAATCTCGCGGACCAGCGAATCATCCTCCCGCGTTTCGATTGCGATGATTCCCTGACACAGTGCAGGCAGCCAGTCCTCGCCCGACAGCACTTCGGAATCCGGCAGCGACAGGTTGAGACGGATGAGTCCCGCGCGGGCCAGAATAATGGCATCAGCTTCGCCGCGTGCGAGCTTCAGAAGCCGGGTTTCGACATTGCCTCTGAGCGGCACGATCTTCAGGTCGGGGCGCAGCCGCAACGCCTGCGCCGCGCGGCGCACCGAACTCGTGCCGATACGCGCGTTCTCCGGCAGCTTGTCGAAAGGCATGCCATCGCGTGCCAAAAAAACATCGAACGGTTCTTCACGTGGCAGCACCGCCGGAATTGCCAGCCCTTCCGGCTGTTCGGCGGGCAAATCCTTCATCGAATGGACTGCAATATCGGCTTCGCCTTCGAGCAAAGCCTCTTCGATTTCCTTGACGAACAGGCCTTTGCCGCCGGCTTCCACGAGGGGCCGGTCTTGGA
>DASUHP010000095.1:0-12477 GCA_036273455.1 Micropepsaceae bacterium | reverse complement strand
TGCTCAGAAATCGGCTTTGTTCGCGACGGGAATATGAAAGTCGTAATGCTCGAAATGCGTGGGATTCTCGGCACAGGAGATTTCGATCATGGGTCCTTGCCGGCGCCGGAAATTTGTTGTGCCCGCCCAGGGTTGTTTGAAGGCTGCCGGATCGTCGACGATCATCGTAATATTCAGTGTCTTGCCGTCGCCGGAAACTGTCCACCGCTCCTGAACATGCAGTCTGTCGCTGTGCGGCGTGCGGTATTCGTCCACGAAAGTTCTGGTGTTTCCTCCGATGGTGTCGATCACCAGCGACTTGCCCTCGTAGTGGCCGACGGATTCGCCGTACCATGACGGTTCTGGGTTCTTCGAATGCGGCACGTTGAGATAGACATGCCGGACCTGCATGTCGCCGGCCCAGATCATTAACACTTCGCCGGGCGTCTGGATGAAGTAGATTGGCCGCGCGCCGCGCACCATGTCGAAGTCGGGCACTCCTGCGGGCGTGCAGGACTGGTGTGCCAGATAGGCGGGCTTGCCGTGCAGCACCTCGTCATTGTCTTTTTTCATGATGGTCCTTGCCCAATCGGTGAGATTGGGGTCGGACAAATCGGCGATGCGGTAACTCGCCTGGCCATCCTCGGTATTGTTGACGTGGTGATAGGCTGGGTCGTCATGCACCGGTCCGGGTCCTGGGAAGCCCGGCAGAGGCCCGATCTCCGGACCGAAGTGGTACCAGGCGGCCTCGCCGCCCGACAGATCGGGTGGAGCAGTGTTGGTTTGCGCCGCGGCGCCGGCAATCAAAGTTATGGAGGCGATAGCGACGGAAATTGCAGTGAACCTTGTCCCCGGCATGCGTGCTTTTCCTGAAATATGCTGGCCGCCGATGCTTTGTTTTTTGGTGGAATTGTCAAGCGGGCATTTCCGGCGGTGCCGCGATTCCGGCGGAGGGACGCAGCCTGAGAGCCGGACCGGCCCGACAACGAGAGGGCCGGATGCGCCATGACAGTTCGACTATTCCAGAAATGTCGTTGACAAATCGCGTGACCGACCATATTTTGACTTTTATCGAAATGTTTGACCATGAACGCCAAACAGGTTGTCGAGGCACTGGCCGCTATCGCCCACCATCACCGGCTCGCCATCTACCGGCTGCTGGTGGAAATGGGTCCGGATGGAGTCCCGGCCGGCGAAATTGCCGAGCGGCTTGAAATGCCGCCATCCTCCCTGACCTTCCACTTGCAGCAAATGCTGCACGCCGGGCTTGTCAGCCAAAGACGCCTTGGGCGGCAGCTCATTTACGCCGCCGATTACGCGGCCATGAACAGTCTCGTCGGGTATCTCACTGAAAACTGCTGCGGCGGACAAACAGAATGCGCCCCGGCCTGCAACCCGGCCCCGGCCAAACCCCGCAAAGTCAGGAGATCCGCATGAAACACTTTCACGTCCACGTCGCGGTGGAGAATCTCGAACAGTCGATCGGGTTCTACTCGACCGTGTTCGCGGCGCCGCCCACCGTCCTTAAGCCTGATTACGCCAAATGGGTGCTGGACGATCCACGCGTCAATTTCGCGATCTCACAACGCGGAGCAGAACCGGGCATCGAGCATCTCGGGATTCAGGTGGAGAACGAAGCCGAGCTGAACGAAGTTTACGCTCGCCTCGCCAAAGCCGAACGGCCCGTCATCGAGGAAAAGGCTACGACCTGTTGCTACGCCCAATCGGACAAGCAGTGGATTGCCGATCCGACCGGCATTTCGTGGGAGACGTTTCTCACCCACGGCGAAGCCACGGTCTATGGCGGCGGTCTTGCCGCTGCCGGGCCCAATACTGGAGGCGCTTGCTGCGGGCCGTCGTGCTGCACACCGGAACAGCCCAAAGAAACGACGAAATCCTGCTGCGTGCAGGCCGCTGAATGGCCATGAGCAAGAGCTACAACGTGCTGTTTCTGTGCACGGGTAACTCGGCTCGCAGCATCATTGCGGAAGCGCTGCTCAATCACTGGGGCAAAGGAAAATTCCACGGCTACAGTGCCGGCAGCTTCCCGAAGGGCGAAGTGAATCCTTTTTCCCTCGAACTGCTCAAGTCGATGAAGCTGCCCACAGAGGGGCTTTACTCGAAAAGCTGGGACGAGTTCACCAAACCCGACATGCCAAAGATGGATTTTATATTCACGGTCTGCGACCAGGCGGCGGGCGAAGTCTGCCCGATCTGGCCCGGCAACCCGATGACGGCGCATTGGGGCATCCCCGATCCTGCCGCCGCCGAAGGCACGGACGCGCAAAAGCGCGCGGCCTTCCGCGAGGCAGCCAGCCGGCTTGGCGCCCGCATCAAGCTCTTCACCGCCCTGCCGTTCGACAAGCTGGATAACATCGCGATCAAGCGCGAAGCGGACAGGATCGGCCGCATGGGTGACACCGGCACCGAGGCCGCGTCTTGAGGTGGCGCAAACCGGCAGCCGAGTTTATCGGCACGGCTTTCCTGCTCACAGCGGTCGTCGGCTCCGGCATCATGGGCCAAAAGCTGGCGAACGGTAATGCGGCCATAGCACTGCTCGCCAATTCGATTGCGACGGGTGCTGCGCTCTACGCGCTCATCCGCACCTTCGGCCCGATCTCCGGCGCGCATTTCAATCCGGCGGTGACGCTGGCGCTACAGCCGGAAAGGAAATCTCCAAATCCGACCTTATCCCCTACATCGCTGCGCAATTCGGGGGCGCGGTTGCCGGCGTGTGGGCGGCGCACCTCATGTTCGACCTGCCGATCCTGCAAGCCTCGACGCACTTGAGGACCGGAATCGGGCAATGGGCCGGAGAATTCATTGCCACCTTCGGTCTGCTTGCCGTCATCGAAAGCGGGCGGCGTCATTTCGCGGACGCTATCCCGGCCTCCGTTGCTCTCTACATCGTCGGAGCTTACTGGTTCACATCCTCAACGTCATTCGCCAATCCGGCGGTCACGCTTGCACGCTCACTCACGAATACATTTGCCGGTATCGCCCCGGCGCACGTCGCCGGGTTCATGGCCGCCCAAGCGGTCGGCGCTGTCTGCGCCGTCTTCGTCTTACGGCTTCTGAATGCAGCCGCGGATCAGCCCGCGCAATAGCGGGTAAGCACAACGACATGTGGATCGGCGGTGGTGGGACCGGGACCTTCAAGCCCGGTCGGCGCAGCGCAGCCGGTGCGGCACGGACTTTATCTAAATGTCGAGCTTGCGGGTGCTCAGGCTCTCCACCCATTTCGGGTCGCGATGATCGAAGAACGCGGTCGTCTGCCTGTCCATAGCCTTGATCGCGGCCATGTCCTCATCGCTGAGTTCGAAGTCGAACACCGAGAAATTCTCGGCCATCCTTTCCTTCTTCACCGACTTCGGAATGACCACGATCTGTCTTTGGATATGCCACCGCAGAATGACCTGCGCGACGGACTTGCCGGACTTCGCCGCGATGGAGGTCAGCGTTGCGTTGTTAAAAATGTCGTGCTGGCCTTCTGCAAACGGAGCCCAGCCTTCGGTCTGGATCTTGTATTTGTCGTGAATCTTCTGTGCCTCAATCCGCTGATTGAACGGATTGACCTCAATCTGGTTTATGGCCGGGGCAATCTTGTTGTGGAGAACAAAATCCACGATCCGGTCCTCATAAAAATTGCTCACGCCGATGGCCTTGAGCGTACCGTCCGCATTGAGTTCCTCCAGCGCCCGCCACGCGCCGTAAACGTCGCCGAAGGGCTGATGAAGAAGATACAGGTCGAGGTAATCGAGCTGGAGCCGTTTCAGCGAATTCCTCACGGCCCGCTTGGCGCCTTCATAACTCGCGTCCTGCACCCACAGCTTTGTCGTGATGAAGAGCTGCTCCCGAGCCACGCCACTGTTCTTGATCCCCTTCCCAACAGCCTCCTCATTGAGATAAGAGGCAGCCGTATCGATCAGGCGATAGCCAACCCTGATCGCATCTGTGACGGCGCGTTCGCACTCCGCGAGATCGCGCATCTGAAAGACGCCGAAGCCGAGGGCCGGCATTTCGAGGCCGTTATTGAGGGTGACCTTCTTCAAGGGGTTGGCCTCCAATATTTGACTTTGTTTGACGCGACGAAGCTAGAACGCGCAGCGCCAAATAACAGTCCCCTTGTTTCATATGAGGTTATGGCCAATCGCCGCCTGTCGCGAAGAGTCCCGCAATTGCCGCGCGTTCCCGCATCGACGCAGCATTCATGAAATGACGACCTGCCGGATTGAACCGCAGGAAAATCTGTGATGTACATTCCAAAACGTGGGCGGTGACGGACTCGAACCGCCGACCCCTTCGGTGTAAACGAAGTGCTCTACCAACTGAGCTAACCGCCCTTGGGCGGCTGTTTAGCATGGTCCGGGGTTCGTTCAATCGACACTATCCTTGCGCTGACGTCAGCCCGTAGCGCAATTGAGTGGGTCAGATCGCCCTCACCGTTGAGCGCGGCATGTAAATTCGCTGCGCACCCGCTCGCGATCCGAGTTGGTTCGCAAGGTGAATTCCGCGGAAAACAAGGATGGTCCGTCAAATCGCGTCGGTGTGCCGCGGCGGTTTTTTGAACAGGGCGCGCCTTCGGCGCGTCCGGGCGCATTTGCCCGCTTTGGGAACTGTTGTATTTAAGCCGCAGATCGTCGAGGTTGAGGCCAATGCGTGTCATCGCCGTTGTTCTGCTCGCCGCCGCGGCAGGTGTTTCCACCGCCTACGCGGCACAAAGATTGCCCGCCGGGCTGCCGCAGAGTGCCGCTCTGCTGCTGCGCTATGACGCCAATCACGACGGAATAGTCACCCGGGAAGAGATGGAAGCCGGGCTGAAGGCGGACTTCGCCGCGGCCGATACCAACGGCGACGGCTGCCTCGATTCCACCGAGACCAGGGCCGAGAACCAGCGCCGGCTCGCCCGCGACGGAGCACAGGCTTCGCCATTGGTCGACTGGAATCTGGATGGTTGTGTCGATTTCAGGGAATTCGCCAACACCGCCCATTCCTATTTCGACCTGGTGGACAAGAAGAAAGACGGCAAGGTCACGCTGAATGAGTTGCGTGGGCCGTCGATGCCGATCCCGCCGCGCCAGGAGCCGAAACCGGCGCAGTCGGAGCAGAAGCCCGACCAGCAGCAGAATAGCGGGCCGGCCAATTCCGGAACGCGGCCACCCACCTGATCGCGCCGTGAACGAGTCACTGCTTCGGACCGCATCCTCGCTGGGAGGAGCGGGCAGGCTTGCCGAGGCGGCGGCCATTTACCGGCAGGTATTGCAGCAGGAGCCGCGCAATTACGATGCGCTGCACGCGCTCGGAGTGATTTATTTCCGTTCCGGCCAGCTCAGGGAAGCAGAGCAGATGATGGCGCAGGCGGCCGGCGTAAATCCGCGCGCGGCCGCGGCATTCTTCGATCATGGCTGCGTGTTGATGGCCGCGGGACGGTTCGAGGAAGCCCAGGACCGGTTCAATCGCGCGATTTCAATCCGGCCAGATTTTGTCGAAGCGCGCGGCAACCGCGTGCATGCGCTGATGCGCCTTGGGCGGCACCCGGAAGCGCTCGCCGAGAGTGAGCACCTGGTCCGTATGCGGCCGAATTTGCCGCAAGCCCATGCGTCGCGGGCAGGGGCCTTGCAGGCGCTCAACCGGCCACAGGATGCGCTGGCAAGTCTCGACCGCGCGACACAACTTGCGCCTGCGGCCAGCGGTTTGTGGGCCGATCGCGCCCAGGCACTGATGGCGCTGGGGCGTCCGGCCGAAGCACTGGCTTCGGTCGAACAGGCGATCAAGTGCGAACCGGGCAATGGGGTTTTCCCCCTGATGCGCGGCGATTTGCTGGTGATGCTGAACCGCTATCAGGAGGCGGTTGCTGCCTATGATGCGGGGCTGAAGCTGCGTCCCAATGTGAGTGATGCCTGGAACCGGCGCGGCATTGCGCTCGCCCAAATGGGGCGCAAAGCGGAAGGCCTGGAATCATTCGATAAAGCGATCCGCATCGATCCCGGCCATAGTGAAGCCAGAAACAACCGCGCCAACATTCTTTTCGGCGAGAAGCGGTTTCCCGAAGCCGCGCGCGAATTCGAGCAGGTGCTGCGTGCCGCGCCCGATTCACCTTATGCAGCGGGATTTCTGATTCAGTCACGGCTCAGAAGCTGCGACTGGAGCAATCTCGAAAAAGATCGCGAGCGGCTGGCGGCGGGAATTGCGAAAGGCGAAAGGCTGATCGACCCGCAGGGGTATCTGTCGATTTGCACCAATCCGCAATCGCAGCTGCATTGCGCGAGGATTGTGATGCAGGATGAGGGGGCGGCGGTGGAAAAAGGGCCCCCCTCCGTCAGGCATCGCGCAAGCGCGACGCCTGCCACCTCCCCCGCAGGCGGGGGAGGAAAAGAGGCGCACGCGCTCGACTACCCTTCGCTATCGACGGGCGAGGAAACGCCCGGCGCGACAGGTCGACGCATTCGGATTGCGTATTTGTCAGCGGATTTCCGGCCGCATCCGGTGGCATTTCTGATTGCGGGGGTGTTTGAGCACCACGACCGGAACGCGTTTGAGCTAACCGGTGTCTCGCTGGTACAGGCGGGCGACAGCCCTATCCGCAATCGCATCCGCGCTGCATTCGAAAATTTCATCGATGCCGCAGGACGTACGGATGATGACATCGCCCAGGAACTGAGCCGCCGCGAGATTGATATTGCCGTCGACCTGACCGGCTTCACCGATGGCAGCCGGCCGGCCATCATGCTCAGGCGACCGGCGCCGATACAGGTGAATTTTCTCGGCTTTCCGGGCACCATGGGATCGCGTGAGATCGATTACATCATTGCCGATCGATGGCTGATCCCTGAGACAGCCCGTCTGTTCTACGATGAAAAAGTCGTGTGGATGCCCCACACCTATCAGGCCAATGATTCGAAGCGTGAGATTTCGGATCGCGTGTTCACCCGGCGCGACATGGGCCTGCCGGAAGACGGATTTGTCTTTTGCTGTTTCAACAACAATTACAAGGTCACCCCGGAGATTTTCGCGGTGTGGATGCGCCTGTTGTCGCAAGTGCCGGACAGTGTGCTGTGGCTGCTCAAGGACAATGACGCCGCGGCGGTGAATTTGCGCCGGGAAGCGGAGGCGCGCGGGGTTGATGCCAACCGGCTGATTTTTGCTGCGCGCATCGCACCGGCGGATCATTTCGCGCGTCAGCATCTGGGCGATCTGTTCCTCGATACCTCGCCCTATTCGGCGCATACGACAGGGAGCGATGCGCTGTTTGCCGGATTGCCGGTGATCAGCGTGTACGGCGCGACATTTCCGGCGCGCGTGGCGGTCAGCCTGCTGCACGCGGCGGGAATGTCCGAACTCGCGATGGATTCGCTGGACAGTTACGAAGCGAAGGCGCTGTTCTTCGCGCAAAACCGCGAGGCGCTGAAAGCAATCAGGTCAAAACTTGCGCGCAGTCGCGATTCTGCGCCACTGTTCAATACGGCATTGTTCACGCGACATCTCGAAGCCGCCTATCGCCAAATGATTACATTAAACCGAAATGGCGCAGGGCCGCAGGCTTTTGCGGTTGAGGCCGGCGCATGAGCGAAAGCCTCATGCAGGAGGTGATGCGGTTGAGCCGCGCCGGGAAGGTCGCCGAAGCCGCCGCGATGCTTGAGCCCGTGGTCACCCGCGAACCTGAGAATTTCGACGCGCTGCATGCGCTCGCGGTGCTTCGCGCGCAACAGGGTGCAACAGGTTCCGCGGAGCAATTGCTGGCGCAGGCTTTGACGTTGAGACCCGATTCGGCGGAATTGTTGTACAACCGCGGAGCATTGTTGCAGCGGCTCGGCCGTAACGATGAGGCGCTGTCCTCATTCAGCGCGGCGCTTGCGGTCCGGGCGGATTATCCGGAAGCGCTGGTCAACCGCGGTGTTGTGCTGGGCGAACTCGGCCGCCTGGAAGAGGCGCTGGCGGATTTTGCAACGCTGACCGTCGCGCGGCCAGCACTGCCCAATGCCTGGTCAAACCACGGCACCGCATTGATGAAGCTGAAGCGATATCGCGAGGCGCTGGCGAGCTACAACAAGGCGATCGCACTTAAAAGCGATTATGTCGAAGCGCGGCGCGCGCGCGCATCTTTGCATTTTCAGATGCGCCAATTTGCTGAAGCGCTGTCCGATATCACCTGGATCCTGGGCCGGCATCCTGATGACGCTGCGGCATGGCAGCTGCGCGGCGATATCGTAGCGGAATCGGGGCGCAGGGAATTGGCGGTGGAGAGCTATGGGCGCGCGATTGCATTGCGTCCGGATTCCATCGACGCGATCTATAACCGCGCCCATCACCTGTCGGCTTTGGCGCGCTATGACGAAGCCGCACGCGATTATGGAGCGGTCGTGGGGTTAGACCCGCAATATGGCTTCGCGCTTGGACATTTCGTTTTCGCCAAACTCTGCTGCTGCGACTGGAGGAACCTTGAAAGTCTTCGCGCGCAACTTCGCAGCGGATTGCGCGACGGGAGTGCAAAGCTGCAACCGTTCCACGCGCTGGTCCTCGCCGAGACCGAGGCAGATATATTCGCGGCAACCCGGGCATTTGCGGCGTCGCAGTTTCCGGCAACGGGCGCGGCGCCGGTACATCGCGCAAATGCGCATGACCGCATCCGCATTGGCTATATCTCGGCCAATTTTTGCAATCACGCGGTCGCGCGGCAGATGGCGGGCGTATTTGAGCATCACGACCGGTGGCGTTTTGAGATCACCGCATTCTCGCTTGGGCCGGATGATGGTGGTGAGCTGCGCAAGCGATTGGTCCCGGCATTTGACACGTTTGTCGACCTGCGTTCTGCCGACGATGAACGCATCGCGCAGGAAATCCGCCGCCGCCAGATCGATCTTCTTGTCGATCTGATGGGTTTTACCGAAAGCAGCCGGCCGGGAATCGCGGCGCACCGTTCGGCACCCGTGCAGGCCGGCTTTGTCGGCTATCCCGGGACGTCAGGCTCGGATTTCATGGACTATCTGATCGCCGATCCGACGGTCATTCCGGCGGGCAGTGACCCTTGCTATTCGGAGAAAATCATCCGCTTGCCGCATTGCTATCTGCCGCAGGACCGTTCCCGTGCCGCCGCCGACGACAAGGTGTCACGCGCGGCAGCGGGATTGCCGGAACAGGGCATCGTCTTCTGTTGTTTCAATCACAGCTACAAAATCGGGCCGGAGATTTTCGACGTCTGGATGCGATTGCTGCGCAATGTGCCGGGAAGCGTGTTGTGGCTCAACAAGACGCATGTGTCCGCGCAACGCAATTTGCTGGAGGCGGCGCGGGCGCGGGATGTGGCGCCGGAACGAATTGTTTTTGCCCCTGTGGTGGCGTCGGATTCCGGGCATCTGGCGCGGCTCAAAGCGGCGGACCTGTTCCTCGATACGCCCGGCTATAATGCGCATGCCACGGCGAGCGATGCTCTGGCGGCCGGGTTGCCGGTTCTGACCATCATGGGTGACCGGTTCGCGGCGCGGGTCGGCGCCAGCCTTTTGCGCGCGCTCGGAATGGACGAATTGATCGCCGGCGATTTGAGCGAATATGAACAGCTTGCGCTCGGGTTTGCGCGTGATCCGTCACGGTTGGCCGCCACTCGCAGCAGACTCGCGCAAAACGCGCGCACGCAGCCACTGTTCGACACCGCGAAATTCACCCGGCAATTGGAAACCGCCTATCAGATGATGGTCGAGCGCAACCGGCAGGGACTTCAGCCGGCGGCGTTTGCGGTGGACGCGCAGGCATGAGCCGGGAACAGCTTGAAAATGCCGGCCGGCTGCATCGCGCGGGCAAACACGCGGAAGCCGCCGCGATCTATGGCGAGCTGCTGCGGCAAAATCCGGCCCATTTCGAGGCACTGCGCGATTTTGGCGTGCTTTCCTATCAGCTGGGGGAGATTGAAAGTGCCGAGCGCCTGATTGGGGAGGCGGCGAGGCTCCGGCCGGGAACGGCCGAGCTGTCCTATAATCATGCCTGTCTGCTGCAACGCCTGAACCGGCTGGAAGAAGCGCGCGCCGCGTTTGATCGCGCTCTCGCCATGCGGCCGAATTATTTCGAAGCGCTGGTCAATCGCGGCGCCGTGTTGGGTGCGCTCAACCGCCGCGATGAAGCACTGGCCGACTGGGACCGCGCCGTTGCATTGAACCCGGCCCATGGCATGGCGTGGAAAAATCGCGGGCTGATTCTGCAACAGGCCGGGCGACCGGATGACGCGCTGGTGTCATTGCGCAAGGCTTCCGAACTCCTGCCAACGGATGCGGACGCGCAGGGCCGGCTGGCCGATCTGCTGACGTCGATGGGCGGCTATGCGGAGGCAGCTTCGGCCTACGAAAGATTTCTCGCGCTGGCGCCAGATCGCGCCGGTGGCTGGCACGCAAGGGCATTCGTGTTGCAGATTCTGCACCGGCGGGAAGAGGCTCTCGCCTGTTTCGAGCGGGCGCTACAGCTTCAACCGAAAAACGATGCGATTCGCACCGGACGCGCCAATATCCTGTTCGAACTTGAGCGCTGGGAAGATGCCGCGCGCGATTACGAAGTCCTGCTCGCGGCTGAATCACCGCCCGCCTGGACGCGCGGCTATCTCGCGATCTGCCGGCTGCATTGCTGTGATTGGCGGCGCATGGAATCGGACCGTGAGTTCATTCGAGCGGCGATCAGGCGCGGCGAGTTCGTCATCGACCCGATCGGCATGGCGGCGATCTCCGATTCACCGGATGAGCAGTTCGATTGTGCGCGGATCTGGGCGCGCGACCGCTGTCCGCCCGTGTCGCCGCTATGGACCGGCGAAGCATACCACCACGACCGCATTCGCATCGCGTACCTGTCATCGGATTTCCGGGCGCATGCGACGGCATTTCTCATGGCCGGTATTTTCGAAAAGCATGACCGCGCCCGTTTCGAGGTCACGGCGATTTCGTGGTCTGCGAATGATCGCAGCCCGACCCGCGAGAGGCTGGAGCGCGCATTCGACAGATTTGTCGAGGCCGGGGACAGAAGCGATTACGATGCAGCGCGCCTCATGCGGGACCTCGAGATCGATATCGCCATCGACCTGAAGGGGTTTACCAATGAAAGCCGCCCGGCAATTCTCGCCCATCGCCCCGCCCCGGTGCAGGCGCAATATCTCGGATTTCCCGGCACCATGGCGGTGGATTTCATCGATTATCTGATTGCCGATCCGGTTGTCATTCCGCCAGCAGATCAACGTCATTACGCAGAGAAGATCGTTACTCTGCCGGACAGCTATCAGTGCAATGACGACACGCGGGAGATTCCGCTTCGGCCGCCCACACGCTACGAAGTCGGGCTTCCGCCGGGTTTCGTGTTTTGCTGCTTCAACTCCAATCACAAGATTTTGCCGGAGGTGTTTGCGGTCTGGATGCGGCTGCTGAATGCGACCAGCGGCAGCGTGCTGTGGCTGCTCGAAGACAACCTCTCGGCAGCGCGCAACTTGCGCGCGGAGGCAGAGGCGCATGGTGTCGAAGCGGAACGGCTGGTGTTTGCGAAACACACCGACCCAGCGACGCATCTGGCGCGACAGACCAATGCCGACCTCTTTCTTGATACGCTGCCTTACAATGCGCACACCACGGGCAGCGATGCGCTGTGGGCCGGGCTGCCGGTGGTAACGGTCCGCGGCAAGACATTTGCCGGCCGCGTGGCAGCGAGTCTGCTGGGCGCTGTTGGTTTGCCTGAACTTGCTACGGACTCGCTCGAACAATACGAGGCGCTGGCGCTGAAACTTGCGCGTGACGGCGAAGCCCTGGCGCGGATCAAATGCAAATTGGCCGCGTCGCGAAAATCCTGCGCGCTGTTCGATACTGCCCGCATGACGCGTCATCTCGAAGCGGCCTATCAGATGATGTGGCAACGGAAACAGCGCGGGCTGCCGGTGGAAAGTTTTTCCGTTCCGCCGCGATGATCGAAACACCACAGGCAAAACTCCAGAACGCAAACCGGTTGCTCGCGCTTGGGCGATTTGATTTTGCCATTGCTGCCTATGATGAATTTCTCGGGCTCTATCCCGGCGCCGGAGAGGCCTGGCACAATCGTGGCATCGCGCTGGCGCAAACCACTCGTTTTTCGCTGGCGGCGGAGTCATTTGGACGCGCGGTCGCGCTGCGCCCGGACAGCGCCGCATCCTGGCATAATCGCGGCATGTCACTGGCGGAGCTGGGAAAATTCGTGGAGGCGGCACAGGATTACGCCCGCGCATTGGCGATTCAGCCAGAGCTGCCTGATGTGCGCGGCAATCTTGTTCTCGCGCGGCTGAATTGCTGCGACTGGCGGGAACTGGATCAGGAGCGCCAATGGATTGCGCGTTCATTGGCCGAAGGACAGCCCGCGATCGTTCCTTTTGGAAATCTGTTCATTTCCACTTCGCCGGCCGATCAGTTGAATTGCGCGAGGATGTGGATGGCGCGCCATGCACCGCCGCAGGCGCCGGTCTGGCGCGGTGAAAGCTACGATCACGACAGGCTGCGTGTCGCGTTTGTG
>DASUHP010000094.1:0-6751 GCA_036273455.1 Micropepsaceae bacterium | reverse complement strand
AACGCCCGCATCACCGCAATGAACCGGTCCAGCGTCCGCTTGGACTCGCTCTCCGTCGGCTCAACCAGCATGGCGCCATGCACCGTCAGCGGGAAATACACCGTCATCGGATGGAAGCCTTCGTCGATCAGCCGCTTGGCGATATCGAGTGTGGTGACGCCACTGCCCCTGAGGAATGTGTCGTCGAACAGCGCCTCATGCATGCACGGCCCCTCATAGGGCGCAGAGACGACATCCTTCAGCGACGCCAGGATGTAATTCGCCGACAGCACCGCGTCGCCCGAAGCCTGCTTCAGCCCGTCCTTGCCGTGCGACAGCATATAGGCCAGCGCGCGCACGAACATGCCCATCTGGCCATGAAAGGCCGACATCCGCCCCAGCGGCTTTGCGCCCGGCGCGTCGCCCCTGTGCTCCACCAGCCGGAGTCCATCGCCGTCGTGCAGCACCAGCGGCAGCGGCGCGAACGGCGCCAGCCGTTCGGAGAACACCACCGGCCCGGCACCCGGCCCGCCGCCGCCATGCGGGGTCGAAAACGTCTTGTGCAGATTGATATGCATCGCATCGATGCCGAGATCGCCCGGCTTCACGCGGCCCATGATCGCGTTGAAATTGGCCCCGTCGCAGTAGAAATACGCGCCCACGGCATGGAGCGCTTCTGCAATCGCCACCATGTCGCGCTCGAACAATCCGCTGGTGTTGGGATTGGTCAGCATCAGCCCGGCAACTTCGGGCGACATAGCCTGCTTCAGCGCAGCCAAATCGACCCGGCCCTCTTCCGTCGCGCGAATGGTCTTGACCGTAAAGCCGCACAGCGCGGCGGTCGCCGGATTGGTGCCATGCGCCGATTCCGGCACCAGCACGGTGCGGCGTTTGTCGCCGCGCGCATCCAGCGCCGCCCGGATGGCAATGAGCCCGCACAATTCGCCATGCGCCCCTGCCTTGGGCGTCATGGTCACCGCCGGCATGCCGGTCAGTTCTTTCAGCCAGTGCGCCAGCTCGTCAATCAGTACCAGCGCGCCCCGCACCGTCTTTTGCGGCTGCAACGGGTGGATATCGGCAAAGCCAGCGAGCCGCGCCAGCTTTTCGCCGAGTCGCGGATTGTGCTTCATGGTGCACGAACCCAGCGGATAAAAACCGGTATCGATCGCCGCATTCATTTGCGACAGCCGCACATAATGGCGCACTGTTTCCGGCTCCGACAGACCAGGAAGGCCGATCTCGCCGGTCCGTTCGAGACCACCCAGATGATCCGCAGACAGTTCAACATCGGGAATATCGACGCCGCAGACCGCCGTCCGCCCGCGCTCGAAAATCAGCGGCTCCTCATGCACCAGCGCGTGATCGCCGGAATAGGTCTCGCCTGCGGGATTGCTCGCACCACCACCATTCGGCAGATCATGGATATTCATCGCGCCAGCACCATCGCAAGTTCGCGCGCATAAAGGTTGATGTCGTGCTCGGTATTGGTTTCCGTCGCGGCGACGATCAGCAGCGATTCACACGCCTTCGCGCCGTCATATAGGCGCGATGCCGGAACCCCGCCCATCACGCCCGAGCCCAAAAGCGCATCCACCACTTCAGCCGCATGTTTCGGCAGGCGCAACGTGAACTCGTTGAAGAACACCGGCGTCACCAGTTCCACACCCGGTATCGCCGTAAGCCGATCCGCCAGCGCCGCGGCGCGCGCGTGGTTCAGCCGCGCCAGTTTGCGCAAGCCGATATCGCCAAGCAGCGTCAGATGGATGGTGAACGCCAGCGCGCACAGGCCGGAATTGGTGCAGATATTGCTGGTCGCCTTTTCCCGCCGGATATGTTGTTCGCGCGCCGACAGGGTCAGTACAAATCCGCGCCGCCCATTCGCATCCACCGTCTGGCCCGCCAGCCGCCCCGGCATCTGCCGCAGATATTCCTGCTTCGCGGCGAACAGACCGACATACGGGCCGCCAAAGCTCAGCGCGTTGCCGAGGCCCTGCCCCTCGCCGGCCACGATATCGGCGCCCATGGCGCCGGGCGGCCGGATCAGCCCCAGCGAGACAACCTCCGTGAACACGACAACCAGCAGCGCGCCTTTGGCATGCGCGGCTTCCGCAAGCGGCGTGAGATCACGCACCGTCCCGAACACGTCCGGATTCTGCACCACGACGCACGCCGTCTTGTCGTCGATCAGCGCCGCCAGGTCTTCGGTCTTGCCGGGCGACACCGGCGCACCGACGATCTCACCGGCAAGTCCCGCCATGGTGCGGATGGTCTCGGCATAATGCGGATGCAGATTGCCGGACAGCACCGCGCGGTCGCGCCCGGTGACACGATGGGCCATCAGCACCGCTTCGGCGGCGCCCGTCGAACCGTCATACATCGAGGCATTCGCCACCGGCATCGCGGTCAGCAACGCCACCTGCGTCTGGAATTCGAACAGGGTCTGCAGCGTGCCCTGGGCGATTTCCGGTTGATAGGGCGTATAGGAGGTGAGGAATTCCGAACGCTGAATCAGGTAATCGACCGAAGCCGGAATGTGATGCCGGTATGCGCCGGCGCCGCAGAAAAACGCGCATTGCGCGGCGCTGGTGTTTTGTGACGCAAACCGCGTCAGGATGCGTTCGACCTCCGCTTCGCCCTGATGCCGCGGCAGGTCGAATTCCGGCTCGCGCGCCGATCCCGGCACATCGCGGAACAGATCCGCGATATTTGCTGCCCCGATACGTTCCAGCATCGCGCGGCGGTCTTCATCCGTGAGCGGAAGATACCGCATCACAGCCCCTTGAGATAATCGTCATATTGTTGCCGCGTCATCAGCCGGTTCACTTGCGCCGCATCGGACAGTTTCATGCGAAAGAACCACGACTGTTCGGGATCAGCATTGATCCGCGCGAGATCATTTTCCAGTTCGCGATTGGCTTCCGTCACCTCGCCGGCGAGCGGGGTATAGATTTCGCTGGCCGCCTTGACGCCCTCCACGACCGCGGCTTCACCGCCGGCATCCAGCTTCTTGCCGGTCTGCGGCAGTTCGACATGGACGATGTCGCCGAGCTGGTCGGCCGCGTAGCGCGTGATGCCGATGCTGGCAATGCCGTTCTCGCACTTGACCCATTCGTGACTCTCGGTAAAGCGCAATTCGGCCATGTCACCCGCTCTTTCTCACATAATGATGTGGCACAAAGGGCAGCGGCGATACCACTGCCGCCCGTGCCGTCCCTCGCACCATTGCCGCCAGTTCTGTCCCGTCGGCGGCACGATCGCCCGCAACATAGCCCATTGCGATGGGTACGCCCGCGCTCGGGCCAAATCCACCGCTGGTGACCCGCCCGATCACGCCACCCGTAGCATCCACCAGTTCGGCGCCTTCCCGTGCCGGCGTTTTGTCCTTCAATGTCAGACCCACACGCTTGCGGCGAGGCCCATTCATGAGTTCGCCCATGATTCGTTCTGCGGCAGGAAAATCGCGCGCCATTTTACGGCGCTTGCCAATGGTCCAGGCAAGGTCCGCCTCGATCGGGTTCGTGGTCTCGTCGATGTCGTGGCCATAGAGACACAGACCCGCCTCCAGCCGGAGCGTGTCGCGCGCGCCAAGTCCAACCGGCAGCACTTCCGGCTCGGCCAGCAATTTCTGCGCGACACGTTCCGCATCTCCCGCAGCCAGCGAAATCTCGAACCCATCTTCGCCGGTATAGCCGGAACGGCTGACAATCGCAGGCACGCCGGCGACGGTCATTTCTGCCACTTTCAGGAAAGTCAGCGCGTCCGTTCCCTGCGCATGCCGCGACAATACGCGTTCGGCCATCGGCCCCTGCAATGCAAGGAGCGCCCTCTCCGCCTGCGACTCGATGGTGATGGCGCCATTCACATGGCCGGCGATGAACACGAAGTCGCTATCCTTGGTCGACGCATTCACCACCAGATAGAGCCAGTTCCGCCCCGTGAGCCGCGCGACCATGAAATCATCCCGAATGCCGCCCGCAGGATTCAGCAGCAATCCGTAGCGCATGTGCCCATCGCGCAAACCCGCAACATCCGCCGGTGTCACAAGTTCCAGCGCACGCGCCGGATCGGACCCATGCAGAAACGCCTGTCCCATATGCGAGACGTCGAACAATCCGGCTGATTTACGGGTGTGCAGATGCTCGTTCAGGATTCCGGCGCGGTATTGCACCGGCATTTCGTAGCCGGCAAACGGCACCATGCGCGCGCCAAGCGACACATGCAGCGCATGCAGCGGCGTTCTCTTCAGAGCGGAACCGGTTTCAGCCATTGTTTTGGAAGTGCCTGCGGAACCGGGAATCGACAATCGAAACATACGAAAAGCAGTGCGGAACAGCCAATCCCCGGATCAAAACGCCGTTTGCAGGAACTTGGACGTTCTTGAGCCGAAAATTCGTATTATTACGCGTTAAAGCATTCGATATTTCCCGGGCCAAGCCCCGGCAGGGAGTGTGCTTCTCATGTCCAAAACCTATCGAAACGCATCGGATGCCCTTGCCGGCCTGCTGCGCGACGGCATGACCATCGCCGCCGGGGGCTTTGGCCTCTGCGGCATCCCCGAACATTGCATTGAGGCTATTCAGAGTTCCGGCGTCACCGGCCTCACCCTGGTCAGCAACAATGCAGGCGTCGATGGCTTCGGCCTCGGCAAGCTGATGGAAAAAGGCCAGATCAGGAAAATGATCTCATCCTATGTCGGCGAGAACAAATTATTCGCCGAACTTTACCTCGCCGGAAAACTCGAAGTCGAATTCACCCCGCAAGGCACGCTCGCCGAACGCATGCGCGCCGGCGGCGCCGGCATCGCCGGCTTCTATACCCGCACCGGCGTCGGGACCCTCGCCGGGGAAGGCAAGGAAGTCCGCGAATTCGACGGCCACAAATACCTGCTGGAGCGCGGAATCGTGTGCGATCTCGCCATCGTCAAGGCGTGGAAAGGCGACGAGGAAGGCAATCTGATCTATCGCAAGACGGCACGGAATTTTAATCCGCTTGCGGCGATGTGCGGCAAGGTCACGGTCGCTGAGGTCGAACAACTGCTGCCGATCGGCAAGATCGATCCCGATGTGGTCGGCACGCCCGGCATTTTTGTGCAGCGGATTTTCGAGGGGCGCAATTTCGAAAAGCGCATCGAGCAGCGCACCATGCGGAAGGTGGCGTGACATGCCGTGGACACGTGAACAGATGGCTGAACGCGCAGCCAAAGAACTCAAGGAAGGCTTTTACGTCAATCTCGGCATCGGCATTCCGACACTGGTGGCGAATTACATTCCGCACCACATGCGCATCGTCCTGCACAGCGAAAACGGCATGCTCGGCATCGGGCCGTTTCCGTCCGAAAATGAAATCGATCCCGATCTCATCAATGCCGGCAAACAGACCGTCACCGAGCTGCCCTATTCCAGCTATTTCGACAGCGCGACGTCCTTCGCGATGATCCGCGGCGGCCATATCGATCTCGCCATTCTCGGCGCGATGCAAATCTCGGAAACCGGCGATATCGCCAACTGGATGGTGCCGGGCAAGATGATCAAGGGCATGGGCGGCGCCATGGATCTGGTCGCCGGCGCCAAACGCGTCCTGGTGCTGATGGAGCACACGGCGAAAAACGAAGCCAAGCTGGTGAAGAAATGCACCCTGCCGCTCACCGGCGAAAAGGTGGTCAACAAGATCATCACCGATCTCGCGGAATTCGAATTTCGCGCTGACGGCCTGACGCTGACCGCGCTCGCGCCCGGCGTTAGTGAATCCGACGTCCGCCAACGCACCGAAGCCACCTACCGCCCCGCCCCCGAAATTTCGTAGCGACTGCGCCCGTTTTCCTCCCCCGCCTGCGGGGGAGGTGGCAGCCGAAGCGCTCGCGCTTCGGTTGACGGAGGGGGGACGTTCCTCCACCGGCCATCGCCGGTTTGCCGATCCTCTGCTATTCACTCTCCATGACCAACGCCGTTCTTTACGCCCTCGCCGTCGTGATCTGGGGTTCAACCTGGCTCGCAATCAAATTCCAGCTCGGCACCGTTTCTCCGGTTGTCTCAGTCGTATGGCGCTTTGCCATCGCTGCCGCCATCACACTTATGATCGCCTTGGCGCGCCGCAACACATTGCGATTCTCGCTTCGCCAGCACTTCTGGATTGCAGTGGCGGGCGTGCCGCTATTTGGCCTTAGCTATCTCTGTGTCTACGCCGGCGAGCAATTCATCACCTCCGGGCTGATGGCACTGATCTACTCACTGATTGTGGTCTGGACGCTGCTGGGATCACGCCTGCTGTTCGGCACTGCGATTTCGGGAATGGCCGCGGCCGCGGCGCTGCTCGGCATTGGCGGCCTCGCGCTGGTGTTCTGGCCCGAGATCGTCGCGGTGTTCCAGGGGCGCGGAAGCCCTGTCGGGCTCGAATTGGGGCTTGTCGGATCCATGCTGTCAGCAGCCGGCGGATTGGCGGCATCGTACAATGAACGCAAAGGAATACCGGTTTTGCCCGGCATGGGATGGGCAATGCTGTACGGCGCGATGTCATCGGCGATATTTGCCGTCCTCACCGGACAAAACTTCACCATGGATTGGTCCGCAGGCTATCTCTCATCCTTTGCCTGGCTCACTTTATTCGGGTCGGTGATCGCATTCGCAGCCTATCTGACTTTGCAAAGCCGCGTGGGCGCGAATCGCGCCAGTTACGGCGCCGTGATGATTCCAGTCGTGGCGCTGATTTTGTCGACTATGTTCGAACATCTCGAATGGCACGCGAACATGATCGCCGGCGTCATTATGTGTCTCAC
>DASUHP010000093.1:0-22809 GCA_036273455.1 Micropepsaceae bacterium | reverse complement strand
GAACCGCGCCGATCCCGCCAACAGCCGGCTTCTCATTCATCCGCTGGCGCCCGAAGCGGGCGGCGACATGTTTCACTCCGGCGGCCGGCAATTTGCGTCCAAAGACGATCCGGACTGGAAGATTCTCGCGCAGTTTGCCGGGGCCAACTGAGAAGCGAGAAAAATAGAAGCGAGGAGCGAGAGCAGCTACGGTTTCTCTCGCTTTTCTCTTTTGCCGCTACTCAGCGGTTCAAAGGAAGTGACCAAAAAGCAAGGAGCGAGAGAATTTTTCTCTCGCTCCTCGATCCTCGTTTCTCGCTGCTTAGTTCTTCAGCACCAGCGTGTTGATGCGTTTTGGCACCTCGCCGACCGGCACCACCGCAACGATCTTTTTGGTCGCCATATTGATGGCCGTCACCGAGCGCATGCCGGAATTGGAAATGTAAACCTTGCCGTCGGCAAAGGTGACCCAATTCGCCACCGCTCCGCCAAGCTGCCGCCCCGGGACCCGGACGTCGGGCAACATAATGTGATCGAGCAGCTTCAAATTTGCGAGATCGTAAATGAAGACGGCGTTCTGCGGGATGCTGGTCACCCACAGGGTCTTGCCGTCCGGCGCGACGCCTATGCCGTGTGAAGGCGCGTCTTCGCGGCCCGGATCCATGTCGACGCCGGTGTGCAGATTGGGGAGCTTGAACCGGGCAACTTCTTCGTGAGTCTTCCAGTCCAGGGCGGCAAAGCCGTCAAACGCCGCCAGCTGAACGAAAATCCGCTTCGGCGAACCGTCCGGATTTGCTTCGATCGTCATCGGGCGCACGCCGTGATCGAATTTGTGCTCCCAGGCGATCGATTCGGTTTTCAGATCGATCGCGGTGAACACGCCGGTCTGCACCGAGCCGCAAATGACATATTTGCTGTCCGGGGTGACATAGATGTTGTGCAGCCGGCCATGGGTCTGAATGGTCTTGACCACTTCGAGCTTGACCGGATCGATGATGTCGAGCGCACCCTGACCGCGCGCGATCGCCACCAGAATGCGACCGTCTTTGGCGACCGAAATATTGTTCGGGTGGTTCGACAGCGTGACTTTCTTCAGCAGTTTGCCGCTCTTCTGGTCGAACACGTCGAGCGTGCTGGTGGATTCATTGCTGACATAGACGCGGCTGCCGTCGGGCGAGAAATTGATGCCGTGCGCGCCTTCGATCGGGAAGGTCTGGACCACCTTGTCGGTCGCGGCATTGACGACGTCGACAGCATCGCCGGCGCTGTTGGTCACATAGACGAATGAAGATTCGGCCAGCGCGGGCAGCGGCGCCAGCGCGAGCGCCAAAGCAGTGCATTGCAACAGGTGGCGAAAATCGGCCATTCGGGGTCCCTCCAGCGAGCCAATGCGTCTTTCGCAAGGGTAGGCGGAAAGGGGGCCGGACTCAAGGCGGGAAAACCGCCGCGGCATCCAGAACACTTGCGATTTCCCGGGAAATTCGGGCAAAAACCCGCATCCGAAAAGGCTTCGGCATTACCGCAACTGCCTTCAAGGGGAACCATGAAGCGCTTTATCATTCCGCTTGTGCTCGCAGCGATGCTTCCGGCGAGTGCCGCCGAAAATCAGCCCGTCTGGGCTTTTTTTGCACCCGATCCGAATCAGCCCGCCGGCGCACCTGACAGCACGCCCAAACAGTTGCCCGGCAGCAAGCGCACATACACCATGGCGCAAATCGACGATCTGAAAAATCCGCCCGACTGGTTTCCGAACGAACATCCCCCGATGCCCAATGTGGTTGCGCATGGCGCGGCCGGAAACGTGCTCGCCTGCGCGTCCTGCCATCTGGCGTCCGGAATGGGCCATCCCGAATCGGCGAGTCTCGCGGGGCTGAAGCAGGTCTATCTGCTGCGCCAGCTCAATGATTTCAAAAGCGGCGCGCGCAAAAACGCCATTGTGGTGAATGGCAAGCCGGTGATGAACGCGACGCAGTACATGGTGACAATCGCGCAAGGGCTGTCCTATGCCGACGCCAAGGCGGCAAGCCAATGGTTTGCCAATCTGAAAGCGCAACGCGGCTGGGTGAAAGTCGTCGAAGCCGCCATGGTGCCCAAGTCGTACGTCACGAATGGCTATATGCGCGTCGCGGTGCCCGGCGGCGGGACGGAGGCGATCGGCAATCGCATCATTGAGCTGCCGCAGGATCAGAAGCGCCAGGAGCTGCGTGACCCGCATAGCGGCACGATTGCCTATGTGCCGCCCGGCTCTATCGCGAGAGGCCGCGCGATTGCCACCGGGGGTGGGCGCGCCTGCGAAACCTGCCACGGCACCGATCTGACCGGCGTGGCCGACGTGCCGTCCATTGCCGGGCGCTCGCCAACCTATATTTTCCGTCAGCTTTACAGCTTCAAGACGGGAGCGCGGGCGGGCAATGCCTCGACCCCAATGCAGGCCGAGACGGCGAATTTCAGTGAAGCGGATATGGTTGCGCTCGCGGCTTATGTGGCGTCCCTGCCGAATTGATACTTGAGAGCAGGGGCCAGGGCGCAGCTTTGTCGGGTGGGGGACTCACCGGCAGCACCCCCACCCGCGAATTTCCGAAGTGGAAATTCGCGTGCCTCGCCGCAAGGGGGAGGCGGGTTTTGGCACCTGCAAGGGGCAGTGAAATGAGCTAACGGGTTTATGAATTGAGCCGGAATGGGATTGTCGTATAGCTGTAACGCGCGAAGTTCATGACTTCCGGGGCAGCCCGAATCGGCGCCCGAAGCAGCTGCCGGCCGGTGCGGCGGAAATCACGGCGCAGTAATAAATAAAGTCCGGAGTTCAGCACATGATGCATTTTCTGCACGATGCGGAGATTGCGCATCTCACGCCGGGACGCATCCGGCTCAGGGTCCCCCGTCGCGGCGATGCTTTGTTTTTTGTCGAGGCGGCCCGTCAACTCGCCGGACTGCCCGGCGTGACCGGCGTCAGTACCAACCGCCAAGCGCAATCGATAACCATTCGCCACGACGAGAAATTCCGGCTTGAGACGATCACTGAGGCGCTGGCCGCCGTGGCCGCCGGGTCATCCGTGCCGGCACCGCTGGAGGAACACGACTATTTCGACTCCGTGCCGGTGGCTCGTGAACGGAATGGCGAGGTGGTCGCGACGCTGGTGCAGCTGGCTGTGGCCGTGATGTTTGGCCGGGCCCTGGCGCATGTTCTGGAATTGCTGGCCAGGAATCTGATTCAGGCAGCAGCGCGGGAAATTGCACCTGCCTGGCGGCGCCGCGCGCGCTTTGCGCGCTGACTTTTGCATTCCGCCAGTGCGGCAAGGTCGCACTGGCCGGGGGCGCCGGCCTGATATCGGACGCAGCTTTCAGCTTTCCCAATTCCCGAATCACAAAGGGCGCGATGCCCGCCGCGGCGGTCAGCAGTGCGCTGGCAGGATCGAGTGGCGCGATCCCCATCAGTTTCCGTAAGCCCGGAATCAACATCGCTCCGGCCTGAGCCAGGCCTGACGCAAGCAGAGTGCGATTGAGCCAGGGATTATTCGGCAATTTGCCCGGTCCGAACACGCCCTGCTGCGACGAACGGCAACTGATGGCGTGCAGCAGTTGGGCGGTGACGAGGCTGCCAAAAGCCATTGTGCGGCTTTGCGCGGAGCCGGCGCCGAAACGCGCGGCGCCATATAATCCGGCGAGCATCGGTCCTGCCGCAAGAACCGCGCCTTCGCCGAGCAGCTGCTTCAGATCGCGGGTACCGAAAATCGATCCGCTTTGCGATGGCGCGCGCTCCATCACGCCCGGTTCGGGCGGTTCCAGCGCCAGCGCAATGCCCGGCAGAACATCCGTGATCAGATTGATCCACAGCAATTGCATTGGCGTCAGTGCGGCTCCGCCGCCGGCCAATGCGCCGCCCAGCATCAAAAGGACTTCGGACAGGTTGGTGCCGAGCAAATAGCGAATGGCCTTGCGGATATTGGCGTAAGTCGTGCGGCCCTGCTCGATGGCGTTGATCAGGCCTTCCAGTTCGTCGGTGGCAATAAATGCCTGGGCAATGTCACGCGCGGCATTGGTGCTTTCGCGGCCAATCCCGAGGCCGACATTGGCCGCCCGCAAAGCCGGGGCGTCATTGACGCCGTCGCCGATCATGATCACCGAGAGGCCGGCGCGCTGCAATCCGCGGATGACATGCAGCTTCTGCGTCGGGCTGACGCGGCTGAAGGCATCGATGCCGGCGACGGCTGTGGCAATTTCGGCCTCGGGCATACGCGCGAGGTCGGCGCCATCGAGCGCCCTGATGTCGCCCGCGCCATTCATGCGCGTCTGACGCGCCACCGCGATGGCGGTCGCGCGCTGGTCTCCGGTCAGCAGGACCGTCCGCACGCCCGCCCCGTGAAGGCGTTGCATCAGCTTTGCCACACCCGGGCGCAATTCGTCGGAAAGCCCGAAGCAGCCGAGCCAGACCAGGTTGGAGATCTCCGCGCTGTGGCCGTTCTTCTTCGCGGTCTTCTGTGCCACACCGAGCACGCGCAGGCCCCCGGCTGCCATGCGCAAATTGTGGGCTTCGATTTCCCTGCGGGCCCTGTCCGTCAGCGCACGGAGGCTGCCATCGGGCAGCATTTCATCCGTACATAGCGCGACCACGTCGGGCGGGCTGCCTTTCACTGCGACCAGCAGTTCCAGTCCGGAGCTGTGGATGGTCGCCATGTAGCGATTCTGCTCGGTGCGGTTGACGGTGGACAGCCGCGGCCATTCCGCGCGCAACTGCCTCGCGTCCATGCCAAGCGACATCGCGGCGCGGACGAGCGCTGTTTCGGTGCCCGAGCCGGCAAATCGCAGCGCGTTGCGCTCTTCAATGCCGGCATCGTTGTTGAGGCAGGCCACGCGCAGCAGCGCGGCGAATCGCGCATCCCGGCGCGCGGCATCCGGTGTGCCATCCGCGAGACTGTCGCCGGCGAGGCGCCACACTGTATCGCCCGCCGCGATCTCGCACAGCGACATCCGGTTGAGCGTCAATGTTCCGGTCTTGTCGAAACAGATCACCTGGCCGGAAGCCAGGGCTTCGATGGCATTCATCTGGCGCACCAGCACGCCGCGGCGGCGCAGCGCTTCGGCGCCAAAGGCGAGCGTCGTGGTCGCCACCATCGGCAGGCCTTCCGGCACGGCGGCGACGGCCAGCGCGAGTGACGAGCGGGCCGTGGCGAGAACTCCTGAGCGCCGCAGGATGCCGAGGCCCCCCATGACACCGGTTGCACCCAGCGTCAGCCAGCCAAGCTGGCCGCCGAGCTGCGCGAGTTCGCGCTGCATCGGCGTTTGCGGCGTTGCAGTGGCGCCGACGAGATTTTGGATGGCACCGATTTCGGTTTTCGCACCGGTGGCGGTGACGATCGCGCGACCGGTGCCGCCGGTGACGATGGTGCCGCGATAGATCATGTTGGTGCGATCTGCCAGCGACGCACCCGCCGCGACTTCGGCCGATGCCGATTTGTGCACCGGCACGCTTTCTCCGGTCAGCGCTGCCTCGCTGACGGTCAAGGCCTGTGACGAAATCAGCCGGCCATCGGCGGGAATCGCCATGCCCCCGTGCAGTTCGAGAATGTCGCCCGGAACCAGCGTCTCGACGTCCACTTCGCGGCCAAGGCCGCCGCGGACAACGCGGCACGTGCGTGGCCCACCGATGCCGAGATTGGCGATGCTGCGCTCAGCCTGCCGCTCGGTGAGGAATCCGATCGCGCCATTGGCCGCGATGACGGCGAATATCGCACCGGCTTCAAGCAGAGCTCCGGTTGCGATCGACAGCGAACCGGCCCCGGTCAGGAGCGCGACCGGCAAGCTGTTGAACTGCGAGGTCAGGATGTCGAAATCCGAGCGGCGTTGCGGTTTTGGAATCAGATTTGGCCCGTATTTCTGCAGCCGCTGACGGGCGGCCGACGGCAACAATCCGCGCTCGCCTGAAGTCGCCAGGCGTTTTGCCGCGGCGCCCGCCGTGATCAGGTGCCAGGCGGGCAACTGTTCGGACTTGGGCGCCACGACGGCTTTGCCCCGCAACGCGGCGTTCAGAGTCGATATGATGCGACGCGAATCCGCGGGCCGGCTGAAATGGACAATGACGCTCGAGGTCAGCGGGTTGATGGCAACCGAGCGAATACCGGTCAGTCCCATCAGTGCGGCACGTACTTTCGTGCTATCTGCGCATGGCAGACCGGCTGCGCGCAGACGGAGGCGCGTCTGGGTCGCATGCATGATCTCGATCGGGATTTTCTGCACCCGGCGCGGCGCCGGGTTATTGTGCGCCACCATTGACATCTGCGACGCAGGCAAATCCGAACCCGCTTCGCTCAGCGAAGCAGAAAAATCATCCCCCCGGTTCATGGCGTGATGTCGTGATATTTGTGACGGGATGGTTTGCCGGTTATTCAGGACGCATGACTGGAGGCACGGCGGCGGCCGCGCGGGCGCGATTGGGCTGTGCCGTTGTTTTCCGCCACCATTTCGGACCGCGCTTCGGCAAAGATATCGCCGGCAGTTTCGTTTAGCTCGGCGAACGCCACCACGGCTTCGTCATAGGCCTTCATGCCCGCTTTGATCACCGATTTCGCCACCGGACGGAGAGCCGGAACCAAAACCGGGGCCAAAACCGCGGCACCGAGGCCGAGGGCCAGAGTCGTCACGATATTTCCGGTTTTCAACAGGTCGTCGAGCATGCGGAAATCTCCCTCCACTGGTCCGAAGCAAAAGTTTGAAACTCACAAAGGCAGCCAAGGTTCACCGTCATGAGGATTTATTTTCGGCCATGATTTCCTCTGATTTTGCAGGGCTTGAGAAGCGCCGCGCACTGTTGCGCCAGCGGCGGTTAGCCACCGGTCTGCTGCTGGTTGCAATGATCATTTTCATCGCGATGCAGTTTCTGCCGCGCGCATTTGGCGTGCGGCTGGTCACGTCGGCGGCGGAGGCGGCATTGGTCGGCGGTTTTGCCGACTGGTTCGCCGTTACTGCGCTGTTTCGCCGTCCGCTCGGGCTGCCAATACCGCACACTGCGCTGGTGCGAACCCAGAAGGACCGCATCGGCCGTGCGCTGGGCAGTTTTGTGCGCGACCGGTTTCTCGATCCCGAACTGGTGCTGCAGCGGTTGCGGGCGCACAACCGCGCGCTCCAGCTCGCGTCCTGGCTGGCGAGCGAATCCGCCGGCGAGTTCATTTCCGGGCGCGTGGTAGCACTGCTGCCGGTGGTACTGAAATCCGCCGATGACGAGGCGGTGCTGCGTTTCTTTGCCGATCTGGCGCGCGAGGGGATGCGGCGGCTGGATGTTGCGCCGCTGGCGAATGCGGCGGTCACACGGCTCGTGGAAAGCGGGCGTCATATGGAAGTGGTGGACGCACTCAGCCGGCTGGCCGAACCGGCGCTGGACGGAATGCAGGACACCATTATCGAAAAAGTGGGTGGGCAGACCGGGCGGTTTTTCCCGTTGTATTTCGATCGCAAGATCGGCAAGGCGATTGTCCGCGGCGTGCATGGCTGGCTCGAAGAAATCCGCAACCCCAATTCGGCGGAACGGGCGGAGCTGGATGGCTGGATCCGGCGCCTGCTCGAGGAATTCGGATCGTCGGAAAATTGCGCGCAGCTGCTGGAAGAGGCGCGGATGGCCATTGCCGGCAATCCGGCGCTGCATCAGGTGCTGGCCGGTGTGTGGGGCGAGCTCAAGCGTGAGATCGCGGCAGATCTCGTGCGCCCGCAGCCGCAGTCGGCGATAGTCACGGCACGGATCATTCGCACGGCCGGTGAACTGCTGAAGGAGAACCGGCAGTTGCAGGATTACGTCAATGCCGCACTGGAGCGGCTGATTGTCGATTACATCGCACCCTGGCGCGACCAGATCAGCGATTTCATCGCCGATGTGGTCGCCGGATGGGACGCGAAAACCGTCTCCGATCTGGTTGAGCTGGAAGTCGGCCGCGAACTGCAATTTGTACGGATTAACGGCACCGTGATCGGTGCGCTGATCGGCACCGCCCTGTTTCTGCTGTCGTCATTTTTTCCCGGCTTCTGAGCTGTTCCCGGATTTGTCAGAAAAATTAAATGCCCGCGGCCTTGCGCTGGAAAGCGCGGAAATGCGGGCTTTTTTGCGAAATGAACGCGTGATGAACCGTCCGTTTATGGAGCCTATTCGCGCGAATCCTATATTCAAGGTGTGCGTAATTGGGCGCTTGTGAAAGCGCCAATTCGGAAGGAAAGGTGTCATGAGAACGATCGCAAAACTGGCTATCGGCGCCGCCATGGCTTGTGGCGCAGCCGTCGCCGCGACTGCTCCTGCCGCGGCGCAAGTGAGCTTCGGAATTGGCGTGGGACCAGCGTATCCGTATGCGGCGCCGGTTGCTCCGGCCTATTCCTGCTATGATGCGTACGGTAATTATCTGTACTCATATCCGTATTGCACCGCGTATCCGGCTTACGTCGCGCCGCCCGTGGTCGCGCCGTATTTCGGTATCGGCATTGGCGGCGGCTGGGGTTGGGGCGGCCATGAACGCTTCGAGCATGGCGGCTTCCGTGGCGGCCGCTTCGAGGGTGGTCATATGGCGATGGGCGGCCACTTCGGCGGTGGCGGACACCGCCGTGGCTAACGCCGTTTAGACTGTGAGCGCGAAAACGCGGTTGCTCCGGCAACCGCGTTTTCTTTGGGACACTTGACATGTGCAGCACATGCGATCATGTTTTGCACATGACCATGATCCAGATTCGAAATGTCCCGGAGTCCCTGCACCGGAAACTGAAGGCGAGGGCCGCCCAGGCTGGTATGTCGCTGTCGGATTACCTGAGGGTCGAGATTGAGCGCATCGCGGCACTACCAAGCATGGAAGAGATGCTGCAGCGGCTGCGTCAGCTTCCGCCAGTCCATCCCCGCCCGACCGCAGCGGAGATTATCCGCTCCGAGCGCGACCGGAAATGATTGTCGTCGATGCTTCGGCACTGGTCGAACTTCTGACCCGCTCTCCTGCTGCCGAAACGGTCGAAGATTTTCTGATGCGCAATCGTGATGGGCTGCACGCGCCCCATTTGGTCGATGTCGAATGTGCACATGTTATCCGCCGATTTGTGCAGCTTGGCATTATGCAGTCCGAGCATGCGCAGATTTCCATCGGGAGTCTCCAGAACTTCCGGCTCATCCGGCATTCACACGTGCCATTGCTCGGGCGAGTTTGGGCGTTAAGAGCAAGCTTTACCGCGTATGATGCCGTGTACGTCGCGCTGGCAGAGTCGCTGCAGGCCCCATTGCTCACCCGGGATAAACGCCTGGCCAGGGCCGCAGCTGCCTATGTGCAGTCACAAGCGATCTGAATCCGCGTCGACCGGCCGTTTCGGTACTGGCATCAGGTCCGCTGGGAATACGCAAATTCCGGCGCTACAGTGTTTCGGATGAGGCGGGAGGGTTAGTCGATGCAGAGCCGGGTCGAAGCAGCTGACGTAGGGATTGGTGCGCCGAGCGTCGCGCGGATCTGGTGGAGGATTGCGCCCGCGCTTGCCGCTGGGCTTTATCCGTCATTCTCCCAGGCGCTGTCGCAGATATTGATCGCCGCGCATGCATCGGCCTCGCCGGATGGATGGGCATTGTGGGGCGGGGTGGCCGGATCGCTGGTGCTCGCATTTGCCGTGATGGCCATCAGCTTCCGTACGGTGCAGAAGTCGAATGGCGCGGACAGCGCGGACTTCCGCGCCCGCTGTGTGGCGCATACCGCTTTCGCGACTCCGTCGCTGTTGGTCGCCTTCGGCAATTTAGCGGGCGTGCTGCATCTTCCAGCGATTGTCAGCATCGGCTGGCCGGTGTTCTGGGCGGTGCTGGCGCTGCTGGCGTTGACACCGGGTGGAATGCCGCTGCGGGTGACGCGCATCGGCGCGAGCGGCTATCGCCGGCTGGGGATTGCGCATGGCATTTCGGCCAGCGCCATTCTCGCATTGTTCGTTGCGCCGCATCTGACCAACCACACGGCCGGCATTTTCAGCGGGATGGCACATCTCGAATTCATGAAGACCGCACGGCTTGAATACAGGAACGGCATCGTCCAGCCGCTGCTGCTGTTGCTGATCCTGTTCCAGGTTGCGAGCGGCGTGACGTTGCTGCAGCGGCGCTTGCGGACGGCGGGCGATTTCTTTGGCAATCTGCAGACCCTGACCGGCGTGTATGTCGGCATGTTTTTGCTGTCGCATCTGATTGCCGTGTTTGGCGCGCGTTACGCCGGTACCAACACCGACTGGAACTGGCTGACCAATCATGACCACAGCATGCTGGCGAGCCTCGCCAACTTACGGCTGATCGGCCATTACTGGTTTGGGCCGGTGGCGATCCTGACCCATGCGGGGTGTGGGCTGCGCATGGTGTTGCGCGAACATGCATGGAGCCCGCACAAGGCGGATATTGCGCCGCGTGCGGCAATGGCACTCGGCGGCGCGCTGTCGACGGTGATTCTGCTGGGGCTGCTGGGCGTGCATATCGGCTGAACGAGGAGCGTTCCGCGACTCTGCGTGGAATTTCAGAATTCGGGTTTGTCGGAATGGGGGATGGAGGCGCTTTGGCCGGAGAAATAGGAGAACGGATTCTCCGCGCAGCTTGCCTCGATCAGGGGACCGGCGACAGTTGATGAGGAGACCGCGCTGAACGGCACATTGTTTTCGGCGCGTCCGGGTTCGACCCGGCGATAGCGCTCGATCGCGTCCCACGGCATGGTGAAGGCGCCGGGGTCTTCGACATGGATGCGCACCTCCATTCGGCTGCCGCCATCCATCATCCGGAAGCGCTCGACGACATGCAATTTGTCCGTGTGCGGCGTAGCGTAGCTGTCGACCGGCGCGTCAGTGGTGACGCCGATGGTGTCGACAACCAGCGTGTCGCCTTCGTAATGGCCGATCGATTCGCCCGACCATGACGGCTTTACTGCCGGCGAATGTTTGCCGGTGAGATAAATATGACGGATGTCGTGATCGCCCTGCCATACCATCAGCACTTCGCTCGGTGACTGGATGAAGAATATCGGGTGAATGACATGCAGGTCGAATTGCGGAACCCCGACCGGCAGGCAGCTTGCGCCGCGTCCCAGGGCGCCGCCGGTGCGCGCGAGTTCATTGCGCTTGCGCAGTTGTTCGCGCGCCCAGGGTTGCAGGATCGGACTGTTGAGGTCGGCGAGTGCGGGTGTCGGCTGCTGGCCGGTGCGGCGGAAATCGTCATTCGTGACGCGCGGATGAGCGGGGTCCTGGCGCACGGGGCCCGCGCCCGATGGCGGAGCCTGGAATTCATTGTAAAGCGCGATCCAGCCAACCGCGGGATTGGGCGCGAATTGCGGGACGTCGGATGAGGCGGCATTCGCGCTTGTGAGGATGCCGGCGGCAGCGGCTGAAATCAGGCAACGCGACAACAGGGACATACAGGATCTCCGTTTCCGGTGCTGGTTCAGGTTAGCACGGATGCGGAGCGCGGGCACTGTTACAGTTTGAAATGCTACGGGACCTTCGCGTACTCGCAATCGCCGGTTTTTTTGCATAGCCTGACGGCGACAACTTGCCCCAAGGCAGCAAATTTCGCGGACGCCTGCATGTCTGCTGGAGTGGTTATGCTCTTCTGGTCCCGAAGAAGGATATTAAAGATTGGGACGCCCTCATTTAGGCATGCCCATACCGCTGCGCTTGCGACAGCTTCCGCCGACTCACCGGATGGTTCGAATCGAACAGCCATATGCCGCGCGCAAAGCATATAGGCGCTCTCAGCGTCCGATTTTTCATCTGCCCATGCGCCGGCCGAGCAAAGGCAAGCAAAGCAAATTGCGCAGAATGTTCGCACGGCACCCTCCCGCGATGCTGAAAACCATGAGAGAATAGTCCCAATGCCCAAGAGCCCAACAGGTGCAAAACGACCCGCCGACGTGATCGGCAACGCGGTTCACGTCATGCGAATTGCAACTGGACAGATTGAGGAAACTCAAACTGCAACACCAGCCAGCGCAGCCGCCGCAGAATTGGGAAGGAAGGGCGGCAAAGCACGGGCATCGGCCTTAAGCAAAAAAGCCCGCGGGGAAATAGCGAAGAAAGCCGCCGCAAAACGGTGGAACAAACAATGACCCTACTAATGTGCACGCGTTTTGTTCTCTGCTAGCGTGCACACCAGTTAGATCGTCTTTACTTATCAATTACTTAGCTCTACATGTTGGGTGCGCCCCAACAAATCGTCTAAAATCTTGTGTTTTTCTGCGGTTTCGCCTAAGGTGCTTCGTCACTTAGGGAGGCCACTGCCATGGCCGACGAGTCAGCACTCGTTTTGAAAGCATTGAGCCGGATCGACGAGCTTTCCGCCGAAATCCGCAATCTCCAGATGTTCGTAAATCAGGCTGATATGCTGGAGGGCAAATCAGCGCGTTTTGACACGGGAACGCCGCTCTCATGCTCTCCCATTTCTCTCGGCGCACCAAAGGCGGAGAAGCAGTGGCGCCCCGGCGTATTCTTCCAAAAGCCTCTCGCCACCGCCGTGCGCTTGATTCTGTTGGCTCGATACGAAGCCGCCGGAAATGAGGCAAATCCTGCATCGGTTGACCATCTGCATGATGCTTTGACGCAGGGTTCGTTTGACTTTGATACGTCGGGTACGGAGCAACAGAAGAACAGCATCCGGATTTCGCTCGGCAAGAACAGTGTTTCGTTCGTGAAGCTGCCCAACTCTGATCTGTTTGGCTTGGTCGAATGGTATGGCGCCAAAAATCGGCGCGCCACGCCAGCGAAGAAGCCGACGAATGGCGACAAGACTGAGGAGCCCGATACTGCTGATGCGGCTCCTCAGCCCTCTGAGAACGGAGGATTGGGAAAATGAGAAGATAGGCTTCACCCCAAAGCCGTTCAGGGGGTGGACCCGAGAACGGGCCGACCAAGAGCGGGACTGCCATCCCGCCTTGGTCGGAGGGTCGAAACCCGTTTCCCTGCGGGCGCGTAGCTCAGTCGGATAGAGCGGGGGATTCGTATCCCCCAGGTCCCGGGTTCAAGCCCCGGCGCGCCCGCACCTTTGTAACATAGGTGCCATGCGGATGGAATCCCATCCCATGTGAACAAAAATGCTTGACGCTAAGCATAATGTCCACTATGTTATGGGCATGAACAAGCTGCCGCACGAAAAACGCCGCCAAATCCTTCACCTGATGGTTGAAGGGAACTCCATTCGCGGGATTGCGCGGCTGGCCGATGTGTCGCCAGTCACGGTGCTCCGGTATCTGGAAACCGCCGGTAAGGCTTGCGCAGAGTTCCACGACGCGACGGTTCGGAACGTCCGTGCACAGCAAATTCAGTGTGACGAGATTTGGAGTTTCGTTTTCGCGAAAGATCGCAACGCAAAGCCGGAAATGAAGGTCGCCGGAACGGCGGGCTCGTGCTGGACGTGGACCGCATTGGACCGCGACTCCAAGCTGATCGTGTCCTATCTGATCGGCAGCCGCGAAGCCGAGTGCGCCTACGAATTCATGCAGGACGTGGCGTCACGGCTCGCCACGCGCGTTCAACTTACGACGGACGGCCACAAGGCTTATCTGAACGCGGTCGATGATGCTTTCGGCATTGATGTCGATTACGCGATGCTGGTGAAGCTCTACAGCGAAACTCCGGGCCAGAATGGCCCGGAACGCAAGTACAGCCCCGGCGTCTGCACGGGCGCAAAGAAGCGCCGGGTGATGGGCAATCCGGATATTACGATGGTTTCAACCAGCCACGTCGAAAAGCACAACCAGTCGATGCGCCAGCACATGAAGCGGTTTGCGCGTTTGACGGCGGCTCACAGCAAGAAGGTCGAGAACCATATCCACATGGTTGCCCTCTACACCGTCTGGTACAACTTCGTGCGGATCAATTCCGCCGTGAAGATGGCTCCGGCAATGGCGGCTGGCATCAGTTCAAAGCTGTGGGAAATGGACGATCTGGTCGCGGTGGTTGACGCCTACGAAAATTCAGCCAAGGTCAAACTGTAACAGTGCCGGAGCGCGGGGGCAGTTGGTGGCGTGCGTGCGGCTGCGCTATAATTAACCCTTCTGTCGAGTGTGAGACCGGATGCGCGTCGCTGTCCTGTGTATCGCCTGTGCGCTGATTTCAACGGCGGCGGCGGCGCAATCATCGTGGCAGGAATATGCTTATCCGGGACAGCAATTTGCGATTTCATTTCCGGGCGTACCGTCGATCCAAAATCTGCCGGTCCAAACCGTCGAAGGCATCACCGCTCCCGAGACGCTGTACACCGTGCGCCATGACCGTGACTTGTTTCAGGTCGCGGTGCTCGATCTGGCGCGCGTGCATTACGACCGGCGGCGGATATTCGCCGAAGTCGTCGCCGATGTTGAGCGGCGGGCGCAAGTGAAGTTCGTGACACAGGCGCGGGTGCAGGGGACCATGGGTGTCTATCTCACTATGGTGGGCCGCACCGGGAATCATTCGGTGGGTGGGATGTTTCTCGCCAACAACCGGCTCTACGAAGTCGAAGGCACGGTTCCGGCCACCAATGAGGATGCGCTGTCGGGTGAGATGGTGCGATTTGAACAGTCGCTGCGGTTCATGGGCAGTGCGGCGGGGCGCGTGTTCCGGCGTGGGCCGCTGGATGATGATCCTCTGCTTTTCGACCGGCTGTTTGGTCCGTCACGCTTTCCGCGCCCGGTGCAGTGAGTTAGAATCATCAACCCTCCCTTTGGGGGAGGGTCGAAAAATGCAAGGCATTTTTCGGGGAGGGGACCGGCCACTGGCGATGGATATCGAGTCTCGTGCCCAGAAGAACCCACGTCGCAAGCGCTTGAAGCGCAAGTTCGCGCGGGCGCTTCGTTCCGACATGACCGAGGCCGAACATACTCTCTGGTCATATTTGCGACGTAAACAGATCGGCGGATTGCGCTTTCGCCGTCAGCAGCCAATTGGCCCGTATATTGTCGATTTTTACTGTCCCGCTGCCAAATTGGTCATCGAACTGGACGGCGGACAACATAATGAAGAATCCCGTCGGCTTTATGACGAATCTCGCACGCGATGGCTCGAATCCGAGGGATTTTGTGTTCTGCGAATTGCCAATTGCGAGCTTTCGTCGAAGCGGGACGTGGCCCTTGAGTGGATTTGGCACCAGGTGGAAGCGAGCGGCTGCGTATTGCCGCAGAGAGATGTGGCCGGTCCCCTCCCCGAAATCGCCGAAGCGATTTCGACCCTCCCCCAAGGGGAGGGTTGATAACCACTCGTGACCGCGACTCAGAAATCCGGGGTGGTGGCTTTGGGCAGGTCGGTGTCGCGGTTGTTGTAATATTCGTGCGGATTTTCGGCGCAAACGCCCTCCTGGAGCGGTTCGGGCGCCGGCACATAGGTCATGGTCGAGGTCCAGGGCGTGGTGAACACGCCGGCATCTTCGATCGTGAGCGCCACCTGGAGGAATCTGCCGCGGTGATTGCTGAACGGATCGCCGTTGAACAGCCAGTTCTCTTTCTTGTTGCGCTCGAGCGCGTCTTTCACCTGGTCGTAATCGCGCAATGAGTAGCGTTCGACGATGTGCAGGCTATTGGTGTAGGGCGTGCCGAACAGGTCGAGCATGCCATAGGGGCGGTCGACCTTCACCCCGACGGTGTCGATGACCAGCGTATCGCCCTCGTAATGCCCGATCGAATCTCCGTACCAGGACGGTTTCAGCGGTGACGGATGCGTCTCGTTCATCCGTACCCGCCGGACTTCATGATCGCCGCTGTACAGCATGGTGATTTTGTCCGGCTGTTGCAGCAGCTGGATGGTGGAGTTCTTGAAGATGAACGGCACGCCGAACGGCCAGCACTGGTTGGATGGATTGCCATAGGTGATGCCGGCGATCGACAGTTGGCCGTATTCCTTCACCACGGCGGCGGCCCAGGGCTGGAGGATCGGGTTGTTGTAGTCGCCGACGAGCTGGTCGTAATCGCTGATGCCGGTTTTGCTGACCGGCTCGGCCGCTGAACCGGTTGGGCCGGACGGCCGCTGTATTGCCCAGCGCGACAGGTTGGTCACCGGCCCGGGGCCGGAGGCGGGAGGCTCGAACCAGGGAAAGGCGGGATGAGTCCAGGTGCCGCGAAAATCCGGAATGGAGGCGGTTTCATCCGGGTCGCCGGCTGATGCGGGCATCTGGCCGAGCGCGCAGGCCGCGGCCGCGGTTGCGATCAAAAGTGAAAAGCGACGCCACATGGTCATCACGGCATGTCCCATTGAGCAGGGGTTGCGTCATTCAATGCGCGTACGGCGTGTAGTTTAGGACAAAACCTGGAATCGGCAAGAAAGGTCCCCGCGCTGCCAGCGCAGGTTGTATAGTCGTCCGACGGGAGGAAGGTGGGCCCGGCACAGACATGGGATGGGAGACACAGGCCATGGAAACGCTCTTCGCAAAATTGGTGCAGGATTTCGAACAGGGGAAAATGAGCCGGCGGCAGCTCGTCCAAAGCCTCAGTATCGCGGCTGCAACGGCAGCCCTGCCGGCAGGCGCTCGCGCCGCCGATGCGCCCAAGCCGACGGGCAGGCTCGAGGCCGGGTACGTCAACCACATCTCATATCAGTGCAATGACTACGCCAAGGTTCGCGATTTCTATGTCGATCTCGTCGGGATGAAGGTGACGCAGGACGACGGAATGCAGTGCCGCCTCGTGTTCGGCAACAACATCCTTATCCCGCGCAACCGGGCGAAAGGCGCACCCGCACATGTGGACCACATCGCCTACACGATCATGAACTGGGATACCGAGAAGGATGCGTTTGAAGAGCAACTGAAGCGCCGTGGGTTGAAATATACCGGCAGCGGCAAGACCAGCTTCCAGGTCAAGGACCCGGAAGGAATGGGCGTCCAATTCGGCGGCTTACGGCAGTAAACGGATTTTCGGCTAACGCAGTTGGGCGAGGGGCGGCCACAAGGCCCCCCTTCTGCTTTGGTAACAGCGAGCTACTCGGCCGCCGGGGCCTCGACCGTTCCGCGGGTGACCGCGAGCTTATGGCCATTCGGGAGCGTGACGTAGAGGAGCTGGCCGCCGTGCGATCCCGATCTCAGGGGGTGCATGACAACGCTGACCTTGTCGCCGGGCTTGATGCTGTCGGCACGCCAGCCATTTTTCATGGCCTGTCCGGTCGACTGCATTTCGAGGGGATATTCGATGATTTTGCCGCTGTCATCCGCCACCATGACGTAGAGCCAGGCGTGGGGATTGGTCCATTCCAGTTCCTTGACGGTGCCGTTCAGTGTCAGCGTCTTGTCGCGATCGAACATCGAGAAGGAATGATGTGCCATCGCCGGCATGGCGATCATGAGAGAGCAACACGCAGCCAAAGCAGCCGTCACTTTCATTGCCATTCTCCCTGTCGGAATTGTCGCGTCCCAACTGGTTGATATACTATCATGCGTGCAACCTGAAATATATGGAGGCGGGTGCATGCGCATTGGATTGCCGCTGATCGCGGCGGCAGCTCTGTTTGCCGTCCCGGTTGCAGCCGCCGACTGGCAGCAGCTGGTGTTTCCGGACCAGCAATTTGTCATCGAAACTCCGGTCTCTCTGGTGAAAGGCAGCGGGAATTACCGGAGTGCAGTGGTCGGGCAGATGCCGACGGTGACTTACACCGGCGAGCTCGACAAGATCCGCTACAGGGTCACGGTCATCGACATTTCAAAGCAGCCGGCCGACCCGGAAAATCTGTTTGCAGAAATGGAATCCATTATCGAAACGCAGGGCAAGGTCCTCGAAAACGACAGCCAGCGAATCGGCAATGGCAGAATCGCGCATTTCGGCCGCGAGCTGCTGGTTCAGGCGAACGACGGCAGTCTCAGGCGCATCGGTCTGATGTACGCCAATGGAAGGCTGTACCAGATCGAAGGAACGGTTCTGCCGGGCGGCGACACGCAATCGATTTTTCCGGAGCGGTTCGCGGGTTCGATTCTGTTCGATCTCGACCTGAAGGCCCTGGAAGCCCGTTCGTCGAATCCGGACAATTTCCGCGCCGATCCGGCCATCAAGAACTGATTGCGCCTGCCCGAGTTTGGCGGCGCCGGCGCCGGGGCCATCGGTGGGAGCAGTGTGCTATCAAGTTGGACCAGAAGGTTTCTCTCGCCCGGCATCGCCAGGGCGCGCTGACTTCGTAAGCGCGGGCGCTGTGTCCCGCTCCTTCAACGGGAGAGGTGAAACGGCAATTCAATCTGACAGGAAAAAGGCTTAGCGGGGCTGCGGCAACCGGAATTGCAGGTGGCTTGCGGGACAACCGGAAAGCGAGCAAATTGGTTAACAAAGAGGGGGCGGTCATGGACGGGGGTCGTCCAATTGGTATCGCACGGAACTGCGGCTGCGACAGCGTCGGCCGCACAGCTCACGGTCGTCGTGCGAGGCCGCGCAGGCGCACAGTTCTGATTGCCCGCGCGATCCCGGTTTTCAGACAGAGAGATAAATTCCGTGTACTGCAAATCATGCCGGTAGAGTCGCAGTTGGTCAGTAAGGGGAGTTCGACGAACAACTAAACAGACAGTGCTGCTTCGGCACGGGAGGGGGTCACATGAATTCGGCGACGACGCGCTTTACATCCCTGATGGGTTCGGTGTCGCTTCTGACACTGACCAATGTGTTGGCGGCGCATGCGCAGATGGTTGCGCAGGCCCAGATGGCCCAGGCCACACCTGAAACGATCCCGGAGCAGGTCCTGGTCACAGGATCGCTGATTCATGGCACCGCGGCCGTCGGCGTGCCGGTGACCAATCTCGGGGTGCAGGATTTCACCGAAACCGGCAATACGACCATCGGCGATCTGTTCCGCACCGTTCCGGAAGCCAATGTCGCGCCGGGACCTTCGGCGGTGAATTCGAATGCGCAAAACGAGCGCGAACTCCGCGTCAATATCCGCGGGTTAGATGCGCAGGGGCCGCGTTCCCTGTTGATGATCGATGGCATCCGTCATCCGCCCCAGGCCGACGGGCTTTGCGGCATCGATCCGTCTTTCATTCCGGCGCTTGCTCTCGATCGCGTGGACGTTCTCGCCGATGGCGCGTCGGCAACCTACGGCTCCGATGCGATTGCCGGCGTCGTCAATGTCATTCTCAAGCGCGGTTTCGACGGTGCGGTGACTCTGCTGCATGTCGGCCAGCCGACGGATGGCGGCGGCACGCAATATCAGGCGTCGCAAATGTGGGGCAAAACATGGGACGGCGGCGATATCACGCTGACCTATGAGTGGACCGACGAACAGGCGATCTCGGGAAAGACCCACTCATTATTTACGCTTAACTATCTGCCCTGGGGTGAGCAGGATAAGTCTCTCCCGCTCGCGGCCTCGATTCCGGGAACGATTTCAACCGGGGCACCGACAGTCACCGGTTTTCCCACCGCTCCGGCCCCCGGCGCGCTCGGGCTTCCGGGGATCGTCTGTACAAATTGCTGGTCCGTCCCAAGGGGCACCGGCGCCAATTTCAATGCTTCGCTGAATAATGGTGTGGGACCGCTGGTCGGAAGCAGTGCCGCGACATTGAACTGGGCGACGCTGACCGCGAATGCCGCCAATCAGGGGGCGAATAATTTTGTCGATCCCCTGAAGATGGGTTGGGAGTTGGCACCGCAGCAAAAAAATGCCTTAGTCGCGACGTTCGACCAAAGACTGTTGCCCAATGTTTCGCTGTTCGCGGAAGGCTATTACACCGATCGCCGGGTCGAGGAAAAATTCCCTGCCTTTGGCGGCATGGGCCCGCAAAATACCCTGATCAGCGTCACTGTTCCGACGACCAACCCCTATTATCCGGCCGGCGCGCCTGCGGGTTTGCACGTCGCCTATGATCTTGCGGCGGAATTTCCACCGTCCGTGCCCGCCTTTGAAGTGTCGGGCCGGTTCATGGGTGGCTTCAATCTCGACCTGCCCTTTGCCTGGAGCGGGAAGATCTACGGCTCACATACAATCGAAGAGGACCAGTTCATACGCCATATCGTCAGTACGGCCGGGGTGAATGTCGCATTGGGCAATACGGCCGGTGGCGTGACCAAGCCCGCGAACGTTCCGTATTTGAATGTGTTTTGCGACCCGAGAGCATTCCAGTGCAATTCGCCTGCCACGCTCGCCTACATCCAGGCAACGACCGAGGTCGGCGTCAAATACCACATTGACGAATATGGTGGGACCTTCGACGGACCCCTGTTCGATGTCCCCGCCGGGCAGGTCAAGGCAGCGGTCGGGGCGCTCTATGACCTGAACTGGGTTGACGGTTACAGCTCCAATAACCAGGGCACTCCCGGAAATCCGCCCACTCCGTTAACCGAGGACATCGAACCGTTTCAAAACTGGGCTGCCTTTACCCAGCTCGACGTCCCGGTGTTTGGCGACAACTTCAACCTGCCATTCGTGCGCAGACTCGATCTCGAACCTTCGTGGCGGCACGACACCTATCTTGGGAATCCTTTCCTCACCGGTACGACCAACAATGCCAAAATGGCGTTTAACTGGCTGGTGGACGATTTGACCGGCACGACCATCCGGGGCAGCTGGGGCACGTCATTCCGCTTCGCCAATGAAGGCGAATTTTCGGAAGTCCTCAGCCCCGTTGTATCGTCCTACAATATCACCGGCGGTACTTTGGGTACTGCTTTGGTCCAGTGCGGCAGCAACGGGCAACCGACTGCCGGCTCCGCTGCGGCGGCGCTGTTCACGGCCGGATTTGGCTGCGGCAGTGCACCGGGCGGCACGGCGTTTGGCGGGGCGCCGACGCCGTTGATGCGCCTTTATACCAATCCTGCCGGCCAGCCCTCGGTCCGCGAAGGCGGATTATCCCTGCTGCCGGAAAAGGGAATCAACTACAGCGCCGGGTTTGAATTCGCGCCGCAACTCGATCTGCTCAGGGGCCTCGACCTGCAGGCGACGTGGTACAGCGTCAGAATCAAGGGGACTATCGGCACAAACGTGTTGAATGCCGGGACTCTCGGCGATCCCACTCAGCGCTATCATATCATCCTGCCAAGCGATCTCGGCTGCCCGGTGGCGGATAATGCCAACCCGACGCTGTGTCCGCCGTTCGAAAACATGGTGCTCGGGACTCTCACCGATCCCCAAAGCACGTCGTCCGCCAGCCAGTTGACCAATGTCTATTGGATCAACGACTCCGGGACCACGAATGCCGGTTTCCTTCACGTCAATGGTGTCGACTGGGGCGGCAGCTATAATTTCGATTTGGGCGATCTCGGCGCCTGGAACACGGGCATCACCGGCACCTATTATCTGCACCGCTGGTCCCAGACGGTCACGGGCGGGCCGATCATCGATCAGTTGCATCAGAACCTGTCGGGCGCCGGTGGAGTCGCGCAGAACGGCGTCGAGACTCTTCCCAAAATGCGTTGGCGGGCGCGGCTCGGCTGGAGCGACGGACAGTACACCGCGACTTTATTTGCCAATTACGTGTCGCATTATTTCGCCGCCACGGAAGCGACTCCGGCGAATGTGAACTTCCAATGCGTGGCCGCGGGCGGCACCGTCGGCGGTGGAACATTCCCCTGCGCGATCAGCAATTTCACGCAGTTCCTGCCGGCGTTTTACACATTCGATCTGTCGCTCGGCTACAACACCGGCGATCTTCCGGCCAGTGATTACCTGAAGCGTCTGACACTGCAGTTGGTGATTCAGAATCTGACTGGTAAGCATCCCTCCCAGGAATATGGTGCGGGCGGGGGTCCGCGTGGCGCCGCCGGTTACGACGTCATCGAGCCGGCTGAGGGGCGTGTCATTGGCGTGACCATCGTGAAGAACTGGTAGCCACAGGACGATTAACGGAGCGGGAATTGCGGCAGAGCGCAATTCCCTCCGCGTCAATTCCCGGCGATGGCGCCTGCGAAATAGTTGCCCATCATCAGCCCAAGGATCAGGGCGGCGGCCATGCGCGTGAGCATGAGATAAAACAAGACGGTGGGCCGAAGCTGCATTCGACGGTTATGGCGTCGCTTCGCTGAAAAAACGGTTAATGATCCTGCTTCGCACGGCGCGAGCAGGATGCCGGTACAAAACTGAAGGATTATTTGCTGCGGACGATTTCCTCGTAGGCGGGAGGTTGATTCAAAAGCCCGCGCTTCATCATCCAGTCGACTTTCTCGTTGAACTCCGACGCCTGATAGGGCTGGGCTCCGATCAATTCCGGCAGGAGCCCGGTCTTCTGCTGCTCCGGCGTCAAATCGCGCAGCAATTGCTCGCGCGACCGGCCTTCGTTTTCCCTGAGCCAGGCGACTGCGCGGTTGAGCGCGCGCATGATCTTCCCGGCCGTCGCGTCGTCGACATCGTCGCCGACGACGATGCCGCCGCGCCAGCGGAGATCCGCAAGCCTGCGCGCGCCCGCCGAATAGGCGCGGCTGACCAGCGGCTCCATCAATGCTGCGGCTTCGGTCTCGCCGTTGAGCAGCGCGCCCAGCCGGTCATTGGTGTGCACCAACTTGATGTCCTTATACGGAACACCTGCGGCTTCCAGCGCCTCAATGGCGGCGTAGAATGTTCCGGCATGCCAGGTGACGGCAATTGGCACATTGCGAAGCTGGCTGAGGCTGGTGATCTTTGAGTCGCCGCGGACGACGAGAGCGCCGGTGCGCGCGGTGCAGTCGAGTCCGATGATGCGTCCATGCCCAAGCTGCTGCACCCGTTCAATCGCGCCCCATTCGCAGACCGGATAGACCTCCAGCTGTCCGTGCGAGAGCTGCGTTTCCTTCCAGCGTTCCGAGAAATTCTCGACCCGTCCCTCGGTACCCCTGGGATTGTCTTCGTAATAGTCGATCGAAAGTCCTTCGTCGTTGAAATAGCCCTGCTCGACGGCGACACGCCAGGGGCGGTCATGGGCATTGCTGTCGCTCTGAATGCGAATCGTACGGGTCATTGCCT
>DASUHP010000092.1:0-2958 GCA_036273455.1 Micropepsaceae bacterium | reverse complement strand
GACTTTTGGCACACGGGTGGGTGCTGCTGCTCACGCCGTTATATTGGTTTCTGCTGTCGCTCGCGGCTTGGCGCGCCGTCTTTCAGCTGGTGTTGGCCCCGCAACTTTGGGAGAAGACCGACCACGGATTGGCGAAGAGCTCGCGGCTCGCCAAGGGGTTCGATGACCCCAGGCCGCCCGACAGGCCGCGAAGCGTCCAGATCGCCGCCGGACCGGCTGCGATCATTTCGGCTGCAACTCGAAAGCTCTGACGGCCGCGCGGCGCTCAGGAAGCGGAAACGGCCCAGGACAGAACCGTATTCTGGTTCCGTCCCGAGCCGCCCGGCCAGGGTGTCGCCCCCGCTGGCCGGGAACAAACATTATGGCAGGCTGGAATATTCCGCATTGACGAAGATCAAGCGCCTCAACCCTTAGAGATATTGGCGTATTTCAGCGGCCTCCGCGTCAGGGGTGCGCTGCATGCTGAATGGCGCGACAAAATGTCCATCCTTGTCCATGAGATAGACAAGAGCGGTGTGGTCCATCGAGTAATCGCCGCCCTTAAGCGGCACCTTTTTGGCATAAACACGATAGTCCTTGAGCACCTGTTCGATCGCCTCGGGGTCTCCGGTAAGGCCACGCAAATGCGGATCGAAGCTAGCCAGATATGACGCCATCACCGTCTGGGTATCGCGCTCAGGGTCAACGGTAATGAACAGCGCCCCCGCCCGACCGGCGTCAGGTCCAAGCTTGCGGAAAAGCTGCGACATTTCGAACAGGGTGGTCGGACAAATGTCCGGGCAATGGGTGTAGCCGAAAAAGACCAAATAGGGCTTTCCCTTCATGTCCTGGTCGGAAAACGGCTTGCCATTCTGATCGAGGAGATGAAACGGACCGCCAATGCCGGCAACACCTCCGCTCGGAGCAAAACCCGTGACAAGAAAAATGGCGCCAAGAAACAACACCAGGCCGCCTAGAAACGCGCCCAGCAGCAGCACGATACGAGAGGCCTTCGGGTTCATGGGCATGCTTTCCGTCAGCCGAAACACGCCACGAAACCGGCGCGGATCGTTTCAAAGAACAGAGTCGCCCCGTAATGCTCCCAAAGCACGAGCGTGCCGGCGAGAACGGCAACGGCGAGGGCTGCGGCCACCAATAGGGGCCGCGGCAACGGGCGCGATGTGACCGTCTCGGGCATAGGCCGTAGATAGGCCGGAACCCCACGATCGACAACTCGCGAAGGTCACGCTCCCCGTCTATTGCGGGGCCTGCGCCAAACGGGCCCTAGCGGCAGGTTTGATAAAGCGCCGCCAACTGGCGCCCGCGCAACTGGATCATGTGTGGCGTGAGCCCGCCGTGTCGCTCGATCCAATGGCGGATTTCCGGTGGGTAAAGGTGCATCACCAAGCGACTGCCAGCCCGCGTCGGCACCAGACGCCGCGATGTGTCGTCGAGATAGGACGCAGCGTGGAAGCCGAGCATTGCGCGGCTCGTCACACAGACCCGACTCCTGGGAATGATACCCGTGAGCAAGGTACAGGCTGAAAGGCACGGCCCATCAATGACAACGCGTTCGCCCGAGTCGCGGATTTCCTGGTACTTGTGCACATAGGCGGCGACTTCGCCCCCCGGATCGCCGGTGATGCGCACTTCGGCGAATGTCAGCGATGGCGTAAGCACGCCAAAGACCACCGATGCCAGCGCACCGGCTACAAGTGTCCTCAAGTTCATGACGAGACCCTCTCCCTCAATCGCACGCGACGGTGGTGACGCATTGTGGCAAGAGTTCGGGGAATTCCGGTTCCGCCGCATTAAATCCGGCGATCGCGTTGCCAATGGAACTTTGTCTGCACTAGCATCACATCTCAATCGACGCGCAATTGCGTGCGCCGCGGCGCGCGAACTTTCGTGCGTTAAAATTAACGGGGGAATCGTGCCCAACGTCGAAACTAAAAACGTCCGCTGCGCCGGCGGCATGCCGGCTTTTCTCACGATGCCCACAGGTGGCGGGAGACAGAAAATTCCGGCCATTGTGCTGATGCACGAACGGTACGGGCTGGTGAAGCACACCTGCGATTTGGCTGAGCGCTTCGCGCGCGACGGCTTCGTCTGTCTGGCCCCGGATTTTTTCTATAAACATCCTGACCAGGACGCGCTACATCGCGGCGACGCCGGCTACGCACTCAAGGACGGCGAGGCGATCGAGTATCTCGACAGCGCCGTCGCCGAACTCGCCGCACTGCCACAGGTGGATGCTGGAAAAATCGCCGTCAAAGGCGTCTGCCAGACCGGCCGGCATCCTTTGGTGTACGCCGCTGAGTGCAAGAAAATCGCCGCGGCGCTGGTTTGGTACGGCGCGGCCAACGCACGCGAGTGGGAGCCGAATGACCGCTATATCAAGCCACTCGACGACATGCTGGCGGCCATCGAATGTCCGATTCTCGGCATTTTCGGCGAGGCCGATCACCTCATTTCACTCGATGACGTTCGTCGATTTCGCAACAGCCTGGAACGGCATGACAAGACCTTTTCCATCAAGGTGTTTGCCGGCGCGCCGCACGGCTGGCTGAACGACACTATGCCGGGGCGCTACCGGCGCGATGCCGCCGAGGCCGCCTGGGCGCTCCAGCTGGCGTTTCTGCGACAAATTTTTGCTCCCGGCTTCGATCGATCGCGGCGCATTCAGACTTACGAATGCGATTACGCGGCCAACTACGATTTTTCCAAGAACGTGCGGATGGAATGACGAAGGAGATGCGCCACATGAGCACAAGCAATCCAATCCCTGGAGAAATCCGTGAGTGAATACGAGCGTTGGGAAGCGCGCTTCGCGACTCCCGAATACGCCTTCGGCAAGGGTCCAAATTATTTTTTGCAATCCTGCAAGCCACTGCTGCCGGCCTCCGGCCGTGCATTGGCGGTCGCTGATGGCGAAGGCCGCAACGGCGTTTGGCTGGCCGAACAGGGCCTCGATGTCGT
>DASUHP010000091.1:0-27564 GCA_036273455.1 Micropepsaceae bacterium | reverse complement strand
AAAGACGTTACGCTGCTGTTCGCGCCATTTGACGAGGCGATCCGGACCGGGAATGTGGACCGTGGCAGTCAGACAGTGGTCGCCACCCTGCGGTTGGCAATTGCGGTGAAGAAAGGCGCGCCCAAGCCCGATATTTCGAATCTCGCGGCGGTGAAGGCCACCCTGCGCAATGCAAAGTCGATTGCGTCGGTCGACCCCAAACAGGGCAGCGTGGGCGGCGCGGTGCTGCTGGCACTCGACAAAATGGGAATGACCAAAGAAGTCGAGCCCAAGATCAAATGGATGCCGGGCGGCGGTGACGTCCAGAGGTCCGTGGCTGCCGGGCAAGACGAAATCGCCTTTGGGCCCTATCTCAGCGACATGCGCAATCCGGGTATTGACGTGGTTGGCGCATTGCCGCCCGCGGCTGCAACACCGGTGGACATCACGGGGTTCCTGTCCACCAGCGTGAAAGACCGCGCTGCGGCAAAATCGCTGATCGATTATTTGCGCTCGGCCGATGCGGCGCCGGAATGGCGCAAGGCGAAAGCATTCCCGGTGCAATGATGCCGCTGCGCGTTGCCAGCGCAGTCGCGGGTGCGGTGTTCATCGCCGCGCTCGCTTCCGCTGACGGCCAACCCGCACCTGCGGGCATTGTCCCGGTGCAGGTCATCCAGAACTGGCTCGACCAGAAGGATTCCTGGGGCCCGGCCTATACCGCCGGGCCGGGTTGGAAGAAATTCATGGGATTCATGCACGGCGAAATGAAAGCGCTCGGCATGAAAATCACCGACCTGCCCTATCCCTATACGCGCTGGTACACGACGGAATATCCCGATTATTCGGGCTGGTCGCTGATTTCAGATGGCGCACCCGTCGCAGTCGCGAGCTATGGCACGCAATCAGGTTCGACCGGCCCCAAGGGCGTGACTGCGCCCATGATCCTGTACGACCTGAATCTGCCGGTGGATCGGCGGCCGCCGCTGAGTGCTCTTGCAGGAAAACTCGTCGTCATCAAACAGCAGCCTTACGAAACGCTCGGCACGCCGCAACGAATTTCGCCCGGAGTGCCAACGCCGCGTACGGACGAGTTTTGCGGAAATCCGCCCCTGTGCAAAGCACCGGCCCCGGCAGAGCAGCCACCCTCGCCGCAATGGGGCAATGTCGGCCTAAACGATTCGTACAAAGATTATGAATACCGCTCTGACCAGGATGGCTTTCCGGCTGCACTGTTCGATAAGACGCCGGTATCGGTCGAAGCCAGCTTTCGCAACCGCGATCAGTTCGGCCAAATCCGCCCCATAATCACCAATGTGCTGATGCCGTCTGGAGCCGTCGCCGCGGTCACGGTGATGGACCTCTCGCCACTCGCGGCCGCAGGAACACGCATCCATCCGACGCCGCGTCAGTTCAACGTGCCGTTACTGATGCTCGACCGCATCGCCGGAGCGAAAGTGCTGCGCGACGCTGCGGCAGGAAAAACGGCGACGTTGCGTCTCGATGCGCATGAAGAAGAAAATGCAAGCGCCTATGAAACAGTTGCGACGCTGCCGGGCCGCAATTATGGCACTCCAAAGGATCAGGCAATCCTGCTGGCGACGCATGTCGATGGGCCGAGCATTGTCGAGGACGATGGCGCGTTCGGAATTCTCGCACTGCTTCGTCATTATGCAGCGATCCCGCAGGATCGGCGGTCAAAGAGCATTGTCGTTTATCTTGAATCCCGCCACTTTGTTCCGGGCACGGAAGCCAGTTACCCCTTCGACGCTCCAAAGGATCACCCCGAGCTGTTCAAGACTGTCGTCGGCGGATTGGCGCTCGAACATTTCGGAGGATTGCAATTCGCTGAGAACGGCGATGTCTATGGGCCAACCGGTAAGGCGGCGACCACCTATATCTGGGGTTGGCCGAATCCATTCGCGATTTCGGAAGCGACGGTGGCAATCCAGGGGCAGCATTTGCCGCGCGCGATCAATGCTGTGCCGGCGCGTCCCGGCGTTAATGGCAAACCACAGCAACCCTGGCTTGGTGGCGGATTCTCACGCTACCTAGTCGATCTCGGCGGCTGGCCCGGCTGGCACATTTCCGGCGATTGGCCCAGCGCCGGTTTTCAGGCTTATTACCCCGGCGCCAAGACCCGCGTCAGCGCCGAATTATTTCAGAAGCAGGCGGCAGTGGCGCTGCAATTGGCCGACGTGCTGATGAATAAAGACGTTATCGCACTGGCGCCGGTGTGGGCGCATTTCGTCGCCGGTGAGCGCGGGGATGAGTTTGGCGACGACGCCTATCTCAGTGCTGATGGCGCAAAACAGATCACCATAGAAAGACATGAAATCCTCCAGAGCGTGCGCACCGGAAATTACGATCGCGTCGTGCCGGAGTTGGGTGCACTGCATGCAGATGCTGCGCGGCTGATGACTCCGGCCGCAGCGGAAAAGATGGATCGATTCGTGACGGAAGCGACGACCTGGTCCGAACGCGGAATCAGGTGGAAACAACAGGGGCTGCTTGGACGCCCCTACGCCCAAAACCCAGTCGGTCAGTGACGCGGCCAACCGGTAGCGTGCATCTACCAAAACCCGAACTGTGAACCGTCAGCGGCTCCGCTTCAACATGCGGTTGTGCAACAGCGAGAGTGCACTCCAATTGCGTCAAAAATGACACACCCGGCAAATTCTCGTACCAATTGAGTTAAATTTGCGACAATCCAGTACAACTTGGCGGCGAACCCATTTAGCGTGTTCACGCCGAGGAAAGTGCCGAGTAAATCGCCCCTCCTCTGGGGGCCTGCTCAGAACTCTACCCCGACACAATCGCGCAGATACGCGCGCAAAATTGGGGGACAAGAATGAATCCAACTGCTTCGCGGCTTGCCACATTGATGGGTTCAGCATCGTTGCTGACGCTCGGGAGCGCGCTTGGCGCACAGGCGCAGATGATGACGGCGCAAGCCGCGCCTGAGACGGTCCCCGAGCAAGTCCTCGTCACCGGGTCGTTAATTCACGGCACGGCCGCCGTAGGCGTGCCTGTGACCAATCTCGGGACACAGGACTTTGCGCAGACCGGCGCCGTGACGATCGGCGATCTCTTCCGCACGGTTCCGGTTGCAAACGTTGCGCCGGGCCCATCAGCAGTGAACTCCGGGGGCCATCAGGAACGCGAAACCCGCGTCAATATTCGCGGCCTCGACCAGACGGGTCCGCGCTCATTGCTGATGGTTGATGGCGTGCGCTTTCCTCCGCAGGCGGACGGTCTTTGCGCAATAGACCCCTCGATCATTCCCGCGCTCGCGCTCGATCGCGTGGATATCCTCGCCGACGGCGCCTCGGCGACCTATGGCTCGGACGCCATCGCCGGCGTGGTCAACGTCGTCCTGAAACGCGGGTTCGACGGCGCGGTAACGCTGCTGCACGTGCAGGCTCCGACCGACGGAGGCGGCATGCAGTTTCAGGCGTCTCAACTTTTTGGGCGCACCTGGAACGGTGGCGATCTCACCCTGACCTATGAATGGACCGATGAAAAAGCGGTCAAAGGAAATATCCATTCCAAATTCACCACCAATTTCCTGCCCTGGGGTCTTCAGGACCCGTTTGTTGCAATCGGCGCATCTACTCCCGGCACGGTGTCGACGGGGGCGCCGAATGTTGTCAGTTCACTCGGTGTTGGTAGTCAGGCGCCGGCGCTGATCGGCGGTACCTGCACCAATTGTTATTCGATCCCACGCGGCACCGGCGGCAATTTCAAACCGGGGGCAAGTGGAGTTGGCCCAATCGCACCGATGAGCGCTGGCCCCACCTGGGCAAGTTTGCTGAGCAATGCCGGGGCGAACAATTTCGTTGATCCACTGTCTGGCACCGGTGGCTGGGAACAGGGCGCGCAGCAGAAGAACTCCTTCGTTGTGACGATTGATCAGACGCTGTTCCCGGGGGTGTCGTTTTTTGGCACCGGGTTCTACACCAACCGCCGCGCGCAAGAGCGTTTACCATCCTTCGGCGGCCAGGGACTTGGCACTTATGTCAACACCTGGAAAGTGCCGACGATCAACCCATACTACCCGTCCGGCGCCCCGAACGGCCTGCGGGTCTCGTACGACCTTGCGTTCGACGTGCCGCCCACCATTCCGGCCTGGGAAATCTCGGAACGCTATGAGTTCGGGCTCAATCTCGATCTGCCATTCGCCTGGAACGGTCAGATCTATGATTCGCGCAGCTTTGAAGATGTCGGCTATATCAGGCATTATATCAACTCGGCAGGCGTGAATGCGGCCCTGGGCAACAACGGGGCACAGGCGCTCGATCCCGTCACCGGCGCACCAATTCCATTCCTGAACCTGTTTTGCGACCCGCAGGCGTTCCGCTGCAACTCACCGACGACGCTCAACTTCATCGGCGACACACGGACCCAGGGTGCCCGCTGGGGAATGGATGAAAAAGGCGCCAAGTTCGATGGGCCGGTGTTCGACCTGCCGGGCGGGCAGATCAAGGCGGCGGTTGGCGGCACTTATGAATCCGATGACGTAAAGGGGTTCGACGGCAACAACAATACGCTCGCTACGGGAAACCTGCCCCTCAATCAGGCCATCAGAGTGGATGCGTCGCCCTATCACGTCTGGGCATTCTTTTCGCAGGTGGACGTTCCGATTTTCGGCGACAACCTGAACATTCCCCTGGTGCGCAGGCTCGATCTGGAAGGATCGTGGCGCTACGACAATTACGGCGGCAATCAATCTCTGACGGGCATCACGCGCAACCCGAAAATCGCGTTCACCTGGGGGATCGATGATGTGGTGGGCGCGACAGTGCGCGGAAGTTGGGGGACTTCCTTCCGCTTCGCGAATTTGGGCGAGTACTCGAATATTCTCAGTCCGGTCGATGCTTCGCTCAATTTCATTGGACAATCGGGCAATTTCGCCACCATTTCATGTAGCGCCGCATCGGCCGGTAGCGCCGCAGACGCTCTACATCAGGCGGGCCTTGCCTGCGGCAGCTCCCCCGGCGGCTTCGGCTGGGGTGGTGGACCGGAGCCGGCGCTCCGCATCTTCCAGAACTTCCAGGGCCAGACACAGGTGCGCGAAGGGGGCATCGCGCTGAGTCCGGAAAAGTCGATCAATTACAGTATCGGCTTCGAACTCGCGCCGCAGTTCGATTTCCTGAGAGGCCTCGATCTGCAGGCCACCTGGTACAGTGTCAAAATCAATGGCTTGCTGGCACCACAGAATGGCGCCTCAGGCCAGGGCGGCTTCAACGATCCAAACCAGCGCTTCACGATGATATTGCCCAGCGACACGGGTTGCCCGGTGGCGGACAACGCCAATCCGGCACTGTGCGCACCGTTTGAAAAGATGGTTCTCGCGGCCATCAACGATCCCGCCCAGACCGATGGAATCACTCCCTCGCAGGCGACCAATGTTTTCTGGATCAATGATTCTGCCACCACAAATTCCGGCTTCCTTCATGTCACCGGCGTCGATTTTAATGCGAGTTACGATTACGACGCGGGCGACCTCGGCGCCTACAATGTTGGAATCACCGGCACCTATTATCTGCACCGATGGAATCAAAAACTGACGGGCGGCGCGGTCTTCGACGAATTCAACCAAACGGTGAATGGCGGCGGGGTTGGTGGCGTCAACAACATGGTCGGTGTCGAGACAGCACCGAGGATGCAGTACCGGGCCCGCCTCGGCTGGAGCGATGGTCCATTCACCGCGACAGTGTTCTGGAATCACCAGAGCCACTATTACGAATTCCGCACGAGCACCCCGCCGAACGTGAATTTCCAGTGCACGACAGCCGGCGGCACGCTGGGCGGCGGGACGCTGCCCTGCGCCATCGGCAATTTCTCCTTTGTGCAGCCGGCTTGGGATACGGTCGATCTTTCGCTCGGCTACAACACGGGCGACGCCCCGGCCAATGATTACCTGAAGCGCATCACGCTCCAGCTCACCGTGGTTAACCTGATGGGAAAACATGCCCCGTTCGAGTACGGACCCAATTCGCAGACTCGCAATCCGTCGGGTTTCAGCATCCTCGATCCGGATTATGGCCGCGTCATTGGCCTCACCCTGATCAAGAATTGGTAGCGCAAGCAGCCAATCCGTCGGGCACCATCACGGCGGGCGATGTAAACGCGGCACCAAATCCGGCGGGCTTGGGTTCCCCCTTGGCCCGGCCGGCACTCTGGGGCCTTCGCGTTCGGAAGGCCCCATTTTTCAGCGTGCAACTGGCAACGTGTGGCGGTGATTCATTGCGCACGAGACTGCAATGCAGCAAGCTATCCGTCCGTCCGAACTTTTGCGGTCAGGGTCTGTAGATGCGCATGGATCTGTCAAGGCGCGGATTCTTGCAGGCCACGGTCGCGGCCTCGACAGCCGTCGTCGCGCCGAACATCGCACGTTCTCAATCCGGACAGCGCGCCGTCATCGTCATGTGCGACGGGCTGGGTATTGAATATTATGACCAAAGCGCGATCCCGCGACTGAAGGCTTGGGCAGCGGCGGGCCTTTATGTGCGCGCTCAGGGGGTGATGCCGTCCGTCACGAATTGCAACAACGCTTCGATCTGCTGCGGGACGTGGCCATCCGAGCACGGCGTCATCGGCAATTCATGGTTCGATGAGACGACCGGCACGGAAGAATATATGGAGGACGCAAAACTTGTCGCTGCGCCAACCATTTTCCAGCGGGCGCAGGCGCACGGCATCCGTTCTGCCCTGCTGAGCGCCAAGAAGAAAACAGTAAGTCTGCTCAACCGTGGTGCCGATATCGTGCTGACTGCCGAGATGCCTGACGGCTCGTGGCAGGCGCGCCTCGGACCGGCGCCGAACATCTATTCGCGCGAAATCAATTACTGGGTTTTTGCGGCGGCGCTCGACATTTTGCGCAACCGGCCGGAGATCGGCCTCATCTATATTCACACGACCGATTACCCGATGCACATGTGGCCGCCGGCAGCGCGTGAGTCCCGGGAACATCTGGCGCGGTTGGATGATCTCATCGGCGAGGTCGGGGCAGCGGCTCCCGACGCGGCCATCCTTTTAACCGCCGACCATGGCATGAATTTCAAGTCCCGCTGCTGGGATCTGGCGAAGGCGCTGCAAAACCGTGGTGCTCCTGTCCGAATCGCGATCTCCGCGGAGCGCGACCGCTACCTGGTCCATCATCAGGGCATGGGAGGGACCGCCTGGGTTCATCTGCGGTCCCGCGCAGACGAGGCGCGTGTCGGCGCGCTGCTCAGCGAGCTTACGGGTGTCGAACGCGTCCTTACTCGCGCGCAGGCCGCGAACGAATTAAAGCTGATGGCGAGCCGCATTGGCGATCTCGTGGTGATCGGAGACCGTGACACCGTGTTCGGTGATCTCGATAGCGAGATGGAAGTCTTGCCTGCGGATTTTCGCAGCCACGGTTCATTTCACGAGATCAACGTGCCGGTGATCCTCCACAACGCAGCGGCCGCTCCGCCGATTGATTATTTCCGGCACAATTTCGATCTCGCCCGCTGGATGTACCCCGTCTGAAGTCGACTCCATTTTCGCGCTCGGTCACAGTTTGCGCTGTCACCGCGCGCCGGTGGCGACAGGGGCATCCGCCACATCACAATGATTCGAGAATTCGTTGCGCACCGGGCGGAGCAGAACGGGAGCCCGCACCGGCGGGGGCTTGGTTGACGCGATGTGCCACAGCAGATTCTTGTGTGCGAAATCCTCCAGGGCCTGACGCTTTGGGATCTCGTTTTGCGCAATTTCGAGAATGAGCTTGCGCCGCATTGCCGGCGCGAAATCCCTGTAGCTACGAACAACGATGATAAAGGCGCCGCGGCCGCCCGCGACGCAGGCCTGATAATATCTGTCGAGATTGGGAAAGTACCCGTTTGCGCGTTCATCCATCACGGGAAGGCCGTTGACGACAACGGCTTGTTTGGTGACGAGGTCACGTGTTTGCTCCATGGGTTTTCCGATGTTGTTCGGTCCATCTCCCATCACGTCGATCACTTTGCGGGTTGCGAAAATATTTTTGTCGCTTGAACGGATCAGCGCGGCGCCAAGCTCGAGCGCATTGCTGATGGAGGTGCGGTCTCCGGGAGTGCGCGGCAGCGTGAGAATAGTCCGGGCAAAAGCCGCTGCACTGGGACGATCCCGAATAATGCGCCAGTCGATGACAGTCTTTCCAAAACCCGGGCTGGAGAAATCGAGCATTGAAACCGCAATTCTTCCCAGCGCGCCGTTTTGAATGGCCTTGATTACGTCGGGATCGAGAAACGCTTGCGCCGTGCCGGTGCGCTCCAGCCAGAGCTCGTCACCGTTAATGCTGCCTGAGACATCCGTGGCCAGTACCAGTTTCAGATCGACCGCTTCAGCGGCTGCAGCCGGCGAACAGCAGTTGAACAGGAGCCAGATTGCGCCAGCCACAAAAGCCAAAGCCCGCGTGTCCACATTTCGGGCGATTTTCATGGACAGCATCATGCCACGCTCGGCCCTTGGCTGCGAGCGGCGGCAGCAGACGACGCGCCGCAACGACAAATGCGCCAACGACGACCGAACGCAAACAGGAATTCATTTCAAGTCCCGCCAGGTCACAGGAACAGTGGCGGGGGCTAATCGTCACCCGCTGCATTTTGCGGCGTGCCGGCGCCGCCGGCGGCGTCTGATGTCAGCACGAAGGAAAGCGGTGCAATCTCGTCCTTGCGGATTCGCGCCAATGCGGCAGCGGTTTCCTTCCGCACATCACCGGCGCAAAGCGCTTGGTCGATATGCGAAACGAATTCACGGTGCACGGAAACCGTATGTCCAGTTACCGACCAACGTGACGTGTAATGCAGATGGGAGGTCTTTACGTCGGCATCGTCCGGCAATTGCACAAGCGATTGGGTCGCGGGAAATTCGAGGCTGAGATCCTCTGTCACGTGGCCGCCGTAACAGGGTGTTGCATCGGTATCCCTAAGGTTGCCATTCCGCAGCGGCCCCATGAGGAAATCGCCGGCAACCGGCATCAGCCGAAGCCCTTCCTCCATATGCCGAATCCGCACCGGGCCCGGTATGCTGAATTTGCTTTCGACGGAATAGCTCGGAGACAAACCGGCTGGAGCGGGTGCGATCAGCTTGCCTGTGGCGTTCACGAATCCACGGCGCTTCAGCAAGATTGCGGCGCTGTCGTCCGGTCCCCGCTCAATGATCGAATGTCCGATCGATCGCAGTTGCGCCGCGAAAACTCCGGTCGCCGTGGTTGATCCTTCAGAATTGTATCGCCCGTTGTCATCCAGTTTGACGCTGTTGCGATATGTGATCTCGCCGTCGTTGGCCGTCAGAACAGGCGTCTCGCGCAATGCCGGTTGGGCTTTATCAATAATGACGACGGGCTTTCCGTATTCGGCCGTCGTCAGATAACCAAACCGAACCCCTTTGGCGGTCGTGTCGGCGTAAATGGCGAATTCCGGCAACCAGGTGATCATGTGGTCGAGCTGCGCGGTTGTCGGCACCGACGACAGGCTGTAACCGTTTTCCGCATTGATCAGCACCGGTTTGCTGTCGATGCCCTTCGCCCTTAGCAACGCGGCAAACAGAATCGTGTGGTCTTTGCAATCTCCGAAAGCATTATTCAGGACGCTTTCCGCGTCATGCGGAAGGACCGAACCCTCGCCGAATTCGATCCCGACATAGCGAATATGCTGGTTGACCCATTCATAAATCGCACGCGCCTGTTCGCGCCGGTCGCTGATGCCGGATGTGATGCTATCCGCCTGCGCCCTGATTTTCGGTGTGACGGATATCTTTGATTGAATCATTACGGCATAGGTCTGCGCCAGGTCGTTGTAGCTGGTAAAACTCGATGCAAAGTAACGGGGGATGCGATCCAGCGCAGAAATGGCGGCGTCGTCATCGTCTGCCGGCTGAGCGTTCGCGTAATGAAGCGTGTATACGTCATTCGTTCCAGCGCCGGCTTTGTGGAGTTCGACATCGTGGGTTTCGACGACAACGCCAAGGCTCCTGGGTGCTGAAATCCTCACGGTCGCACTATCCACCGGCAAGGCAGGCGAAAACGCCGACACCCTTTCGAAATGACCGGGAAAGAGAGTGGCCTTGTCGAGGTATCGGGCGGTGTAGACCAGCGTGTCGCCCGCTTCGATATCCGGAAACAAGATGAGTTTCTCCATGACATCCAGATACAGCGGAACCGCGGAGGCGTCTGGAATCTGGCGTGTGAGGATCGCGTTTGGATCGACGGGAATCCTTCGGCCGTCCGGCTTCTGGGTATATGCCTCGACGACAACAACGTCCTGCATTTCTCCCCGATAGGGGATCGGGATTTGCCCGGCTGCGCTGACCCCCTGTGCGGTCAGAATCTGCAGTTCCATATGGAGGAGAGACGTCGCGGTACCGTCCGGCTGCACGTCAATCCGCTCGATTTCTGAGTGGATTCGCATCGGGAATTCGTCGGATCGGGCGACGGCAGAAGTGCTCAGTGCGAGCAGTAGGGCGGAGGAAATGGCCGGTCCAGAAAAATGAGAAATGCCTGTACGCAACATGAGCGGCGCCACCTCAAATGCTGAAGCGAGGCTAGCCAGTGATACTTAATCATTAGTCAGCACCTTAAAATTTTGGCACACCGACCATGATGCTTGTCACGCAGCCATTCCTCATGCGCGCGTTGCTGGTGCCCGCAATCAAAGACTTTAGTTTAAAAGGCGATGTTCTCATTAGAAGAGGGATATCCATTCACAGGCGCGGCGAATTTGTCCGCGCTGCGGCTGCTTCAAGCTCGATTCCGGCTACTGGGCCGAATCGAGCGGACCTGTGCATTTCGCAGGTCCTGACGTATAAATCTCACTACTTTTTCGGTCATGCACGCCGGTTGGCGAGGACAAGATGCGCCCCATCCTTCTTATCGCAACATGCTCCGCCATGCTTTCAAGTTCAGCGTCGGCACAATCGGCTTGGAAGGAGCACCTCTTTCCAGACAACCACTTTCAGGTACAGTTTCCCGCGGAGCCGGCCGTCTCAATAATGCCCTATACCGCTGCCGACGGAACGCAGGTAACCAAAACAACATATTCGGTTCGACAGGATTCCGGTTTGTATCAGGCGGCAGTCGTTGATTTCTCCCAGGCTCAGATCGATGCAGCGACTGCGATTGATCAGGCAGTTACTGCGCTGCGCGCGAACAGCAATGTGACCTTTAACCAGGCGGCACGCCAGAATGGGACGTGTGGCCGGTATTTGACGCTTAAGGGAAAGGACGGCAGCACTTCGACAGTGTCACTCTTCTTCAGGGATAAGCGGCTCTACCAAATTCAGGGCACATCGCTCCCTTCGAATACCGATCCAAGTTCCGGCTACATGATATTATTCACGAATTCCTTCAGCTTTGACGTCACACTCCCATATCGAGGCCCGTGTTTTGAAGAACCGGCCGAGTTCTTCACGAATCGGCCGAATTGACGGCTCGGCCGTCCCGCTCAACACCAGAAATCCCAGCCCGCGTGGCGAGTATGGTATGGCCCAACGTCCGGCAGCGATGTTGCTCACGGTTAGTTTGGTTTCTTTCGATGAAACCAAATGGTAAAACTATCTTCGCGTCTGGCGAAAGACGCCGGCTTCTGAGGAAGCCAAACCTCACCGGCAAGGTAAGGTCGAAAATCCAACCACTGTTATCTGAAGCAACCTGCGCAAGCTTGATCTGCGCGCGAACAGGGAAGGTGTATCTGATGTCCACACGTTCCATGACCGCCTCGTCGCTCTCGGCACCGTTCGTGCTGGCGATTGTCGTTCTGCTCGCAATGCTGTTTGCGATGATGCAGTCGGCAGGCATCCAGCCGTTCGGCCAGGCCCAGGCTTCGCACCCGGCCGCGGCGCCGCTGTATCGTGGCGTGGTTCAGCTTTTCAAAAGCGAAAGCGCGCCCGCAGATGAAAACCAGACCGCCGTGGCGCAACGGCTCAGCCGTTGGCAGCCCTACATTGCCGAGGCTTCGATGCGCTATGCGCTCCCGGCAACCTGGATTCGCGCGATCATCAACATCGAGAGCAGCGGCCGCACGGCGAAAGACGGCCACGCGATTACCTCGGGCGCCGGTGCGGTTGGCGTGATGCAGTTGATGCGCGGTACCTACAAGGCGATCAGCCAGCGCGATGGTCTCGGTTCGGATCCGCAGAACGCCCACGACAATATTCTCGCGGGCAGTGCGTATCTGCGCGATCTCTACAACAAGTTCGGCTATCCGGGCTTGTTTGCCGCCTACAATGCCGGCCCGAGCGCGCTGATCCACCACAAGAAGCTGCCGGTCGAGACGCAGAATTACGTCAAGATGGCTATGGCAGGTGCGTCCAATGCCGAATTGACATGGACCGACCTGCATGCGCTGGTGAATCGCAACGCATAATAGAGCTCGACCCTACCGCATTACGCCGTAGCCGCGGGCCATACCGGCGGCGAAGATGAGAAGCAGTGGAAACAGCAGCGCTTCAAAATAGAGATGGCCGCGAACGTGCTGGAGCTCTTTCGCAGGGATGAGGTAAGCGGCATCCAACGCCGCTCTGCGCCACCGGAAAATTGAAATCGTCGGCACGATGGACAGCAGGGCAATGAAGGCGAAGGTGCCGATTTTCGCCCAGAACATCCAGTTATGCGAATAATAGGCCCAGCCCTTGGCGGCGAATGTCGCGCGCGAAAAACCGACAATCAGAATCGCGCCGGCAAGAATGCCGTACCGCAAATCCACTTTGGCGAATCGTGGGAGGTCGCGCACCGTCAGATCACGGCTGACAAAACCGATCTCGACAGCAAGAACGCCCGCCAGTGCGAACACCAGTAAATGATGCGCGATGGCGAAGGCGTAATCGGTCATCGGTTCAAAAATCGGGCTTTGGCGCCGTTGGAATATGCGACTCGCTTTCCATGGTGAACCAGTGCGGATTTTCCGAGCAGATCAGCTCCGGCCACGGATCGATTGACGGCCGGTAGGTAATCGTTCCGGTCCAGGGCGTGGTGAACACGTCCGGGTCATCGACAGTAAAGGTCAGTTGCAGGACTTTGCCGCGATATTTCGGATCGAAATCCCAGCCGCCGCCGGCATGCGTGTTTTCGCGCTCGTTGCGGGCGATGGAGTCCGCGGCTTGCGCATAGGGAACAAGACGGTAGCGTTCGACGATATGCAGCTTATCGCTGAATGGCGTGCCATACATGTCGAGCATGGCATATGGCCCATGCTTCATACCAACCGTATCCACCACAAAAGTATCGTCGCCTTCGTAATGCCCGATTGAATCTCCGTACCAGGAGGGGGTGACGTTTGCCGGATGTTGCGAATTCAACCGGATGAACCGCAGCTCCTGGCCGTGGCGGTAAACGAAAGTGACGTGGTCCTTGCTGGGAACAAACTCAAGCAAGAAGTCCCAAAATACGTAGGGTACGCCGCCGGGCCAGCATTGATTGCTTGGCGTCTCATATCCCGTCCCATTCAGCGACATATCGCCGAAGCGCTTCACGACTTGCGCCGCTTCCGGTTTGAGAATCGGATTCCTCCAATTGCCGACCAGCCTTTGAAAATTCGCGCGCCCATCGGGCCTGCGCGTCAGATTCAAAACCGGCCCCGGACCCGATGCAGGTGGCTCCATTCCCGTCAGGTAGGGATGCGACCACAAACCCGCGAAGCCCTGCGGCGGGTCTGGCGCCAAAACGCCACCGGATTGCGCGCCGCTGGAGCTGCACAATGCAACGCATCCAACCAACCCCATAAGCCACCGTTGCATGTCATGTGCTCCTAAAAATCTGCCTTGTCCGCACGCGGGATGTCTGTATCGCGATTGGCATAATATTCGTGGAAATTTTCCGCGCATACCGCTTCCGGCCATTCGCCGAGAACATGGCGATACGTCACCCTCGCCGACCATGGCATCGTAAAGGCGCCCGGATCGTCCACGGTAACATCAGCCTGCAGGCCGTTTTTCGACATATCCGGATCGAGCGGTCCGCGCCCATAGGGATAGGGAATGACCTCCGGGTGGATTTTCTCCTGCTGCGCGAGAGCATCCCGCGCGGATTTTCCCTCGATCAGCCTGTAGCGTTCCACGACATGCAGTGCTGCGCTGTAAGGCGTGCCGAATTGATCGACCATGCCGAGCGGGCCCGGCTTCACGCCAATGGTATCCACCACAAGCACATCGCCTTCATAATGCCCGACGGAATCGCCCTGCAGCGTCGATACAATATGTTCGGCATGCGGCGCATTCATCCGCACGTGCCGGACCTTGTGATCTCCGAGATAAAGCAGCAGCACCTCGTCCCTGCCCTGCACGATTTGCAGCCCGAACTGGATCGAAAGCGTGAACGGCGTCGGCTCCGGCGCGCATTGGTTATGCGGATTGGGCGCAGCGACTCCGGTCAGCGATACGGCGCCAAACCGCTTCAACGCGTCCGCCGTCGCGGGTTTCAGGATGGGATTGGTGTAATCACCGAACAGCGCGCTGCCGTCCTGGCTTCCATTTGGCCGCTTCATGCGGTTCATCACCGGCCCGGCGCCAGACGGCGGCGATTCCAGATACAGCACATTGCGTCCCCACGGGCCGGCAAGATTGGGAATATCCGCCGCGCTCGCGGGCGCAATGGCGGTCACGACCCCAGCCGCAAGGAAGCCGAGGCGTGCGCCGGATTCGACTCGCATTCCAATCATGGGCGCCAACACCGGCTTTGAAGCATATCAGTTTAACACGCCGGGAAGCGAAGGATCGAGCCGCTGCGCCGCGCCGATGTCGGCTCGTCCGCCCGCCTCGTCCACGGTCTTTAGCTTCGCCAGGCCCCGGGAATAAAGGGCTTTCGCATCATCCGGCGCCAGCGACAATGCCGTGTCGAAGTCGCTGATGGCATCGGTATATTGTCCCGCCTGAAGCCGCGCCAGTCCAAGATCGGCATAAAGCTCCGGCGCCCGCGCGCCGTGATTCAAAGCCGCGCTATAATCCGCAATCGCATGGCTGAAGTCCGCGACTTTCGCGTAGGCCGTGCCACGGTTGACCCAGCTTTGGGCACGGTCCGGATCGCCTTCGATCGCACGGTCATAATCTGCGATGGCGAGTTTCCACTCTCGTTTGACTTCGTAAATGCTCGCGCGCGCCAATCGCGCCGATACGTTACCGGAATCGAGTTCGACTGCACGGTCAAAATCCTTCAGCGCGCGCTCGTCATCGCCTTTCCTGCGCCAGGCCTGGCCACGATTGATAATGATTCTTACGTTTCTCCGATCCAGAGCAATGGCGCGGTCATAATCGGCAATGGCCTTGTCGGGGTCGCCATGGATCAGCCAGGCATCGCCGCGATGTCCGAGCGCATAGGAATTGCTCGCCCGCGATCCCACCGCCTGATCGAAATCCGCCATCGCGCGGTCGAATTCGCCCTGGGCCAGAAACAGATTCCCGCGATCTACCCAGGCATGGGGATTTTTCCGGTCGCGCGCGATCGCACGGTCCAGATCGGCCATCGCCAGATCATTGCGGCCGGTTTTCTCATAGGCCAGCGCACGCGCGGTGAGCGCGAGACTGACATTTGCCGCCGATGTTGCCGCCGAATTGATGACCGATGTGCAGGCCGTGATCGCGCGTTGCGGGGCCGGCGAATCGCAGAGCGCCCCGGCGGACTCGGTCTGTGCGACGGTCGCGCCAGCGCAAATCATGCTGCAAGCGGTGACCGCGATGATCTTGCCGCCGGACATCGCCATGTCAGAAGTCGGGGAGCCTGGCTTCCGGGATCGGATACAGATTGAGATTGAACGGATCGAAGCCACCATTCTCGGCACAGACCGAATCTGCGATCTCGACATCGTTGCGGCGCCAATTGTCCACCAAAGTCAGCGGACCGTTGAAGGTGTCAGGATCCTCCACATTGATCACCACCGACAGCTTCTTCGCATCCGGTGAAACCGTGAAACGTTCCACGACATGCAGTTTGCCGGTGTGCGGCGTGTGGAAATTATCGATGAAATGCAGTCCGCCACCGGCAATGCCGACAGTGTCGATGACCAGCGTATTGCCGTTCTCGTAATGGCCGATGGATTCCCCGAACCATGACGGCTTCAGGTTCGGTGAATGTTTGTCCTGAAGATAAATGTGGCGTACCCAGTTGTTGCGCTGCCACAGCATCAAGACTTCTTTTGGCGTCTGGACAAAGTAGAGCGGCTCGATAAACAGGTCCTGTCCCGGAACGCCGCCCGGCCAGCAACGCGATTGCGCGACGAAGTGCAACTTCCGTTTCCCGCTGAGCAGCTCCTCATTCATTTCCTGCATCTGTTTGGCAGCCCACGGCTTCAGAATCGGATCACTCGTATCGGTGATGGCAACCGTGAACTGGCCACCGCGATACAGTCCGCCATTCTGAATCTGGCTTTGATAAGGATATCGCGGGTCGGTTTTGATCGGCCCGTGTCCGGAGCCCGGTGGCGGGTCGAGAATGTAGTCCCAGAAATTGATGGCCCACGCCATGCCGTCACCGCCAAGTTTCGGGACGGCGCTGATGCCGGTATCGCCAAAGGCGAACCCGGCGGACCCGACAAGAACACCAAATGCAAGTGCTGCCTGTGTGTATTTTGCCATCGGCAACCTCAGTTATTTCACCCAATCATAGAGCGGCTTCCCCTTGTCGACGGTGTGCACCGTGAACAGAATCAGGTTGCCCGGTCCGACCACCTTGAATCCGCCATGCGGAACGTCGCGCAAATTCAGGATCGGCGCACCCGTTGGCAACATTGTTGGCGCCTGACCGGGGTTCTGAACCATCGCACCCTGCACGACATAACCGGCCTCCACTCCGTGGTGGATATGCCGCGCGAGTATCTCGCCGGGTTTGTATTCGCTGATCGAGCTGATCACTTCCATGCCGGGTGCACCGGACAAGTCGACGCGTTTCAATTCCTTGCGCTGTGGCGCATCCTGGGAATAGCCCGCAATCGGCATGGCCAGCGCCAGTGCCAAAATCGCTGCGAGTGATGTCCATTTCATGCGTTTTGCCTCTCGTTGATTGCGATCAGAAATCCTGCCGTTTCGCCTGCGGGATCGGCTCATAGGGTTCGTTGAAAGGATTGACCTGGTTCTCCGAACAGGTCTGTTCCTCGAGCGGCCCCCGTTCGACCCTGCGATAGCGCTGGATGGCGTCCCACGGCGTGGTAAAGGCGCCGGGGTCTTCGACATGTACATCGACCTGCATGGTCTTGCCGCCATTGATGATGTGAAAACGTTCGGTGACGCGCAGCTTGTCCGTATGCGGCGTCCGAAATTCATCGACATAAGTGCGAGTGGTCAGGCCGATGGTATCCACGACCAGAGTGTCGCCTTCGTAGTGTCCGATGGAATCACCGTAGAAGGAGGGCCTGATGCTGGTTGAGTGCGGCACATTTAAATAGACGTGGCGCACCATATGATCGCCCTGCCAGACGATTGTGACTTCGCCGGGCGACTGAATGAAATAGACCGGCGCAACCGGGTACAGCAGAAAGGTCGGCACCCCCATCGGCCAGCAGCTGGCATGTTTGGAATAGAACGGGTGGCCGGAAAGGACCTGCTGATTCAGCTTTGTGAGTTGCGCACGCACCCAGGGCTGCAGGATCGGATTGGTAACATCAGAAACCGGGACTGTTGTTTTGTCCGACACTTTGGCATCGGGCTGACCGCTGAGAATTTCAACTGCGTTCGGGACGAAGGGGTGGGCAGGATCGGCGGAGACCGGCCGCGGTTTCCCTCGGGCTGGAATGTATTCCGGACCAAATGAAATCCAGCCGGTTCCGGCGCTGGCGGAAAAATCCGGCGCGGCATTTGCGGCAGACTCCGATAAAATTATCGCCGCGGCCAGAATCACCGCCTGACTGGATTTGCTGAACATTCCCGATCCCCTGGGCCTGGCCCAACTTACACCGGGAACGGTTTCGCGACTACGGCAATGGGGAGTCGGCGATGTGGGTCAATATCCGACGGGTCGCATTCCTGCGAAGGGCGCTGTTTCACTCATATCCGTGATCAGGCCACGGATATCGGTTGACGGGCTGCGGGCGGCAAACTGATCGAGGCTCGTCAGCAAAGCCTGCCCCTGCCCCGGATTGCGCATGGTGCAGGCCTGGACGCCATCGGAATAGATCGACCACAACGTCTCTTTGAGCGACCGGCCGTCATAGACAATGCGCAAATCGCGCTTTTCCCAAAGTGCAATCATTTCCGACAGGTCATGACGCAAAGTCGACAGGGTGCTTTGGGCATGCACCAGCGCTGATGCCGTCTGCTCGCGCGCATCGTGACAGATCGAAACCATGCTCGCCTTCAGCTCATAGACCGGATTGAATGCGAATCCACCGTTGGACATCGAGGCGCGGGCATATTCGAACAATCCCAGCCGAATGCCGTTGTAGACGAATCGCGCCCCCGGCCCGTCGGCATTGGCGTTGGCAATATTGCCGCGATATTGCTCGAGCGAATAATCGGGAATTTCCGCATTCGTCGCGAGCACGACAGTGCCGCCGATGTAGTCGCCGTCTTCCGTTTTCGTGGCGCCGGCCAGTTTCAGCGGCCGGAAGTTTTTGAAGCCGCCGCCAAGTTCCGCCGGGCTTTGGCCGAATTGCAGGCCATAGGCGCTGCGCGACACGTGCTCGTCCGGATAGGCATCCATGTAGAGGATGCGGCCGTCCGGCGCGATGTCATAGACGAGACCGACATGGCCGTTGATGTCGTAAATGGCAGTACCCGGACGAATTGAGCCAGGCTGGATTTTCGGAGAATAAAAATCTTGCTCGACCGGCGTTTCGTCGACCGGGTTCATGCGATAGGTCGCCGTCCAAACCTCATTGTGCAGCAGCTTCAGGACCGGCACTGTGGCGATGCCATCGCCGGTATCGATGATGTCGCGGCGCGCCAGAGCCTCGTTGGATGTTTTGGTGAAGCGAAGATCGTCGCCGTCTCCGCGGATGTGGCTGACATAGGAGAACGGCAGTCCATTTTTCGACGCGTAATAGGCGCGCAGCATGTACACCCATTTCGCGCAATCGGCGTGGAATTCGAACGAGCCGGGATCGCTTTCATGGTAGTAATTGGCGGCGCTGCGCATGCACGCAACTGTCGACGTACAGCCGCTTCGTGCGATGGCCGCGATGAACTCGCCGAAACCCTTCTCATCCGCAGCGGTCCACTCGGTTCTGGTGATGCGCCACGAGTCTGTTTGAGCGCTAGCTGCCGTGGCAGCAGTGAAAGACAGGGCAATTCCCAACACCAGCGACAGACGCACGCGAATACTCCACGGCAGAGCGGCGAAATCTATCCGATGCGGCTGCATTCCGCCATGATGCGAGTGGAAAATTCAATCCGTTCAGCAGCATAGCGTAAGCGTCGCCATTCTTGGGAGCGGGACAACAATGGAACCGTTGTTGCTGCTGCGCCGATGACCAATTGAGCATGCTTGTGACGATCCGCGAGCCATCGCCAAATGGTTCCCGGAACGAAGCCCTATCGCGGGCGTTCCTCAGCGTCGCCAACCGGCGTCTGCTGGCCATGCCTTCCATTTCTTCCCGCTGCTGCCGCGCGACAGCAGCGCTCATAGCGGTCACCACAATACCGGATTTCGCCGCTGCTCAATCCGTGCTTGCACCGGCCGGGCCCGTCGGAGCGCAGGAACGAGTCATCCTGCTCGATTCGCTCGCGATTATGCTTGCCATCGTCATTCCGACCATGGCCGCGACTCTGGCTTGTGTATGGTGGTTCAGAGCTTCAAACACACGCGCAATCCATATGCCGGACTGGAATTATTCGGGGAAGTTGGAACTTCTCGTGTGGTCGATTCCGACGCTTGCGATCCTGTTTCTGGGCGGACTGATCTGGGCCTCTTCGCATGATCTCGATCCCTCCCAGCCGCTCACGTCCAATGTTCCCCCGCTTCAGGTGCAGGTCGTGGCGTTGGATTGGAAATGGCTGTTCATTTATCCGCAGCAGAATGTCGCCAGCGTCAATGAGCTGATCGTTCCGGCGGGTACGCCGCTGCATTTCGAGATCACCTCCGCAACCGTGTTCAATGTGTTCTTCGTGCCGCGGCTGGGAAGTGAAATCTATGCGATGCACGGCATGATGACTCAGCTTAACCTGCAGGCCGACCGGCCCGGCAATTACCTCGGATTGTCGGCACAGTTCAGCGGCGACGGTTTTGCCGGAATGCATTTCGAAGTCAATTCCATGTCCCCGGCGCAGTTCGAACGATGGATTGCGGCCGCGCGCAGCAACGGCCCCCAGCTCGACGATGCCGCCTATCGCGGACTGTTGCGGCAGTCACAGAATGTCCGGCCGTATACTTATCGCGCGGTCCAACCGGGATTGTTCGGGCGCGTGGTGACGCAGAACCTTCCGCCGGGAGAAGGTCCGCCGCTGAATACGCCCAATTCCAATGTCCGGCCGTTTGGCGGCAAATGAATATTCTCGGCAAACTTACCTGGCAGGCGATTCCATTCGATCAGCCCATTCCGCTGACGGCCGGTGCGACTGTGATCGGCATCTTCATCGCGGTACTGGTGTGGATTACGGTGAAGGGCTACTGGCCCTATCTGTGGAAAGAATGGATCACCAGCGTCGATCACAAGCGCATTGGGATCATGTATTGTATTCTCGGGCTGTTGATGCTGCTGCGCGGTTTCATCGACGCGCTGATGATGCGTTCGCAACAGGCGCTGGCCTACGCCGCTCCTGGATATCTTCCGCCGGAGCATTACGACCAGATTTTCTCTGCCCACGGCACGATCATGATATTTTTCGGCGCCATGCCTTTCGTGATTGGCCTGATCAATTTTGCCGTTCCCCTGCAGCTCGGCGTACGTGATGTCGCATTTCCGACCTTCAATTCGGTCAGCTTCTGGCTCACCGCGACCGGGGCCTTGCTGGTCAATCTGTCGCTCGTGATCGGCGAATTTGCGCGCACGGGCTGGCTGCCCTACCCGCCCCTGAGCGAGCTGCGCTACTCGCCCGGCGTTGGCGTCGATTACTATCTGTGGGCGGTGCAGATCAGCGGGGTCGGAACACTGATGACCGGTGTGAATTTCGTGACCACGATTTTGAAGACCCGCGCACCGGGCATGACCTATATGCGCATGACCATGTTCACCTGGACCGCGCTTGCCGCCTGCCTGCTGATCGTCGCCGCCTTCCCGGTTCTCACCGCAACACTCGCGATGCTGACGCTCGACCGCTATGCCGGATTTCACTTCTTTACCAACGAGGCCGGCGGCAATGCGATGATGTTCGTCAGCCTGATCTGGGCGTGGGGCCATCCGGAAGTGTACATCCTGGTGCTGCCGGCATTCGGCATTTTCTCAGAGGTGGTCTCTACATTCTCGCACAAGGCGTTGTTTGGTTACCGCTCCATGGTCGCAGCCACCATGGTCATATGCATCGTTTCATTCCTGGTGTGGCTGCATCATTTTTTCACCATGGGCGCGGGCGGAGACGTCAATGCAACATTCGGCATTGCAACCACGATCATTGCGGTCGCAACCGGCGTGAAAATGTATAGCTGGCTGTTCACGATGTATGGCGGCCGCATCCGCTTCACCACGCCGATGCTGTGGTCGCTGGGATTTATGGTGACATTTATCATCGGCGGCATGACCGGCGTGCTGCTCGCCGTCCCTCCCGCCGATTTTTTGCTGCACAACAGCATGTTCCTCGTTGCGCATTTCCATAACGTCATCATCGGCGGCGTACTGTTCGGCGCCTTTGCCGGTATGAGCTATTGGTTCCCCAAAGCCTTCGGATTCCGTCTGCACGAGGGCTGGGGAAAGGCGGCGTTCTGGTTTGCCTTCGTTGGATTCTACGTTGTGTTCGTGCCGTTTTACGTCGCGGGACTTCTCGGAATGACCCGGCGAATGCAGCATTATGATGTGCCGGCGTGGCATATCTGGATGGTGATCGCTGCGTTCGGCACACTCATTCTAGCGTGCGGGGCCGCCTGCCAGGTGATGCAGATCATCGTCAGCGTCCTGCGGCGCGATGAATTGCGCGACCTCACCGGCGATCCCTGGAACGCGCGCTCGCTCGAATGGTCCGCCGCGTCACCACCGCCGTCTTTTGATTATGCGGTGTTGCCGCGCGTTGAGTGTCTCGACGCCTATTGGCGCATCAAGCAGCGCGCACTGGAACTCGGCAGGTTGCGTGACGAACCGGATTACAAACCGGTCGAAATGCCACGCAACAGCCCCACCGGATTCATATGCGCGGCTTTCGCCACGATCATGGGATTTTCCATGATCTGGCACATCTGGTGGCTTGTTGGCGTGGGATTTATCGGCGCCTTTGCAACCTTCGTGGTATTCGCGTGGCGCGACATCCCTGAATATGTGATTCCCGCGGCGGAAGTCGCCCGCCTCGACCGCGCCAACCGGGACGCGCGGCGCCAGGCGCTCGAAACATATCTGGCGCAAGCAGAATGAGCGGGTATAGCGCCTACAGCACAACCGTTGACGCGGCCCCGCTCGGCTATGGCGAGCATGCCGGCGCGCGTGGCCACGGCGCCGGCGGACCGGCGTCGGCGCGCATTGTGATCGGCTACGGCTTCTGGATTTTTTTGCTCTCCGATTTTGTGATGTTCTCCTGCTTCTTCGCGGCCTATGCGGTGTTGGCGGGCCAAACCGCGGGCGGACCGACGGCGCGGCAGGTGTTCGATCCCGGTAGTGTGGCGATCGAGACGGCCTGTCTGCTGCTGTCGAGCTTCGTCTGCGGGCTCGCGACACTCGCGGTCGCAGGCGCGAGCCAGCTCTGGACGCACGTCGCGCTGTTGGTCAGCGGCTTATTCGGCTTTGTCTTTGTACTGCTCGAAGCACGTGAATTCGCGGGGCTCGTCGAGATGGGCGCAGGTCCGCAGCGCAGCGCGTTTTTAACCGCGTTTTTCACTCTGGTCGGCTGCCATGGGCTGCATGTATCGCTCGGTCTCTTATGGCTCGGAACCATGATGGCTCAGTTCTACGCCAAAGGATTCCGGCGCAATATCCGCCACCGTTTTCTGTGCTTCAGCCTGTTCTGGCACGCGCTGGACATCATCTGGGTGGCCATTTTTTCACTCGTCTATCTTGTGGGGACCGTGCTGTGAGCCGGCAAACCGAATCTGCCGAAGAATTCGCATTCGCCGATGACAGTGCGCCGGGCGATGAAGCCAGCACGGCGGATATTGCGCGCGGTTTGCGCGGCTATCTGGTGGGATTGTTCCTCGCGGTGTTGCTGACCGCGTTGTCGTTCTGGGCCGCCGGTACGCATTTGATCTATGGACCGGCGATTCCGATCGCAATTGCCGCGCTCGCCTTCGCGCAGATGGGTGTGCATCTGGTGTTTTTCCTGCACATCACGACAGCGCCGGACAACACCAACAATGCAATGGCGCTCGCCTTTGGTGTGCTCATCTGTGTCATTATCGTTTTCGGGTCAGCATGGATCATGTTCCATTTGAATCACAACCTGATGCCGATGAATCAGCTGCTGCAAGTGCAACGCTGACGTCAGGTTCCCTGTGCAGGAACTTTCAGTCCATAAAAAATCCACTGCGGTGACGCTTAACGAATCGGTTATTCTTCGATGTAATGGTGGGATGCACGAGCATTTCGCCGTTCAGTGAGCTGGAGAATGCGTCATGAGTTCCGACAACCTGGCTGAGCAAATCCGCAAACGGGCATATGAGATCTGGGAAACCGAAGGGCGTCCGCATGGGCGCGACACCCTGCACTGGGCCCAGGCCGAAACGGAGTGTCGCCCACGGCTGCGCGTCGTAGCCGCGAATAATTCTTCACCGGCGGCGGTAAAAAAAACCGCACGCAAGAAGACGCAGAAGCCGCCGAAGAAATAGACTGATCTATTCCTTCGGCCCGAAGGCGAGCAGGACGTTTCCCGGTGCGCCGCCAAAGCGCGGATAACCGGAATTGACATATACCATTCCGCCCACGACCACCGGCCCGGCGCCGTCGAGCGACCCGCCATGCGCGGTGGCGCCATTGACGGCAGAGAACGGCTTTTCGGTATCGAAATCCCATAGCAGATGGCCGTCTGCTGCGGAAAAGGCGCGGATATGTCCGTCCATGGAGCCGGAGAAGACCGCGCCTGGAATGACAGTCACTGCGCCGGGTTGAGCCGGGCTGCATCCGGGGCGCGGCGGCGCACAGGCGGCCGGTGGTGCAAACCACAGTTTCTTGCCGTTGGCGAGGTCAAGTGCGGTCAGACCGCCGCCCTTACCCGGATCCAGCGCGGAATTGCCGATTGGCCCGGCCGGATGCGAGGCGTCAGCGCCTGCGGCAGGTGCAGGCAGCCGCACGACGTCCGATATGGCGACGTAGAGCGCGCGGCCGTCGCTTGCCATACCCCACTGCACACCGCCATTCGTGCCCCCCTTCCCCACCCGTGTCTGCCACAGAAGTTTTCCGTGCTGATCGGGATCGAGGGCGTAAACCATTCCGGATTTCTGGCCCGCGGCCAGAAGATCGCGGCCATTCGCCGCGTGAATCAGGATCGGTGATGAGCCGAAATCGAAGTCCGGCCCATTGTCGGAGGGACAGTTTACCGCCTTTGCCCCGCAGGCCGAGTTGTAGACGTCGGCCGGTGTCATCTGGCGCGACCAGACGATGTGCCCGGTTTTGATATCCAGAGCGATCACAGCATCGCTGGTCGATGTCGCCGGATGCGAATAGTTGTCGCCGCTGGCGATGTAGAGCAATCCGCGCACCGCATCGACAGTCGGACGAGACCAGACGCCGGCGCCGGAGGGACCAAAGGTTGGCGTGCCTGCGGCGGTCTGCCCCGTCCGTTTCGGTTTATCCACGAGATAGGTCTTCCACAGCTGCTCGCCAGTGCGGACGCGGAAGGCCGTGATGCTGCCGCGGAAGGTGCAGCATGGATATTCCGGATCGAGCGAACGGGTTTCTTCCCAGGACGCAGCCGGGACAAAAACAACACCGTCATGTTCGGCGGGAGTGCCGGTCAGGCGGGTGGCCTCGTGTTGTTCCGGCCGATTGCGCCAGATTTGCTTTCCGGTCTTTGCGTTGACCGCATGTGTCCAGCCGTTCTGGTCGCTGAACACAAGAATGGTTCGCCCGCCGTCATTCACGACCGCCATTCCGCTGCGGACGGGACCGCTGGCCTGGTAGAGCCAATGAATACAGCCGGCTTTCGCATCCAGCGCCTGTACCCCACCGCCGGCACTGCCGGTGAACAGCGTACCCCTGACGATCGCGGGCGCACCAAATGCCGTGACATCGCCGGGAAATGCATAGGCCCATTTGAGCTCGAGTTTCGGCACCTGGGCGGGATTAAGTGCGGCGCTGGCGGCATTCTGGAATCGCGCATTCGATGAATCCGGGCTCCAGCCTGCCCAACTGGCATTTGCCGGCCCGGCCATGATGCCGTGGTCGGGCTTGCAGAAAGCACTCGACGGCGGTGGCGGATCGTCGGCCCCATGTCCGAGAAATTGCGCCACCGCTTCGCGTTCCTCGCGGCGGATCGGATAAGCGATCGACATCATGGCGCCAAAATCCAGGGTCTTAAGAATATGCGCGGGCGAAAGCTTCATCAGCGCGGCGCGCGCCGGGATGCGTGCACCGGTTTGGTCGTGACACGACGCGCAATATTTTCCGTATACCGCCTCGCCCGACGGCGCCGCAGCATGAGCGCTGGTCAGACTCATCGCGCCGATCGCCGCCGACACAAGGCGAACAGTTGCTTTTCCGGCCATGCTTCAGACTCCCGGTCAACTCTGTCCAGTATAGGTTGCAAACGCCCATACCACACGTGATCTTTGCCTGCGGACCTGCTAGGCTCGCCCAAGCGCCGGGAGGGAGAACCCAATGAAAACCATGCTGTTTGCCGCTCTGTTGTTTGCGTCCGCATTGATTGGACAGGAGGCGGCCGCGCAGCAGGCGCCGTTCAATCAGACCGGCGTGACCATGGGCCATTGGCATCTGATCTCAAAGGATGTTGAGGCCAACAAGAAGCTGTTTCTCGCCATGGGCGCAAAACTGTACATGCCCGGTGGCCAGCCGCTGATTGCGTTTCCCGGTCTCTACATCAATCTCAATCTCGGCATGGAACAGGGCGAAGGCGGTACCGTCGGCACGGTCGTGAATCACGTCGGCTTTGTCGTCGATGATGTTCAGAAGCGCACCGCCGAATGGAAGGCCAAAGGCGTTCCGGTACTGCCAGGAACCAATGGCCGCAAGGATCAGGCGTTTGTCGTCACGCCGGATGGCGTGCGGATTGAAATCCTGGAAGACAAAACCCAGACGGTGCCGATCAGGAACGACCATGTCCATTTCTTCCTGCCGGCCGCGGAAATTCCCAAAGCAGTCGCATGGTATGTGAAGACGTTCGGCGGCAAAGAGGGCACGCGCAATGGCGCACCCGTCGTCGATATTCCCGGCGTGCAACTGCGCTTCAATAAAGCCGATGCAGCGCAGGCGGCGACCCGCCATCATATTCTCGATCACATCGGGTTTGACGTGCGCGATCACGCCGCCTTTGTCAGCAAGATCACGGCCGAAGGCGTGAAGCTCGACGAGCCGGCCCGCACCGTGCCGAATGGCAGCAAGATCACTTACATCACCGATCCCTGGGGCACGCGCATTGAGATCATTCAGCGCGCGCCGCTTGGTCCGGCGGTGCAGTAATCGTCAGAACAGCCGGTCGAGCAGGTTCTGGAACATCGTCATGACGTCACCGTCATGCGATTCCGGTTTTTGCTGGTCGGGCATATTGGCGGTATCCGCCGCCTCCGGGTCGGCAGGCTGAGGTTGCTCCTGCGGCAACAATGTCAGTCCGACCAATTCACGGGGCCGCAGCCCCCGCTCGGCCTGCTGCATATAGTTCCTGAATATACGTGACGGCATACCGCCACCGGTCGCCTTCTTCATCGGCGAACCATCGTCATTGCCGACCCACACGCCGGTCACGTAATCCGCGGAGTAGCCGACGAACCAGGCATCCCGATAATCCTGGGATGTGCCGGTTTTCCCCGCGACGTCGTAGCCGCGCACAGCCGCTGCCGTGCCGGTACCATCCGTGACGGTGCCGGCCATCATCTGGGTCATGAAAGCGTCATTTTCCGGCGCCATGACCCGAACCGGATTTCCGCCATCGTGCTGATACAGAATTTTCCCGCTCACCGTCCGAACGCGGACGATCTCATAGGGTGTAGAGCCGTAGCCGCCATTGGCGAAAGGAACATAGGCCCCGGTCAACTCCAGAGGCGTGACTTCCGACGTACCGAGCGCGAGTGAGGGAACCGGATTGAGCTGCGCGGCAACACCGAGCCGGTGTGCGACGCTGGCAACTTCGGGCGGGCCGACTTCGTCGGCGAGTTGGACGGCTGCGGAATTCGACGAATGCGCCAGCGCGCGGGCGAGCGTTATCGAACCCTCGTATTCGCCTTCATAGTTGCCCGGACGCCAAGTGCCGACCGTCACCGGGCCGTCCTCCACTTCATCAGTGGGACGGTGACCATGTTCGAGAGCCGCGAGATAGACAAACGGCTTGAACGCCGAGCCGGGCTGGCGTTTCGCCTCCACGGCCCGATCGAATTCGCTTTCGTCATACGACATGCCGCCGACCAGTGCGCGCACGGCA
>DASUHP010000090.1:0-5121 GCA_036273455.1 Micropepsaceae bacterium | reverse complement strand
CCCTTAAGGGAAGCCTGCCAGGCGTCATATGATGCCGCCAGGCCCGCGTTATCCGCGATATTCTCCCCCATGGTTTGCTGGCCGTTCACCTGCGCATCCGGAAATGGCGCGTAAGCATTGTATTGCGCCACCAGAGCCTGGCCCGACTGCTGGAAATAGGCCAGATCATCCTTCGTCCACCAATTCTGCAGGCGCCCGGCAGCGTCGAACGCTGCGCCCTGATTGTCGAAACTGTGACTGATCTCATGTCCAATGACGGCGCCGATCGCCCCATAATTGAATGCGTCATCCGCGCGAGGATCAAAAAAAGGCCGGCCCAGAATCGCCGCGGGAAAATTCAGCGCATTCTGCAGCGGAAGATTCACCGCATTGACGGTCTGCGGAGTCATTGACCATTCGTGCCGTTCTACAGGCTGACCAATGCGTTCGACACTGCGGTGATATTCGAACAGCCGCGAACGCATTTCATTGCCCAATGCATCGCCCCTGACAACGGTCAGTCCGGAATAGTCGCGCCATTTTTCCGGGTAACCGACACCAACATACAGCGTCCGCAGTTTCGCGCGTGCCTCCGCCTTCGTCGCCGGCGCCATCCATGTGATCGCATCCAGCCGCCTGCCCCAGGCCGCAACAATGTTTCTGACCATTTCGTCGGCTTTGGCCTTTGCCGCGGGCGGAAAGAATTTCGCGACATAAAGCTTTCCCACTGCGTCGCCGAGCGGCGCGTTCGTCGCCCGGACGCCGCGTTTCCACAGTTCCTGCTGCTGCGGTGTACCCGAGAGCGTCTTGCCGTAGAATCCAAAATGCGCATCCACGAAGCGTGCCGGCAACTCGTCGGCATACTGATTTATGCTGTGGAATGTCAGCCATGCCTTCCAGGTGTCGAGCGGGGCGTCCGCGACCAGCTTCGATATTTTCGTGAATGCCGAGGGCTGCCAGACGATGTAACGCGCAATGCGCGTCAGACCGGCGCCTTCGAAGAACGCATCCCACTCCAGACCCGGCGCCCTCCGGTGGAAATCAACGTGGGCCCAGGGATTGTTTGCCTTTGCCACATCCTGGCTCTCGACAATGCTCTCCTGGCCCCTGGCAATCGCGGTTTCCAGATCGAATATGGCGTTCGCCTTCGCTTCGGAATCGGGCACACCGGCAAGTCTGAGCTGCGTGGCGATGTAACTCCTGTAAGCCGCCTGGATGGTTTGCATCCGCTCCGTCGTGCCCAGATAAAAGTCGCGGCTGGGCATTCCGAGACCGCCCTGAAGCAGATACGGCGTGTAATGGCCGGGATCATCGAAGCCGGGTGCGACCCAGATGCCGAAGAGGTTCTCGGTGTGGAAATTCGTATTGTTCAGCGGATCGACATCGGCGCGTAGTGATGCCCCCATGGCCCGTGCCAACCCGGCTTTGTTCGAGATCGCGGCGATTGCCGTCAGCTGTGATTGGAGCGGCGCAATCCCTTTTGTTTCGATGGCCTTGCGATCCATGTAGCTCGCGTAGAAATCGCCGGCCTTTTCCGCTTCGGAATTCGACGGCGCTGTTTTCGCCGCGTCCTCGATCAATGTCCGCGTTCGATTCTGAACCTGCTCGTTCAAAATACTAAACCCACCCCAGCGGGACTGATCGGGGGGTATTTGAGTACGCTTGAGCCAGATGCCGTTCGCATATCCGTAGAAGTCGTCGCCGGCGCGGATGGATCTATCCATCGCCGTCATGTCTATGCCCGTGCTCGTATCCGCGCCCATGGCGGGTGTAAGCATCACGATGAGGGCGCAACCAGACAGAAAGCGGTGTCTCATGAATGAGCCCCTGATTTTTTATGAGAAGATAATTCAGCCCGGTCGAGGTCCTGCCATCATCAGCATGGCGAAAGCGGCAACTGCCGGTCCCATCCTGCCGCTCGTGCGCATGACCATCAGTGCCTCCCTGACGCGCATCAGCTTAGACGAGTATCGGCGCCCTGTCTGCCGGGGAGGCTTCGCGATTCCTGGAAGGCGATTTCCTGGCGCCGAAATTCGCGCTAAAAACCGGCATGCAAACATTCAGGAATAGCAGCAGCAGATGATCAGGATCGCGCGAGTTTACATTGCCTGTATCGCCATTTGCACCGCTTTCGGTGTGACAGCCGGAATCGCTGTGGCCCAGAGCTTACCGAGTGGCGAAGGCAAGGATGTGGTGGAAAAGATTTGCGCCGGTTGTCACGACCTCGATCCGATCACGGGCAGCGAGGGCGGCACGCATGACGATTGGGACATGGTCGTGAAAGCTATGATCGCCATGGGCGCCGACATCAAGCCGGAGCAGGAGGCGGTGATCGCCAATTATCTGGCGCAGAATTTTCCGCCCAAGCAGAAGCAGTAAACCGCGTGGACATCGCCCTGCGCGATGCCGGTTTCGACGATGCTCAGGCCATTGCACAGATTTATGCGCATTATGTGCTGACTTCGTGCAGCACGTTTGAAGAAACGCCGCCTGAACCGGGTGAAATCCGGACCCGCTTGGCGGAAATTTCGCGCGGCGGATTTCCATGGTTTGTCGCTGAACTCAGTGACGGACCGGTCGTCGGCTACGCCTATGCCCACGCATTCAACCCGCGTGCGGCGTACCGCTTCACGGTTGAGAACTCCGTATACGTGCACCCGCAACATCTTCGGCGCGGTGTCGGGACAGCACTGATGCGCAGACTGATCGAAGAATGTGAGACACGCGGCTTCCGGCAGATGATCGCGCTCATTGGTGACAGCGCCAACGATGCGTCACGCCGACTGCATGCGAGTCTGGGGTTTTCCAATGCCGGCGTGCTTCCGGCTGTCGGATTCAAATTCGAACACTGGGTTGACGTGGTGCTGATGCAATTGCCGCTGGGCGAAGGCGCGGGCACGAGTCCGCGGCAGTAAAACTCAGTTTGATCGGTGCGGTGCGCGGGTTGGTCAGGTCGCGTTCGGTGGAGGGGTGCGGGGCGGATGCCCCCTCCATTAGTCCTCCCCCGCACGCGCTTTTCACGCGGGGGGAGGAGAACGCTAGGGCGCGCTCGCCTGGACGACGGCGCGAAAATTATTGGTCGGCGTTTTCGTCGCCGGCGTTCGCCCGGATGACCTGTTTGCCGCTCGGCAATGTTGCCTGAACGAACTGGCCGCCGCGGGTGCCGTCTTTCATCGGATGGAACGTCACCGAAACGACGTCTCCCGCTTTGACCGTATCGGCGTGCATCCCCATGGTGGTCAGGCGCGCGGGCGAACTCAGTTCAAATGCCCACATCACCGGCTTGCCGGTCTTCTGATCCATCACCATCACCCGCAGCCACGAATGCGGATTGGTCCATTCGAATTCCTTCACCGCGCCCTGGACCGTGACGTTTTTGGTCGCATCGAACATGGCAAAGGAATGATGTGCCGAGGCAGGAACACTCAATGCAAATGCTGCAATCACTGCAAGGCTAAGCGATTTGACATACATCGGACGCCTCCCGAGCGCTGGTATGACCCGACCAAGTAACCCGGCACAATTATAAAGCGAAGCGGCTCCGGGCGAAAGCACGAATGGTCAAGGTCTGCGGCTTTTACCCAGGCGTTTTCGCGCCCCGCCGGAGCTTTCAGCGAAGCCGCATCGGCGCAGGAACGCGGCAACCGCAAAACCGGAGCATTTTGCGATTCAAAGAATTCGGAAAATGATCTAGGATTGCCAATAAGAGGAATGACCTGGGGAGGGAATCCATGCGCTGGATGGCATTGCCGGTGGCGGCAATTACCGGTTTATTCGCGCTCACGACGCCGGCCGCCGCAGCATGGCACGGCTATATCAGTCATCCGCTCGGGTTCGCGTTTGCACTGCCCGCGACCCCGAACGAGTTGAAAATCGAAAAAACGAATTACAAGGGAGCGGTCGCCGGAACCGACGACGCGATGGTCTGGAGCACCGTCCAGGACAACATTGAATACAAGGTGTTGGTCGTCGACACGACAGCCCAGGCCCGCCAGTCGGCGACACTGCTCGGCGAAGCGGAATATATTTTCCAGGATGGCAAAAAACTGCTGATGGATTCCTTCGGCCGCGTGGACCGCCATTACGGCCGCAAGCTGACAGTCGATCTTCCCAACAATGGTGGCCGTCGAATCGGATGCTTCTATTTCATCAATGGACGGATCGTATCGTTGCAGGCGACGGTGCTTCCGGCCAATGGCGACTACGACAACCCGGAAATCGCGCGCTTCATTGACTCCATCACCTTTTTTCCGGAACGCGCGGCCGATGACGATACCGAACTGCCGCTTCAAAAATAATTTCCAACCCACAGGGCGATAGGAGAAAGACCATGCGCAGGATCGCAATCGCAGCTTTGGCGGCAAGCTCGCTCGCCGTCATGACAGCGCCCGCCCAGGCGGCGTGGCACAGCTATGTCAGCCATCAGCTCGGGTTTTCGTTTGAAGCGCCGGGCGAAGTGAAATCCTCTATCGGGCTCGAACGCGGCGAGATCTCGGGACCGCGCGAAACCACCCTGTTCCGCTCAGTGGACGACAACATTGAATACAGGGTCACGGTGGTCAATTTCCCCCAGGCGCAGGCCGACGGCGCCGATCTGGTGGGCGAAAGCGCTTATCTGTTCCAGAACAACAAGAAAGTCCTGATGGACACTTTTGGGCGGGTTGAACCAGGCAAGGAAGCGATCTACGGCCGCAAGATCACCATCGATCTGCCCAAGAATGGCGGCCGCGCATTGGCATCGTTCTATTTCACCAAGGGCCGACTTTACATCATGCGCGCGACCGTACTGCCGGCCAACGGCGATTATGCGACGCCGGATGCAGGGCGGTTCATCGATTCCATCACCTTCAATCTCGACCGGGCGGACAAGAGCGCCACCGAGTTGAAGATACCGGCCCCGGACTAGCAGATTCTGCCGTTTAGAGCGCGCCGGTCCCGAAAGCCGCTACGGACATCACGGGCCGATCTCTCAGGGAGAGCTGGGGCGGAAGGATTCGAACCTTCGCGTGCCGGAATCAAAATCCGGTGCCTTACCACTTGGCTACGCCCCACCGCGGGAAGCGCGATAGATAGAGCCTGCTTGCCCGAGCGGCAATCTCTCATCGGCAACGGTTGCCGCGGCGCGCTTGCGTGGCTATAAGG
>DASUHP010000089.1:0-20717 GCA_036273455.1 Micropepsaceae bacterium | reverse complement strand
GCAATTGCGAACCGCTGTCGCCATATCAATTGCCGAGCCCGCCAAAGTTCCGTCTGCGGTCGTGCAGCGTCCGTCACGGGTTTCGATCTTCCGCCCGTGCAGCATGAAATCTGCATGCTTTCCACCGACGCAGGGCATGGCATCGGTCACCAGCATGGCCGACCCTGTCCCACGCAGCGCCAGCCGCAACATCGCAGGCGAGACATGAAAGCCATCGACGATCAGGCCATACCAGCATCCGAAGGTCTCCAGCGCTGCGCCGGCAGGGCCAGGTTCGCGGGCGCTCATGGGGCGCATGGCATTGAACAGATGCGTGAAACCAGTGACGCCGCCGGCCAGCGCGTTTTTGGTTTCCTCGTAGGTTGCGTTTGAATGGCCGAGCGCCATGCGCACGCCGGCAGCCTTAAGCGCCTGCATGAAGCCATCGGGCAGGACTTCCGGAGCGAGCGTCACGACGGTAACTGCCGATGGCAGACCGGTGACGAGGTCACGGTGAAAGAAATCGGGCGGACGGATCATGTCCGGATCGTGCACTCCAGGCTTGTCGGGCGAAATAAACGGCCCCTCGAAGTGGACACCCAGAACGCCAGGTTCGCTGCGCATCGCCTGTTCGATAGCGTCCCGGGCATGGCGCATGGTGCTATCCTGATCGGTGATCAGCGTCGGCAGCAGGGCGGTGGTTCCGTAACGCCGGTGTGCGGCGATGATCGCCTTAATTCCCTCCGGCGTCGGATTGTCATTGAACAGAACGTCACCGCCGCCATTCACCTGCACATCAATGAAGCCGGGCGCAAGCCACTGATCCTCGGGCAGTTCCTCTACAGCGAGTCCGGCTGGGCATTCATGGCGCGGAACGACCGCGGCAATCCGGCCGTCTTCGACAATGACGGTGCGATCCCGCCGCAGGGATTCGCCATCAAACAGCGTCCGTGCGGTCACCGCAAATTTCCGGACGGTCATATGGTTCGGGTGACTTTCTGAAGGTGCCGCGGATTGTCGGCATCAATGCCCCGCAGTTTGGCAAGTTTCACGGCGGTCATGTAGAAACTCTGAATCATGCAGATAGCATCGGCTTCGGGCTGGTCGGTCGGCAGCGCCGGCAGCAGGCCGGGAGGATCATGCGAGACTGTGAACAGCGCCGCGTTTTTCGCGGTCAATTGTTCGGCCAATCGCAGCAGCGGAGCAGCCGCCTCATCACCCGGGACGAACATCAGCACCGGATATTGCTCGCTCACCAGGGCCATTGGGCCATGCTGGAATTCTGCTCCACTATAGCCCTCCGCGTGTAGATTGCAGGTCTCCTTGAGCTTCAGGGCGGATTCGCGGGCGATCGAGAGTGTCGGCCCACGCCCGATCGTAATCATGCTTTCGCTGTTGGCCAGGGTTTGGAGGCAAGGCCGCCAGTCGAGTTTGGTTGCAGCGTCGACGCGTTCCGGCAGGCGCTGCAAAGCGGCGCGCAACGGGTCATTGTTTCCCCACTCGGCGACAATGCGCAGTACGGCCGCAAGTGTGGCGACAAAACTCTTGGTCGCAGCCACGCTTAATTCCGGCCCGGCACAGAGCGGCAGGACGATTTCGCATTCCTGCGCCAACGGGCTGTCGTCGGCATTGACCAGAGCCAGCGTCAGCGCCCCGGCGTTGCGCGCGTATTTCGCCTGTTCGATCAGATCATCGCTTCGCCCGGACTGGGAAATGCAGAGCAGGAGCTGCCCATCCAGCTTGAGTTCGCGGTGATAGACGGTGGCGATGCTTGGCGCCGCTGCGGCGACCGGAATGCCGAGATGACGCTCGATGGCATGTTTGGCGAATGCCGCGGCATGGGCGGAACTGCCGCGTGCGCAGGTCACAACGACGCCGGGTTCCATTCGCTTCAGACGGCGGGCGAGCTCGGCCACCGGTTGCGCCAGCGCATCGGCTTGCCGAAGCAAGGCCTGGGGCGCCTCGCAAATCTCCTGCTCCATCCGGCCGGGCATCTTCTGTGCAATGTTCATTTGCGCTACTAACCCGTCGTTTTACTCCTCAACGGGAGGAGAACCAAAAGGCCGTCCTGGGGTTCCGTTGGCATGGAGACCGAACGTAAAAGTCCGCGCTATTCCGGCATCGACAGCTGGGAACCTGCCGATATTCTCGACGCCATGATTGAGGGCCAGTTCGCCGCGGTGGCGGCCGTGCGCCAGGCTCGTGTGGCGATTGAGGATGCCGTGTTGGCGATGGAACTTCGGCTCGCCGAAGGTGGCAGGCTGATTTATGCCGGCGCCGGAACATCCGGACGGCTGGCAGTGCAGGACGGCGCCGAACTGATGCCAACTTTCAGCTGGCCACTGGAACGTCTGGTGCTGCTGATCGCCGGCGGCGAAGAGGCCCTGCTGCGCGCCGTCGAAGGTGCGGAAGACGAAACCGGCCACGCGCAGGACGAGATTGCGCGGCATAAAGTTGGGCCGGAAGACGTGTTGATCGGCGTCGCGGCCAGTGGAACCACGCCATTCACTGTCGGGTGTCTCAGGGCTGCGAAGACGGCGGGTGCGCTGACCGTCGGCATCGCCAATAATCCCGGCACGCCACTGCTCACCGAATCCGATCACCCTATTCTGCTCGATACCGGCCCCGAACCGATTGCCGGATCGACACGGATGAAAGCCGGCACCGCCCAGCGCATCGCCATGAATCTGCTGTCCTCGGTGCTGATGATCCGCATGGGTCGCGTCTATGAAGGTCTGATGGTCGATGTTCAGGCCAGCAACAAAAAGCTGGAGCGGCGGAGCGAGGAGATGCTGTGTCACCTGACCGGACGCAGCGGCGAGGAAGCGCGCAGTGCGCTTTCGAGTGCCGATGGCAGCGTGAAACTGGCGGTATTGCTGCTCAACGGGTGCCGGCCGGAAGAAGCCAAAACGCTGCTGGACCGCCACGACGGGCACCTGCGTGCCGCGTTGGCCGAATTGCGCGCTAGCCGCGTGGCACCGGAATAATGGTCTTTTAAGGCCGCCACTCCGTCCCCATATGTTGCATTGCACCATCACTAAGGGCGAGTCATGGCCGAAGCCAAAATCCTTGAACATGTCCAAACACCAGCCACGGGTCTTTCCGAACTGAAGCCGGTGGCCGCGGTTCACAAACCGCCGGCGGGACATTGGGTTGGGGACGGCTTTCCGGTGCGCACCATTTTTGCCTATGACAACGCTGCGCCGGTCAGTCCCTTTCTGCTGATGGATTATGCCGGCCCATACCAGTTTTCTCCGGCCGAACAGCGCCGCGGCGTGGGTGAGCATCCGCATCGCGGATTTGAGACCGTCACGATCGTCTATAGCGGTGAAGTCGACCATCGCGATTCCGGCGGTGGCGGCGGACGCATTGGTCCGGGCGACGTGCAGTGGATGACGGCCGGTTCCGGCGTCGTGCACGAGGAGATGCATTCGCCGGATTACACCCGCCGCGGCGGCGCATTCGAAGCGATCCAGCTTTGGGTGAATTTGCCGAAGCGGCTGAAGATGACGCCTCCGCGCTATCAGACCCTGCGGGCGGCGGAGATTCCGGTCGTAGCGTTGCCGCAAGATGCCGGATCGGCGCGCGTCATTGCCGGCGAATTCGCCGGCGTTAAAGGCCCGGCGCAGACTTTTACGCCCATGGGAGTTTGGGAAATCGGGCTGAAGGCCGGACGCGGTGCGATCGTGCCGATCTCAGCCGGTGAAAATGTTTCACTGTTCGTGCTGCGCGGAGAGGTCCGCATCAATGGCCGGACGCCGGCAAAAAACGCGGAATTCGTGCAATTCGGCGCGGGCGGTGAGGCGATCCGGCTGGATGCGGACAACGATGCGTTGGTCCTTGTGCTTAGCGGCGAACCCATCGATGAGCCGGTGTTCGGCTACGGGCCGTTCGTCATGAACACGGAGGACGAAATCCGCACGGCAATTTCCGATTATCGCAGCGGACGCATGGGCCATCTGGGTTAGAAGCGAGAAGAGAGAAGCGAGGAGCGAGATTCCTCGAGTTCGCCGGCCCTGAAGCGGCGTTCAGCGATTTCTCGCTTCTCGCTTCTCTATTGCGACTTGGCAGCGAAGGCCATTCCGACCAGCGATGAACCGCCGAAGATAAAATCGATCCCGATGATCAGGCCGAGCGCCCAGAATGCGGCGACCGGCAGCAGCCAGATAATGATCCCGGCCATGATCAGGTCAACGATGCCGTTGATGAACAGCCAGCCCCAGCCGCGCGTCATATGGCCACGATGACTGAGGGCGAATGCCATGCACGCGATGCCCTCAAGGACGAGATAGGCGGCAAGCACGACGGTCAGCGACAGGACGCCGGCGACGGGCCAGCCGATCAGCAGAAAGCCGGCAATGATGGTGACGATCGCCGACAAGAGCGCCCACCAGAATCCCGGCGCGCTCGGGCGGCTCAGCGCCGTGATGGCACCGACAATGCCTCCGATCAGGAAAAGCCAGCCCAGAAAAATCGCAACCGCCAGACTGGCGACCACCGGGACGAGCACCGCGCCGATGCCGAGCAGGATCAGAACGATGCCTTCGATCAGGAATATGCGCCAATGGTCGCGGATGTTCTGCGGCAGGATCACACGCCGGCCACGATCGGGAATTTCGACCATGAGTGTCTCTCCCGTGGAATGTCATTGCGGAGCGTACAGGCGGCGCTATTCTACCCGGCGGGCCGGGGGGCGTGTAGCAGTTTAGCCTGGGGTGAGACGATGAAGTCACGCATGGTGTTCGCCGCGGTTATGGCTGTCGCGATTGGCGTTTCGGCACATGCTGAGACATCCGGCGATGCATGGCCGACACCGGATCCCCAGAAGCTGCCGGCGGGCGCGCAGAAATCCACCGTGCTGTATGGGCAGAAGCTGTTCAACGACACTTATTCGGTGATCGGACCGGAAGTCGCGGACCCCTCGATGCGCTATTCCGGGAACAACCTCTCTTGCGAAAGCTGTCATCTGCAAGGCGGGACGCAGCGCTTCGCCATTCCCATGGTTGGTGTGTACGGATTATTTCCGCAATATATCGCCCGGGAAAATGAAGTCCGCACGCTGGAAGAGCGCATCGAGGGCTGCATGGACCGCAGCATGAACGGGCATGCCATTCCGGCGGGCGGCAAGGAAATGAAGGCCCTCGTCACCTATATCCAGTTTCTCAGCACCGGAGTGCCGGTAGGAAAAGCGCCCCAGGGCAGGGGATCGCCGAACCTGCCGCTGCTCGCGCGCGCCGCCGATCCGACGCATGGCGCAGAGGTGTATCGGGCGAACTGCGCCGCATGTCATCAGGCGGACGGTCAGGGCAAGCGCAACGGCACGCCGGGTGATGCCAAAGGATACCGGTACCCGCCGCTATGGGGTCCGGATAGCTTCAATGACGGCGCGGGTATGCACCGGTTGATCACGTCGGCAAGCTTCATCCACGCAAATATGCCGTTCGGGACACATTACGATGCGCCTGTGCTTTCGGCCGCGGACGCCTGGGATGTGGCCGCCTATATCAACAGTCAACCGCGGCCGCATCGCGATCATCTCGATCAGGATTACCCGGACCGGTCGCGCAAACCGGTGGATGCTCCGTTTCCGCCCTATGCCGATAAATTCCCGCAGCAGCAGCACGAGTTGGGTCCATTCCGGCCGATCATTGACGCACAGGCAGCAGCGCATTGATCTATCCCGTTGCCGCGGCGGTTTTGTGCGGAGCGGCGGTCGGATTTTCGCTTGGCCTGATCGGCGGGGGTGGATCGATCCTTGCGGTGCCGCTGCTGCTCTATGTCGTCGGTATCACTGATCCCCACGTCGCAATCGGTACCAGTGCACTCGCGGTCAGCATCAATGCTTTCGCCAATCTCTTTGGCCACTGGCGAGCCGGCACCGTGCATTGGCCGTCCGCGGTCCTGTTTGGGCTGGTCGGAGTGAGCGGTGCGGTGGCAGGCTCCTCCGCCGGAAAGGCGGTCGATGGACAGAAGCTGCTGGTCTTGTTCGCCATTGTCATGATCGCCGCAGGTATCGCGATGCTGCGCCCCTGGAGCGCAGGTCAGTGGCGCATGGGAGCCCTCGATCGCGGGCGGGCCATGCGGCTGGTGGGGGTTGGCGGAGCCACCGGCTTCGCCTCCGGTTTTTTCGGGATTGGTGGCGGCTTTCTGGTGGTTCCCGGAATTAGCCTGGCCACAGGAATGCCGATTTTGAACGCGATCGGCTGTTCGTTGTTTTCAGTGGCGATTTTTGGTCTGGCCACAGCCGCAAATTATGCCTTTTCAGGTATGGTTGCCTGGAGCGTGGCTGCGGAATTCATTGCCGGAGGCGCAGCCGGGGGATGGGTGGGGACCAAGGCCGCGGTCAGGCTCGCTCCCAATAAGCGAATCCTGTCCCGCATATTGGCAGCGGTTATATTCGCTGTTGCTGCATATATGTTGGTCATGACCGCTAAATCCTTAAATTTCACGTAGCTGACCCCAAAATCTTGTTTCAGCCAGCGCAACACCTACATCTCTGCCCGAAGTGAGCGGAGCCTGCAGGGCCGTTGGCTGTTGCCGGCGTCGCATTTCGAAGCCGGTATGGCCGCCCGATGCAAGGGGCTTAAAATGCATGTAGTCCCGGAAAGTTTAGCCGTCAGCATGAAGCCGGTTTGCACGGTCGACGTTCAGTATCCTGAAATTCCACAGAAATCCGGCCTATCGAAAGCCGAGCGGAAAGGTTGGAGCATCCGCGCCGCAAAAGCGTTTTACCTAAGGCAGCGTTCGTTCAGTACAGGTTCACCAGCCCTATGCCAGACTGCGCTGTAGAAGGAGGCCTGTCATGAGACGCGAAGAAGAAATTTTCGACGTAGAAGACGACGACGAGTCTCTGGATGATGGCCCGGTCTTTGAAGGCGCCCGGCTGGCCTACATCAAACCGATCAACCTCGAAGAAGCCCGTGCAATGGGGCTTGTGATCCCTTCAGAAATCAAGTTGCCCCGCAACGTGAAGCTCTATGCGCTGCACGCGGCAGACGGTACCACCCTGGGAATCACAGACAATTGGGCCGCGGCTTACAGCGCGGCGGTGCAGAACAACTTCGTACCGCTAAGCGTGCACTGAGGCTTTTCGAGAGGCGGCTGCAGGTCTTCTACGTGCCCCGGCTTCACCCGAGGCTTTCGTTTTCGCCCGGAGCTTTTTGATTCTCAGGCCGCCTGGGCGGCGGTGGGCTCGGTGAGGAGAGCGTACAAAGTCGCGATTTGGGGAGCCGCTCTCAGTTTTTCGCAAACCGCCTGATTGCGCAGCAGACGCGACACCCGCGCCAAGGCTTTCAGGTGATCGGCCCCCGCATCCTGGGGCGCCAGAAGCAGGAAGACGAGATCGACCGGCTGGTCGTCCATCGCGTCAAAATCGATCGGGTGGTCAAGCTGCGCGAACAATCCGGTCATCTTGTGGATGCCGGCAATACGGCCATGGGGGATGGCAATGCCCTGGCCCATGCCGGTCGAACCGAGCTTTTCCCGCTCCATCAGCGTTTCGAGGATCCGGCGGTCCGGAATGCGCGTCAGCGCCCCGGCTTTTTGAGCCATTTCCTGAAGCACCTGCTTTTTGTTTGCGGCTTTCAAATGCGCCAAAACGGCGTCTGGAGAAAGCAGATCGGCAATTTCCATGTTTACCCGTGTTGTCTCGGTCACGCCGGGAAAGTCACAGACGAACCGCGGTCGTGGTGATTCTTCCGCCGTCTTCTGTAACGCCTCACCCGCTTTTCCAGATGATCCAATGCGACGTCAAAAGCTCTGTGTGCGTCTGGCGCCGAGGCGTGTGCACTCAACAACGCGCCCGAACTGAGATGCAACATGCAGTCTGCGCGGAAGCCCGTGCGCTCCTTCATGAAACTCACGTTGGCTTGCGCCGGTCGATCAAAATGCTTGTGAATCGCGGCGGAAAGCCTGCTTCGCACATGCTGGGGCAACGCTTCGCCAATCTCGATATGTTTTCCAGTGACACGAATGTTCATCATGTTCGGACTTCCCGCTAGTGCCGGGCCTGTTCGCCCATCGTCCGAAAAAGGCGCGGACGATATGTCTGGCCCCGCAACGTGTCAACCCGAGTGGCGTTACGCCTTACGCGCTTTCGGCGCGCCGTAACCGGCGCCGTTCGACCGAAGATCGGATGCGCAACGCATCGCGGTATTTTGCCACGGTTCGCCGCGCAATCTCAATTCCATCAGCGGTCAAGATGGTAACGATTCTGTCGTCGGACAAGACGTCGTCGCGCTCGTTTTCCACGAGTTCGCGAATGCGGTCCTTCACCGCCTCTGCCGAATGCGCCTCGCCTCCGTCAACAGATTGTATCGCGGATGTGAAGAAAAACTTGAGTTCGAAAACGCCGCGGGGTGTTTCGATGTACTTATTCGAAGTCACGCGTGAAACCGTGGATTCATGCATGCCAATTGCATCGGCGACCGCTTTCAAATTCAGCGGCCGGAGGTGCCGGACGCCGTGGCTGAGGAACGCCTCCTGCCGGCGGACGATCTCCTGCGCCACTTTAAGTACCGTTTTCGCGCGCTGATCGAGGCTCTTGGTCAGCCAGTTCGCGGTATTGAAACATTCCGAAAGAAACAGCCGTGCCTCGCGTGACAGCGCAGTGCGGCTCACTTCCGCATAGTAGACGGTGTTGACCAGTACGCGGGGCAGGGTATCGGGATTGAGTTCGATCTGCCACCCGGCGCCGCCGCGGCGCAGCAGAATATCCGGCACAATCGCTTCCAGATGTCCGGATGCGAATGCGTGACCTGGTTTCGGATCGAGTGCGCGAATTTCATCGATCATTTCGACAATATCCGATTTGTCGAGTCCGCACAGCTGCGAGAGCGCGGCGTAGTCGCGGCGCGCGACGAGATCCAGCCGTGTCAGCATGATCTGCATCGCGGGATCGAGACGGTTCTGATCCTTCAATTGCAGCGCCAGACATTCGGAGAGCGACCGCGCAAACACGCCCGCGGGTTCAAAGCCCTGCAGGACCGCCAGCACGGCCTCGCATTCGCATTCGGAAACGTCCAACCGCGCGGCAATTTCGGAAAGATCGGCGCGCAAATAGCCGGCGTCATCCACGGCGTCGATCAATACATCGGCGATGAAACGCCGGGGCGGCGTCAGGCTGGCGATCGCGGCCTGCCCGGCAAGATGGGATTTCAGCGTGATTTCGGCGGCCGCACGCGCGCCTGCATCGTCATCGTATTCATCACGCACTGATCCCGTGCCGCGCACAGGAGCCAGCGAAGCGCCGTCGCGGTGTGCATCGCCGGGAACGTCATCAGTATACGAACTGTCTTCGGCATTGAATTCGCCGGCCGCGCCAAATCCGTCCGACAGGGTCCGGTCCACACCGCTGTCCGGTGCCGCCGCGGAGTCAATAGCGTTTTCCGGCTGCGTTTCGTCCGCGTCGCCGGATGTTCCGCCGTCGCGTTCCAGCAGGGGGTTTTTCTCAAGTTCGGCTTCGACAAACGCGGCAAGTTCGAGATTCGAGTATTGCAGCAGCTTGATGGATTGCTGAAGCAGGGGCGTCATGACCAATGACTGCCCTTGCCTGATCTCGAGCCGTTGACTCAACGCCATGACAGGTGATCCGCTACAGCGAAAACCGCTCGCCGAGATAGACGCGCCGGACATCCTTGTCGCCGACAATTTCCGATGGCGCGCCTTCCATCAGGACCTGTCCATCGTGAACGATGTAGGCGCGGTCGATAATGTCGAGCGCCTCACGCACATTGTGGTCGGTGATCAACACGCCAATGCCGCGATCCTTGAGGTGGCGCACGAGGCTTCGAATGTCATTGATCGCAATCGGATCGATTCCGGCAAACGGTTCGTCGAGCAGGATGTACGACGGATGCGTTGCGAGCGCGCGTGCGATCTCGACGCGCCGCCGTTCGCCACCGGAGAGACTGATGGCCGGCGTGTGTGCAACATGGGAAATCGAAAATTCCGCCAGCAGACTGTCGACCAGGGTCGCGCAATGGGCCGAGTCGGGTTCGACCAGTTCGGCAGCCGCACGGATATTTTCTTCTGCCGTCATACCTCGGAAGATCGAGGATTCCTGTGGCAGATAGCCAATGCCGAGGCGGGCGCGCCGATACATCGGAAACCGTGTGATGTCATGTCCATCGAGCGTGATGGTGCCATAATCGGCACGGATCAGACCGGTGATGATGTAGAAGATCGTCGTCTTGCCGGCTCCATTCGGTCCGAGCAGTCCGACCACTTCGCCGCGCTGCAGATGCAGGCTGACATTTCGCACGACCGGGCGCTTTTTGAAGCTCTTGCCGATCCGTTCGGCGGCCAGGCCCTGCGATCCCTCGATCACGCGGGGCTGCATTTTTTCCGGTGTTGCCGGTGGGTCGTGAGGATGGATGGTCATTTGCACTTTATGGCTGTGCTGGGTTTGGAGCCGCTGGAGCACCAGCCGCACCGGGTTGCGGCGAGCCCTCCTGCGGATAGAAGAGTCCCTGGACACGCCCGGGTTTGGCCGGGGATGGCGGCGTATTGCCCGGGGCCGCGCCTTGTACCAGAGCCTCACCCGCGGTCATTTTCGCGAGACCGGTCGTCATTGAATATTCGAGTGCAGTCCCGCGCATGACATTCTGATCTTTGGTCAGCACAACATGGCCGGTCAGGCGCAAAACCTGCTCCGGCACGTCGTAAATGCCCGTGTCGCCAACGGCCTGACCGGATGGCGAGTCGACCACCACATGTCCCGCCGCCTCCATGCGCGATGCCCTGCCGCCGGGAGCAAGCACTCTGACTTTGTCGGCGTGCAGTTTGACGTTGCCCTGCACGACGATGACATTGCCGGTGTAGGTGCCCGTATCGCCGCTGAGATCGGCGAGGAAACTGTCGGCATTGACCGCGATCGGCTGGTGCGCATTCAGCCCAAGCGGGTTTTCCGGCGCCGGTGCAGCGGCATGCCCGCTCGACACCAGCAGCAGAACGGTGAGGCCCGCCAGCAGCGCGGCGCATCTCATCATCGGCGGTTTCCCCGCAGTGCCTGTTGCCCGGATTCGGGATTGAGCAGCATGTGAATGTTGCCCCAGAACTGGAGCCGCTTTGATTCGCGGTCAATTGCAAATCGTTGGGCGGTTACGCGGCCGAAAGCGCCCTCCGCGGCGATTCCGCTTTCACCATGGACGGTGCCTGCACCGAGATCGGCAACGGCCGACGGGGTTTTGACGTCATAACCGCTCTGGGATGTGACGTGGATTCCGCCCGACATCTGCAGCACGCGTGTGTTGGTGTCGATCAGTCCGGTCGCTGCGGTCAAATGCAGGCCGGTGCCGTCTTTCAGACTGAAATCGGCGACCATGTCCTGCATGCGGATGTGATTCACGCCAGTGCCGTCCGGAACGGCGCGGCGGGCCGAAATCACAAAAGGTTGGCCGTCATTATCCGTACCCGACAATCGCGGATTGTCCATGGTCATATCGCCGGCGAGGTTGCTCAGGCGTTGAAAGGCCATCTGCATCCTGGCGGGTGGCGGCTGAAGCACATAGACGAGCACCAGGATCGCAAGGCCGAGCGCCGAGAGCGGCAGGGCGCCCTTCATGACGCGCACGAAGATGCTGTAGCGCCGCGCGCCGCGCAGCGTTGCGCGAGCCACATAGCGGAATTGCCGGGCGCGATAGGTGAGCTGCGCGGTCGCGAATTCCTGGGCCTTTTTGATGTCGCCCTGCATCAGCGCAATCCGGCCCGCAGACAATCATGGACATGAAGGACGCCGAGTGGCCGGCGGGACGCGTCTTCCTGGTTGACGACAAAGAGACAAGTTACTTTGGGGGCCGAATTCATGTAGGCGAGCGCTTCTGCCGCCAGCATCGCAGGAGAGACCGTCTTGGGACTGACGGTCATGATGTCGCGAGCCCTCTGCTGGAGCAGTTCGCGGCCCATGTGCCGGCGCAGGTCGCCATCGGTAATGATCCCGGTCAGCGTGCCGCGATCATCTGCTACGCCGGCCACACCGAAACCTCCGGCGGTCATGGTGATCAGGACGTCGCGCATCATGCTGTCCGGGTGGACCAGAGGTACGGCGCTGCCCCTATGCATGATGTCGGAAACGCGGATCAGAGCCCGGCCCAGCGCTCCACCGGGGTGCAGGTCACGATATTGATCGGCGGAAAAGCCCTTTCGTTCCATCAAGGCGACGGCAATCGCGTCGCCCAGGGCCAGCATCAGGGTGGTCGAGGTCGTGGGCGCCAGTCCCATCGGACAGGCTTCCGGCGCCTTCGGGAGCACCAGCGGCGCGTCGGCCGCTACAATCAGGGCGGATTGCGGATTGCTGGCGATTCCAATCAGCGGAATGCCGTGGCGACGGGAATAGGTGATGAGGTCTGACAGTTCGGCCGTTTCACCCGAATTCGACAACATCATTAACGCATCTGCCCGGGCAAGCATGCCGAGGTCGCCATGACTGGCCTCTGCGGGATGGACGAATTGCGCCGGCGTTCCAGTGGAGCTCAGGGTGGCGGCGATTTTCCGTCCGATATGGCCGCTTTTGCCCATTCCGCTAACGACCACCCGGCCATGGACCCGGCCGAGGATGTCCAATGCGACGCTGAAGGATTCATCAAGGCTCTCCGCCAGCGCGGTGAGCGCATCGCCGGCAAAGCGCAATACCCGCCGCGCCGCCAACAGGTCGGCATCGTAAATCGCGGTGGAGGCGATTGCGGTATTGCGAAGCGGCATGGTTTGGTCACCCTCGCGGCTTCAGCTGCTCTGCCTAAGCCTTTTTAAGCAGTACACAATCGCGCTTCTAGCGAAAATCGTGCCAATTTTCCCCAAATCAGTGCGCGATTATGCGGACCACGCTCCCCTGGATCAAGCCCGCTGTCGCGATCACGCGGCGCGTAGCGGCAAGTTGTGTTCGAAATGTAAGAAATAAAGCTTAATGGGCGAATATGTCGCCGTCGCTCCAGCCCGCCAGGTCCAGTTCGGCGCGGGCAGGGAGGAAGTCGAAACAGGCCTGCGCCAGTTCCATCCGGCCCTCCCGCACCAGCATTTGGTCGAGAGCGGCCTTCAGCCGGTGCAGAAAGGCAACGTCATTTGCCGCATAGGCCTGCTGCTGTTCGGTCAGGGTCTCGGCGCCCCAATCCGAACTTTGCTGCTGCTTCGACAGTTCGACATCGAGCAGCTCTTTGACCAGGTCCTTGAGACCATGTTTGTCGGTATAGGTGCGCGCAAGTTTCGACGCCGTGCGGGTGCAATAAACCGGCCCCGCCATCACCCCCAGGTAACGGCGCATGGTGGTCAGATCAAAGCGGGCAAAGTGATAAAGCTTCAGGACTGAACGGTCGCCCAGAACACGCTTCAGATTGGGCGCGTCATATTGGCCGCGTCGAAACTGCACCAGATGCGCGCTGCCATCGCCGGATGAAAGCTGCACCAGGCAGAGCCGGTCGCGGGTGGGATTGAGCCCGAGAGTTTCGGTATCCACGGCCACGACCGGACCCAAATCGAGCCCGTGCGGCAGGTCATCTTTGTGCAGCCTGATTTTCATTGGGCAGACACACACCGCCTCTTTGCGAAACTGTCAACCAAATCGTTTGCGATGCGACGCCACACCGGGTTCGCCCCGCTTCTGCGGAATGGGGCGCCGGCCGCGGAAGCGGGATTTCAACAAGCGGTTTGCTGTTTTGCGGTTTTTTCACCGCAACCGTCACAAAGTAACATTCCAGGGATTCCCTGGCTTTTCCCTCGATTCCAACAGTAACGGCAAAAGTAACATCGGCTGTTAAAGCGTCATATTGGCGGCAGAGCCGGGGGCCGCAGTCTTGAACGCGCTTTGCGTCCAGGGCGCGGACGGAAAGCACGCACGGATGAACCACGGGGTCCCATGCCGGTTCGGGGTTGGGTGGCCTCGCGGCCAGATACGGTCTCACAATTTGAAAGAGCCTGCCTTATATAGGCCTACGCCTATATCGCTGTCAAGGTGGCGAGTGGCGCAAGATTTTCGGTGCTCTGCGCAAGACATCCGCAAAGTGCGCAGAGCCGACTATGCGCAAGAAACTCATCTGGTGCCCAGAAGAGGACTCAAAGAAATCCATCTGACCCTTATTCCAACGATATATCAAACCAGAACGCTTCAGCCGTACCCAGATCATACCCAGATTTTTTCCGGTCGCTGGCGGTAGAATCCAGTCATTTTGCTCATATAGCGACCCATCCCTGCCGCCATCAAGCGGGCATGGGTTCCACCGGCCCGCGGGACGACTCCATTGACACGTCCTTTAGAAACGAAATGCACCAGGAGCAGGAGGCTAGCGACGTTTTAGAATGCTACTTCAAAAGGCGAGAGCTTTATTGAGGTCGTCATGCTCGAACGCGCTTTGCATACGATCGATTTCAGCCCTAGAGGCGCCTGCGGCGGCGGCGACAGTGCGCCAGCCTGACGTTGCTGACGCAACGTCTTTGATGATGGCTTTGGCTTCCTGGGCGCTAAGGGCGAAATATTCGGCTTGCTGCAACACCAGGTTGATGTCGCAGGTGCCGTCTTCGAGGCTGATCTTTGTCGTCAGTATCCGGCGGCCCAGGTCCACGGGCACCGGATTGAGATCGTAAGCGGGCGACAATATCCATCCCTTGTCGCTTTGCCACAGGAAGCCATGGTTGCGCAGATGGTCGTCGTCGTTGGAAATAAGGACGTTGAATGCCATGCGCCGGAAGAGTTCGGCGGCGTCGGCGCTGGCTTGGGCGCCGTGTTGCGTCAGGGTATCCACGATTTCCGGATAGCTGGCGCGTTCACCGTCATTAAGGCCCATCATCGAGAGGGCCGACAGGAAGGGGATGCGACCCCCGCCCGCACGGTCGAAGCGGCGTGAGAGAAGAACCTTCTTGTCGTTGACGGTGAGCAGTTCGTGTTGCGGGACGCGGATTTTTGCGTTGCCCGCAAGGGTAAGGGCGATGCTTTCCCAAATTTCGACTTTATAGGTATCGGAATCCTTCGGGAATTTGGCGATCGACAACTCGCCATGTTGATCGATCACCGAGGCTTTCGGCCGCGCCCCGCCGAGAGATGAACCGGGCGCGAATATCATTTGCAAGTCATTATCGGTCTCTTCGCCGCGATCGATCCGTTCGGCGGCGCCGAGGAGTGCGCCGAGCTGGATCAACCCTGGGACGCCCGTGCCGATAGGCGCCAGAAAGTCGGCATCCCCTTCATGGCGAAAACGTAGGGCGCCCAATCGGGAAACGTCGGCCACGCCCAACAAAAAGTCGGGCTCCATCAAGGTGCGTAGCTGTCGACCCTCGCGCTCCGCCGCGCGGCGTTCCCGGCGCTGCATCAATTGGCGGCCCCAAGTGTCGGGGGCGGAATCGCCGATGGAGCCGAAAAGCGATTTTCCCTTGGGTGGGGAAAACGCGCCACGGCCGAGCAACAGCGCCGGCTCCAAGGAGAAGTGTGCCGGGTCTGCGAGCCAGTCCGGGTGGTATTCAAAGGTGGTGGTTTCCTCGCCCCGTCCGCTATGGCGATAGAGGGTGCCCACGCGCTTCAAACCTGGCGCGAAATCGATATGGACTTCGATATTAGCGGCCATCGGTCGATTTCCGTTTGGCGGACAAGCGAGTGCGGGCCGGTAGTTTTTCCGTGGCAAGGGTCATACCGACGGGGTCATTAGCGGGATCGGCGATCTTGCCGAGGCCATCCAGCAGCCCCAAGGCATTGAGGACGGCGGCATAGATGCCGATGCTGACTCGATGGTCGCCGGCTTCCACGCGGCGCAAGGCCGGGCGGCTGGTGAAGGCGCGGTCTGCGAGGATTTCAGCTGGTAACCCCCGGCGACGCCTGGCGTCGCGGATGTCAGCCCCAAGCTTCTGCAGGGCGCGGCGGGCAGCGAGGGAGGGGCGATGAGGAGACGGCATAATGTAATCTTCCTGTTCCACTATCCCAAGATAATGGAACACGAAGGTTACAAAAGCTATACGACGACGCTCAATAAAAGGAGACAGTCCCCTTGAACGGCACCGTCCATTGGTCATATTAATACTATGAGGTCGGAGAAATCAATCGGCCAGGAGCCAAAAAAACTTACTGCTACGCAGGTTCGGGCCGGACGAGCCCTTTTGGCTTGGTCCCAGCAAGATTTGGCCAAAAAAGCCGGAGTAGCGGCCTCCACGGTAGCCGATTTCGAGCGGGGCCAGCGCACCCCAGTCCCCAACAACGCCTACGCGATGCGGGCCGCCCTTGAAAAGGCAGGCATCAATTTCCCGGAAGGCGGCGCCGTGAGCGGCCCGCCGATCCCTGGCCTCGGAAAGAAAGCCGGCGGCGGCACACCAGTGCGCATTGTCACCGCGGGCCATCTTGCCCAGTGGGCCGAACTGAAAGACGGCCCCGGATCGATACCGGCGCTTATTTCACGCCTCGCCCGGGCCGATGGCCCGGTCAAACTCCACTTCCCGTCGGACGAAGCCATCGGAACGCCGGGATGGGATGGCATTACGGAAAGCCTCGAAGGCTCCGAATACATTCCCGCTGGTGTGGCAGCGTGGGAAATCGGCACGCAACGGCAGAACATCACCACCAAAGCCAACGAAGACTACAACAAAAGAACCAAGAACCCCGGCCATGTCGATCCAGCAAACACCACATTCATTTTCGTCACGCCGCGCGGCTGGGCAGAGAAAGAGAAGTGGGCCGCGGAAAAGCGTTCCCAGGGCGTCTGGAAAGATGTTCGCACCTATGACGGAACCGATCTTCTGCACTGGCTTGAACTGTATCCCGCCGTTGGCGATTGGCTGGCCAAACATCTTGGTTTGCAGCCCAACGGCACCTACCAACTGAAAGATGTTTGGGAAGAATGGTCTCTCGCCACTCAGCCCGCCTTGCCGCCTGATCTCGTTCTAAGCGATCGCGACAAGGAAGCCGCAGACCTGCTGAATTGGCTACGCGAACCTTCCAGCACATTCGCTCTCCAGGGCGCTACGACCGAAGAGGTGACAGCCTTCGCCTATGCTGCGATCACGCAGCTTCCAGCCGAAATCGCGGAACATTATCTAGCAAGAACGCTGGTCACCGCTTCCGCCGATGCTGCACGCACACTTGCGAGCAGCCAAAACGGATTGGTCATTGTCCTTCTTGATCCGGAAGCCGGTCTCGCCGAAGCCATTGCGAAGAAGGGCCACCATGTCCTGATGGCTTATGGCCTGGGCTCCGATCACGCCGGCCGGGTGCATCAATTGGAACGCCCGTCTCGGGAAGGCATCGAAGCCGTCCTGGTGGCCGACGGGCTTGAAAAAGACAAGGCGCAGCGCTACGCGCGCGAGGCGTATCGCAGTCTTGCCATCCTGCGGCGCCTCCTTCCTTCCCAAGCAAGCCGCATCCCCCTTTGGGCTCGGCCGACACCACCGAAGGCGTTGCTTGCGGCGCTTCTGGCCGGCGGCTGGGATGAACAGTCGGACGCGGACAAAACGGTGGTCTCGGCCTTCGCAAACATGGACTATGATGATCTTGTCCATGCGATTGCGCCCTATGTCGGCCATCTCGACAGCCCACTGAGGAAAGTCGGATCGACCTGGAAAGTGGCTTCGCCCCAGGACGCGTGGCTGTTGCTGGCGCCTTATCTCACCACCCCCGATATCGACCGCTTCCAGAAGACGGTCCTGGATGTGCTTGGCGCGGCAGACCCGCGCTATGAAATGGACGCGGCCGAGCGGTGGTATGCGCCCATACGAGGCATCAAGCCGAAATATTCCGGCTATCTCCGGCACGGCTTAAGCGAAATCCTGATCATGCTAGCGCTGTTCGGGGATCGGGTGACGGCGGTGGCGCACGCCGAGGCGCGTGTAGAAAGTATTGTGCGGACTTTGCTGCACGGCGCCGATGCGCAGCGCTGGTGGTCGCTCTCCGATGATTTCCGGCTCCTGGCCGAAGCGGCTCCGTTGGCCTTTCTCGAAGCGGTAGAAGACAGTCTTCTCCAAGATGAACCAGCCATAACGATCCTCTATGGCCGTGATCCGAACCCGCTGTTCGGCGGCGACCATATCGCACCCCTTCTTTGGGCGCTGGGCGGTCTCGGCTGGTCGCCGGACCTTCTGTCCCGGGTCGCCAGCACGCTTGCGCGCCTGATCGCCGCGGCGCCGGCGGACCACAAGGGCAATCACCCGAATGATACGCTGCGGGAAATGTTCATTTTCTGGAACCCGCAAACCTACGCCACGCTGCAGCAAAGGTTTCGTGTGATTGATCGGCTGCGCAAGGAGCAGCCCGTCCAGGCGTGGCGGCTAATGCTGGGTATCCTGCCCGGACACCATGATTCCTTCATGGTCCAATCCGCGACCCGGTGGCGGGATTTCACGCCAGATGCGGTCGAGGTCGTCACCTACGGCCTCATCAATGAAGGTGGACTCGGCATTATCGATCGCCTGCTGCAGGACGTCGGCACCAACGCGAGCAAATGGGTCACGTTGCTGGACCGCCTGCGGGATTTTCCCGATAGGTTGGCAGTTGTCGCACAACTCCAAGAGGCCGTCGTTGAGATTACAGATCCGGATGACCGGCTCCTGCTGTGGCGCGATATCCGGCAGTTGCTCCATCACAACCGCGAGTTCGCGGATTCGGATTGGGCCATTCCCGAAGGTGAACTCGGCAACCTCGAAGAGATCTATAACCTGTTGACGCCGCAAGACCCGGTGTCCGAGTTCGCCTGGCTGTTCGACCACGGTGCCGCGTTGCCAAATCCGGAAGGTGACTACGATGACATAGCGAGGCAGCTTCAGACGCTGCAGCGTGAAACGGCGCCAAAACTCTTGTCGCAATACGGCGCCGATCTGATTTTCGCCATTGCGGATCGAATCGATGGGGCGCGCACGCTTGGGTTTGAACTCGGTATGGGCGGTATCTCCGATGAGGACCGCGATGCGATCCTCGAACGGGCATTGAAGAGTTCCGACCGCAAACATCAATGGCTGGCGGACGGGCTCGTCCGCGCGAACGTCTATCGGGTTCCCGACAGGATTGACCGGGATTTCATCGAACGACTGGCCGCAAAGGCGTTGCAAGAAGGATGGGGTGTCCCCGCTCTTGAAACCATACTCTTCACCATCCCTTCTGATCCTTGGGCATGGAGCCTGGCGGAGCGGTCAGGCCCCGAAGTCGAAAAAAGCTACTGGAAGCATGTTGATGCTTTCCGGTTACCGACAGCCGGAGAAGACGCGGTCCAAGGGATCGAGCACCTGGCAAACGCTGGCCGAGCCCATACGGCTGTTCATTTTGGTGGTCACCTCATGCGGAACAACAAGCTGCCCCCCGCGCTGTTGATACGAATTCTGCGGGAGGCGGCGCAGACGCCGCTGGACGAGAACGCGACCGGCAACGCCGTAACGATGTTCCAATACGTCGCGGAAATTCTCAGCGCCCTCGACAAGGCTGAGGATGTCTCACGCGATGAACTGATTGCCCTGGAATGGGCATACCTTCCGGTTCTCGAATATTCGCGGCGGCCGCCGAAAGTGATCATGCAGGAACTGGCGCGCAATCCCGGCCTATTCGTCGACATGATCAGCGCGGTCTTTCGTCCCAACGAGGAGAGCGGCGTGGTAGAAGATCCGCCCGCCGATCCCGAGCGCGCGCAGCGTCTTGGGACGCAGGCGTATCGACTTCTGAACCTTTGGTCCGTTGTACCGGGTACCCAGGATGATGGCAGCATAAATGCAGCCCAGCTGGACGCGTGGGTGCGCGCCGCCCGCAAGCTGGCGAAAGAAAGGGGCCGTCTGGAAATCACCGACCAGAAGATCGGCGAAATTCTGTCAGCCGCCCGGGAGGGCGATGACGGCATATGGCCGGCGCTGGCCGTCCGCGACCTGATCGATCACGGCGTGCGCAGCAAGCATATCGATACGGGCTTCGAGCTGGGCAAGCGCAACCGGCGGGGAATCACAACGCGCCTGCCACGAGACGGTGGAAGTCTGGAGCGAGGCGAGGCAGCTTACTTTGAGAAAATGTCAAAGCTCGCAAATGTCGAATGGCCCCATCTTTCGGCAATTCTGGATCGGCTGGCGAAAAGCTACGAGCACGACGCCGGTTGGCACGATGATGATGCCGAGCGTCTGGACTGGTAATAATTAAAGTCAGGAAAGAGCTTCGGCGTCCCGCTCATGGCGCAACTCGATATGGGACTCTAAGCTATATGAGCTGCTGCCGATTTGGGTGACACGCGGTTAAGCTAATCCGGCCCGCATCTCATACTCCATAGGGCTCAGATATCCGTTCGTCGAGTGCCTTCGCCTCGGGTTATAGAATCGCTCGGTGTAATCGAACACATCGGCTTTGGCTTCGTCTCGCGTCCGGTATGTCTTGCGTGACGTGCGTTCGATCTTCAGTGACGAGAAGAAGCCTTCCATGGCTGCATTGTCCCAGATATTTCCGGTCCGGCTCATCGGACAGGTGATGCCGTTATCGGCCAGCAAACTCTGGAACTGCTCGCTGGTGTACTGGCTGCCCTGATCGGAGTGATGCAGCAACGCATCGGGTTTTCCCCGTCGCCCGATCGCCATGACGAGGGCGACGGCGAACGATGGCGAACGCCAAAGTCGCTATTTCATTGTGATTCGCGGAGTATGTGGTCTTTCGCAAACCATCGCGAAAGAACAAATGGTGCCCAGAAGAGGACTCGAACCTCCACACCTTGCAGTACTAGTACCTGAAACTAGCGCGTCTACCAATTCCGCCATCTGGGCACGCAAGGGCCGGATGTTTAGGAAGCCCACTCCGACGTGTCAACGAGCGCCCCCAA
>DASUHP010000088.1:0-29034 GCA_036273455.1 Micropepsaceae bacterium | reverse complement strand
CGTCGGCACCGAATTGCCGGGGACCGTCACCTACTACGCCGTTCCGTCCGAATACGGCGTGACGCAATATCGCTACATGGTGGTGAACAATACGCCTGTGCTGGTTGATCCGAACACGCATCGTATTGTCCAGATCATCGGGTAATCATTCCCTGTTGGGCGATCCCGTCCGGGTTTCGAACCCGGTCGGGACTCCGGTTACCCGGCATCTTCAATTAACGGTTTGATAACTTCTCTGGCGCCCCCAGCGATAGACTGCGCAGGCGCTCCAGCGGGGAGGCAGACATGACTGTCAACCGGATCGTACCGAACATTGCCACAGAAAAACTGGATAAAGCCAAGGCGTTCTACAGCGATGTGCTTGGCCTGCGGATGGTCATGGATCTCGGATGGATCGTGACGTTTGCTGCGGAAAGCGAAACTGCGCCACAGATCAGTTTCGCTTCGGTGGGAGGGTCGGAAACGCGCGTGCCGGATCTGTCAATCGAGGTTGACAATCTTGATGAGGTCTATGAGCGCGTGTGTGAAAGCCACTACAGGGTAGAATATGGACCGGCCCAGGAACCGTGGGGCGTAAGGCGCTTTTATGTGCGCGATCCCTTCGGGCGGCTGGTGAATATCATGTGTCACAACTGACCACGCCGGCGGCAGATTGGCCAGACCAGCGGTAGCCGGGCAGACGCGGGACAGCCTGCTTCCATAAAAGCTTAACCGGCGAGAGTTAAATTTGGCACTGGCCGGGACGGGATTTTGCATATGTCGATGATCGCGCGCTTTGTTGCGGTGGCGCCGAAGCGGCTCGATGAACTGCGCAATTCACCCCAGGACGTGGAAGCGTTGTTCGCGGTGGATCTTCCGTCGGTGCGGGCGAAATTCACGCAAGCCGTCCACGAGCGTATCCGCAACGAGGCGCCGGAGCCGCTGCGGCGCAATCTGGACCGGGCACCGCCGGGGACACGTGCCCAGTTCCTGCGCAATTTTGGTGTCGGCGAGAGTGATCTGGCGAAAGCTGATGTTGGCGAGCTTCTTGTGAAACGCTTTGCCGAGCGCATTGCGAATATCGGGACGGCGCCGCAGTCGAGTGAAGCTGGCGGCAACAGCATCTCGCTCGATACGGCATGGCATGGTCTGCATTACCTGCTGTCCGGATCGGCCGACCCGCAACCGGGTCCGCTTGGTCAGGCGGTATTCGGCGGCACGCCGATCGGCGAGGATCTGGGTTGTGGTCCGGCGCGCTGTTTCACCGCGGCGGAAACGTCAGCTATCGGGCGGGCGCTGCAGGCAGCCACGCTCGAAACCGGGCTGCGCAACCGCTTCGATGCGGGCGCGATGGAGAAGCTCGGTATCTATCCCAATGTCTGGCACGACAATCCGGATTGGCTCATCGATGCCTTCCGGAAGTTGCGCGATTTTTACAGCCGCGCAAGTGCCGCGGCACAGGCCGTCGTTACGACGATTCAGTGATCCCGCACAATGTTTTAACCGCGCGCAAGTTACATTCGCCCGGAATCGGCAGGGCATTTCCATGTCAATGATGGCGCGCTTTGTTGCCGTGACCCCGAAGCGGCTCGAAAAAATGCGGAAATCACCGGAAGAGATTGAGGCGCTGTTCGCGGCGAATGTCGCGCCGCCCTCACAGGCGAAGTTCAGGGAGGCGCTCCTGGCGCGGATTCGCCATCAGGCCCCCGAGGCGCTGCGCGCCAGCCTGAACGGGTTGCCGCCGGAGATGCGCGCGCAATTCTTGCGGAATTTCGGCATGAACGAGAGCGATCTGGCGAAGCCCGATGTTGGCGAGATTCTTGTCAAGCGCTTTGCGGAGAGAGTGGCGAAACAGATGCCTGACGTGGAGCAGACCGGTGAACGTGACGCCCCGGGCAGGAGCATATCACTCGAGAAGGCCTGGCACGGTCTGCATTATCTGTTGTCCGGATCAGCCGAGCCGGTGCCCGGCGCAGTTGGTCAGGCCGTGTTCGGCGGCACGGAAATTGGCGATGACCTGGGTTACGGTCCGGCGCGCTGTTTCACCGTGGCCGAAACATCGGACATCGCGCAGGCGCTGCAGGCGCCCGGTCTCGAAAACGTGCTGCGTAAGCGCTTCGATGCAAATGCCATGCAGCAGCTCGGGATTTATCCGGGCGGGGTCTGGGACGAGGGTCCGGACTGGCTGATCGATGCGTTCCGGACCCTGCGCGATTTTTATGCCGGTGCGAGCGCAGCAGGACAGGCTGTGGTGACGGCGATTGAGTGAGTGGTTTCCTGACTTTACTTGCGCCCTGATGCATCTTTCGCGCCGGGCGATGACAATACCGGGCGCTGGCAGGGTCAGGGGTTGGAGGGGGCTCGCTGTTCGAGATTTTTTGCGACGATTCCGGCGATCAGCAACAGAAAGGCAATGATCCTGAGGACATAGACGTAATAAACCGGCTCGGGATTGAGTCCGGATGGCGGCGTGAACAGCTCGGTAACAGCAATCAGCCAAAACGCGACGCCGAATATGACAAACAGCCTGTCCCTCGTGCGCGACCAGAAGCGGAAGAAGAACAGACCAGCAATAAAGAGGCCCATAGTGGCCATTCCGGCAAGAAAAATTTCCGCATAGAGCATCAGTCGGCCTCCCAGATGAATGCGTAAAGCAACGCCGCGACACCGATCAGCAACGTCGAAACCCGGACCAGCCCCAAGTCGATATCCGGCGGCAGCAGCACAAAATCGAGGATCACGCTGAGGCTGTTGAGGGCAAAGAAAATGAAACAGATTCCGCTCCACAGCAGCAGCCTTGTGCGAGTGCGGACATAGCTGCGCATGAGGAGTGTCGCGCAGATCGCGCTCGTCACAAACGAGACGACATAGATAGATGTGGCAAGGCTCAGCGTCATCATTCCTTTAGCCGGAAAGAATTTGCGAAAACCTGAAGGTTCTCGTTTTTTGCGTTGAGGATCACGTTCATCAGCCAGACCGGTTTCATGGCATAGAGTCTCACGATTTCATCGGCGAGACTCGCCAGCAGTCCGGAGGCCGGCCGGTACTCGTAGAAGCCTCCGCTCTGTGTAATCAAACCCGCCTGTTCAAGCCGGTTCAGTCCCTGCGTGATCGCCAGTTCGCTGCTGCGCAGACTGGAGACGATCTGGTCCACGCGTTTCCTATCCGGGGCGCTGCGCTTGAGCAACAGCAGCGTTTCGAGGGCCCAGACCGACGGAATGGAAGCCGTGATAAAGCTGACGACGTCGTCTTCCGTCACGTCACGGTCGGGTCTGATATGAGGTGTAGGTAGCCTGGTTCATTTGCGCCGCAGTTGAGTGCAATTGCCGCCCCTGTTCAGCCTTGTCGCGCGCGCAGCGGAGGCGGAACGGATACAGAGATAGGCCAACGCACGGCATCCGGAGTCGTTCCCGGTCATGGGTATGGCATACCGCCCCATATGTGCGGTGTGCTGCGCAGATCGCGCAGACTACGGCGGATTGAGTGTGGAAGGGGCCGCCTTCGCACGTCGTGCTTCGGCGCGGCAGCCTTCGCCCGCTTCGCTTTGCAGATTGCGGCTTGCCGAGCCGTAGCTCGCGGCCGAAGCGGCGCAGCCGCGAAGCCCCGGACAAGCGAAGCGCGATCCGGGGGAAGGCTGGTGGGCGCAGCAGGGGTCAAACTGGGCACTGGAATTTGGTCATTCCGCTGCCGATTTATGGCCGGATTGCCAGCAATAATCGCGCAAAAGCAGTTTGTCGATAATCTCCCTGCCGATGGCAAACCTCGCCAATCCTGGGATTGTAAACGCGTTCATGACCTGATTGCGAAACAAGAGCCCCCATTGGGTCTTTGGCGCTAATGCACCGCCGAAGCGCGCGGCGCCTGCCTGTTTAGTCTCTATATAGGACCGCAAAAATGCTTCGTACTCCCGAAACGCCACGTCATGTCGGCCATCCGCTTTGGCAAGCTCGCCCGCAAGTACATAGGCGGATGTCATGGCAAGGGCGGAACCCTGCCCGGCCAGTAAGGAAACGCAGAAGGCGGCGTCGCCCACGAGGGCGACCCGGCCCCGCGACCAGCTAGGCATCCGGATTTGGCTAGCTCTGTCGAAATAGAGTTCCCGCGTGCCCTTCAGTTCATCCAGAATGTTTCTGCATTCCCACTTGTCATCACCGTACAGGGCCAGAAGCAGCTCTTTCTGACCGTCGAGCGTTTCCGGCAAAGCATCGGTGCCGGTCGCGACGACGAACAGAAATAGAGTCCGATTTTCACGCATGGTGAACCGCCCCAGCGACCGACCCAGACGGCTATACATCACGTATACATCTTCGTCGCGCGGTCGGTATCCAGTCACCTCGAAAGCCGCGAACGCGTAGCCAAGGTTTTTCTCGAATTGATGCTGCGATCCGAATACGAGCCTGCGAACCTGCGAATGCAGGCCATCGGCACCCACCACGAGATCGAATTGGCGCGCACGCCCATGTTTGAACTGAACGCACACACCATCTTCGCGGTCTTCAAGGCTGACGATCTCGTTGCCGAACATCACCTCGGAAGCGGCCGCTTCGAAAAGCAGGCGGGAGAGTTCACTGCGTCGCAGCGTCACGTAACGCCCTTTTGTCAGGTCTCGGAAAACGTCAACGTCAAAACCGGACACGCGCCTGCCGCGGTCGTCCACGACACGCATCTCTCGGACATGATAACCGATGCGTTCGACATCGTTCCTTAGCCGCATGCGCTCCGCAATATCGTAGCCAAGTCCCCAGAAGTCGATGACGTAACCTCCGGTTCGCAATCGCGGCGACCGCTCGATCAAGGTCGGTTCGAACCCGCCTGCTTTCAGCCAGAAAGCGAGCGTCGGACCGGCGATGCCTAGACCCGAAATCAGAACGGTCCTGTTGCTCATTTTAGTAATCTATGCGGCTGGGCTCTGCGATCAAGCTGCTGAAAGCGAAACTCTGACAGGGAGCGATTCACTCCTCGGCAATCGCTCCGAAGCGCCGCCCATTATGTAATGCACATCACAAAAAGTGGGCGCAGCAGGACTCGAACCTGCGACCCGCTGATTAAGAGTCAGCTGCTCTACCGCCTGAGCTATGCGCCCTGACCTGTGCGCGGGGAGCGCGGGTCTTAGCAAAGGGGAAGGGAAAAGAGAAGCGAGGAGAAGGGAGGAGCGAGAAGCGAGAAATCCCGCGGCATTCATTTATTCGCGCGACGGACCCCGCGCGGCTGGGTGGCAGGGTCAAGCCCTGCCTGACAAATGGAGGGCTTCTCAGATCATTCCGGAGGAGGAGCGCGGGACGACGATGCTGCGGTGGACATGCACGCTCATCAGGAGGCCAAATCCGAACATCACCGTCATCATGGCGCTGCCGCCATAGGAAATCAGCGGCATGGGAATTCCGACCACGGGAATCAGTCCCATCACCATAAGCGCATTGATCATGATGTAGAGGAAGAAATTGATGACGATGCCTGCGGCGAGCAATCGCCCGAACTGGCTGCGCGAGCGAAGCGCGATCTGCATGCCGTAATAGAGCACGACGGCAAAGAGCGCGAGCAGCGCAATCGAGCCGATAAAACCGAATTCCTCGCCGACCATGGTGAAGATGAAATCGGTTTCCTTCTCGGGCAGGAAATTCAGCCGGCTCTGGGTCCCCATGAGAAAACCCTTGCCGAGAAGGCCGCCCGAACCCAGCGCGATCTTCGCCTGGGTAATGTTCCAACCGGCGCCGAGCGCGTCACTCCCCGGATCGAGGAAGGTCATCACGCGTGCCTTCTGATAGTCATGCAGGGCGAATCGCCAGACCATCGGAACGGCAATCATCACCGAGATGATCGTCGGCACGATCCAGAACCAGGACAGACCGGCGAGGAACATCATAAGGCAGCCGCACATCAGAAGCAGCGCAGCCGTGCCGAGATTGGGCTGCATCAGCACCAGAACGACCGGTGCTGCAATCAGCGACAATGCGGCAGCAAGCTGGAACGGCCGCGAAATCTCTCCCGTCCCCAGTCCATTGAGATAACGTGCGAGCGCGAGCACCAGCGAAATTTTCATCAGTTCGGAGGGCTGCAATTCAAGCGGGCCCAACTCGATCCAGCGCTGTGCGCCCAGGCCGACATGCCCGGCGACTTCAACCGCCACCAGCAGCAATAGCGACACGAAATAGGCAGGATAGGCGAGCCCCATCCAGACCCGGATATCGATACAGGCAACGGAAACAAGAATGCCGAGGCCGACGAGAAAGCGGATCATCTGGCGGTCGGCCCAGGGTGAGAAGCTGCCATTTGCAGCGGAGAACAGCATCGCGAAACCGGTGCAGGCGATCAGACCGATAAGGCCGACCAGCGTCCAGTCGATGCGCGAAATCTTGCGGTGCAGCGGCACCTGATGCGACCAGTCGCCGTAGGAAAAATCGCTCATAATGATGCGGCCTGCAGCGGATAGGCGGTCGGCCGGCCGAGTACGTCGCGGGTTTGCGCGAGCGCCAGTACATCGCGGGCGAGCTGCACCTGCGGATGGGAATTCAATCCGCCATGCTCGATCACCACTGCGATGGCGTAACGCGGCTTGTCGACCGGCGCGAATCCAATGAACAGTCCGTGGTCGCGCAGATTCCACGGGAGGCTCTCATTGCTGCGCACGCCGTGCTGCCGCTCTTCATTGCTGATCACGCGCACCTGGGCGGTACCCGTTTTGCCGGCCATGGCCATGGTGGGATCGGTGATCCGCCACGGATAGGCGGTGCCACCCGGCTCATTGGTGACCGATGACATGGCGTCGCGAACGACATTCAGCGCATCGGGCGAAAAGCCGACAGGTTCAATGGCCGGACGCGACAGCCGCTGGGCGCCGAGCGAGTGAACGATGCGCGGCATCACCTGCATGCCGCTGGCAATGCGGGCCGCAAGCACGCAAAGCTGCAAGGGAGTGGCGAGGATGTAGCCCTGACCGATGCCCGCGACGACCGTCTCGCCAAGCTGCCAGGGTTCGTGGAAGGTGGCCTGTTTCCAGTAACGGTCGGGAATAAAGCCGTTGCGTTCGCCGGGGATTTCGATGCCGGTGGTCTGTCCAAGGCCAAGGCGTTTGGCGCCCGCCTGCAATCCGTCGATCCCGAGCTTCAGCGCCGCCTGATAGAAAAAACAGTCGCAGGAATTCTTGATACCGCCCCGAAGATTGAGCGGCCCATGGCCCTGCTTTCGCCAGCAATGGAAAGCATGCGAGCCCAGCTCGAACGCACCGTTGCAGTGGAAGATGGTATCGGGTGTGATCGCCCCGGCATCCAACGCGGCGAGCGCGGTGACGGTTTTGAAGGTCGATCCCGGCGGATAAATCCCGGCCATGACTTTGTTGACCAGGGGCTTGTGGTCGCTTTCCGTGAGCGCAGCCCATTCCGCCGAAGTCAGTCCGCGGTTGAACGCATTCGGGTCGAAACCGGGCGTCGACACCAGCGCCAACACATCGCCGGTCTGTACATCCATGATGGCAGCACCGGCGCTTTCGTCCTTCAGCCGATCATGGATGAAGCTCTGGAGCTCCTTGTCGAGCGTCAGATAGACTTCTTCACCCGGAACACCCGGCTTGCGTTCCAGCTCACGGATCACACGGCCATAGGCGTTCACTTCGACCCGGCTGGCGCCCGCATGTCCGCGAATCCGCGTGTCGAAAGTCTTCTCGATGCCGCGCTTGCCGATGCGAAAGCCGGGGACCTCCAGCAGCGGATCTGCGCTGGTATCCTTTTCCTTGTCTTCTGGCGACACTGCGGCGACGTAACCCAGGACATGCGAGAATTCTTCCGCATAGGGATAGTCGCGCGTCTCGCCGACTTCGGGCTGTACTCCCCGGAAATAGGGCAGGTCGAGATTGAGCCTGGCAAAATCGTCCCACGACAGATTGTCGGAGACGAGCACCGGGACAAATGGCTTGTAGGAACCTTCATCCTTCAGCAGCCTGGCGCGCACGCGGTCATTCACGGGAATGACTTTTGCCAGCTCGTCGAGCGTGCCGGCGAGATTGCCGGTCCGCTCGGGAATCACCATCACGCGGTAATTGCGGCGGCTCGTGGCCAAAGGCACGCCGAAGCGGTCGAGGATGCGCGAACGCGGCGGCGCCAGCAGGCGATCGCTGATGCGGTTCTCCTCGGCCTGGGCGAAATACTGGTCACCGTCGACGACCTGGAGCTGGTACAGCCGGCCCGCCATCAGACCGAAAATTGCGGTGATGCCGCCCGACAGCATCAGGCTGCGCCGCGTGAAATTCGCGTGCCGCTGTTTCTCCTTGTTGTCGAACGAAGACATTACCCCCCTTCCCCTTCTAACCGGTGCTGCGCAGGAGGCGGGTGACGCTGCGGTCCGCCCAGTTCAAAGGGCGGTCGAGCAAGGGATACAGCATCACCGTCGACACGCTTTCGAGCAGCAGCGGCGGCAACGGCACGAAGCGAAGATAGATAGCCGAGGCGAGCAGATAGGCGGCACCACCAGCGACCAGCATGGCCCCGGTGAAGGCCATCAGGGTCCCGGCGCCAGTGAGCTCAATGAACGTTTTGCGCTGGCGGTCGATAAGGATATAGGCGGCAAGGAAACCGGTGGCCCACAGGCCGGGTGGCCCGCCGGACAGCAGGTCTTCGGCAAAACCGATGGCCAGAACGGCAAATGGCGGCATCAGACGCGGGCGGCTCAGGCCCCAGAAATAGATCGCGGCCAGCGCCAGCGCGGGGGCCGGCAGGAGTCCGCCGGTAAAGGAGATCGGCAGATTGGCAATAAGGACGAGGAGCAGTGCAACCAGAACCGGTGTAAGGCTGCCCAACAACCGCACCGGTGAAAAGATGAGGAAGAGCGAGTCGCGCTCTGTCACCGGTCCTGCTCCTCAGGGATATCGGCGGTATCGGGAGCGGCGGGGGCGATGCGCGGGGCAGGAGGTTCCAGCGACATCCCCGGGCCACCGAGCTTTGCGGCGGCGGTTTTTTGCGCGTTCGCCGGCAGCGGTTCGGCCGCCTTCGGCAAATCCGGGATCCGGTAATCGAGGATATTGACGGCATCGGCGCTGGCGGGACTTGCGAACAGCGCGACCCGCGCGCCGTCGCCATTTCCGTTGACCAGGCCGACCGGAACATCTGGCGGCAGCAATCCGCCGTCGCCTGTGGTCAGCACCCGGTCGCCGGATTTCACCGGCCCATCGCCGACATCGAGTTCGAGTTGCGGCGAGGGCGTATTGTCGCCGACCAGGATGGCGCGCCGGTGCGAGGGCTCGATCACCACTGGAACGCGGCTGTTCAGATCGGTGAGCAAAATCACCCAGGACGTCGTCTGGCCGGTGACGTAAATGCGCCCCAACAATCCGCGTTGATCCACGACGGCCTGTCCCTTGGCGACCTCGTTGGCGCTTCCGGCATTGAGAATCATGGTTTTGACGAAGGGACGGCTGGATTCGCCAATGACGCGGGCCGTGATGAATGGTGTCTTCTCGTCTGGAACGGCATTGAGCAATTGCTGATAGCTGCGCAACCGGTCTTCGAGTGAGAGCGCAACCTGCTGCCATTTCTGCAACTCGGCATTTTCGCGCTTGAGTTCGGTGTTGTCGCTGTAGACAGTGAAGACGCTGCCGAAGCCGCTGATCCAGTTCTGGACCGCGGTCAGCGGCACTTTCAATCCGCTTAAGGCTGGCGCCGTCCAGTCCGACAGCGCGGCGCGGGCATGATCAAAGATGGAGGCCTGTGCGCGACCTGCAATGGCGGTGGCTACCGCGATGAAAAGGCACAGAATCAGGGGGAACTGTTTGGCCCCCCGGCCACGCGGCCATTTCCATCCCGATCCCGCCATCGTGCTCCCGATCTCTCTACTCGCGGGTTGTCAGCGAATTTTTACCATAGTGAAAGTTAACTTTTTGTGGAACTCACAAGTGCTTTGTACGGACGATTTTCGAGACCGGCCGGGACGGCAGCCGGACGGAGGAACTTTGAGGGCATCCGGCCCAGGCATCAGAACGCCGTCGTCAGCATATGGCGCATGTTCTTGGCATTCTCGAGCGTGCGCCCGGTGCCCAGCGCCACGCAGGACAGCGCATCGTCGGCGATCGAAACCGGCAGATTTGTCTCGTCGCGAAGAACCTGATCGAGATTGGCCAGCAACGAGCCGCCGCCGGTGAGAACGATACCCTTGTCGACGATATCGGCGGCGAGTTCCGGTGGAGTGGATTCGAGAGCGACCTTGACCGCTTCGACAATCGCACTGACGGGTTCGGTCAATGCCTCGGAAATCTGCCGCTGCGTGACGGTGATTTCCTTGGGCACGCCGTTCAACAGATCGCGGCCCTTGATTTCGATCGTGGTGCCGGCCCCGTCGGAGGGCGGCGCGGCCGAGCCGATCTCTTTCTTTATGCGTTCGGCCGTGGCTTCGCCGATCAACAGGTTCTGGTGGCGGCGGATATAGGCGATGATCGCCTCATCCATCTTGTCGCCGCCGACACGTACCGAGCGCGAATAGACGATGCCGCCGAGCGACAGCACGGCGACTTCAGTGGTACCGCCGCCGATATCGACGACCATCGAACCGGTCGGCTCATTCACCGGCAGCCCGGCGCCGATCGCCGCCGCCATCGGCTCCTCGATCAGGAACACGCGGCGCGCGCCCGCTGAAAGGGCGGATTCCTGAATCGCGCGGCGTTCCACCGCGGTCGAACCCGACGGCACACAGACAATGATCATCGGACTGGCGAAACCGCGCCGGTTGTGCACCTTGCGGATGAAGTGCTTGATCATTTCCTCCGCGACTTCGAAATCGGCGATGACGCCGTCGCGCATCGGGCGAATCGCCTCGATGTTTCCCGGGGTGCGGCCGAGCATCAACTTCGCGTCGTTGCCGACCGCGAGCACCTGCTTTTTGCCGTTCTTGTTGACGATGGCGACCACCGAGGGCTCGTTGAGCACCACGCCCTGGCCCTTGACATAGACCAGGGTATTGGCAGTGCCGAGATCAATTGCCATGTCGCTCGAAAGCATTCCAAACAGATTGCCTAGCATTCTCGTTTACTCACTTCCCCGGCTGATTCGAGGCGCCATTCTAGCGCGCAACGGTTAACGATTCGGGCACGGTTTTCTTTCTTTTCACCAAAAGCTTGTTCAGCGCATTCACATATGCGTAAGCGGCCGCGACGAGAGTGTCAGTGTCGGCCCCCCTTCCGGTCACAGTCCGGCCGTCTTCGTCCAGCCGGACGCTGACTTTGGCCTGGGCATCGGTCCCCTCCGTCACGGCGCTGACCTGGAACAGCTGCAGGTTCGCGGCATGGGGGTAAAGCTGGCGGATGGCGTTGAAAATGGCGTCGACCGGCCCATCGCCCTGGGCGGTGCCACGGCGCAATTCGCTGCCGACCAGCAGCGCGAGTTCCGCTGTCGGAATCACGTCTTTTCCGGCTGAAATCCTGAGCGAATGGACCTGGATCGGGTCCTGGCGGCGCAGCACGGAATCGTCCACCAGCGCGATGATATCGGCGTCGAAAATATGCTTCTTTTTGTCGGCCAGATCCTTGAAGCGCCGGAACGCATCTTGCAGCGCATTGTCGCCGAGCACATAGCCGAGCGCGGCCAGCTTGTCGCGGAAGGCATGCCGGCCCGACAATTTGCCGAGCACCAGCGCGGTTCCGGTCACCCCGACCGAGGCCGGATCGATGATCTCGTAGGTTTGCGCATTCTTCAGCATCCCGTCCTGATGGATGCCGGATTCATGGGCAAAGGCGTTTTTGCCGACGATGGCCTTGTTATACTGGACCGGAAAGGCGGTGACGTTCGACACCAGCTTGGAGGCGCGGGCGATCAGCTCGGTCTTCACGCCGGTGGTGAATGGCATCCGGTCCCTGCGCACCTTGATCGCCATGACGATCTCTTCGAGCGCGGCGTTGCCGGCGCGTTCGCCGATACCGTTGATGGTGCATTCGATCTGGCGCGCACCGGCCAGAGCCCCGGCCAGCGAGTTGGCGACGGCCAGTCCCAGATCGTTGTGGCAATGGGTCGAGAAGATCACCCGCTCCGCGCCGGGAACCCGGTTTCTGAGCATGGCAATCAATTCGAAATATTCCTGGGGCGTCGCATAGCCGACAGTGTCGGGAATATTGATCGTGGTAGCGCCGGCCTTGATCGCGGCTTCTACGGTGCGGCAGAGAAAATCATGTTCGGTGCGGGTAGCGTCTTCGGCGCTCCACTGCACGTCGTCCGTCCAGTTGCGTGCGCGGGCGACCGAGGCCGCGACGGCATCGAGAACCGCCGCGGGCTCCATCTGCAGCTTGTGTTTCATATGCACCGGGCTGGTGGAGATGAAAGTGTGGATGCGCTTGCGCCGGGCCGGTTTCAGCGCTTCGCCGGCACGGTCGATGTCCTTGAAGCCTGCGCGCGACAATCCGCACACCACGGCCGACTGTGTCTGTTTTGCGATCGCATTGACCGCTTCGAAATCGCCGTTCGAAGCGATGGGAAAACCGGCCTCGATGATGTCGATGCCCATTTCGTCGAGCAGCGCCGCGACTTCGATCTTCTCTTCATGGGTCATTGCCGCGCCGGGAGATTGCTCGCCATCGCGCAGCGTGGTGTCAAATATCCGTACACGGTTGGTATCGTCCGTATGCGGGTTACCGGTATTGTCCGTATTGGTCATATTCCGAAAGTCCTTCCGTTCGCCTGCCGGCGGTGTTTCGTTTCTCTGTTCGCCGATGCCCCCGGGTGCGCACCGCTTGTCAGCGGTTAAGCACCCAGGGGCAGCTAAGGAGAAGCTGCCCGCAGGACGAAACGCCGGAACCTGCGCCAAATGACAGCGAAAGACGCGCCGCCGGAGCCGCAAAGGCTTCAGCCGGATTTTGCGTGTACTGCTCTGTCAATAGCGAGAATTCCATTTCGGATATCTTGGTTACTATCCACGAATATTCGGTAACTGCCCGTGAACACGGCGGAATTCCGCATGTCCACGATCCGTTATGCCGGTTCACACCGTTGCACGCAAGCAACAATGGCCAACATTTTACGCGACTTTTACCGGCCGGCACACCCGATGCGCCGGTTGATTACGCGAGCTTTACCCGGCAGCGGCGCGGCGTTCCGTTGCCGAGTTTCAGTTCCGTGATTTATCAACGAGCCGGTTCTTTGCGATCCACGGCATCATCCCGCGGAGCTTCTCGCCAACCTGTTCAATCGGGTGTGCCGCCGAAAGCGCGCGCATAGCCTTGAAAGAGGGCTGGCCGGCCTTGTTCTCGAGCACCCAGTCGCGGGCGAAGCGGCCGGATTGGATATCGGCGAGCACCTGTTTCATCGCGGCGCGGCTGGCCGCGTTCACGACCTTCGGTCCGGAGACGTATTCGCCATATTCGGCGGTGTTGGACACCGAATAATTCATGTTGGCGATGCCGCCTTCATAGATCAGGTCGACGATCAGCTTGACCTCATGCAGGCACTCGAAATAGGCCATTTCCGGCGCGTAACCCGCTTCGACAAGGGTTTCAAAGCCGGCGCGGATCAGTTCCACCAGCCCGCCGCAGAGCACCGATTGTTCACCGAAAAGATCGGTTTCACATTCCTCGCGGAAGCTGGTCTCGATGATGCCGGCCCGGCCGCCGCCGATCGCCGAAGCATAGGCGAGACCGAGATCATGGGCATTGCCGCTGGCGTCCTGGTGGACGGCGATCAGGCACGGAACCCCGCCGCCGCGCTGGAACTCGCTGCGAACCGTATGGCCCGGCCCCTTGGGCGCGACCATGACGATGTCGAGATCGGCGCGCGGTTCGATCAGGCGGAAATGGATATTGAAGCCGTGGGCGAAAAACAGGGCGGCGTTCTGCTTCAGGTTGGGGGCGATTTCGCTTTTATAGAGGTCGGCTTGAAGCTCGTCGGGGACGACGCACATCAGCACGTCGGCCCATTTCGAGGCATTGGCCGTGGTCATCACCTCAAAACCGGCGGCTTCGGCTTTTTTGGCCGAGGCACCGGCGCGGGCCGCAATCGCGACCTCTTTCACACCGGCATCGCGCATGTTCAGCGCGTGGGCATGGCCCTGGCTGCCGAAACCGATAATGGCGACCCGCTTGCCCTTGATCAGATTTATGTCGGCGTCCCGATCATAATATACGCGCATGGCTGTCGGTCCTTCTGGATCAAGGTGTTGCGAAATAGCGAATGGCCGGGTGAGTGCGATGGTTGGCCGGCCCGTGTCAATGTCATTTCAATTAGAGGGGGTCGGGGCCACGCGAAATGGCGGCGACTCCGGTGCGACTGACCTCAACCAGGCCAAGCGGGCGCATCAATTCGATAAAGGCGTCGATCTTGTCGGTGGCGCCGGTGATCTCGAAAACAAAACTGGAATGGGTGGTGTCGAGCGCCTTGGCGCGGAAGACCTGCGAGACGCGCATGGCTTCAACCCGCTTGTCTCCGGTACCGGCAACTTTCACCAGCGCCATTTCGCGCTCGATGCCGGGCTTTTCGACGGTGATGTCCACGACCCGGTGGACCGGCACCAGCCGGCCAAGCTGCGCCTTGATCTGCTCGATGACCGCCGGCGTACCGGAGGTCACGACGGTGATGCGCGAGGTGTGGGCGGTGCGGTCGATTTCGGCAACGGTGAGGCTCTCGATGTTGTAGCCGCGGCCGGCAAAGAGTCCGATGACACGCGCCAGCACGCCGGGTTCATTGTCCACGGTGACGACCATTGCGTGACGTTCGCTGCGGGCTTCCTGCGGTGGCATGCCTAACCTTCTACGTAATGGGCGATGACCCGGCAAACCCGCCCCGATGGGCCGAATTCCATCAGCTCTGCACCCCTGGGGCCGTGGTTCCTGCAATACTCAAGGACGACGCTGTTCACGCCGGAATAAACCCGCTCCAGCGTGAACTTCAGATCGGGCAGCGATTGCAGGCCTTTCGAAAAATACTGGCGAAGATCGGATGTGCCCCGGACGCAGCCGTCCTCGCGGCCGAGCATGACGCGTGCACGCGGCGAGGTGAGAACTACATCCTCCTCATAATGCGAGAGAATGCGATCGAGATCATGCGAATTCCACGCCTCCACCCATTCGCGGGCGAATGATTTGTGATCGGCTGATTGCATCTGTTCGCGCGTCCCCAACTCGCCTTCGCTGCTTCGCAGCTACGGCGCGGTTTGCCCTCTACCGAGAGTCAAACCATCATTTTGCCTTCCTCGGTGAGCTCGGGCTCTTCGTCCGTATCCGACAGAATCATCTCATCATGGGCTGCACCCGAAGGAATCATCGGGTAGCAGTTCTCGCGCGGATCGACGCGAACATCGAACAGGACCGGCCGGTTGACCGAAATCATGGTGCGGATTTTTTCGTCGAGTTCGTCGGGCTTTTCCGCGCGCAAGCCGATTGCGCCATAGGCCTCGGCCAGTTTGACGAAATCGGGCAGCGCCTCGGAATAGGAATGCGAATAGCGCCCGCCATGCAGCAATTCCTGCCACTGGCGCACCATGCCCATATATTCATTGTTGAGGATGAAGATCTTGATCGGCAGGTCGTACTGCACGGCGGTCGACAGCTCCTGCATGGTCATCTGGACCGAGGCTTCGCCCGCGATGTCGATGACAAGCGCGCCGGGATGGGCCATCTGCACGCCGACAGCGGCAGGCAAACCGTAACCCATGGTGCCGAGCCCGCCGGACGTCATCCAGCGGTTGGGCTCTTCGAATTTGAAGCGTTGGGCCGCCCACATCTGATGCTGGCCGACTTCCGTCGTGATGTAAGTGTCGTGGCCGCGCGTCAATTCATACAACCGGTCGATGGCGTATTGCGGCTTGATCAGCTTTTTGGAGTTCCGGAAGGACAGCGAATTGCGTCCGCGCCATTCCTCGATCTGTTTCCACCACAATGGCAGTTCGGGATTCGCCGAGAGCTTCTCTTCCTTCCACACCTCGATCATCCGGCGGAGCGCATGCGCGGCGTCGGCGATGATCGGCAAGTCGATGCGGATATTCTTGTTGATCTGCGACGGATCGATATCGAGATGGATTTTTTGCGATCGCGGCGAGAAGGCATCGACACGCCCGGTGACACGATCGTCGAAGCGCGAACCCAGGGCGATCAGGAGGTCGCAACGATTGGCTGAAAGATTGGCCTCATAGGTGCCGTGCATCCCGATCAGACCCAGCCAATGCGGATCGGACGCGGGAAAGGCCCCCAAACCCATCAAAGTTGAGGTGATGGGAAAGCCGCTGAGCTTCACCAGTTCACGCAGCAACCGGCTGGCTTCGGGGCCGGAATTCACGATCCCGCCGCCGGTGTAGAACACCGGGCGTTTGGCGGCCGCCATCATGCGCATCGCGGTGCGGACCGCGTCCTCATCCGGTTCGATCGGGGGATGATAATCGCGTGGCGGCGTCTCGCCGGGGCCGAGATAGGGCGCGCGCTTGAACTGCACGTCTTTGGGAATATCGACCACCACCGGGCCAGGCCTGCCTGTGGTCGCAATCTGGAATGCCTCGTGCATCACCCGTGGCAAATCCTTGACATCCCGCACCAGCCAATTGTGCTTGGTGCACGGCCTCGTGATGCCGACCGTGTCGCATTCCTGGAAGGCGTCGTTGCCGATCAGGTGAGTGGCGACCTGACCGGTGATCACCACCAGCGGGATGGAATCCATCAGTGCATCGGTCAGACCGGTGACCGCATTGGTGGCACCTGGTCCCGAAGTGACCAGAACGACTCCCGGGCGGCCGGTGGAACGGGCATAACCTTCCGCGGCATGGACGGCGCCCTGCTCATGGCGGACCAGCACGTGAACGAGCTCATTATTCTGGAACAGTGCGTCATAGATCGGGAGTACCGCGCCGCCCGGATAGCCGAAAATATGCTTCACGCCGTGATCCTTGAGCGCGCGGATGACGATCTCGGCGCCCGACAGTTCGACGGTGCCTATGGCGGCTGGGGTGGCGATTTTCTGATCCATGACGCGCTCCTTAGCGCATTGAAACTATAGGGTGATTAAAAACGAAAGGGGCGTTGCCGCCCCTTGGAAAACCGCGTTCACGGAAGCAAAGCTTTCAGCTTCGCCCGTGCCGCGGTCCGCTAAGTACCAGAATAATGCCCATGGGAGCGAACTTAGGTTCGATGGCGCCAGCCGGTCAAGCAATTTCCCTTATCGCTCGCCGGTGATTGAAGACAGAATATTGTCCGCTTCGCTCAGCCATACCCAATCGGCCATGTAGCGGCGGTACCAGGTGAGCTGGCGCTTGGCAAAACGCCGGGTGGCCATCTGCGCGGCGGCGACGGCCTCGCCCAGGCCCTGCTCGCCTTTGAGATAGCGTGACAGTTCGGGAAAACCGAGCATACGCGCAGCGGGAAGCGACGGGTCGAGATCACGCAATGCGCGAACTTCATCGGCCGCGCCGCGTTCGATCATGGATTCAAAACGGCGATTGATCCGTTCGGCGAGTATTTCGCGGCCGGGCGCCACTACGAAGAGCGCGAGCTTAAGTCCCTCAAGGACAGGTTTGCCGGCGATCGCCTGCCACTGCGATAACGGTCTGCCGGTCGCCTCAAGCACATCGGCGGCGCGCAACAACCGTTGGGTATCGGATGCCCGCAGCGCGGCCACTGCCGGATCGCGCTGCACGAGTTCGGCATAAAACCGTTCGCGGCCGATCTCATCAAAGCGGCTGCGCAGGCGGGCGCGAATATCGCCGGGCACTTGAGGAATCGGCGATAAGCCGCGGGTGAGCACATTGAAATAGAGACCCGTGCCGCCAGCAAAAATCGGCACCTTCCCGGACGCGGCGATAGCGGTGAGTTCGGCCGTCGCCTCATGCTGAAACCGGCCGGCAGAGTAGCGTTCATGCGCGCTGACATGACCATAGAGGCGGTGCAGGGCACGCGAAATTTCGTTCGCCCCCGGTTGCCCGCTGAGGATGGGCAGTTCCGAATAGACCTGCATCGCGTCGGTATTCACGATGACGCCGTCGACACGCGCGGCGAGCGCGAGCGCAGCGGCCGACTTGCCCGCGGCAGTCGGCCCTGCAATAAGAACCGCATCTACAAACATTTTGCGCGCTCGCGTCCCAATGACACCGGTGACGGGCCGTTCGTTTATCATGAGGACTGCAGCTCTGGGCCGTCAATTTCCATTGGTTCTGAACGTCAGTGCCGGCCGGCACGAGATTTCGCCGGAGATGGCACAAACCATTGGCTCCGCCATTCGTTCGGCGGCCGCTGCGGGAGAAATCGACTGGCTGGCACCGGCACAAGCATTTGATATTCCGTTTGCCGGCGATCCCGATGCGGTGCGCGCCGCCTTGCGGAATGTCAACGACGAGTGGCTGCTCGATGTGAACGTCGTCTCCGGCACCAATCGCCGCAAGAAGCTGCTCGTCGCCGATATGGATTCCACCATCATCTGCTGCGAATGCATCGATGAGCTGGCGGACATGGCGGGAATCAAACCCAAAGTGGCAACGATCACCGAACGCGCGATGCGCGGCGAGATTGATTTTCCTGCTGCCCTGCGAGAACGCGTGGCGCTGCTGCAGGGGCTCCCTGTCCGGGAATTGGACCGGGTTTACCGGGAACGCGTGCGGCTCAATCCTGGTGCGCGCATAATGGCCGCGACCATGCGCGCGCATGGCGCGCGCAGTTTGCTGGTCTCCGGAGGGTTTACCTACTTCACGTCGCGGGTCGCGGTGGATGCAGGTTTCCAGGAAAATCAGGGCAATAGTCTGTTGGATGACGGCGCGATTCTGACCGGCAAAGTCGGCGAACCGATTCTCGGTCGTGAAGCCAAATTGAAAGCAGTGGAAGATGCGGTTGCAAGGTTCGGGATCGCGTTCGATGATGCGCTGGCAATTGGCGATGGAGCAAACGATCTCGAGATGATCCGGCGCGCAGGGATGGGAGTGGCGTATCACGCCAGGCCGGTGGTCGCCGCCGCCGCCGGATGCAGCATTTCACATGGCGATCTCACAACCGTGCTGTATCTGCAAGGCTATCGCGCGGAGGAATTCGTTTCGCCATGACGGGGGCATTCATCATCCGCCCACGAATGGATGATGACGGCCCGGCGCTGGTGGACATTTTCCGGCGCAGCATCCGTGAAGTTGCAAGTCGGCATTACCGGCCGGCGCAAATCGAAGCCTGGGCGCGCTTTGCCGATGAGCCCGACGCATGGCATGAACGCATGCGCTCGCGCGAGGTCTGGGTTGCGGAAGGTGACGGCAAGCCGCTCGGCTTCATCCAGCTGGAACCGCCGGACCATATCGACCTGACCTATGTGCATCCGGAACATCAGCGCCGCGGTATTGCATCCGCGCTGGTGGCGAAGATCGAGTCGGTTGCGCGCGCCAATGGCGTTGCTGCGCTGAATGTCGAGGCCAGCATCACCTCGCGGCCGTTTTTTGCGGCGCGCGGATTCGAAATCATTGCACCACAGGTCGTGACTGCGCGTGGTCAGGACTTCCTGAATTACCGCATGCGGAAGAAATTGCGATGACGCTCGCAGCATCGCCATCTATTCGCGTCGCCGACGCGGCGCGCTTCGACCAGTGCGGCAGACGCCGCACCTGCGGAATCAAAAAGAGTCGCGCAACGCGCCACGGGGTGGCCGGGTAAAGCGCCCGGCCATGACGAGCTTGCTTACGGCAGCCGGAGGCCGATGAAGGTGAGTTCTCCACCGCGGCTGACCTGAAGCAGCACAACTTTGTGTCCGGCCTTGCGTTCGGCATCGAGCTTCGCGGTCACCTCATCGGGTGAGCTGACTTTCTGCTGAGCCACTTCGGTGATGACATCGCCGGCGCGAATATTCTTCTGGCCGGCCGGACTGTCCGCATCGACATCGGTGACAACCACGCCCGCCACCTTGTTGTCGAGATGGTAGCGCCGGCGTGCCTCGTTCGATACCGGCGCCAATGTCATGCCGAGATTGACGGTGGGCGACGGTTTCGGCGCCGCGCCCGCTTTGGCCGGTTTGTCGGCGCTGGCGACCTGTTCTTCGGCCAGCTTCTGAACCGTAATTGGCAGCGTCTTGTGCTGGCGTTTGCGCAGCACTTCGATGGTCACGGTCTTGCCAACTTGTGCATCGGCCACCATGCGCGGCAGAGCGCGATTATCGGCGACAGGTTTGCCGTCCCAGGAAAGCACAACATCTCCATTCTGAATGCCGGCCTTTGCGGCGGGACCATTCTCGGTCATGCCTGCGATCAGCGCGCCCTGGGCTTTCGGCAGGCCGACCGATTCGGCGATATCTGTGGAAACCGGCTGGATACGGATGCCGATCCAGCCACGTGCGATTTTTCCCGACTTCTGCAACTGCGCGATAACATTGCGCGCGGAATTCGACGGAATCGAAAAACCGATGCCGACCGAACCGCCGCTCGGCGAATAAATCGCCGAGTTGATCCCGATCACGTCGCCATCCATGTTGAACAGCGGACCGCCCGAATTGCCTTTATTGATCGGCGCATCGGTCTGGATGAAATCGTCGTAGGGCCCCTCATTGATGTCGCGGTTGCGTGCCGACACAATACCGGTCGTCACCGTCGTTCCGACACCGAACGGATCACCGATCGCCATCACCAGATCGCCGATACGCGCTTTGTCCGAATCGGCCCATTTCGCAACATGAAGCGGCTGCTTGGAATTGATCTTCAGCACCGCAAGGTCGGTTTTCTCATCCCGGCCGATCAGCGTCGCGGGCATCGTTGTGCCATCGCTGAGAGTGACCGTGATCTCGTCGGCGCCTTCGATGACATGGTTGTTGGTCACGATGTACCCGGCCGGGTCGATGATGAATCCGGAGCCGAGCGACTGCACACGGCGCGGGCGATTATTCCGGTCCGAAAACTCCTTGAAAAACTCATCCAGCGGTGAACCCTGAGGGGCCTGCGGCTCCGCCCCGGCATCGGCTGCGGGGCGCTTCAGTGTCTGCGACGTCGAGATGTTGACAACCATGGGCAGCAGCCGCTCGGCAAGATCGGCATAGCCTTGCGGACGTGCCGCGACGGTGGGCGGCACGACGACCGCGGGCGCCGCCACGGCGCGCGCCGGGGCCGCAGCCGGCCGCGCCGGGGGTGGCGCCGGCGTTGCCGCGTCGCTGCCGGAGAACGCGAAGACGTTGACCGCAGTTAAGGAAACCAGTCCGGTGATGGCGAGTGAAACCTTGCGCATGAAGAAGTCCCTTGGCTCTCGGGCAAAATCCGCAGACGCTATCATGCTCTTGCCGGTGACAGGCGGCAAGGCGGTTCGGCAGTCAGCACAGCGCCTGAAGGGCGCCGCTATCTCCGGGCGGCGGTCGTGGAACCGGCGCCGAAATAGCGGAAAAATTCGCTATCCGGCGAGAGAATCACGGTCGTGTTGTCGCCCTTCAGCGAAGCCTGATAGGCGCCCATCGAGCGATAGAAGGCAAAGAAATCCGGATCCTGGCCGAAGGCCTGGGCGTAGACGCGATTCTTCTCCGCATCACCTTCGCCGCGCGTGATTTCCGCCTGGCGAGTCGCTTCGGCAACAATGACGGTTGCGTCGCGATCGGCCTTGCTGCGGATTTCCTGCGAAATCTGTTCGCCCTGCGCGCGATATTCATTGGCTTCGCGCACGCGCTCCTGGGTCATGCGCCGGTAGATTGCGTCACTGTTCTGCTGCGGCAGATCGGCATGGCGAATGCGGACATCCACCACCTGAATTCCGAAACCTTTGGCCTCGGCATTCATGCCGTCGCGAATATCCAGCATCAGCTTGGCGCGCTCGCCGGAAAGCACAGCGGCAAAGCTCTGGGAACCCAGTATGCGCCGCACATTCGAGCCCAGGATCGGAGTCAACCGCACATTGGCGAGGTCTTCATCCGTGAGCGACTGGTAGAAGCGCAGGGGATCGGTGATTCGCCACCGGGCAAAGGCATCGACAACCAGGCGCTTGCGATCCTGGGCGATGACTTCTTCCGCCGGAAGGTCGAGCACGAGGACGCGCTTGTCGAGATAGAGTACGTTCTGGAATGGCCAGGGCAGCTTGGCATGCAGACCAGGCGTGGTCACGACCTCGCGCGGCTCACCGACCTGAAGGACCAGCGCCTGTTGCGTCTGGTGTACCGTGAACAGCGAGGTCGAAGCGATGCCAAGGACCACGACGGCGGCAACGCCGGCGGCGATCAGATGGTTGTTATACTGTGTCATCGCGCAGCTCCTCCCGCGTCGGCCACTGGCCCGCTTGCGGTGCGTGGCGCCGTTGCCGGATTCTCTTTAAGTGCAGGCAGCGGCAGATATGGCATGACGCCGGAACTCGCCTTGTTGTCGAGAATGACCTTGTTGGTACCGGCGAGAATGTCGCGCATGGTGTCGAGATAAATCCGCCGGCGCGTCACGTCCGGCGCCTTTTTGTACTGCTCGTAGACCGAGGTGAAGCGCGCGGCCTCGCCTTGCGCTTCGGCGATCACCTGCTGCTTGTAACCTTCCGCCAGCTGCACAATGCGTGCTGCCTGCCCGCGCGCCTCGGGGACGACCTTGTTGGCATAGGCTTCGGCTTCATTGCGCATGCGGTCCTGATCGGTGATCGCCGCCTGAACGTCGCGATAGGCTTCGATGACCTGGGCGGGAGGATCGGCCTTCAGCATCTGGACACGTGTGACGGTGACACCGGCGCCGTATGAATCGAGGATGCGCTGCATCAGATCGCGGACGCCGTCCTGAATCGGCTCCCGATCGGCGGTGAGGATTGGTTCGATCTTGTTTTTGCCAACGACTTCGCGCATCGCGCTTTCAGCAACGGCCCTGATCGTGGCGTCCTGCTGACCGTCGGGATTCTGGACATTGAACAGGAACTGGGAAGCGTCCCTGATCACCCAGAATATCGTGAAATTGATATCGACGATGTTCTCGTCGCCGGTCAGCATCAGGCTCTCTTCCGGCACTTCGCGGGTGCCGTCGGCACTGCCGATGCGATATCCGATATTGAGCTGATTCTCGCGTGTGACCTTCGGCGTCTGGACGCTCTCGACCGGCCACGGCAGGTGATAATTGATGCCGGGCGTTGTCTTGCCGACAACCGCGCCGAAACGCAGCACGACGCCCTGTTCGTCGGGATCGACGACATAGATGCCCGAAGCAAGCCAGACCGCGGCGACAACCAAACCGGCCACCGCCACTCCGCCACCGCGGAAATTGCGCGGCAATACCCCGCGCAGGCGCTCCTGACCGCGCTTCAACAGGTCTTCCAGATCAGGCCGCGCGCCGCCACCTGTGGGACCATTGCCCCATGGGCCGCGGTTTTGTCCGCCGGGCCGTCCGCCGCCGGACTGATTGCTCCAAGGCATGTGCTTATCCTCAGCCTGGTCGCCTTGCTTCACAGTAAAGAAAAGCCGCCATCATTGGCTTCGACCGGCGGCGCCTATATATGGTCTTACCGGCAGTTAAGGCAATTCAAGAGAGATTTATGGCCGCTCCGACCGAAGCGGATGTCGTCAAGGCATTGGAGAAAATAAAGGATCCCGTCTCCGGTCGAAACGTCATCGAAGCAGGACTGATTGAAGGCGTTGCCGTCCGCGGGCGCCACGCGAGCTTCACGATCGAAGTCCCCGCGGCGCGCGGCGCAGCGGCCGAACCACTGCGCAAAACTTGCGAAGATGCCGTCGCGAAGATTCCCGGAATCCTGTCGGTCACGGCCGTGTTGACGGCACAACGCGAGAGCCATCCCCGTGGCCCCGCCACCCGCGCACATGGGCATGGACACGAACATGGTGCAGCGCCAGCGGGCCGGTCCGTGCCGGGTGTAGCATCGGTGATCGCTGTCGCGTCCGGAAAGGGTGGTGTCGGAAAATCGACCGTTGCGGTCAATCTCGCACTGGGACTTGCGGCGCTCGGCCTGAAAACCGGACTGCTGGATTGCGACATTTACGGCCCGTCGGTTCCGAAACTGATGGGCATTACGGAAAAGCCGCGCGCCCATGGCAAGAAGCTGCTGCCGATCGAAAAATACGGGCTGAAGACCATGTCGATCGGTTTTCTTGTCGAAGAAGACAAGCCGATGATCTGGCGTGGTCCGATGGTGCAGAGCGCGATCACCCAGATGCTCGCCGATGTCGAATGGGCGCCGCTGGATGTCATGGTGGTGGATATGCCGCCGGGTACAGGTGACGCCCAACTGACTCTGGCGCAGCGCGTGCCGCTGAAAGGCGCGGTGATTGTCTCGACGCCGCAGGATCTTGCCCTCATCGATGCGCGCAAGGCGATCGCCATGTTCCGGCGCACGGAAGTGCCGGTGCTGGGAATCATTGAGAATATGAGTGTGTTCGTCTGTCCCCACTGCGGACAGGCAAGCCACATTTTCGGCCATGGCGGCGCGCGCCAGACCGCCGCCCATCTCGGCTGCGATTTTCTCGGCGAAATTCCCCTCGTGCCATCGATCCGCGAAACATCGGATGCGGGGAAGCCGGTTGTCGCCACGGCGGCATCAGGGCCCGAAGCGCAGTCCTTCATCGCCGTCGCCCGTCAGGTCGCGGCCAAACTGTCCACGCAGGACGCTCGTCCCGCGCCAAAAATCATCTTCGACTAGCGTAATATTTCTCCCGATTGGAACCGCGGTCACGCCTGCGGTGTTTCTTTGCTTTGGCGCGAGTATTTCAGGGAGAAAACAATGGCGCGAAAATCGGGATCGGCAAAACGCCAGTCGGCAGATATGACCGACATGGGCGATTTGGACATGGAATTGGCCGACGCGGGAATCAGTATGTCCGAACCAGGCACACGGGCACAACCGGCGGCTCGCCGGCGCACGACGCGTAAAGCCAGCGCGTCAACGGGCGGCACGCGGCGTAGCGCGAAAACCGGCGGACGGGCAAAAGCGGCAGGTTCGCGCGGCACCAAAGCCAAAAGCAGCCGTGCAAAAACCGGCGCGGCACGCGGCAAATCCACATCTTCACGTGCGAAGTCGACAAGGTCGGGCGGCGCAAAGCGCACCTCGGCTTCTCGCAGCAAGTCCAAGACCGCCGCGAAAGCCTCATCGCGCAGCTCGAAACGCAAGTCATCAGCGGCCAAGAGCAAACCCAGGAAAAGCACGCGTGCGCGTTCGCAGACAACTCCGAACAGCACGGAATCGACGAGCAATTCCGGCGCGTTGGGCCTGCTCGCGAAATTGTCGCCGTTCTAAGCCGCTTCCGAAAGTTTTTCGAGCGTCACGAAAGAGTAGCTGAGGCTGCCGCTTTGGTGCGGGCCGTCGCGCCCGGTCTCGCGCCATTGCCGGCGGTCGAATACCGGCATGAAGGCATCCCCGGCAATGTTGCCGGCAACTTCAGTGCTGTAGATCCGGCTCGCATGCGGCAGTGCCGCTGCGAAGATGTTTTCCCCGCCGATCACCGCGATTTCGTCCGGATTTTCCTGCGCTGCGAGACGCAGCGCCGCATCGAAATCCCGAGTTACATGTGCACCTTCCGCACGGAATGCCGGATCGCGCGACACCACAATATTCGTGCGCCCAGGTAAGGGCTTGCGCGGCAATGATTGCCAGGTCTTGCGGCCCATTATGCACGGCTTACCGAGCGTCAGCGCCTTGAAGCGCTTCAGATCTTCCGGAATGTGCCACGGCAGGGTCCCACCCGCGCCGATGACGCCGTTTTCGCTCGCCGCGACGACCAGCGCGACCGGAATTTGGGGAGTTGCCGTTTTCACACCGCGACGGGCGCCTTGATGTGCGGATGAGCCTGATAATTCTCGAGCGTGAAATCGTCGTAGCGGAAGGCGAAAAGGTCGGTCACCGAGGGATTAAGGCGCATGACGGGCAGTGGATAGGGCGTGCGCGTGAGCTGTTCGCGCGCCTGCTCGATGTGGTTCAAATAGAGATGCGCGTCACCAAATGTGTGGATGAACTCGCCGGGCTTCAGCCCGGTCACCTGCGCCACCATCATGGTCAGAAGCGAATAGGATGCGATGTTAAAGGGCACGCCCAGGAAAATGTCCGCCGAACGCTGATAGAGCTGGCAGGACAGCTTTCCATCACTGACATAGAACTGAAACAGGCAATGGCAGGGTGGCAGCGCCATGCGTTCGATGTCGGCGGGATTCCACGCCGACACGATCAGACGCCGCGAATCGGGATCACGCCTGATACGGGTGACAACGTCCGATATCTGATCGATGAAGCCGCCATCCGGCTTTGGCCATGAGCGCCATTGCCGGCCATAGATGGGACCGAGATCGCCGTTCTCGTCTGCCCACTCATTCCAGATGCTGACGCCGTGCTGTTGCAGCCAGCGCACATTGGTTTCGCCACGCAGAAACCACAGCAATTCGTAGAGGACGGATTTCAAGTGCAACTTCTTGGTCGTGAGCAGTGGAAATCCGGTGGCGAGATCGAAGCGCATCTGGTGGCCGAAAACAGACAGCGTGCCGGTCCCTGTCCGGTCAGGCTTTTGCGCACCCTGATTAAGGACATGTTCTATCAATTGCTGGTATTGACGCATTTCGTTCGGGCACGGGCTCGCGATTCGGGCTTAAGTCTAGATACAGCCAGCCGCTGATGCCTCCTCCTTCAATTATCTATCCCCAGGGCTTATATTGTGTCCGTTCGGCTTGTCCGGACTATGGCGATAAACGGCCTCGTAATAAGCGGACCGGACCCGGGGGCGGTACCCGGCGCCTCCACCAAATGCCCACTTTAGGCAAACACAAGCCTGGCGGGTATCTGTGGGGGCGAAACAGGATCGACGGACGTGTAAAGGTGGTTCTTTCGCCCGGTATGGTATCCGCCGTTATCGGGCTGTTCGTATAGGTGCCAACGACAATGAAATGGCCCTCGCTGCTTAATTAAAACCTAAGCAAGCGCGGCAGGAGGGGCGCCGGGCAACAGAAGCCCCCTCACCTCACTTCACCTCGACGTGAACCGAAACTTCAACTCCGCCGGATTAAATCGCGCGCATGGCCAAGGATTTCATCGGATACGAAAATCTCGTCGATCAGGCGCTGCGGCAGGTGGTTCGCAATGCGCTGGCGCGGGTGCAGAAGCAGGGGCTGATCGGAAGCCACCATTTTTATGTGACGTTCAAGACCCATGACCGTGGGGTGGAAGTGCCGGATTTCCTGCGCGAACGCTACCCCGACGAAATGACCATCGTGCTACAGAACCAGTTTTCCGGGCTCGCGGTGACCGATGAGAAATTTGAAGTCACGCTGAGCTTCCAGAAATTGCCCACGACAATCGTGGTGCCGTTCGACGCGGTGACCGGTTTTGCCGATCCAGCGGTTCAGTTTGCATTGCAGTTCAAGAACGCGACGGCAAAGCAGACCGCCAATGAGACGCCTGCGCCTCCCGCGGAAGCACAGTCATTGCCGTCGCCGGGCCAGCCTTCCACCGACAAGCCGGCGGAAAATCCCCAGGTCGTCAGCCTCGACAGGTTCCGAAAAAAGTAGCGGCGAGGCTAATCTGGCGCTTTTTACCGTCAGGTGATGTAACATTGATCACCATGAGCAGCGCGATAAAGAAAGCGAAGAAGTCTAAACCTCCCGCCCGGCGGTCGCCGGGCTCTGCAAAACCTCCGCTGGCAATTGAAGCTGATGAGCGGCACCGCGAGGATGTCGATAACTACATCTCGCGCAATCGCGATGCGCTGAATTCGTCAATTCGGAAATCACGGCGGGAAATTGCGGAAGGTAAGGTGTCATCAAAAAGCCTGGACAGCATCATTGCCGAAGGCCGGCAGCGGCATCTTCGCCAGTCGTAAGCAGGTATCCTTCTCTGTCCCGTGGTACGCCCGCTCGTCATCAGATCGATAGCCGCCGAACGGGACCTTTCGGAGCTGTTTGACTACATCGCTCAAGACAGCGGAGTGGAGCGGGCTGAACTCGTCCTGAGGCGCATCGACGACGCGATTTCCAATCTGGCGGCTTCACCTCTAATCGGACGGGTCCACCCGGACCTGGACGGATCGCCTCGTGTATTCGCGTTATGGCCCTGGCTGATCGTGTACGAACCACGACCGACCGGACGCGGTATTTACGTCTGGCGAGTAGTCGATGGGCGACGTGACATTTCGTCAGTTCTTCCCATGCGTTCACAGCGATAATTTCCTGCCGATTGGAAGTACGATTATCACTGCTCACCTCCTTCTCACGACAAGACTACACTCGAACGGAGCCGAAAATGGCCACAACCCGCACCGAATCCGACACTTTTGGGCCGATCGAAGTACCGTCGGACCGTTATTGGGGCGCGCAGTCGCAGCGCTCAGTCGGCAATTTCAAAATCGGCTGGGAGAAGCAGCCCGCTCCGATCGTCCGCGCGCTCGGCATCATCAAACGCGCTGCGGCCGAAACCAATATGGAGCTCGGCCACCTCGATCCGAAGCTCGGCCGGGCCATCGTCAGTGCGGCACAGGAAGTCATCGATGGCAAACTGAACGATCATTTCCCGTTGGTCGTATGGCAGACCGGATCGGGCACGCAATCGAACATGAATGCGAACGAGGTGATTTCGAACCGGGCGATCGAAATGCTGGGCGGCGAACAGGGTTCGAAAAAGCCGGTTCACCCCAACGACCACGTCAATATGAGCCAGTCGTCGAATGACACCTATCCGACGGCCATGCATGTCGCATCCGCCGAGGAGATCATGCACCGGCTCGTTCCGGCGTTGACCAAACTGCACAACGCGCTGAAGGAGAAAGCGAAAGCCTGGAAGGACATCGTCAAAATTGGGCGGACTCATACACAGGATGCGACGCCGCTGACGCTCGGCCAGGAATTTTCCGGTTATGCCCAGCAGGTCGAGAACGGCATCGAGCGCATCCTGCTGACCCTGCCGAAACTGATGCAGCTTGCACAGGGCGGCACGGCGGTGGGAACGGGATTGAACGCACCCGCGGGCTTTGCCGAAAAAGTCGCCAAAAAAATTGCCGATATCACCGGCCTTCCCTTCACATCGGCGCCGAACAAATTCGAGGCTTTGGCCGCGCATGACGCCATGGTGTTCAGCCATGGCGCGATTGCGACCGTCGCCGCATCCCTGTTCAAGATCGCCAATGATATCCGGCTTCTGGGCTCGGGCCCCCGTGCCGGTCTCGGCGAACTCGCGCTGCCGGAAAACGAGCCCGGCTCCTCGATCATGCCGGGCAAGGTCAATCCGACGCA
>DASUHP010000087.1:0-5461 GCA_036273455.1 Micropepsaceae bacterium | reverse complement strand
CCTAGTACGAGAGGACCGGGATGGACGTACCTCTGGTGGAGCAGTTGTGGCGCCAGCCGCAGTGCTGCGTAGCTATGTACGGACGGGATAACCGCTGAAGGCATCTAAGCGGGAAACCCACCTCGAAACGAGTTCTCCCTTGAGAGCCGTAGTAGACCACTACGTTGATAGGCCGGGTGTGTAAGCGCGGCGACGCGTTCAGCTTACCGGTACTAATCGCTCGATCGGCTTGATCGTCTCTCATTAGTCAATGCTCATTGGCGTGTGCGAAAGCGCGCGCCTGTGGCGAACGGAAAGACCAACAGTTTGCTTCAGTTCCTGTCATCGTCCGCGAAGGCGGACGATCCAGTATTCACCGACGGATCGGTGTTTACTGGATGCCCCGCCTGCGCGGGGCATGACAAAATGGAACACGTTCCGTTTTTTGCCGACCTGGTGGTTATAGCGAGGAGCCTCTACCCGATCCCATCCCGAACTCGGCCGTCAAAGTCCTCTGCGCCAATGGTACTAAGTCTCAAGGCTTGGAAGAGTAGGTCGCTGCCAGGTCTGCAAAGAACGGAATGCTTCACAATCCTCTTCGACGATGAGACAGAGAAAAGCCCCGCGGTTCGCCGCGGGGCTTTTTGTTGTTTCGGTCATTTCGGCCAGCGGGGCCTGCCACTTCGAACCGGAGTCGTCAGCTCCTTGCGACCTCGGTTGTGGTAGCTTGCAGGCGATGCGGCCATGGTTACGATGCCGCGTATGGCGCGTCTGCCGAACAGTGAACGGGCGATTCTTGATCTCCGCAAGATCGAAGATTACTGCGATGACCGAACAATTCGCCAACGATAAACGGCCGTCCCTTCTCGACGTGGTGGCGTTGTTGGCTGATGTACCGGCGCGAGGGCTCGCGCGCGGGCAAGTCGGCACGGTCGTGGAACCGCTGGACGAGCAGACTGTGCTGGTAGAGTTCACCGACGATCAGGGCCGTGCCTATGCGGTCGCCCCGTGCCAGCGCGCTGAGTTGTTGGTATTGCACTATGTGCCACAGGCAGCGTGAATCTTTCTCGCATGACATGCATCGCTTCCTCGCTTCCCTCGCCCTCGTCGTATTCGTCTATTTGGGCTCTTCGTCAGCAGCTACTCCGCTTGAAGGTCTGGAAGCGACCTTCGCCGGGCACGCAATAGACGTTGCATTATAGGCCCGCGATCCCTTGCGATAGCGCTCCAGATAACCCGAGATCGGCTCGACGCGCAGCGCTTTACGCTTCATGACTCGTCTCCACTTCATCGATGATGAGCGGATTCTCGCAAATCGGCGGTCAGCGTGTCACGCTCAAATAGTTCGGCGCGCGCCGAACTCCGGCGAGTGCGATGACATCTTGTCGTTCGCGCGCAGCCATTTAGTGACTGCTGCGGATCACTCTCACCAGAAGCGGTAATTCGCACCCAGGCTGACAAGACTGCCTTGTCCCTTATCGGCCAACGTGTACTGGGCCTTTGCAGCTCCGCCGAGATATGCCGTTGTGGTAAGGGTCTCGGTGGAGAAGCTGTAGTATCGATATTGGACGTCCATTGACCAATGATCGGTTATCGCGGTTCGGAGTCCGCCGCCGGCCGCCCATCCAACGCGCTCGGTCGACGACGAATTGGTGCCAATTGCACCGGCATTCAGGCCGCTGAGACCGACCAGGGTTGTCTTCATGTCGAGCGGGCTGAAAGCAACGCCGGCGGCGATATACGGCAGCAGGCGATCCGTGACTTCGTAGCCAAAATGGATCGTGGCCGATCCTACGAAGTTCGACGATTCTGAATTGTTCGTCTGATAATTCGTGCCGCTCGCCCCGGTCCAAAAGACCACATTATCCGCTTTTTCCGGGCGGTAGTCGGCCGAAAGCTCGGCACCGATCACGAACAGGTCGCGCTCCACATCGTACCCGGTCCGCAGGCCGCCGAATCCGTAGACCCGATTGTTGGACAGAACATTCGGGCCGCCCTCGATCCCGACATAGAGGCCAGCCCACGACGGGATTGATGCTTGTTGAGCGGCAGCAGATGCGGCGGTGACCAGTGAGCCGGCAACGACCCAAAACAAAACTTTCACGGGATACAACTGTGCGCCCCTCCGCCCCTTTGCATGGCGAAACGCCGAACACGGCGGCCTGCAACTCACAATAGAATCGCCGGAATGGCGTTAACCAATGGAACTCGGCGCGTTCGATTGAATCCCGTCAGGCAATCCAAGCCGCGCATCCTTCGAGACGGGCGCGCACGCGCCCTCTCAGGATGAGGTATGGAAAGGCGACCCTAAAGCCGACGCTTCGGCGCATACGGACTGTCCGGATTGATATCGACGTTGACGTCTTCGACGCAGCCTTGCGGCTGCGTGTGTCGTGTGCCGGCGTGCCAGGCGCCGTCGCGCAAGCGCACGTTACTCACTTTCGAAAGCAACAGGCAGCGCCATTCGCCCCGCGGCGGCAGCCCGGACCTGCTTTGGCCGCCGAATTGAAATGTCAGCGCTTTCTCCTGACCCTTTGAGTGGCCGAGAATGATGGAGCACAGCTCGCGCGGAAAGCCGTCATAGTCGCAGAGAATTTGTTTTTGCGTGGCCATCGCTTGAGCAAACTGTCGATAGTTTGCGCTTGGCACAATCGGCCTCAACGCATTGTCTCCAAGCAGGGTTGTGCCGGGCCGCTTCACACCAACTGCATTCTTAGCTCGCGGCCGACGATCCGGGCGGCGCGCTGCAGGCTTTCAATCGTCGCGCTGCCGTTTTCCGGATCGAGCAGGCGATCAACCTGTGCCCGACTGGTATTCATCAATTCGGCCATGCGCTGTTTAGTAATCTTCTTCTTTTTCATTTCATTTGCGAGTTGCCGGGCGATAACCGCCTTGATGGCAGCCGCGGTAACTTCCTCGCGGATTTGCTCTTCATCCAGCCAGCTCTCAAAACTGGAACCTAGGTGGGGATTTTTTTTTGCCACGATCGCAATTCCTTCAATCTTTGTCGTGCCAGCGCCAGAGCCTCGGCGGGCGTCCTTTGGGACTTCTTGATGATTGCGTGCAAGGCAACCAACACACCATCATGAAAGCCGAAAAGCACCCTGGCCTCACGCCGGCTGGCCAGGGATGAGCGGACTTCCCATAAGCCACCTGTCAGCGGGCGACACAAAGGTAACCCGGTTGGCCAGCCAAATTGGACTTTGGCGATATCGCGTCCAATCGTTTTCTTATCCTCGCGAGATAAGTCCTTCAGCCACTCGCGCACCGGCTCTCGACCTGTCGCTGACCGCCAGAACGCGAGAGGGACTGGCTTGAGCAAATCAGGCATGGGAATGAGTATGTATCAAAAAAGATACATATTCAAGTGTTCATACGATCCCTTATTCCAGCATTAGATTCACGTTCAGGCATCGAGAACCTTCAGCGCCGGTGGAATCATCGCCCATTCCGGCCGGCCCGGTGTGAACACCGCGATGGTCGGATGAAACAGCGACGGATCGTCCAGCGAGCCGGCGTAGATATTGTACGTATGATCTTTGCCGATGGCGCCGCCCATGACCAGGCTGTGGCAGCGCGGACAGAAGTTGCAGGTTGCGGTCTTGCCCCTTGCCGACGGCGATTCATACACCTCGGTTGCGCCGGTCAGCCGCACCGCGCCGGCGGGAAAGGACATGAACGGAATGAAGCCCGAGCCGGACGCTTTGCGGCAATCGCAACAATAGCAATGGCCGGATGCTTTCGGCTCGCCGCTCGCCTCATAGCGCAGCGCGTCGCACAGGCATCCGCCGGTGTATCGCTTGCCGTTATCGCTCACCTGAAGCCTCCTTGAGACCATTGCCCATTCTCTGCCCAATCCGCGGCGCAGCGGGCTGTTCCCTCTTGCGCATTCCGGTTGCTAATCTCCGACACCCACTCCAATGAATGTCGCCGAAAATTATCAACCGGAAAATGCCTGCACTCAATCCGCCGTTTCGCGCCGATCAGGTCGGCAGCATGCTGCGTCCGCCGCAGATTCTCGAGGCGCGCAAGCGCCACGCCGGGAAACAGATCACCGACGCCGAATTGTGCGCCGTGGAGGATGCCGCGATCCGCGAGATCGTCGCGGTGCAGGAATCGATCGGCTTGAAGTCGGTTACCGACGGCGAGTTTCGCCGCCGCAGCTACATCATCGACTTTTTCCAGAAGGCGCTCGGCCCGGGCGGCCTCGCTTTCGAGGACAGTTTGTTCTTCCACAAGAACGAAAAGGGGGACCGCGTCGTTCTCGAGGCGCTTTTGGTGCGCAACAAGGCGCGCTGGACAGAACCGATCTTCGCCAATGATTTCGCCTTCGTGAAATCGATCACCTGCCGGACGCCGAAGGTGACGTTGCCGTCGCCGGCGATCCTGCATTTTCTCGGCGGCGACAGGGCGATCCTCGGCGACGCTTATTCCTCCACCGATGCGTTCTGGGCCGACATCATCGACGTTTACCGCCATGAGCTGGCGGCGCTGGCCGCGGCAGGCTGCAATTACGTACTGCATCAGGAGGATGCGAGCTTTTCTCCGATCATCAAAAGCCTCAATATCCATCTTGAGTAGCGCCGCGCGCTTCACGCCGTCGGCCCCTGCAGGGGGAGGCTCATCGCATGACGTCTAATCCGCGTCTGGTCTTTCCCCATGTCGCGCGCAACCGCGCGCCAATCCTCGCAGTGCTGCGGCGCACGTTGCCACCGCGCGGGCTTGTGCTTGAAATCGCCAGCGGCAGCGGCGAGCACGCCACCTATTTCGCCGGCGCGCTGCCGGCGCTGACGTGGCAGCCGAGCGACCCGGATCCGAATGCGCTGGCGAGCATTGCCGCGCATCGTGCCGATGCCGACCTGCCGAACCTGCTGGAGCCGTTGCGTCTCGACGTGACCGCGAGCCAATGGCCGGTCGAGCGCGCCGACGCCGTGATGTGCAACAACATGATCCACATTTCGCCGTGGGCGGCGACCGAAGGCCTGATCGCCGGCGCGGCGCGGGTGTTGTCTGCCGGCGGCATGCTGTTTCTCTACGGCCCTTACAAGATCGCCGGCCAGCACACCGCACCGAGCAATCAGGCGTTTGACGAGGATTTGCGCCGCCGCAATCCGGCGTGGGGCATCCGCGACCTCGACGACGTTACGGCGCTCGCGCACCGGCACGGCTTCGCCGCGCCAGAAACCGTGCCGATGCCGGCGAACAATCTGAGCGTAATCTTCCAGCGCTGAAATAAGCCAGATTCGGCTCCGGCTTGCGCCCGCAGCCGCGATGCTCTATTCGCCCGGCGTGCCAAGCATTTCCATAGGCCCCATTTCGCTGCCCAACCCGGTGCTGCTGGCGCCGATGTCGGGCGTGACCGACGCGCCGTTCCGCCGCCAGGCGGCCGGCCTTGGCGCCGGGCTGGTGATTTCCGAGATGACCGCGTGTGCGGCGCTCGCCGGCAGCGGCCGCGCGGCGCAGCAGCGCATGGCGCGCCGCC
>DASUHP010000086.1:0-44374 GCA_036273455.1 Micropepsaceae bacterium | reverse complement strand
GTGAGCATGGTTTCCCACGGACCGGCCGGTCTGATGTCGGGGCTTCCGGGCAGCACGCTGGTTCCAGGTTTTCCCGGCAGCTTCACCACCAATTATGCCAGCGGGCTTAATCTCGACCCTGCAGCCGGGATGCCGTCCACTGTCGCCGGAGGCATGTCGTTCAATCTCGGTGGCGGTCTATCGATGGACTTTCTCGGTTCGATGGCGCGCGGCGCGGGAAGCGGCTTTTATTATGGTCCGGTCAGCCCCTTCAGCGGCGGCTATGCCACCACGGTTGGCACCGGCTTTACGATGAATTTCGGACATGGCGGCTCGCTGAGCCTGATCGGCAGCGTGTCGCGCGGCTATGGCCCCTGCGGCGCCTTCTCCTGCCGCTAAAAGCCACAGCACTTGTCGTCCCCGGCTGTGCCCTGCGTAACCGCAGGCGAAGCAAGGCCGCGCGAAAAATGCTATACGGGCACCCTGCTGCAGGGAGATCGCTATGAAGACCCTATCGACATTCTTCGCCCTCACCGCCGCCGTCTGCCTGACCGCCTTTGCTCCCGGCGTTCCGGCGCTTGCCGGTGAAATCACGGTTGTCGCCGGAGGCGGCCCGCTCCCCGACGTCATGGGCACGCTGCTTCCGATGTTCGAAAAGGCAACCGGCAACACGGTCAAATTCAGCTCCAGGGGCGCGCCTGCGATCACCAGCGACATCAAATCCGGCGCCGCAGACGTGGTCATCACCAATACCGACGATGTCGACAAGCTGGCCCAGAGCGGCGATGTCGCGGCGAATGGAAACACGCTGCTGATGATTTCCAAAGTCGGCATCGCAGTCAAAGCCGGCGCGCCGCACCCGGATGTCAGCACGCCCGACAAACTGAAAGCGGCGCTCATGGCGGCCAAAAGTGTGGGCTATAGCCAGGGCTCCAGCGGCCGGCATATGCAGACCGTATTCCAGAAGCTCGGCATCACCGGTGCGATCAAGGGGAAAGCCGTGGTCGTGCAGGGCCGGCCCGTGGGTGCCGCGATTGCGTCGGGCGAAGCCCAGATCGGATTTCAGCAGGTCGCCGAATTGCGCCCGGTGAAGGGCGTCGACCAGTTCGCCGAACTACCGGCGGCGCTGCAGACGAAAATCCCCTACTCCGCCGGTATTTCGGCCAAGGCGAAAGACGCGGCGACCGCGCGTGCGTTGGTCAATTTCCTGCGCTCGCCTGCGGCCCGGGACGTGCTCAAGCGCAAAGGCATGGACCTCCCGTAGCGCGGGCACTGCATGGGCGGGTCTAAACCGGCCCATGATAACACGGTGCAAGCGCCTCGCGGTTCGGCGGGATGAGACGGAGGGCGGACATTGCCCCTGAATTCTCCTGACTGCTCCATGCCAATTCGCTATTCTTGCCGGCGATCCGGTACGCAGCGAGGAACCGATGGCGATTGATTTGACCGTGAATGGAGTCACGCATTCGGTCGATGTGGCACCTGATACTCCGCTGCTCTGGGTCATCCGCGAGCAGCTTCGCCTGACCGGCACAAAATTCAGTTGCGGCATCGCCCAATGTGGCGCCTGCACGGTGCATGTCGATGACCGCCCGGTGCGTTCCTGCAGCATGCCGGTCTCGGCAGTGGCGGGGCGGAAAGTCACCACCATCGAAGGCCTCTCGCCCGATACTACGCACCCCGTCCAGCTTGCCTGGATCGAACTCGATGTCCCGCAATGCGGCTATTGCCAGTCGGGCATGATCATGGCCGTCGCGGCGCTCTTGAAGCGCCTTCCCAAACCAACCGATGCCGATATCGACGCCGGAGTCACCAATGCCTGCCGTTGCAGCACCTATCATCGCATCCGCCAGGCGGTGCATCTCGCCGCGGCGAAATTGTCCACGCAAGTGGGGAAACTATGATGACCGACACGACGAACATGGACCGGCGCGACTTTCTCGCCACCACTGCCGCCGCAACGGGGGCTCTCGTCGTCGGCTTTTGGGTGCCGCAGCGCGCCAACGCGCAAATCATCCATCCCGAAGGCGCCGCATGGGCGGTCGATCCCGCCATCCCGGAGGTCAATGCCTGGGTCGTAGTCGCGCCGGATGACACGGTGACCATTCGCATCGGCCAAACCGAACTCGGCCAGGGCGTGTGGACATCCAATGCGATGATGGTGGCCGAAGAATTGCAATGCGACTGGAGCAAGGTCCGCCCGCAATATGCCTCCGCCAATCGCGACGCGCGCGAGATGGCGCCGGAATGGACACTGCAGGTGCCCGGCCACGGCGCGCAGGATCCCAATGGCGGCGGCGTTCCCGAATTCGGCGAACGCAAATCAGACGGCGTCAACGGCATTCCGGATACGCTGTACCGCCGTATGCGGACGAATGGCGTGGGCTCGGTCCGCGACGGCCGCTATTATCTCCAGCTTGCCGGCGCCGAAGCGCGCGAGCGCCTGTTATTGGCCGCTGCCAAAACCTGGAATGTGCCCGTCGACGAACTCAGCTCGGCCAACAGCGTGATCACCCACCGTCAGACCGGGCGCACCACCACCTATGGCAAGGTCGCGGCGCTTGCTGCCGAAACACCCCACCCGCATCCGGAAACCATTCGCATCAAGCCGCCGGCGGAGTGGAAGCTGATGGGCACCGAGCAGAAAAATCTCGATGTTCCGCTCAAAGTTTCCGGCAAAGCCGAATATGGAATCGATGTCATTCTGCCCGGCATGAAATGGGCTGCGGTGAGGTCCTGCCCGGTCTATGGCGGCACGGTGAAGTCTTTCGACTTCGACAAAATTCGTCACGAACCCGGCGTGATTTCCGCGATTCAATTCCCGATTCCCGATCCGTCGCTCATTCGCGGTCATGTCTTCGGCGGTGGTGTCGCGGTGCTTGGCGACACCTGGTACCAGGCCAAAAGCGCGATCGGGAAAATGCCGATCGAATGGGACATACCGCCGGAATATGCCGCGCGGAACACCGCCAATATTCGCGCCGATCTGCTCGCCTCGCTGAATGAACCCGGCAAGGTTCAGGTCAATCTCGGCGATTGCGACGCGGCATTCCGCAGTGCCGCGAAGATTGTCGACGCGACTTACAGCGTGCCCTATCTCCCGCGCGCGCGCATGGAGCCGGGAAACGCCACCGTGCTCGTGACCGGCAACCGGGTGGATATCTGGCTGGGCGACCAGAGCCCGCAGGAAACGCGCCGCTCCGGCTCCCGCATCACCGGGATTCCGGAATCCAGTGTGTATGTGCACCTGTGCCATCTCGGCGGCGGATATGGCCGCAACGGCAATGGTCCGCAGGCGGAACAGGCGATCTACGTTGCCAACCAGAACCGCGGCACGCCGATCCACATGCTGTGGACACGCGAGGAAGACTTTGTCGGCACGACATTCCGGTCGATCGGTGTCGCCCGTCTGCGCGCCGCGCTTGACCGCGACGGCTGGCCCATCGCGATGGAGGTCAGGACCGCAACCGACGTGGATGCGCCTGGACAGACCACCGGCTTTGACGTGGCGCCGCGTTATTTTGCCCCGAATTACCGCTTTTCGACCCACAGCCGGAAATTTCACATTCCGGTCGGCACGCGGCGCGGCGTGGGCGCGCCGGCCCAGACCTATTACCGCGAAACTTTCATGGACGAACTTGCCCATGCTGCCGGCAAGGACCCGTATCATTACCGGCGCGAGCTGATCGCACGCACGACTCTTCCGTACAAAGCCGATATGATCAGGGCACTCGACATGGCGGCCGAAATGTCGGGCTGGGGCAAGCCGCTGCCGAAAGGCACGGCGCGCGCCATAGCCCTGGAAGAACACGGCGCGGAGGGCGACGGCATGGCGACCATCAGCGCCATGGTGCACACCGTCTCCATCAGCCGGGAAGGAAAGGTGCGCGTTGAACGCGTCGACGTCGCGCATGAGGAAGGATTCCGCCTCATCAACCCGCTGTCGGTCCGAAAGCAGATCGAGGGCCAGATCGTTTGGTTCTATAATGACGCGATGAACCAGGAATGTACGGTCGAACAGGGCCGCATTGCCCAACACAATTTCGACCAGTTCATCCTGTCGCGCATTGTCGACACTCCGCCCGAGATCAATATCCGCTTCTTCAACACCGGACACTGGATGAACGGCATGGGCCACGACCGCGGTACCTCGATCCAGTCTGCGATCGGCGATGCCATTTTCCAGATCACCGGCAAGCGCTATCGCGACTTGCCGTTCCGCAACCACGATCTCACCTGGACTTAATCCGTCATTCATGGGAGGGCATTCATGACCGGAACGACGGACAGACGTGAATTTGTCCGGACCGCGGGATTGGCAGCATCGGTGATGCTGGCATCGGCAGGAACGTCAGCAGCCGTGACCGCACCGGCCGCTGCCCCGGAACCACGAACAATGGGCGCGAGATTCCGTGCCCTGATGAACGGACCGGAGCCTCTGGTCTGCCCCGGCTCGTTCGATATCCTCTCAACGCGTCTCTGCGCATTGCACGGATTCAAGGCGGCGTTTGTCGGCAGCAGCGTGGCCAATCAGGCGATAGTCGGATTGCCCGACCAGGCACTCGTCACGGTGGCCGAGATCGTAGACTATGACAATGTGATCGCCTCGAATGTGGATATTCCGATTCTCGCCGATGTCGATGATTTTGGCGCCACGCCGCTGAATGTCTATCGCTTCGCCAAACAGGCCGAGAAAGGCGGCATCGGCTGTGCTGCTTTCGACGACCGCATGCCGCGGAATCGTGCCACCAATTATGCCGTGCCCGGCGTCATGCCGAAGGACAAGATGATCGACAATATCCACGCTGCGGCGGATGCCCGCACGGATATGGTGATTATCGCACGCTGCCTCGCCCCTGCCGTAAACGGATCAAATGCAGAACTGCTGGACCGGGCCGCGGCCTATGCCGAAGCCGGCGCCGATGCCGTGTGGATCGGACTACGCACACCGCAGGATTATGCCAAAGCAGCCGATGTCATCAAAAAACCCATTATGGCAGGCGTCGGCAACGCGAATATCGCCGCGGCTCCGGAGGCCATGAGGGCAGCGCGCATCACTGTGGGCCAGGCGGTCAGCATGGTGAATATTGCGCTTGGGGCGGTGGACAAGGCACTGATGGAATTACAGAGCACGGGCAGACTGACGGACGCGCGCAGGAACGCGCTCAACGTGCAGACATCGGAAAAGATCGAGCAGGTCGCAGAACTCAATGCCCGTTCCCGCAAATACAATCTGCCCGCCGGCGGCCCCGCCGAACGATAAGGAGGAGTTTCCACCATGAATCACCGCAATTGCGCTTTCACTTTTGCCATCATCAGTGGACTGACCGGCTTTGCCGTGCTCGCCCAGGCACAGGCACCCAATGCTCCGCTGACCACCAGGAAGGTCAAGGACAACATCTATTTCGTCGAAGGTGGCGGCGGAAACGCGGGAATCATCATCGGCAAGGATGGCGTCATTGTGGTCGACACCAAGACGACCTCGGAAGCCGGCAAGGGCATTGTCGACGCGGTTGCAAAACTCACCAACAAGCCGATCACCACCGTGATCCTGACCCATAGCGACGCCGACCACGTCAACGGCCTGGTGTCATTTCCGAAGGGCGTGACCATCATCGCCGATCAGAACGACCGCAAAGAAATGGAAGCGGCGCTCGCTGCCGGTGCACGCGGCGCACCGCCACGCGAATATCTGCCGAACAAGGTCGTCAGCGGAGCGCGTGAAGACGACACGATCGACGGCGTAAGACTGACGCTGATCCATGTCGCACCGGCGCATACCAGCGGCGATCTCGCGGTCTACCTGCCGGACGAACGGCTGGTCTTCAGCGGCGATCTGATCGGCGGCAATGATCCGCTGATCCATTTGCAAAAACATGGCACGTCGGAAGGCTGGATCCAGTTTGTCTCCGCGCTAACGCAACTCAACGCGAACACCTATGTGCTCGGCCACGCCGATCCCGAGACAAAGGCGCAGGTTGAAGCGCATCTGAAACATGCTGAAGACAAGCGGGCCAAAATTGCTGCGATGGTAAAGCAGGGCAAGTCGCTTGAAGAGATCAAAGCGGCGTTCGGCGAAACTGCAAAGCCGGGCGCCACGCCCCCGCGCTTCCCGAGTTTCACCGAAACCACTTATCAGGAGCTGACGAAGAGCTAAAGCGACAACTGAACATTTCACGCTGGACACACAGACTCTGCGGCTCTGCGCGAGACCTTTGTTATTGCGCCTGGTAGCAGCCCAGATCGGCCGCGATGGTCAGTGGACCGGTATAGGTTTTCTTCACGTCGGCGACCGCTGCATCCACGTCGAAATTACCGATGTGGCTGAGCACGAGGCGCTTCGGCTGCGCATTCTCAGCCACCTGCCCCACGACGAGAGGAAGCGCCTGTATGGGATTGTTTGCCCCCACTCCGATTGCGAGATGCATGATCAAAAGATCGGCTCCCTGCGCAAAACCGGCAAACCGCGGATTGGTCCCGTTCTGGTCCGAACTGTAGACGACTGTCTTGCCCCGGGTTTCAATGCGGTAGGCGAGATTAGGCAGATTGCCGTGCGGAATGCCCATCGCCGTAACCTTGATTCCGTCGCGGTCCCATACCGGCAACGGATCAGTGCTCGTGACATCGAGATCATGGGCATCGATCCGCATCTGCGGCGGATTGGATGGAGCGCTGGCCATCACCGACCCAAGCACCTCATAGGCGCCGGTCTTTGGATCGAAAAGCCGCGACACGAATGTCGTAAACGCCGGTGCGGCTTCGTCGCCGGTCGGCCCGAAGACCGGCAGCGCATCGCGCCGGGTCTGGCGCGCCGACCACATCACCGCCGGCAAATCCGATACGTGGTCGGGATGCAGATGGCTTATCAGGACCAGCGAAATGTCCTGGAAGCGGGCGCCGGATTGCGCGAAACGGCCATAGCTGCCGCCGCCCGTGTCCATCAAAATTTTTGCCTGGTTGCCGACCCAGAGCAGATAGCTCGTATTCGCCCGGTCTTTGACGTATCCGGGCGCTCCTGAGCCGAGCACCTGAACGGCGACGGGATTGCCGATGCACGTCTGCGCCGTGGCACCGGTGGACGCGGTGAGAGCAACCAAACCAATCGCGAGCGAACGGATCATCGGTGCAGCCTCCTGGAGCCAACCGAAGATACCATTCACCGCCGCTTTCGGAACACCCTCACACTCTCGCGTCTGCCCTTGTGATGAGGAGAGCGTCGCGGAGCCCTGGTTCCAAGTCTCTCGAAGGTCTTTGGACTCCTCAGCTCTTCCAGAACGGCTTGCCAAGATCAATCTGGTGCGGGCTGCTGACCATGCCGACACCGGCACCCACAACCCCTCCGACGACCACGCCGGGAGGTCCACCGACAAGCCCAATCCCCGCGCCGATGGCGGCACCTGAAAGCGCGCGATCCCTCTGTACAGTACCGCAGCCGGCCAAGAGCGCCGTTGCGAGAACTGCAACAACGACTATTCGCATTTCCATCCCCTTTGGCGGATCCAAACGCCAACTTACCGCCGAACCTCCTACTTTTTCATTATTGCAGGAACCCTGCCCCACCAATGTCACAGCGATCTCACAGTAATTTTCCATCGATTTATCAAATCTTCACGTTGTACCTGAGTCCTGGGGCAGGGTTCCCTGACGTGAGCGACAAGTACGATGCGTACCGTGCGTATGCAACATTTTGCCAACGGATGGCGCGCGAAACTCGAAGCGAAGACCGCAAGCGGTCGTGGCTGCGGCTGGCCACAGACTGGCTGTCCCTGATTCGTGATTCTTCGTCCGCGGACGCGGCAAGCGCCTTGCCTCAGAATGGCACCGGATTGCCCGATGGGCAGCATCCCACCTCAGCAGACGCGCCGCCTGAAAATTCATCCGCAGCGTCCCAGCCGCTGCCCGCCGTTGACATTACCTCATAAGCCGCCTGCCTGATCGGCGCGGCGATTACTGTCTCGGACCGAACAACGCGTGCGGTCCGTTCAGATCGGTGATGATCATCAGCTTTATCGCCAGCCGGTCGGTCGCGGGCGTCAGGCCAAACCCGACACCGGCTTCAATCGAAACCGGATCGCCGCCGTAATCGACCACGCCCCAGACCTGCTGCCACTGTTCATCGGCCGGCAGAAATCTCCGCAGCTGTCCGAAATCCTGATAAGCCTCGGCCGCCACTGTCCAGGTGTCATTGACTTTGTAATCCAGCCGCTCGGCCGGAACGAATTCCAGCCGGTTAAACCCGATATAGGAATTGTCGACGATCGGATTGATCGTAAGGCTGAAGCCCTGGGGAATCCGTACACCGATGATCGGACGGATTTCACCCGTATTGGTGCGCGTGTCCCATTGTTTCTCATTCCAGCTGAACTCGAAGTTCACCCCGGCATAGAACATCCTGTCCTCATTGTGCGGCAGCACAAAGAGTTCGCGGAGTTTGAAGCCATTATAGGTCCAGCCGAGATTGTCCGAATGAGAATAAAGCGGCAGGTAAACACCCTGCTCCCACCAGTCGGTAAGTCCATAGGCCCATTCGGTGACGCCGCTCAGCGTATGATTGTCAATCACCGCGCCGGGAAACTCCTCATCCTTCAACCCGCTCGGCGTGTAGTTGTTGTGCCAGGTGAGGTTGAGCACGCCGGGCGCGGTGATGTCACCCTGATAGACCTGAATTTCATCGGTCGCCGCATAAACGGTGAATGGCGAAACCGCAAAGCCGGCCGCAAGCACAAGCTTCCGAAACATTGTATCCCCCCTGATCGAATCGCCCCGTTGCTGCTCCTAATATCGGAACGAGTGTGTGGCAACAGTCCAGTTTCCGGATGAGGGGGATTTGCCCGTTGGCATGTGGCCAGTGCGGCCACATTCGCGGCGCCATGCAATCCGCGAATCACGCCGTGTACGATAGCGTAAAACCCTCAGCCCGGGGGCGGTGGCGGGTAATATTCGGGAGGCGGCGGCGGATATGCCTCCGGCGGTGGCGGATACGCACCGGGCGGAGGTGGATAGCCGCCCGGAGGAGGAGGCGGATAAGCACCGGGCGGCGGCGGCTCCGGCGCGTAATACCCCGGAGGCGGCGCCCCGTAGCCGGCATACATGCAGGAATAATAAGTGTTCGAGTAGCGGGCCCGAACATCCGCTGCAGCGGCATTGGCGTTATTCGCGCCGACCGCGCTGCCGGCGATTGCGCCACCAACCGCCCCGATCGCTGCGCCCGCGCCGGCATTGCGCCGCCCGCCGATGATCGCACCCAGCGCGGCGCCGCCCAACAAACCGCCGATTGTGCCGGTGGCCTGGGCGTTCTCCGCCGCCTGACGAGGCGTGACATAGCCGGTACTGGCTGCGGCGCTCTGGCGGCAATAAATGTCGCGTTGCGGATCGGCCTGCGGAGGAACTGGCTGAGCCGCCGCGGCCGTGCCGAAAAGCACCAGCCCGAGGCCAATCAGGGAAGTGGTTCTGCGCAAGGCGTCAAACTCCATGGCTCCGGTGTATGCCATAACGCACAAGTGGCCAAAGCGTGACAATGCTATGGCCCGCTCGCGGCGGAGCGGTCAAATCGGGCCATCATCTCCGCCGGTCAGAAGCTCGTCATCGACCCACACGCCTTCGACATGGTCGCCATCCGGAGTCATCAGCACCCCGTGGCCATTGCGTTTGCCGTTACGGTATTCGCCGTCGAAAACGACCTCGGGTTTGCCGCTTTCGCTCCAGCGCAGAATGCCCTTTCCGGTTGCGAATCCGTCCTTGCACTCTCCCGACCAGGTGACGGACTCGTTCGGCTGCGGCTCTGGATTCCACACCTTGCACGGTTGATTCGTCGTGACGATCCAGTCGGGTTTGGCCTTTTGCGGCTGCGATAGGGCCTGGCTCGTGACGAGCATGGCTGCAATTGCAGCGACGGTTTGTACTTTCATCGGATTTTCTCAGTCTGAAGTTCAAAATGTCAGCAGACGAAACGTCATAGTCTACATTGTTCTCTTCAGCGGCGCAGCCTCAGCCACCACTCGCGATGCCACAATGATGCAGATTGATGGGCATAAGTAGCTAATCGCGAAACGCGTTACGGGACCGGCACTTCGATGTAACGGAAAGGCGCCGCAACATCCCGGTACCAATGAAAAGTATCGGGAGGCATGATGAACACATCACCCTGGCTGATCCGGTGCGACTCACCTCCCTGCACCGGCTGGCCGCCGAATTTGTCGGCGCCCGCAGCCTTCCGTGTGCCGCCGACAACCAGCGTCGCCGCCCCGCTCATCACAACGACGACGGCGGTATAACCCTTGTGGCTGCATCCCTGCGCCGGGCATATGGACTTAGTCGAATCGCGACTGTGCACGCTGACATTGGACGTTCCATAGCTGGACGTCCGACTCCAGAGCGGCGCGGTGCCGCCACCTGCCAGCGCTTGATCGAATGACGCCTCCAGCTTTTTTTGGTCAAAAACGACGACGACGCCGGCGCCTGAAGCGGCATTCTCCTGGGCGGTCGTCGTCGACTGCCAAACTGTTCCAGCCAGAACGACTCCCGCGCCGATCATCAGCAGGTTTGGGGTATTGCGCATCGCGACCTCCTTTCGAAGCGGGCGAAGTGGCTCTACGGAAGGCGGATCTACGCCGATAGCGAGCTTTCGCCCGGCGCCAGTATACAGCCTTGCTCAGGATCGCGATGGAGGACACGAATCGGCCGGCCGCCTCCCGCCGCCGTTCGACAGAAGCCGAACACGCCGTGCTGTCCGATCTGTTACGGCAATGGCCGCCGCATGAGCGCGAGCGCGACCGGACTCCGGCCGAACATCCGCAGACGCTCTGCGGCTTCCCAATAACTGAAACCGGCCCCGGCCGCCGGCCCTGAACAAGCCCGTGTACCTTCTCAGATGCCGAGCTTGATCAGATCCGCTTGCACTCGGTTCCGTTGCAAAAGATCACGCAGTTCCGGTCCGAAGCTGCGGCTCACCAATTCTCGTCCCCTCGAGCGATTTCGCCACCTGCTCATGACCTTCGGCGATCTTGATCAGTTCGGCTCTGCCGTTGCCAAGCATCTTTCCGGCCATCGACCGCAATTCGCCTGCGCAGGTGAGATGTAGTCTGATTTTCCATTCATCGCGGGACATCGCTTACTCCTGTACCCGAAAGCCGCATCGGCCATGACACGGTACGCGAGGATAGCGCCACCGTTCCGTTGTTGCCATTGTTTGATCGTGAAACGTCATGAATGCCACCACTTCGAAGCCGCGGCTCAGCGGCTCGTCATTCCAAATCTCGCCTTCAGCTCGCCGTATGTTTCCTTCACCATGATCTTGTCCCCGTTCGCCAGCGTAATGAGCGCGGTGTCCTGCGCGCCGGGTTCAATCGAGAAAATGTGGTCACACGCGATCATTTTTTTAAAACCTGCCGTCATTTTGCCGGAGGTGATCTTAACTTGAGTCAGCTCGATCAGTTCATTGGGCATGCCGGGCGAATCCATTCCAGACATTGACAGTGGCAGCAGATCTGCGTTGCGCGGCGCGGCAGCGCGGATGACGGCATCATGCAAGGGAACCGGCATTACGCGTTCTGCTTCCGGAATTTCAACTCATATTTTTCGGCAAGCGCTTCGTAATCCGCGGCGGCTTTCAACAGCCGGTCACGGGCAGAATCGGTAATTGCCCCCCGGGCAGCAATCCGCGTTTGCTCGGCGAGGTTGCGATATCGAAGGGCGCTCTCAAAATCGGACTCAGCCATGTGCGTCGCGATCCGTGCAAGTGTGAGCGCGAAAGGTGCATGTGCGTAAACGCGCACGCATGTGAATCGCCCTCTTGCTTGCCGGCTACCCCTATCATGTTTGCCGCAGTGAAAGTGCAGTGACGGACCTTTGTCACAGAATTCGAACAGCAGATTCGTCAACCGGCCCGAAGGACCAGCAATCCCCATTCCGGGCAGACTGACGCTTCGTGCCTGACGCTTCGTGCCTGGCGTGGCCCTGACCCCGCGTGTGTCGGGCTCGGTATTGTCGACCGTCCCCGAGGCAGAATCGCGATGATCCGCCCCTGCCCCCTGTTTTCGTATTTGCATCTGCAAATCTGGAGGTGATTATTATCCACTGCGTGCGAATCACTTGTCCTCGCAACCAAAAGGCAAATATTTGAGTACTGCCGCGAATTGCGAACCGCAAAGGACTACAGGAACCGGATTTTCGCCCTGGCTCGCGATCGCGCTCGCGCTGGCCGTCTGTGGATGTGCGTTGCTCGGCGGGAATGCGCTCGCTTCGGCCTTGCTGGTGATGCCTTCCAGTGTTGATGTGGCGACCGCAATCGCGCGCCGAACGGTTTTTTACCTTTTCCTGTTTGCACCGCTCTACGCCTTCGCCCTGATCGCCAATAGCGCGTTCGATCAGCCGCCGATGCCTTCGCGGCGATCTTCCTCACTCGTGATCGGCTTGTTTCTTGGTTCGGGCACCGGAGCTGCTGCCTTCGCGCTCGCATTGGTGCTCGCGTTCTTTGCTGGTGTGGTTCGGCCGGGAACCGTCACAGCCGGTGCAAACATTGCTGGTATCCTGTTTGCTACCATTCTCACCGTTTGGCAGGCCGGCGCCGAGGAATGCTTGTTCCGTGGTTGGCTTCAGCCGCTTCTGACCAGGGCATGGGGAGCGTTTCCCGCAATCGCGGTCACCGGGCTGGCTTTCGCGGCAGCCCATCTTTTTCTTCAGCTCCCGTCTGGACTGGCCATTTTCAACACTTTTCTCGCCGGCTGCGTTTTTGGCGCGATCGCCTACCTCACCGGCCGGGTCAGCTCGGCGATTGCCGCGCATGCTACGTGGAATTGGCTCGAACAATCGGTCACTGGACTGACCCCGAACCCCGGCGTCGACGCGCTCACGTCATTCTTCGATCTCGACCTTGCCGGGCCCAAGCTTATCGCCGGCGCAGAAGATGGCCTCACCGGTTCGGTTGCCACAACCCTTCTTCTGGCAGTGGTGTTTGCCGGATTGTCTGCGGCCATTTACGGCCGGGAGGCCCGAAATCACTAATTCGGCGCGCTGCTTTTCGCGGCTGCGACAATCTGATTAAAGTACCCCCGTAAAGGGGGTGTCGATGCCGCATGAAAGCCGGGTTTTCTGGCGCGAGGGCCTGTTTCTCCGGCCCCAACATTTTCAACAGCAGGAAAGATATTTTGACGCGCTGTCATTGAATCGCAGCCGGGCGTTGCGTCCTTATCCATGGGGTCTGAGCTCTCTCACCGTTGATGAATCGCTGGCTTCTTTAGGAAAGTTTGCGGTGTCCCAGTGCGTTGGGATTCTGCCGGATGGCACGCCGTTCGCCATTCCAGGCGAGATTTCTCCGCCTCCGCCACTGGATATCGCCGAAGATTCAAACGATCAGATCGTATACCTGACTCTTCCGGTGTCGCAGCCCGGCGCACGCTGGTTCGCCTTTCGCGACAAGCCCGAACCCGACGTCCGGGTGCTGGTATCCGAAGAAGAGATTCACGACGGCTCGGTCGCAACCGACGGGGCAGAGCCAGTCGAAATCGCGACGCCAAACCTGCGTTACGGCATTGCCAAGCGCGACACGGAAGGGCGGGTCTGTCTCGGTCTTGCGCGCGTCCGCGAAGTTTTGAATCGCCAGATCACGTTCGATCAGCGTTACATTCCGCCGCTGCTCGATATCAGGGCGACAACTGCACTCAGCGGAGGCCTGAAAAATCTCATCGGCCGCGTCGAACTGAGGTTGAACGAGCTCGCCGAGCGCGCGGCCGAAACAGCGCAGGGCGGTTCAGAGGCATTTGCCAGCTTTTTCGTTCTGCAATCCCTCAACCGCTGGAAGCCGGTGCTCGACCACCTTGCAAGCCTGCCCAACATTCATCCGGAACGCCTGTTCGAAAGTCTCGCGGGCCTCGCCGGTGATCTGAGCGCAATGACCCGGACCGATCGCAAAGTGCCGGAATTTCCGCGCTACGATCACGAGAACCTGCAATACACATTCGCGCCGGTGCTCGACACGCTGATCGCCTCACTCAGCGCCATCTTCGAACAATCGGCGGGACAGGTGAAGCTGGATGCCGTCGGACCGGGCTCGTTCAAGGCGGTCATCGATCCGGCGCGGCTGCAAACCTGCGGCTTTTTCCTCGCCGCCGCCGCCCGGGTGCCACTCGAACAACTGCGCGCGCGCCTGCCCGGCGTCGTACGCATCGGCGCGGTCCACAGAATGCGCGAGATTGTCGGCGCCGGTCTGCAGGCGGGTGTTCGCATCGCGCCGGTGCAAACGCCGCCGCCCCAGCTTCGCATCATGCATGACTACGTCTATTTCGAACTCGATCGCTCCTCGGTAGATTGGCAGGAGCTGACGCGGGCTGCCGCGGCGGGCATTCATATCGCCGGCGATTGGCCCGATCTCAAAATCGAACTCTGGTGGGTGAAAAGGGCGGTGTAATGAATCCAGCGGATTCTTCGAGGACCGTATTCAGACCTTCGCCGCTCCAGGGCGCGAGGGCTGCACAGGGACCAGCCGCGGCGGAGCCGGTTTCGCGCGACAGATGGGCAGGTGAACTCGCGAGCAATGCCGCGGCCGCAGGCGGCATCCATAATCGCATGCTCGGACAGGCGCGAAGCCTGCTCGCACTGTTGATGGCAGTCCGCACCGGCCGCGTCGCCGTCGATCTTCCCTATCTGCACAAAACCGCGCTCGCCGGAATCACCGAATTCCGCGAGAAGCTGCGCCCTTATTATTCGGACGACAAAATCCTGCGCGCCGCTTATGCCTTGTGCTCAGCGACGGACGATATCGCCCAGAATCTCCCCGGGCATCCGGAAAGCGCCGAATGGGCCCGCCGCGCGCTCACGGTTCATTTTTTCAAGGAAGTGGGTGGCGGCGACAGGTTCTGGGATCTGCTTGAGCAGATGATCCAGAATCCGCGCGAATATCAGGACATTCTCGAACTCTACCACGCCTGCATGGCTGCCGGTTTTGAGGGCCGTTATCGCGTCCGTCCAAACGGCAAAACCGAATTGAACGCGATTATGCAGCGCGCCTTTGCCGCGCAGGACCATCCGCGGCTCCTTTCGCAAACGGAACTCACGCCCCACTGGCGCGGCGTTCAGACCGAAGTGGCGCGCCTTGGTTTCTGGACGCCGATGACTTTGACGCTCGCCGCCACCGCCGGCCTGCTGCTGGTGATCTATATCGGGCTGCGGCTGCTGCTGGCGCAGCAAAGCGGCGACATCCTCGCCGGCCTTACGTCCATCAATCCCGACGAGCCGCTGCGCCTCGCGCGCACCGCTCCCCCGGTACCGCCGCCGGCGCAAAGCTCGCAACTCCAGCGGGTCCGCACGTTTCTGGCGCCGGAAATCGAACGCAAGCAGGTGGAAGTTTTCGAAGACGCCTCCGCCATCCGTATACGCACATTGCTGGCGGAGCTTTTCGCCTCGGGCTCGGCGGAAGTCTCCTCAGCCACCATTCCGCTCTACACGAAGATTGCTGCTGCGTTGGACAAGGAACGCGGCGCAATCACGGTTGAAGGCCACACCGACTCCGCCCAGATCAGTACGCTCGCTTATCCCGACAATATGGCGCTGTCGCGCGCCCGCGCCGCCGCCATCGCGACACTGATCCGCGGCAATCTCGCTGACGGCAACCGGATTACCGCGCGCGGTTTCGGCGATGCGCAGCCGATTGCATCCAACCGTACCCCCGACGGACGCGCCCGCAACCGGCGTGTCGAAATCACCATCGAACGCGACGCGCGGTGACCTTCATGCGTAAAATCCTGCTGAATTGGTGGTTCTTGTCTCTGCTGACCGCGCTGATCGCGGCCGTCATTCTGATGCTGCTGATTCCGCTGCTGCTGCCGTCCTGGGGGTCGTTCAGTGGGCGGCTGATCTCCGGGATCGTGATCGCGCTTGCCTGGGCACTCGCTTTCGGATGGCGGTTCTACCGCGCGCAAGCCGCCGCCGGCCGTCTGCGCTCCGCCGTCTCATCCCAGGATAGTGAGTCAAAGCTGCTCTCGGGCAAGATTGCCGAAGCGCTGACAAAAATGAAATCCGCGCGCGGCGCCGGCCGGAATTATCTCTATGACCGGCCGTGGTTCGTGGTCATCGGCCCACCCGGAACCGGCAAAACCACGGCTCTCGCCAATTCCGGACTGAAATTTCCCGTCGCGCCGGATAATCGTGCGCAGGCCGGCACTCGCAACATCGACTTCTTCTTCGCCGAAGAGGCAATTCTCATCGACACCGCCGGCCGCTACACAACCCAGGACTCCGACAACGAACGCGACCTCAAGGCGTGGACCGGTTTTCTCGCCGCGCTGAGCCGCAATCGCCCTTTGCAGCCCATCAATGGTGTCCTCGTCACGCTCGCGCTGGACACCCTGGCTTCCGCGAGTGCCGACGAGATCGATCGCCACGCCGACATCGTTCGCCACCGGCTGGATGAGCTGCAACAGCACCTGCAGATCACATTTCCCGTTTACGTGTTGCTGACCAAAGCGGACCTCGTTGCGGGATTTAAGGAGTTCTTCGACGACCTCGACGCCGAAGGGCGCCGCGCCGTGCTCGGCGCCACCTTCCCCTGGCATCCCGATCAAAAACCGGCGGTTCAGGCGATCGGCGAAAGCTTCGACACGGTTTGCCGGTCGGTCGAGACCCGTACATCAAAGCGCCTGCAGGAAGAACAGGATATTCTCCGCCGCAGCGTCATCGTCGGCTTCCCCGGCCAAATCCTGTCCTTGCGCGAGCCATTCCTGCGCTTCCTCGGCAAAGCCTTCCCGTCCGATGCCGACATGCCCAGTCTGCGGGGATTCTATTTCACCAGTGGCATCCAGGTCGGCAGCCCATTCGACCGCATTCTCGGCAGTGCAGCGACCAGCGTGCGTCCCGCGGATGCCCGACCGGCCGCAGGACGTGCCTATTTCATCAACCGCCTGTTGTCGGAGATCCTGTTCCGCGAAGCGGGGCTGGTTCGGCAATTGCCGCAAATGCGGCGTCGGCGCCAGCTTGCGCTCTATGGCGGCATGGCGGCCATTGCCGGTATTGGCGTGCTCACCACCGGAATCTGGCTCGCCAGTTTTGTCGGCAACCGCGAATTGCTGAACGATCTTGCTGCCCAGACGCCGGCCATCAAACAGCAGATTGCCAACGCGCATATCAATCTCACCACCGTCGCCACCACCGATCCGAGACTCGATGAAGCCGCACCGATTCTCGATTCCCTGCGCAATCTCCCCGGCGGCTACGCCACCCGGCACGACACCGCTATCCCGCTCTCGCTTCGCTTTGGATTGTTTCAGGAGGGCGCCAGCAGGGCCGCCGAACTGACCTATCTGAATGTGACACAACGCATCGTGTTGCCGCGCCTTCTGTTGCGCTTCGAAGATCGCCTGCGCAAGCCGGGCAACGATACCCTCAGCCAATATGACGCACTGAAGACCTATCTGATGTTGGGCGGTCAGGCGCCGAAACTCGAAGCCGCGGCACTCAATGCCTCCGTTACTCATGATTGGGCGAGCGACGTCTATCCGGGGCGCGATCTCGAACCCGTGCGCGACCGCCTGGCGAAACACGTCAGCGCCATGCTGGACGATCCGCAATTTGGCCACGCCTGGGAGGGTAATCTCGCGCCGCTCGATGGCGCTCTGGTGCAGACGGCGCGACTGAGCGTCGGCGCATTCCCGCCGGCCGAGCGCGCCTATGCCATCCTGAAACAGAAGCTCAGCCAGGGCACCGCATCGGACTGGCGCGCGGACCGGATTCTCTCCACCAGCGCGCTCAAGGCTTTCGCGGCACCAAACCAGGTGCAGGCGCTCACGGTGCCGTATCTCTACACGCGCGAAGGATTCGACCGCTATCGCCTCGAACTCCCGACAATTCAGGCCGATCTCGAACGCGATCTCTGGGTGCTGGGCGAAGATCAATCGAAACAGTCGACGGTTTCATCGGTCGCGCAAATCCGCGAAGGCGTCGCCGCGCTCTATGCCCGCGATTACATCGCGGCCTGGGAACAGGTCGCCGAAGCGCTGAAACCCGCCAATGTGTTCAACGACCTCGACAGCTATCGCGCGCTTGCGACCGATCCTTCGCCGCTGAAACTGATGCTGTTGCAGATTTCGCGCAACACCACGCTCAGTGCCGATCCCGCATCGAAAGCCGCACAGACGCTGCAGGCCAAACTTCCTGCCGCCGTGACCAGCGCGGTCCAGGGTTCGGCCTCCGCCGACGCGGCAACGGCAATCGAACAGCACTTCCAGCCTCTGCGGGCTTATGTCGGCGACGGCACCAAACTGGCGCCGCTCGACACCTTCATCGCCAAATTGCGCACCGCAGCGGGCGCCAGCCTTGCCGCGCGTCAGGCGGCAACTCCGGAACTCGCCAGCGCGCAACGCACGCAACTGACCACCGCAATGTCGGAATTGCAGCAGCTCGGCGTGCTCGTGCCACAGCAACTGCGCAGCTACGCCTCGGTGTCCGCCGCCCAGGCAGGCGCGGCGCAAACCGCAACGGCGGAAACCCAGGTCGCAGGAACCTATGGCGCCACGGTCGGCCCCGCTTGCGTCGCCGCTGCGGTGGACAAATATCCGTTTGCACCGTCCTCGCGGCCTGACGCCTCGCTGAACGACATGGCCCAGGTGTTCGGCGCGAGCGGCAGCCTCTCCAGCTTTATCGATTCGGTGAATCCGTACCTGGTCAGAACCACATCGGCCTGGACCTGGCGGAAGGACCAGTCGTCTGCCGCCAACCTCAATCCGGATGCACCGCAGCAATTTCAGAAGGCGGCTTCGATCCGCGATCTCCTGACGCTCGGCGTGGCGTTGAACATCGAGCTGGTCTCGGTCTCGGGTAAAGCCACGGGCGCGGACATCACCGTCGGCAACAGCACGGTTTCTTTCGCGGCGCCGAATACCGGCGCGAAATTGCTGCGCTGGATGCCGCAGAATCAAGACGCAAAGCTCGTGCTGACCGCCGACAAAGCGGCGCTGAAAGAATTTTCAGCCGCTGGCCCCTGGGCACTGCTGCGGCTGATGGATCAATCCGGTGGCGGCACGCCAGGCGCGCTTGAACGCACCGTGACCCTTTCCGACGGGACCAATTCGGCGACCTTCCGCGTCAGCAGCGCAGCCGCAACTGCAGCCCTGCAGAGCGGCAACGGCATCTGGAGTTTCCGTTGTCCGAACGCGCTGTGATTGCGGACGTACCTCCGAACGCACGAGCCTTTTGCCTGGGCAAGCTGCCCCAACACGCCGATTTTGTCAGCCGCGGCCTGCCCGCTGCCGAAGCCGATGAATGGTTCGAGATTCTGTCGCGGGGGTTGGCTGCGGCGCGCGAGCAGACCGCAGAGCTGTTCGAATCCGCCCATGATGCGGCTCCTCCCTGGCGGTTCGTCTTCAGCACGGGCGAACCCGAGTCCGCGTGGTGCGCGGGCGCGATTGCACCCTCCATCGACCGAACCGGGCGCCGCTTCTTCTTCGTCGCCGCCGCGGACCAGCTCGAGTGGCAGCAGGCGATCGTTCACGGCGCAGTTCTGGCCGGCAATCTGGAGGAGGCCGTATATCGCGCGATTGGTGAAAGCCTCACCGTCGATGAGGCCTATGCGATCGCCGAAGAAACCCTGTGCTGCTGTGATCCCGGCAGCGAAGCAGCACTGGCAAAACTGACCGATCTTTGTGGCGAGGGCGTCTGGTGGACACCCGGCGGCCCGCTCCATGCCCCCCGCACCGAAGCTGGCGGGGCAATCACCGCCGACCTTGTCTGCGGATTTATTGTCCCCTCGGTCGAACTGACACAATGACGAGCTACCGCACCCGATCGATTGCCAAGACCGACAAGGGGCTGGTGCGGTCGCGAAATGAAGATTCCATTCTGGCACTCGATGATGCGCGCGTCTGGGCGGTAGCCGACGGCATGGGCGGTCATGAGCGTGGCGACTGGGCCTCAGGCCAGCTCACCGCGCGCCTTCGCGATTTTGCCCCCGGCGATTTCAACCATAATCTTGATCAGATCGGCGCTCTGGTGCAGCGCGCCAACCACGACATCGTGCAGGCAGCCGCTCAGTCCGGTGCGCAGATGGGCACCACTGTTGCCATATTGCACGTTTGCGGTGAAAATTTTGCCGTGTTCTGGGCCGGCGACAGCCGGATTTATCTCATGCGCGATCGTCAGCTCTTCCGCCTGACCAAAGATCACTCGCAGGTGCAGGAACTCATCGACGCCGGCGCGATCGATGCCGCGGCCGCGGAACACCACCCGGCGAAAAACGTGCTGTCCCGCGCGGTCGGCACCGATCCGGATCTGTCGCTCGACGCGGTGGTGGATACGATCCTGCCCGATGACGTGTTTCTTCTCTGCAGTGATGGGATCTGCGGTGTTCTCAATGATCACGAGATCGCGGCTGCGCTATCACAGCCGCGATTGCAAAGCGCTGTTGACACGATTGCGGACAAAACACTCAAACGCGGAGCGCCGGACAACTTCTCCATCATCTGTGTCGCGTGCGAGGAAGCAACCACTGTGCCGGCAGGTAACTGACCATGGCAGAACCGAAGCACGATCCCACTGTCTTTATTCCCGGCGGCGCAGCAGCCGCAAAGCCGGCGGCAGACGACGACTGGTTTGCCGGTGCTGCGCCGGCGGCTCCCGCTGCCAGGCCACAATCGCCTCCACCACCCGCAGCGCCGGCCCGCCCGACCGCCGAGGACGACTGGTTCACCGGCGGTCCGTCATCGCCTCCCACTGCGGCTCCGCAATCGGCAGCTCCCTCGGTATGGGACGAAAAACCAGCGGTCGAAACTGACTGGTCCTCCGGCGCGTCATCCGCGCCTGCCCCCGCGCCTCCGGGCGGAGACCGAACGGTATTCGCACAGACTCGGCCGGCGACGGCCACTCCGCAACCAGCCACCGCCTTCACGGCTGCACCCGCGCCCGTGTCCGCCGGCGGACCCGCGCGCATCCGCGAAGGCTCGACGCTGAACAACAGCTACCGCATCACGCGGCACATCGCCGACGGCGGCATGGGCGGGGTGTATGAGGCGCTCGAGCTCATCACCGGCAACAAGGTGGCGATCAAAGTCATTCGCTCCGAATTTGCCGCCAATCCAACCTATCGCGACCTGTTGGTCAAGGAAGCGCAGGTCCTGAGCCAGCTGTTCCATCCCGGTCTGGCGCATTACCGCATGTGCAGTCACGATCAGGAATATGATGCGCTGTACATCGTCATGGATTTCGTCGAAGGCACATCGCTGTCGGACGAATTGTCGACGCTGAAGCCCGATGCCGCGGGACTCATCAAGCTCATCCGGCGGCTCGCCGCGGCGCTCGGCGCGGCGCACGAAGTCAATGTCGTGCACCGCGATATCTCGCCGGACAATATTCTTATTCCGCCGGGCGGCCTCGATCAGGCTCAGATCATCGACTTCGGTATCGCCAAAGATCTCGGCGGCGGCGGCAAGACCATCATCGGCGACGGCTTCGCCGGCAAGCTGCGTTACGTCGCGCCAGAGCAATTTGCGGAAGGCGGCTCCGGCCCGAATGCGGTTGTTGGTCCGTGGACGGACGTCTACAGCCTGGGCCTCGTGATACTCGCCATCGCGCTCGGGCGCGCGCCGCCAATGGGCGACACGCTGTTCGAAGCCATCGAACGGCGCCGGTCCGTGCCGGATATTTCGGCGGTGCCCCCGCGTTTGCAGCCGGTGCTGCGCGGGATGCTCGCGCCCGAAGCGACCAAACGTCTGCGCTCCATGGCCGGCGTCATTGCAGAGCTGGACCGCATCGACGGCGGCGGTTCGGCCGCTGTCAAAACCGGCCTGCCAAAACCCGTGCTGTTCGGCGGCATTGCGGCGGTGGCCGCGGCCGCGGTGATTGGTGCGGTCGTTCTGGTCACCCGGCCCAATCCCGCGCCGCCCCAAATTGCCACCGTGCCATCCGCCACGACCGTGCCGATTGTCGACGCCGCATCCGTCGTCGCACCGGTGCTCAACACGCTGCCATGTAGCTGGGCAACGGCGGGCGCGGGAACCGGCGCCCAAAATCTGCGCCTCGCAGGTCTTGCGGGTGATCCCGATGCCGCCGCCGCGCAGGTCCAGGCGCGCGCAGGGGGCAATGTGACCATCGATCGCACCGGCCTGTTCCGCGTCGCCCCCGCCGCCTGCAGCGTGCTGGAGGCATTCCGCAAGATTCGCGAACCCGCGACCGGCGCACCATCGCTTAGTGTCGCCACCACGGAATTCCGTTTCGGCGATGACCAGAAGCTCTGTCCTACGCAATCACCGCGTCCTGGCGCACCGCCTTTGCGTCAGGCCCGCGTCGATGTCGACGTCAATGCTCCCTCCGGCGATTTTACGCTGATCGCGCTGGAGCCTTCGGGGAAAATGCAGCAGCTCGTCCCCAGTCGCGCCGCATTTGAGCAGGCGCCGAATGTCGAAAACCGTGGGCCGGGCGCCTATCGCTTTTCCTTCTGCGCCGATGAAGAATCGGTACGCGCCAGTCCCGACGGACTGGCGGCGCTGGTGCTGTTGAATGGCAAACCGCCGTTCTCGATCAATCTCAATCAGCAGGATACGGCCGCAGTGGCCGACAATTGGCCGGCGCAGTTCTCGCAAACCGCCGCAGCCAATGGCTGGACGTCCCAACTGGTGTGGTACCGGGTCCATTGACGGCGCTCCGTATTGGGCGGTGTCCTCGACAGGGGTGACGCATGGAGGGATCGGGAAGCGGCTACATCACGGACATCGCTTATTCCGACGGCTTTTACATTTTCCAGACGCCCCGGCATCTTACGCTCACGGCAACCATCAACGCCGTTGAATCCGCCGATCTCTCGCGCGGTTTTTCCTATTGTGAACTCGGCTGCGGAACAGGACTGACGAGTCTCATCCTTGCGGCGGCAAATCCGGAAGCTGTGTTTCATGCGGTCGATTTCAATCCTGCGCACATAGCTCACGGCCGCGCACTTTCCGGCGCCGCGGATATCCCGAACATCCATTGGCATCAAATCGACTTCGCCGAGCTCGGACCAGGGGGCGCTGAGCTTCCGATGTTCGATTTCATCACCATGCATGGAGTTTGGAGCTGGATCGCGCCCGAATTGCAGGACTCGATTGTTCGTTTCGTCGAGCGCCATCTCAGGCCCGGCGGACTGCTGTATGTCAGCTACAATGCGATGCCGGCATGGAGTGCAAAGGCGCCCTTGCAGCGGTTGGTGCAAGAGCTCGCGGCAGTCATGCCGGGGCCAAGCGATCGCAAGGCGCAGGGCGCTGTCGAAATGATCATGCGGCTTTACGACGCCAAAATGATTCCCCACAGCTTTGGACCCGGCGTCAAGCTGCTGGCCAAACTCTTGCACGGCCGCAAGCTCGCCTATCTGGCCCATGAATATCTGAATTCAAACTGGAAGCCGCTCTATCAGGCGGACGTCGCCCGCGCGCTCGCGCCGGCGAAGCTCGAATATGTCGGCCAGGCGTCGCTGATGCGCACCTTCGAGCAGTTCCTGCTGACTCCCGAGCAAAACGCGCTTCTCGACGAAGTGGCAGACCCCCAAATCCGGGAGTTCCTCAAACACTTTCATCTGCAGCATCCGTTCAACGAAGATGTTTATGTTCGCGACGGAACGCGGATGTCCGAGCAGGCGCAAGCCGCAATTCTCGAAGCCACAACTCTCTGCCTGTTCCGGCCCGCACCCGACAAGGTCGAACTCCACGGTCCGAATGACCTGGTCTGGGTGCCGCACCGCGAGGCGTTTAACGTCTGGTTTGACATGCTGGGACAGCAGCCCCGCACCGTCGCGGAATTGATGACTGCACCGGGAATCCCTCCGCAACTGAATGGTGATTCCGCCTCGGTCGTGTGTCTTTTGGTCGGCGGTGGCTTTGCCGCCCCGATTCACACGCCGCCGGCCGCTGCTGTCTCAGCGTGTGAGCGTCTCAATCGCCTGATCGCCGGCAAAGGCGAAATCCGGCTCAACGACCGCGCGGTGGTTGCTTCCGCCTCGCTTGGCATCGGGCTGACGCTTTCACCCGGTGATTTTCTATTATACGCAGCGCTGCTCCGGGGCGAACGGCCCGATGCTGATGTCCTGGCGAGACAGCTTGCTGAACGCGCCCGCGCCGAGGGAGCCAATCCCATCGTGGCCGGCAAAACCGTGGAAGATCCCGTCGCAGCGGTTGCTGCCCTCGCGCAGGATTACGCCGCCAAAATCGACCACCTCGTCCCAATCTGGCAGCAGACAGGTATCCTGTAACACGGAATTCAAGCAGATGGTGGAGTTGGCTGCGGGCGAGCAAACCGGCTCAGGCGCCAATGTGCAAAGACTGGCTTGTGGCGCGGTCTTGCTGGATCGAGAACTGCCGACGGCGTGGCAGCTGCCATAGGCTTCTTACGGCGTCGAACCAGCGACTTGCTTTCTGGCGGTGAACGGAAAAAATCTTCCATTCAATTCCCCGAACCCGAAAACCACGTTGTGTTCGTTCATCGTTCCGGAGAAATTCCACACTGGCGTTGCGACATCGCCGCGAAAACTGTCCTTCCATTGCCAGCGTATTGCCTGTCCCGCAACCGTCCCGGTCAAATCGAATTGACCGTCCACGCCGCCCGACAGCCTGCAAGACCCCGTTAAATCGCCGCCGGTCTGAACGACATCGCATGTGGGTGTGATGCCGGGGGGCCCAGCGATGTCCCAGGACCCCGATAATTCGAAAGCAGGCTGGCCAGATCGCACCGCAGTGGGAGGCTGTGACTCCGGATTTTCCGCGGCCGTGATATAGAGTCTGCGCTCCTTATTCGCGATGTAGATATGCGTTTTGCTCAGCAGCGACATGCCAAGTTTGATATCAAACTCGCGCTTGACCGGCGCCCGGCTGCCGTCCGGAATCCTCGTCAACACTTCGGGCTCCAGATACAACTCAGGATTCGCCACCGTCACGCCCTCGAACGACAAACTCTTAAAAACTCTTCTGGGGATTTGTGAGCGCGGATTCCCTCCAACTGGCGACTCAACGTTGGCCGCCGCTGAATCCGATGCGAAACGTTCGCTGGCAACCTGCAGTGCCAGGGTACTGACATCGGCCCCTGTATCTACGAGCGCATTCAGATCCTGACCGTCGAGAGTAACTGGAATAACAATGTGTGCAAAAGCTGTAACGCGCATCGGCACGACCGCGACGGCCGGTGCCGGCCAGTAAACCACCTCTCCGTCACAATGATCGGGTGAAAAGAACGATAACCTGTTGGCAGCGAAATCCAGGTCGACGTCAACACCGGGCGTAGGAGCAAGCAGGCCCGCAACTCCGTGCGTCGCGAGTACTTCAGGGATCACGTCGTCAGGCATTATCATGAAGCGAGCCTGTTTGAATTCGATATTTCCCACACGCACCGACGGTATGATTGCGGCCTGCGCAGAATAGGAGCCCGTCGTGAATCTCATCCCTGTTCTTGTGCCGATGACGGGTATTTTCAGCTGGTTCGCGGTGCCGAGAAGTATGTTGCTGATTGCTCCGCCCGTATCGAACACCATCAGCTGTTGCGTATCCGCGATCGTGACCGGCACAAGCATGTAGTGTCCCGGACCGGCAATCGTATCGATTGTCGTAATCCGGGTGAGCGATTGGCATGGCGAGGCTGCCGAAGCCGGACCAGCGGCAGAAACCAATAACGCCGCCAGTGCCAGTCGTGATCGAGCCAGCATTTATGTCTCCGGCTTGTGGAGCTGTTGTGACACGCACCCGAGATCGGTCATTTCCGCCAGTGCAATGACTCACACCACTTGCTAATTACAATCGGTGAACATGGACGCCATGCAACGCGAAACCATTTGCTCTGCGCGTTTGATCTGGTCGCCGTTCATGCGGTGCCGTATGGCGGCGATGTTGGCCATTTGAAGGCTGCCGTTCTCCCGGCCCACCAGCTTTTGAGAAATCTCAGACCACATCAGCGCATACACGACATTTTCCGGAGCCCCCTGTCCCTTAAAGTAAAGAAGACCGAGGTTCGTCATGGCGCTGGCATTTCCCTGCGCAGCCGCCAGCCCATACCATCTGACTGCCTCAGCGTAATCGCGCGGGACGCCATCGCCGGTCTGGTATGCCAACCCCATGTAAAATTGTGCATCATCGATGCCACCTTCGGCAGCCTGCCGAAACCACTTGGCGGCTTCGGCATGGTCTTTCCTGACACCTTGTCCCAGCCTGTAAAGGTTTCCGATGAGGTCCTGCGCCTGAACCACGCCCGCTGTAGCGGCACGCTCAAACCATACCGCTGCCTGCGCAACGTCCTGGGGTACACCCTCGCCCTTGAAGTAGGCTCCCCCCAACCGGAATTGCGCCAATGCGTCTCCCCGCTCTGCAGCCGCTTTCAAATTATCCATGGGTGAACTGGATGACGGTGATGGTTCAGGTGCGGCCGTTCCGCGCGCATCCGGCGAATTGAGCCGTCGCGCAATTTCGTTGGCTGCGCTGACGCAATCAGACTGACTGGAGAATCCTGAACGCATGCAATTCTCGTAGGCCTGTTGCGGCGTTACCGCAGCGGGAGCACTGGCTGTTTGTCCGACACCCGGTTCCACTACCGAGATTAGCGACGCGCAGCTGACGAGCAAAAGTGAGCGCTTGTTGACACGCTGGACGCGCATGACACCCCCGGGACTTGCGTTGTCACTGTACGCGCGTACTTACGCCTTATAATTCCCCACCCATCGCACGAACGCAACCGGGAGTTGTAGATGGACAGAGGGAGTACCGGCGATGTCGTCGACGCGCAGCACATCCGCACTGGGCTACAGGCCGGGCGATGTGCCAGATTTCCCACCCCTTGTGTTTGGGAATTCGAATTGGTGCATGAGCCGTAGCGGCGCTGCCGCGAAGCCCCTGACTTGATCCGGGGAAAATTCGGGCGGGGTGTTCGTCGGGCGTGAGCTGCATTTGCCGAACAGAACCAGACGCATCACCGCGCCGGCGCCGGTCCCTGCTGAACCGACAATTTCCCCCCGCTCAGCGAATACCTTATCGAACCCGCGCCATCTTCGGTTTCGACAATGTAGCGCTCGATGCCCTGAAACCACTGCGCAAGCTGATCCGCTTCCACCAGCGGCATGTAGATGCGAAACACCCGCGGGTCCCAGAACCGGAACAGCACCGGCCCCTCGCCGCTCGGCAGTTTCGCCTGCGTGAAATGCCGCAACCGCCGGCGCACAAATGCCAGACTCTCAGACGACACGATCAGTATACCCCAGTTCTTGCCCCAGCCCTGCGATCGCCACAGCTGCGACAGCGGATCGGACGGCGCAAGCTCGACGACCCAGGGCGACACTTGCAGCAATTGCGGTTTCAGACGTCCGGCGAACAGGCATTCCGAAAAATGCGGCTGCAGCCGCTCTGCATGTTCATGCAGTTGCGGGTCCACCGCACAATCCAGCACTCCATAAATATTCGCCATCGCTTAATTCACGTCAAAATCTCCTCTCCCCTTGAGGGAGAGGGACGTAGCGCCCGCGTTTGCGTGAGCAAACGCGCATTGGCGCTGCTGGGTGAGGGGAGCGTTGACAGTTTCGACGACAACGCAGTTTAGCTCAGAAGCCGCCCCAACAAAGCTTCAGGACTCGTTAGCGGAACGTCCTTCCCCTCCTCATCCCTGATTTTGTCCACGCCCTGCGTGAGGAGATATTTCAGAATCGTGGCGAAATAATCCAGCGTCTCGCGCGATGCTTGCCGCCAGACATAAATGGAATCCGGTTGAACATTGACCAGCACCGTCCACTCCGGCGGTTGTCCTTTCATGACCCGCTCGCGAATGATCGTTTCCTGGTCGCCGACCGCGATCGCGAATTCGTTCTCGCTTCCCGGCACCTCAACGACGCCGCTGTAACTCAACAGCTTCGAGCGAATCGACTGAACGGCAAAAACCTTTCCCGGTGCGGGGTATAGATAGAATGATCCATTCATCGCATCACCTCGGAATGGACCGGTGGCCTTGCATCATCACATTGTCCTGGCGCTGGGCCGCCTGCGACGGCGAAAGGCCGGTGACATCGACATCCTGCGGTCCTTTCGGCACGGGCGCGCCATCACCGGTCACCTTGAAGGCTTCGTTCTGATAGCTGTCGGGCAATGGTGCCCCATTGGCATCCCGCTTCAGCACGGAAACTGACATTGCCGGCTCGTTTCTGAACCGGTCGACTTTTCCGCCGGGAGGCACTGTTTCTTTCACGCGCACGACCGTTCCGTCCGGCAGGATCCATTTGGTCTGCTGAAGCTGGCCCGCCTGACCGGGGGGAGGCTTCAATGAGTCGACGGATTTTTGCGCATTCGGATATTTCGCATCCATATACTGCTTCACTTGCTGCAGGTTTTTGCCGTTGAGATCGCGTGCGATGTCACCCGCCCTGGTCTGGGAGAATTGCGCTATGGCCTGTTTGGTGCCGTCGTCGATCGCCGGCGAAAAACCTGCGCCGGCCATCGTGATGTTCTGTCGCAGCTCAGCCACCGCTTTCTGGAAGCACACTTCGCAGAAAGGCGTGCCGTTCTGTGCCGCGTCCAGCAGAACCTTCACTTGCGCATTGAAATTCGCATAGGCCAGCGCGACCTGCGGCTGCGCCTCCGGCACCGCGCCTGTCGGGCGCAGTGAATCAACAGCAATGCTCGGGCCGCCGCCGGTATATGCGTTGTCCGACGATCCGGCGCCGGCGCCGCCGCCCCCGCCTCCGCCACCCCCTCCGCCACCGGTCTCGCCAATCAGGACCGTGGGAAGGCCGAGCACGATATTGCCGCCATGCGCGGTGAGATCGCCCATCCGTGCGGCCGGCATGCTGTTGACGAATACGCCGGTCGAACCCATCGCAATGGTGTCCGGAGGCCCGACGCATGTGAGCATATCGCCGACGCGCGCCTGCGGCATCTTGCCGGTGAACACGGTGAAAGAGCCGAGGATAATCGGCCCGCCGACATGCGGCACCGGGCCCGTCGCCATCGGACAGACGTGCATGTCACCTATTCTCGCCGCCGGTTTGCCCATTATCGTGAACTTTACTGATCGGTTTCTGGCGCCTCGGGAATGACAAATTCGAATACGTGCGGCGGATTTTCAGGCACTGAGTACTCTTGACTGGGCTCCCAAATCTCTTCAACCGAGTTCCATTTCCATTTCCAGGCGTCATTGGGCCGAACACGTGAGGGGTTGTACGTTCGGCTATTGAACACCTTCACGACATCAGCCTCGGAAGCCAACTCCCTTTCTAGCTGAGGTATGCGGAACAACTTCGTAATATTGTCGCCGTCGCTTTCGACCTGCACGCTGTAAAGATACCATTTTCCTTTGATTGATAGGGAGCTTTTGCAGACTCTCGGTGTGCCGTCGGTATTAGTGCAAAATGACAGACCATCTGGGCAGTGTTGATTCCCATTGCAATATGGAATTCCATCGCGCATCGGATAAGAGGCATTCGGGCGGAGCGCTTCAACTCCCTGTTCGATCGACCAGTTTTTTAGATTCCGGATTAGCGTCTTTATCCGTTTTGTCGACGTACCGTGTCCAGCAAACGGATAAGCAAATCCCAGATCATCTTCCGGATCGAAAATCGCTAGGATATCCACGTCCGAAGTGACTAATCTCCCATCCGGTGTGCACAACGCGTCCAGCCGCACGCTCTCCCCAAGATTGACGATGCTTCCGTCCCGCATTTGTCGTCCTCTTATGTTCGTCACGTTTTGCGGCTTGAATGAGTAGCGGTATAACTTTCGGAGACGGTCTACCTCCACATAGTAGCTGCGCTTTGCAGATCGCCACTTGGCTTCTTTGCCAATACCGGAGGAACGCGCGACGTAATCTGCTTCAGACGACTTGCTGTCTTCGAACCGAAGCGGGACAAATTTTCCTTCATACTTGTCCGTCTTTAACTTGATGAAGAATTCTTTTGCTACGAAGTCAACCGGAACATCAGTCAGCTTTTTCCCGATAGTAATAAAGTAGATCTTTGTGCGTTTTCTTTTTTTCTCTTCTTTAGTTTCATCGACAGCTGTGGCAACGCTCTCTAGGGGACACGGTGCAACAGAGGGCGTAGCAGGAGGCGTCTTCTTTTTTATAGCTTCGTTCAGATCATAAAGTCGCTTTATAACCATAGCCGTCAGTGCAATGCTGACAATTATTGGAGCTGCTTCAACGGTTACTGCCGCCTCCAGCCCGATTATCGCTGCCTCTTCTGCGACTTCGACAACAGCGGCGGCGGTTTCGGCAAGTTCAGTGCCTTCGATCACTTCCGGAGCGGTAGCTAACTCGGCGCTCGCTGCGCCGACCGTTTCACCGCCGCTCATCATACGTTCGATACCCCGGTCGCGACCAACACTTCGGGCGGGAGAAGTCGAAGCATGGAAAGTACGGCGCCCCCCCTATGTTCACTACTGCAAACACTGCCGATCAGTTCATCCCGGCTCAAACCGGCGCGCTCATGGAAAAGCAGCAATAATATAAACGCACTTTGCTCATCAGGAAATTTGTCAAGTACGTTCCTAGTGACTCTGGCTGCTTCGGTTACGAGCGAACAATTAAGTTCAGCCCGTGCAAAATCCCAAATCGGGGCGGAAAAAAAGTGAACCCATTGTTTCGCATATGCTGCTGCCGAATTCTGATCAAGCGCAGCCGCCATGGCGGGATTGATGTGCGTTACCATTACGGCACGTTCCTAGTGGGCACCGCCTCGGTCTCAAAGCTTCCCGGGTCTACATTCGTTACTTTGCGTCTGAGTTAGGGCGCGGGAATAGGCGTCGCGGAAGGCTTTGGCGAAGACATCGATGAATGCTTCGTCCGAACCCTGCACCACGCCTTCGAATTCCTTCTGATACGCCTGCCACAGCGCGGCATCGCGCGCCGCGGGCAGAATCTTCGCCAGCAAGCCGCGCTTTTCGGCCCGCTGCCGGATGGCATCGGGCGAAAATCGCGCCAGCGTCGCGCGCAACGCATTCTGCATCGCCGCCACCGTCGCCAGCTGATGCGCCTGCACGTCCCGGTATGATGCTTCAACCGCTGCTCCGCCGTCCATGAATCCGCGCTCGGCCGGATTGATCAGCCGCGACAGGGCGGCGTCGGGCTGGCGCAGGAATTTCAGCGGATTGTTGCCGTTGAGCTCGATCACCGTCGCGGTCGCGCCGATTTCTGATCGCGCCCGTGCCCGCGCCTCCAGCATCGCCACCATACCCGCCACCATCCGGCGCAGAATCGAACCCGCCGCGGTGGCCGCCTGTTGCGGTGGCAATTTCAGGTGATCGGGTGTCAATCCCGCGGCGCTGAGGAACGCATTCCATGCCTGGTCCCCGCCGGCCGGTGGTACAGCAGTGACCGTCGATCCGAACGGATCGGCGCCAAATGACGCCGCGGCCGGAGCTGCGGGAGAAGGTGCAGGCGCAGTGGCCGCACCACCGCCCATGCCGTCCCAATTCACCTCATTGGCTTCGGCAAAGCGGCCCCAGACATTGTCCTGCTGCACCTTGGGCGGCGCAAAATTCACCGCCAGCGCGCCATAGCCGGCGACCGCCGGGCCCGCCGCTTCGCGCACCGGCGGCGGCGCGACAGGGCGAGCCTGCGGTGCGCCCCACAGCTCATGCGCCAGCGGCGTGAAGTCCTGGTACGGAGCAGTTTGCGGCGCAGGTGGCGGCGTACTCGGCGCCGCTTCGCCCCAGCCGCCGGTGGATTTCTGCCAGCCCTGATCCGCAGGCGGAGTTTCCACCACCGGGGCCATACCCCAGTCGAGCGAATTCCCGCCCGCGCCCACACCCCAATCGTCGGCGGATTTCTGCGCCGCCGCTGCCGGTTTCGCCTCCTGGCCTGCGAGCCGCACCAGAACGCGGTAATGGCCGATCGCAAATTCATCGCCGGTCGTGAGCGTATGCGGAGCGCCCAGCCGCTCGCTCGAACCATTCAAAAACGTCCCGTTGGTGCTGCGGTCGGAAAGAAGATATTCGCCCGCGCGATAGGAAATTTCGCAATGGGTGTAGGAGATAAATTTCTTCGGATCGGGCAGACTCCAGTCTGCATTCGGTGACCGGCCAATCACCGCGCCGTGCTTGTCCAACACCAGCTTCGCGCTCTCGCCGTTTTCGAGCCGGTCCATATTGGCGATGGTCAGCGTCAGCGTCATTGCGCGGCTTCTCTCTCATCGGCGCGCGTGAACTCGACGCCTGCTTTCAGCGCCGTCCGCAGCGCGGCTTTGCGGTCTTTGCTTCGCCCCGCCGCAATGCGGATCGCAGCGCCGGCGAACAGCCCCGCCGCATGGCGCGGCGCGGGCAGCGGCTCGCAATCCGGCGGCGCAATCGAACCGCCGGAATAATACGCCGCCATCGCCGCCATGCATTCTGCGCTGCACGAATCCGCCGCCTGAGCCGCATCGAACGCAGCGCGCCGGCGTGCTTCCGCCGGATTCTGCACCCACAGCAACGCGGCCTTCAGCGCATTCTGTTCCGCGGGCTCGGTCTCGGGCGGCGCAAGGTCCCTGACCGTCCGCGCCGCCCAGGTGACCACTTCGTGCCGGGGCAGCGCCTGCGCCAGAAAACTAACCGCCTCATCGAGCTTGTCCCGATCCACCAGCGATTTGAAATATGCCACGGGCGCCGAAGCGCGCGCGCTGTCGGATTCCTTCCATTTCAAGATATCGATGATCTGGCCCGCTTCGGACCATCTCACCTTCGCCCATTCTTCCATTATGCACTCGTCATCAGTTGATCATCACCATGGCGCCGTTGATCGTGACCTGTATGCCGCCTTTCACTTCGGTCGTCATGCCACCCTGCGCCGACAGCGCCATATTGGCTTTGACCGTGGCGTTCATCTGGGCATTGATGTTGACGGTCATAACGTCCACGTCCAGCCCCTGCTGCGAGAGCTTCAACGTGTTGCTGCCGACCTTCAGCAGAATTTCCTGGGGCGAGGTGATCAGCACTTTCCCGCTGTTGACGTTGACCGTGTAATTCCCGCTGCTGATCGTGGTGGTGGAATCACCGGTTTCCACCGTCAGTTCATCGGCCTTGTGGACCTTGGTGTGCCGCGAACCCTGCTGGATTTCGCGGGTCTCGTCGCCGGTTTCGACCGTTACTGTCTCGTTTTTCTTGATGTTGGTGCCGCGATTGCGCCCGACCCGCATCGCCACGTCGCGGCCAACCGTATGCGTCTGATCAAGCCGCACCCAGCTGTCCATATTGCGCTGGGCATGCATGTAGAATTGTTCTTCGGGCCCCTTATCCTCGAAACGGATTTCATTGTAGCCGTTGTCCGACGGCGGTGGGTTTTCGGCCTCGTCATACGACCCTGATTTGCCGACGGTGCGTGATTTCCAGGTGGAACGGGTTTTGTTCGCCGGCAGCGGATACGGAACGTCGGTGTCAGGATTATAAACCCGGCCGACGATGATCGGCTGATCCGGGTCGCCCTCGAGAAAGTCGACAATCACCTCCGAACCGACGCGCGGAATCATCATTGTGCCGAACGTGCTTTCGGACCAGGCCTGCGAAACGCGAACCCAGCAGGAATTCTTCCCGTCGCCCTGGCCCTCGCGATCCCAATGGAACAGGACCTTCACCCGCCCATATTTGTCGGTATTAATCACTTCGCCTTTAGGACCCACGACCGTCGCGGTTTGCGGCCCGGCGACAACCGGTTTCGCGGTCCGCAGCGGTGCGCGCCACTGCGTTGCCGAGGGAATCGCCTCGACATCGACATGCAGCCGCATCTCACCGCCGCCGCCACCGGAACGGAAATGTTCCGTATCCATCATATGCGTCGCACCGAGGATCAGATATTCGGCGTTGAGGCGGTCGTCCGGATATTTTGACAGCTTGAATTTGTGGCCGCAGGCCAGCGCGAAAGCGTCTCCCTGGCCGAAATAAAGCTGGCGTTCCGCGCGCGCCGCGTCGAGGCGATGTTGGGCATAAGGTTTCGCGCTTCCGCTGACCTGCTGAATGTCCGGATCCTCATTGGCGTAAATGCCATAGCCACCGGGCACATCATATTGTTCGGATTGCTCCGCTTTGGCGCTGGACTCCGCAGCTGCTGTCTCTTCGTTGCGATCCGACGGCTTGATGAAATTGTAATCGCGCAGAGTGACCTTCAGCACGCCGGGCTGAACATGTTCGTCCCAGCGCCATAGATGCGGCGGACGGCCGGACCGGTCGCTCCCCTCGGGCGCGATATAGGGAGTCGTGGCGAGACCGGAAACCGGCTGATGCTGTCCCTTGTCATCGCACACATGCATGATGTGATGGCCGATATCATCGTGTTCGAAGTAATAATAAAGCCCTTCTTCTTCCATCAGCCGGCTGAGAAATGAGAAGTCGCTTTCCCGGTATTGAACGCAATACGGGCGCTTGGAGCAATTGCCGGTAGCGTCCCATTGATAGGCGCCGCTGAAACCGGCATCGGTCACGATTTTCTGGAAGATGTCCTTTACCGACATCTCGGAAAAAATCCGTAAGTTCAAATTGCCGGCCAATAAAGAGAACCATGGCTTCAGCAACAGTTGGTATTCCGCGCCGTCAACACCGGTGCCGGTATACCGCGCCTCGAACAGGACGCCGCTGAAACAGCGTGCGACGCCGGCCACCGCCGCTGTTTGCATCTGGATCACAACCAGCGTGCCGAGATGCGGTGTGAAATCGGTCGGTCCATACTGCGCCAGCGCATCGATAGTAATCGTGAATGGCTGACTGAGGCGCTCGCTCGCGCTGAACCTGCGCAGCACCAGAACATCTTCGCCCAGAGCGGTGTCAAGGCTGGCCTGCCGGAACTCCTGCTTAATGTTCATGGCAGCCCCCAATGATTAGCCGTTACCATAGCCCTACTGCGAGCGCGCGTACAACGCGATCGGCTGGCGGTGTCGAAGCCGTATAGGGATCGGCCGGCGCAAATGAAGTTGGTTCATTCGCGCGTCCGGCTTCTGGATCGGCATTGATTCGCACACCGATTCGAGATGCAATTGCAAGTAGGTTGTACGGTTTTTCACAAATTAATGTTGCATTAATGCATCGATCGGCGTTTAATTCAATCTTCATTCAAATGCGAGCGGTGGTGGGGCTATGCTCATGAAATACAAACATTTTTTGTTCGTCGCCGGAATCGCGGCAGGGTTCGCGGGCAATCCCGCTTCGGCCCAGGTCACACCGCAATTGTCGGTTGAACAATTAACCCGCGAACTCACTTGCGCCGGTGGAACGGTATCCAATGGACAATGCGTAACGCCGGGCGAGTCGACTACGCCGGCAGCGCCCGCTGCCGCCGCAGCCGATCCCAATTCGCTGCAGGGGCAGTGCGAAGCGGATGGCAACCATGTCTGGGACGCTGCGACGCAGGATTGTCAGGAGAAACGGGGCGGCACCCTTGGCTTCAACCTCGGCCAGCGTGCCGATCAGCCCGCACCTGCCAAAGCCGCAGCGGCACCGCAGACGCGTGCGCCCTCCGCCACCCGGGTCTCGGTGCAACGCGACCTCGCCGCGAATCTGCTGCTGACCTTCGAATTCAATTCCGCAAATCTGACCGAACAGGCGATCGCCAACGCCCGTGTCTTTGCGCAGGCGCTGAACAGCCCCGCACTTGAGAAGGCCAGGTTTGAAATTCAGGGCCATACCGATATGGCCGGCACCCGTGAATATAACCAGGACTTGTCACAGCGACGCGCCGATGCGGTGAAAGAATTCCTGATTTCGCAGGGGGTCCCGGCTGAGCGGCTGAGCGCGCGCGGTTATGCCTTTGATCAACTCGCCGATCCTCAACAGCCGATGGCGCCGGAGAACCGGCGTGTTGTGGCGCGTCGCGTTCAGTAATTTTTTTTGCATTGCCGCATTGGTCTGACAGCGCATTGCGGTGCTGTGTTTTTGAAAAGCTGGAGTGGATGACGGGTTAGGTGCAGCACGTCGTAACGTGATTGCCGGCCCTGAGGGGGGTTCATGGCATCTTGTGCGTGGTGGCGCGCTGCGCTGCTGGCTCTCGGAGTCACTCTGCCATGCATGGCGGTAACCGCCGTGCATGGCCAGAACGTGCTTCCGCCACAGGTCCTCGATCCTTCCGTACGCACGGCAATCCCGCCGGCCCAACCGCGCGCCGGTGACATTCTTGGCCCCCCCGCCCCCGGTCCCTGCCCGCTCGCGTCTTCCAATCTCCAATTCATGCTGACCGGCGTCGAATTCAGCGGCGTAATGGGCGTGAATGACGTGCTTCAGGGCGCCTATGGCGATCTGGTCGGCAAGCAAATTCCCGTCAGCGCAATTTGCGAAATCCGCGACCGCGCCACGGCCATCCTGTTCCAGCGCGGCCTGCTCGCGCGCGTCGAAATTCCGCAGCAGACCATCACCGGCGGGCGGGTCAGCTTCACCGTCATCGAGGCCTTCGTCGCGGCGGTCCAGGTGCGCGGCAATGCCGGTCCGGCCCAGGAGAAAGTCGACGACTATATTGAGAACCTGCGCGGACTGCGGCCGTTCGATATCAACAAGGCACAGCGTTATCTGCTGCTCGCGTCCGATATTCCCGGTGTTGTCATTGCCGCGACATTGCGTCCGTCGGCTGAGGCGCCAGGCGCGGTCGAACTCGATGTCGACGTCAGCCACGTCGCGGCTGACGCCGTCCTCAATACCAACAATTTCAATGCCAAATCGGCGGGCCGCATCACCGGGCTTATCCGTGGCGACCTCAACAGCCTGACCAGCCTCGGCGAACGCACCTCGATCATCGGATACACGACACTGGAAGGGCCATTCAACGCCCAGCAGGTGCTTCAGGGCGTCGAGGAGGTCCGCATCGGTTCGGATGGATGGTTGTTCCGCGTATCGGGTGCTTACGGCAGCACGCATCCCGGCGACGTTCTGCGTCCGCTCGACATCAGCGGGCATTCGATCGTCGTTGATGGCCGGCTCGCTTATCCGATCATCCGTGAACGTTCGGTCAATGTGACTGTCTCCGGCGGCGTCAATTATGTGCGGCAGGACGTCGATACCGCCGGCCTTCCGTTGGTCAGGGATTCACTTTCGATCCTGTTCGGCCGCATCGGCTTCGATCAGGCCTTCGCCTTTGCGCCGGTGATCCTGGGCGGCGGAATCGAGGTCCGCCAGGGTATCCCGGCAATGTTCGGGACGGTGCGCGCCGGGGCGCAGCATTTGTCACGCGCCGTGGGTGATCCCGGCGCCGCCGATTATCGCGCCGACGCGCGCATCGACATTGACTGGCTTCCCTATGTTTCGACTGTCGGCCTGTTTCAGGGCCAGTATTCGTCGCGGCCCTTGCTGTCTTATGAAGAATTTACCGTCGGAAATCTGACGATTGGCCGCGGCTATGATCCCTCGGTGATCTCCGGCCACACCGGCGTCGGCGGATCGGGCGAAATCCATTTTGGGCCATTCCCGAATTTCAGGTCCGTGCCCCTTCTGGGCAATATCAGCGTGTACGGATTTTTCGACGACGCGACGGTGTGGAACCGCAGTGCAGGTGGCACCGATCGTTCGTTGCGCTCGGTCGGTGGAGGAGTGGTCGTGCAGCTCGCCGACCGCGTCCAGGCCGATGTCTTCTATGCGCATCCGCTGAACAAAATCAGTGAAGGCATCGGCGAACCACCGCCGAGCCGCGTGCAATTCAATGTGACGGCGAATTTCTAGCCGGGAGGGGAGTACCGAGTATGAATACCGTTGGCGATCGCAAGGGCTTTGCACGGTTTCGCGCCCAACTGCTGTGCTGCACGGCTTTGTCGGGTGTCGCGCTCATCTTCCCCTCGAATCGGGCGGCGGCCATCAGCGCGTCGGATGCCACTTCGGCCGTCAATGCCACGGCGACTTCGTCGGGCAGCACCACCACGGTCACCATGGCGCCCGGCGCCAGCCGCGAAGTGATCAGCTGGAAATCGTTCAACGTCGACTCGCCCGAAGTGCTGAAATTCCTCTTCAACGGCAAAGACGGCATTGCGCTGAACGTCGTCACCGGCACCGGTCCCGGAACGGCCAAAGCACAAATTTTCGGCAAACTGCTCGGATGCGTGACGGCCTGCCCGAGTTACGGCGGCAATATCTGGATTTCAGCGCCAGACGGCGTGCTGATCGGCAATGGAGCGACCATCAACACTGGCAGCCTGCTCGCCACAACATCGCCATTGTCAATGTCGACGTCGAATTTCGTGGCGGGAAATGAACCCACCTCGGGCGCCGGTCACATATTCGAATTCGGTGACGGCAAAGGCGCCGTGAATGTCGGCGATGCCCATATCACGCTGCATGGCGGCACCCTGGCGCTGATCGCGCCCACCGTCACAACCGCGGCGAGTTCGGCGGGCAACGGCGTCGACGGCAAGGGTGGCGTGCTTTATGCCGCCGCGAATGCATTCAAGATCAGTCTGGCACCCGATGGCTCAAACTGGGACCTCGTCAGCTTCGAAGTGCCGGGCGGGAAAGGCACCACCGCACCGGGTGAGGTGCTCGCCGTCGCCGGCAACACCAATGTCACCGGCAATGTCTATATCGCGGCCGTCAGCGGCAACACGCTCGCCAATGCATTGATTTCGGTCGACGGCTCGGTCATCGCGTCCGCCGCCAGCAAGGACGCGAGCGGCAACATCGTGCTGTCGGCCGGCGGCGGAATATCCGGTGGCGCGGCGGCGCCGGCCCAGGACGCGCCGGTCGATATCACCATCGCCGGCAAATTGCAGGGCACCAATGTCGTCGCGCAGGCGAGCGGCGCGGCGGCTCTGTCCGGTTCAGTCGCGGCGCAAAAACCATCAGGTGACGGCGGCGCGATTACGCTGACCGGCCAATCTGTCACGCTCAGCACGGGCAGTTCACTCGACGCGAGCGGCAGCACCGGCGGCATGGTGCTGGTCGGCGGCGACGTGCATGGCGGAAAAAATCCGGCGGAGAACTTGTCCGCAGCACCGGTACCAACCGCTTCAACCACCACGGTTGAAAGCGGCGCAACGATTCACGTCGAGGGCACCGCGGGACCCGGCGGAAATGCGGTTGTGTGGTCGGATAAATCCACCAGCTTCCAGGGCACAATCACCGCAACCGGAAAAGGCGGCAACGGCGGCTTCGCCGAAGTCTCCGGCGCTCATCTCGATTACGCAGGCACAACCGACACTCGTTCCACCGGCGGCAAAACCGGAACGCTGCTGCTGGATCCTGAGGATCTCACCATTGAAGATAACAGTGGCACCAACGTAACTGTCGGCAGCCCGCCGAACTACTCGGCATCGGCCGATTCGTCCATTCTCGATTCCACTCTGCTGTCCAACGCACTGAAATCGGCAGACATCACGGTCGATACGGGCACGACCGGAACTCAAAGTGGCAATATTTTGGTCGCGGCCACTGCGAACGTCACGAACTCTGGACACAGCGCCGGCGTCGGGAGTCTGACGCTCAACGCGGCCGGTTCGATCACCGTCGACGGCAGTGTGAACGTGACCGATCGTACGCTGACCCTAACGGCGGGCAGCACAATCTCCGAGGGGATTGGCGGAAGCGTCACCGCGGCGACCCTGACGGGCTCTTCGGTCGGCGGCACAACACTGGGCGGAGCCAACCAGGTTACGAATCTTGGTTCGTTCACCAATACGGGCGGTGGTGGAATAATCTTCAACGACGCGACGGCCCTGACGGTGAGTGGAGCACTGGCCGGTGATGGCGGTGTGACGCTGACGGACAACGCTGCGGGTGGAATAACTCTCAGCAGCTCGGTTACCAGCACTTCCGGCCAGGTGACGCTGACCGCGGACTCGATGTCGCTCGGCGGTGGTTCGATCAGCGCCAACGGCCAGACGGTGACATTGCTTCCGTTTACGGCGAGCCGGCCAGTCAATCTCGGCGCGGCTTCGGACCCGTCACCTGGCACTGACCTGTATCTCGATCAGACAGGTCTGACCAACATCACTGCCGGGACGCTGGTGGTGGGAAGCACCACGGGATCGCTGAGCGGAAACATCACGATTGGCGATGGCAGCAATCCGGCGGTGGCGCTGGCCAATGTCGGCACCCTCGAACTGGCGAATACGGGGACCGGCACAATAGCGGAGACCGGCACCAGCACGCTGTCGGTGAATGGCGGCACGGGTAATCTCGCTGCGTCGAGCGCCTCCTCGGTCGGTCTTGGCAATGCCAATCCGATCGTCGGCACCGTGGCGATCTCTGCCGGCGGCACCGTCGGCTTCGAATCGAGCAGCAGCTTCACGATCGGATCAGTCGCGGGCCTGACGGGGATCAGCGCCCCGGGTCAAAACGTGACGCTGAACACCAGCACTGCGAGCACGATCTCGGAGAGCGGCGGCGCGGCGATCATCGCCAGCGGCCTCGAGCTGCTTGGCAGCGGCAACACTTATGCACTGGGAACCAATCCGAGCCAGGTTGGCACGCTGGCGGCCAACACCGGCACGGTGAATCTGAATGACGGGGGCAATGCGCTTTCAATTGGCACGGTGAACACGACCAACGGCGTGACGGCGACGACGCTGACGCTGAACGACACCGGCACCGTCTCGCAGACGCAGACGATCGCGGCCACCAATCTCGAGCTGCTTGGTTCGGGCGGCACCTACTCGCTGACCAACGGCGGCAACAGCGTCGGCACGCTGGCGGCCAACACGGGTTCTGTGACGCTCACTGACGGATCGCCCCTGGCGCTCGGCACGGTGAATGCGACCGTTGGCGTGACGGCGACCGCTGCCGGTGGAGTTGCGTTGACGGACACCGTTGCGGGCGGAATCACGCTGAATCAGTCGCTGACCAGCAATTCTGGTCCGGTTACTTTGACTGCCGACACTCTTGCGATCGGCGCTCCGATCGTGGCGAGCGGCCAGACGGTGACACTGCTGCCGTTCACGGCGAGCCGACCGGTCAATCTCGGGGCGCCAACCGATCCTGGCAGCGATCTGTATGTCAGCCAGGCGGGGCTCACCAACATCGCGGCTGGCACTTTGGTGGTCGGAAGCACCACCGGCGGGCTGACTGGGAACATCACGATTGGCGATGGCAGCAATCCGGCGGTGACGCTGGCCAGTGTCGGCACGCTCGAACTGGCGAACACGGGGACAGGCACAATAGCGGAGACCGGCACCAGCACGCTGTCGATCAATGGCGGTTCCGGCAATCTCGCGCTGTCGAGCGCCTCTTCGGTCAGTTTCGGCAACGCCAATCCGATCGGCGGCACAGTGGCGATCTCTGCCGGCGGCACCGTCAGCTTCGAATCGAGCAGCAGCTTCACAATCGGATCAGTCGCGGGCACCGGCCTCTCCGGCCTCAATGCACCCGGTCAAAACGTAACGCTGAACACCAGCACCGCAGGCAACACGATCTCGGAGAGCGGCGCGGCTGCGATCACCGCCTCGGGTCTCGAGCTGCTCGGCAGCGGCGATACTTATGCATTGGGCACCAATGCGAGCCAGATCGCCACACTTTCAGCGAATACCGGCGCAGTGAGCCTGAATGACGGCGCAACCCCGCTGTCGGTCGGCACGGTGAACGCCACCAGCGGCGTGACGGCGACGACGCTGACGCTGACTGACGGGGGCAGTGTCACTCAGAGCCAGGCGATCAACGCGACCAATCTGGCGCTTGAGGGATCGGGCGGGACGTTCAATCTGTCTGGCGCGACCAATGCGGTCGGCACGCTGGCCACCGGCAATCTGGGCAGCGGCAGTGTCAAACTGTCGAACGGCGCTACGGCTCTTTCGATCGGCACGGTGGGCAGCGATAGCGGCGTCACAGCGACGACGGTGACGCTGACCGACACTGGCAGTGTGACGCAGACGCAGGCGATTAACGCCTCCAATCTGGCGCTTGAGGGCTCGGGCGGGACGTTTGATCTGTCGGGCGCGACCAATGCGGTCGGCACGCTGGCGACGGGCAATCTGGGCACCGGCAGCGTCAAACTGGCGAACGGCGGCACGGCTCTTTCGATCGGCACCGTGGGCAGCGATAGCGGCGTCACTGCGACAACCGTTACGCTGAACGACACCGGCAGTGTGACGCAGACGCAGGCGATCGCGGCCAATCTCGAGCTCCTTGGTTCGGGCGGAACCTACTCGCTGACCAACGGCAGCAACAGCGTCGGCACGCTGGCGGCCAACACTGGCACGGTAAACCTGAATGACGGGGCCAATGCGCTTTCAATTGGCACGGTAAACACGACCAACGGCGTTACCGCGACAACGCTGACGCTGACCGACACCGGCAATGTGTCCCAGACGCAGGCGATTAACGCGACCAATCTGGCGCTTGAGGGTTCAGGCGGCACGTTCAATCTGTCGGGCGCGAGCAATGCGGTCGGCACGCTGGCGACCGGCAATCTGGGCACCGGCACTGTCAGCCTGTCCAATGGCAGCACGGCTCTTTCGATCGGCAGCGTCGGCAGCGACAGCGGCGTCACTGCGACAACCGTTACGCTGAACGACACGGGCAGTGTCACTCAGAGCCAGGCGATTAGCGCGACCAATCTGGCGCTTGAGGGTTCAGGCGGCACGTTCAATCTGTCTGGCGCGGCCAATGCGGTCAGCACGCTGGCGACGGGCAATCTGGGCACCGGCAGTGTCAAACTGTCGAATGGCGGCACGGCTCTTTTGATCGGCACGGTGGGCAGCGACAGCGGCATCACTGCGACAACCGTTACGCTGAACGACACGGGCAGTGTCACTCAGAGCCAGGCGATTAACGCGACCAATCTGGCGCTTGAGGGTTCAGGCGGCACGTTCAATCTGTCGGGCGCAACCAATGCGGTCGGCACGCTGGCGACTGGCAATCTGGGCACCGGCACTGTCACCCTGTCCAATGGCAGCACGGCTCTTTCGATCGGCAGCGTCGGCAGCGACAGCGGCGTTACCGCGACGACGCTGACGCTGACCGACACCGGCGCGGTTTCCCAGACGCAGGCGATCACGGCGGCCAATCTGGAGCTACTTGGTTCGGGCGGCACCTACTCGCTGACCAACGGTACCAACAGCGTTAGCACACTGGCCGCCAACACCGGTTCGGTGACACTCACCGACGCATCGCCACTTATAGTCGGCATGGTGAACTCTACCATCGGCGTAACGGTGAATGCAGGCGGTGTGACACTGACGGATACCAGTCCCGGCAGTCCCGCGATCACCGTTAGTCAGCCCGTCACGAACAATTCCCCACCCCCCCTGCCCCCGCCATCCATTCCGGTAGCAGCACCGGTGGTGCTGACCGCTGATACAATATTGCTCAACAATACGGTCACCGGCGCGGCAGGGCGCAGGGTGATATTGCTTCCAAATACACTCAACCGGCCGATCAATCTGGGTGCTGCGTCCGATCCGTTGCCCGGTGGCGACCTTTATATCGACAACGCACGTTTGGCCAATATCACCGCTCAAACATTGGTCGTCGGCAGCGCCACATTGCCGCTGACTGGTAACATCACAATCGGCGATGCGTCGATTCCGGTCACGGTGCCGCATGTGCACACGCTCGAACTGGCAACGGGCGGCACGGTATCCGAGCAACTGAGTGGAAGCACGCTGTCGGTCAATGGAGGTACCCCCGGCGACAGCAATCTCGCGATTTCGAGCGGCAGCTCGGTCACGCTGCCCAATGCCAACGCGATCGCCGGGACCGTGCAGATCAAAGCTGGCGGTAGCGTCAGCTTTGAATCGAACAGCAGTTTCTCCGTCGGCCAGGTCGTTGGGGACATTCCCGGCGGCATCAACGCCAGTGGCCAAACCGTGACGCTGAATACCACCGGCGTCGCGGCCACAATTTCCCAAGAGCCCCCTGATCCTATGTTTGGATCCGTCGGCGGTCCGATCAACGCCTCCAGGCTCGAACTGCTTGGCGCCAGCGCCACCTACCTACTGACGAATAATGAAAACCAAATCGGCACGGTTGCCGCCCAAACGGGTTCGGTGACCCTCACCAACAATTCGGCCCTCACGGTGGGCGCGGTGAATTCCACGGTCGGCGTTACGGCCACAGGCAGCGTCGAGCTGACGGTGACAGGCGATCTTACACTCGCACAAAACGTGAGTGCTCCATCAAGCGTCGTAACATTGGCATCGAGCGGCAACATCACCCAGCCGGGCGGCAAGATCACGGCAACCGAGCTGACCGGATCCTCGTCGGGCAGCACGACGCTGACCGGGGCGAACAATGCGGTCGGGACGCTGTCGGACTTCCATGCCAATGGCGGTTCGCTGAGCTATGCCGACAGCAGCGATCTGACAGCGTCGAACGACACGGCCAATACCGCTTTGTCGATAACCGCGGGGGGCGGGCTGAACGCGGGTGCGATCAGCGGAGCAACCGTCAGCCTGCAGGGCAGCAGCATCATGCTGACCGACAATGTGGCGGCCACGACGACGGCGACGCTGACCGCGACGGCTGGTGACATCACGCAGTCTGGCGGCAAGCTCACGGCAACCGAGCTGACCGGATCATCGACCGGCAGCACGACGCTGACCGGGGCGAACAATGCGGTCGGGACACTG
>DASUHP010000085.1:0-2415 GCA_036273455.1 Micropepsaceae bacterium | reverse complement strand
GCGGAGCCGGCTCATTCCATCGTCCGTCATTTCTGATGAACCTCGGCAGCCAAAACCTTCGTCCACTTGGCAATGTCTGCCGTGATGTAATCGGAAAATTCCTTCGGCGTGCCGCCAATCGGGTCGGTGCCCTGCTTCTTCAGCGTCATCTCGACTTGCGCGACCTTCAGCGCATCGTCGGCCGCGCCCGAGAGCTTGTCGAGGATGGCAGCCGGCGTGCCCTTTGGCGCCAAGAGGCCGATCCAGATGCCGGCATCGTAGCCGGGCATGCCCGCCTGCGCGAGTGTTGGCACGTCCGGCATGATGGCGGCGCGCTTTTGCTGCGCTACGGCGAGGGCTTTCAACCGCCCTGTCGCGACATATGGCGCCATCGTCACGGCGACGCCGAACATCAGCTTGATACGCCCGGCGAGCAGATCGACGACCGCCTGGTTGCTGCCGCCCTGGTAGGGAACAATGACGATGTTGGTGCCGATGGTCTGATTGAACAGTTCGGCCGCCATGTGACCGGCGGTGCCCACGCCGGACGATCCGAACGTCAGGCTGTCCGGCTTGCTCTTGGCTAACGCGATCAGCTCTTTCAGATTATTGGCGGGTACCGAGGGATTCGCCACCAGCACGTTGGGGACCATGCCGAGGAGCGCGACCGGTGCAAGATCGCTGCCGAGATTGAACGACGTATGCATCTGCACGGGGTTGAGCACATTGGCGACGGTCGCCATGAACAGCGTATAGCCGTCGGCCGGCGCGCGGGCGACGGATTCCGCCGCCGTCATGCTGCTGTTGCCGGGCCGATTTTCAACGACGATGGCTTGGCCGAGCTTGGCCTCCATTTGCTTGCCGACAAGTCGCGCCAGCACATCCGCCGCCGAACCCGGACCGAATCCGACGATGATCCTGATCGGCTGCGTCGGATAGCTTTGTGCGATGGCGCGAGCGCTGTATCCGGTAAGAGCCGATGCAAGGCCCGCACCAAGCGCTGCGAGTTTCAGATAACGGCTGAGCATGACAAATTTCCGTGGCTGGATTGGCGGAGTGAAGATCGTCGACAGCCTAGCCTTTCTTCGGCGACCACCGATAGGCTTTGGCTGTCGCGCCGCCCATCAGCATCGCGCGTTCGGCCTCGCTCAGCCGATCGGTCGTGCGGAACGGTTCAACACCCTGTTCGTAATTGACGACCGCGAAAGCGCGGGTCCAGTCGGTGCCCCACAAGCAGCGGTCGAAACCCCACGCGTCGAAAATGCGGGCGAGCGGATCCCAGATGTCAGGGTAGGGATACGGCTTCTGCGACAGCGTGCAGGCGCCGCTCACCTTGATCACCGCATTGTTGCGTTTGGCAAGTTCCAGAACCTTCGGCAGATCGGCCCACGGCTCCTTCGGCGCCGGCGGCGTGCGCGGCTGCAGGATGCCGAGATGGTCGATGATGAAACGCGTGTTGGGATGACGGTCGACCAGCGTCGTGCCTGCATCCAGGTTGCCCCAGAACAGCACGTTGACCGGAAGGTCGTGCTGCGCGGCCGCCCGCGCGATGCGATCAAGGCCGGGATCGGTCGGTGAGCGGTCGCGGCCCGGCTCCTTGGTCAGCATGATGCGAACGCCGACCGCGCCCGGCGTCTTTTTCCAATCTGCGACCACATCGGCGACCGCCGGATCGTCCGGGTCGACCGGCTTGACGATGGCGAACCGGTCCGGATGGGCACGCTGCACTTCCACCGCGTAGCTCGCGTCATAACGATACATGGAGAAAGCGGAGATGAAGATCGCGCCGTCAACGCCGACCTTGTCCATCGCCGCGCACATCTCGTCGCCGGTGACGTGGGGCGGCCAGTTCGGCACGTTGTGCCAGGGCCGCTTCGGCGTGTTCGCCTCATAAGCGTGAACCTGGGAATCGATGATTGTCATCGGGCAAGCTCCTTGATTTTCGCGCACGATCCGGAAAAAGCCCGTGCCCGACCCGATCGGATGGATGCCGGTCTTCCGAAAAGATGCTTAAGACAGTTCGCTATCGCAACAGATCGCGAAAGCCCTGTCCAGGACCTGTGGCGGCCGCTACGGTTGCCCGCCGTTTCCGGCAGGCGGCTTCGATTGCGCCGCCGGCTTCATCGCTGCGACAGATCTGGCCCGCTGAGGAGCCGATCCCAACTTTGTGAAAGAATCCCCGAGACAGCGCGAATCCGGCTGCCCGGGCGTCATTTCCCATTTCATCGTTTGGGCGGCGGGCACGGTGACGCTGTACGTGCAGGTGAGATTGCGGCTCTGGATTTTGATGATCCGGGGGTCGGCCTCCGGCTGGGTAATCCGCGCCTGACCGTCGGTGGAAAGCCAAACCTCCCACCCAATCGAGCCCTGTTCGATTTGGACTTCCATCCCTGACTTGTCGCCTTTCCATCTGCCGGCGAGCCGCGGGAGACTGAT
>DASUHP010000084.1:0-18795 GCA_036273455.1 Micropepsaceae bacterium | reverse complement strand
ATCGGCGTTCCGCGCGCTTTCTTCTATGACCCGGTCCTGGTGCCCGGCGATCCGATTGCCCATGGCGGGCTCAATCCGGCGCAGATGCAGGCGATGGAAGACGCGATCGCAGTACTGAAATCGCGCGGTGCGATCATTGTCGATCCGGCGAATATCCCGAGCGTGACCGATCCCGATCCGGGCTCAAACTTCCTGCTGTGGGGGATCTGCGGCCAGGGCGGCGAAGCGCGCGGGCAGGACGACAACTGCACCGTCGCGTTCAAATACGGCATGAAGCGCGATTTCAACACGTGGCTTGGGTCGCTCGGCGACCGCGCACCCGTGAAGTCACTGACCGAATTGCGGCAGTGGAATCTGGCGCACCAATCCGGCGGCACAATCAAATATGGTCAGCTGCTGCTCGATCTTTCCGACGAAATGGATGTCGAACGGGATCGGGCGCGCTACGAAGCCGACAAAGCAAAAGACATCCGTCTCGCGGCCACGCACGGCATCGATGAGATCATGAAGCGCGAGCAGCTCGATGCGTTGCTGTTTCCGGCGCAGACCGCCGCCAATCTCGCGGCCCGGGCTCGCTATCCGAGCGTTATCGTTCCCTTTGCGATGGTGCCGAATGCGCCCGACCCTCCGTTCCCGGATGGGTTCGACGCGAAGCCGGCGCCGTTCGGAGTCACATTCACCGGCATGGCGTGCAGCGAACCGCGGCTGATCGGGCTGGCTTACTCCTTCGAACAGACGACAAAACGCCGTGTGCCCCCGCCGTTACCGTGATTCTGTGTCGAAGCGGGCATTCATCCAGCGCGCGACATAATCGAAGAAATTTCGTTCCGAGTTCGAGTACTGGCCGGGGGTCTTCTCGCACCGCGTGCACGGGGTAAAACCATGTACCGCGCCCTCGATGACGATCATGTCCTTGTCGCGGCTGCTGGCATTGTCGAACTCGTTTTCGGTATCGCGCACGAAATAGTGCGCGCCCATCGCCGCGAACAGTTCCGGAACCGAGATTGAACGCACCGCGCAAATCGTCGAATTGTTGCTGGAGCAGTGGTCGATCTGTTCGAGTGAGTCGGTTGACCGCACGGCATTGGCGCTCAGAAAGGAACGCAGCGTCAGCAATTTTGTCCCGCCGTCGAACGTCCGGTGCTGATCGGCAAGCTTCGGATCGGGGACAAAGACGCTGTGGACGATCTGGGTGGTGATCGTCCCGTCATTGCGCAGCAGCTTGACCGGTTTTGCGGTGGCGAAGATTTCGTCCACCGTCGGATCGTAGTCAAACAGCGCGGCGGATGCTCCGGGGCCGGCGCCGGGGTTGCCGCCGCGCGGGATGAGGAGAATATCGTCGTCGGGATAGGCATAGCCGCCGCCGCGCATGGCCGCGAGTTTCGCCTGTGCACTCGCGATCAGCCGGTTCATGCGATCCGATTGCGCCCGGAAATAGCGCTCGCGGAATTCGGCGCTGTAATGCGACGGGCCGTTGGGATTGAACCCGTTGGCGGGATTAAATGGATCGAGCGTTGGATCGATACGGAGCGGATTGGTCTCGTCGATGACCGAGGGATTGATTCCGCGCAGCACGTTGACGGGGTTGCCGGCGTGCGCGTCGGCGAAGACGATCGCGTCCGCGCGCGGCAATCCGGCGAGCTCGTCCGTGCACTGCGTAAGCTTATCCGCGCCCTTGCACCAGGCGGTGCCATTCTCGGCGACCGCCTCGTAAAAGCTCATTGTCGGGCCGCCGCCGCTATGGCCGAACAGCACGACTTTGGTAATTCCGGGCTGTGCGCGCAGGAACTGGACCCCGGCCTTGACGTCGAGCGCAATGCGCTCGAACCGTACCAGCGCTTCGTTGTTGGTGTAGCGGGTATTCACGCACAACACGAGAAAACCGCGCCGCGACAGCTCGCGGCAGGCGGGGTGGCGCAGGTAATCCGCCGTGCGGTGCATCACGAGCACGCCGATGCGTGGGTTAGCACCCGAATCCGGCCGGTACAAAGCCGCGTCAGCCGGGCCAAGGGTGAGAAATAACGGCGAGGTCTGCGCGATTGCCGAGCCGGCATGACAGACAATCGCGGCCGCAAGCACCGCAACCAACCTGATGGCTGTCCGGATCCTCATTGCCCTTCTCCCCGCGTAGCCGGGGATCAGGATATCAGGGCAAGCGAGTGTTCAGACGAAAATTTTATACGCCTGAGTTTGTCCGTCTTTGCGTTTCACCGAGAACTCCGATCCCTGCTCGTATTCGTCGACCAGTGCCTCGAGCAGTCTCAGCGCATTGCGGATGACTTCCGCATAGGATGCGGCTTCCATGCGGTCCTTTAACCGTTGCAGACGCTCCATGGCCTGCGGCGGCATTTCCAGTTGCACGCGGGTGGTTTCACGCTCGCCGGTTTCGCCGCTGTTGCGATGATGGTGCCGGAGATGATGGTGCCGCATTTACAGAAATTCCCGGCGTTCGCGGTGCATCTGGTCATGCCAGTAACGCATCTCGTCGTAGCGGTACCGCATTCTCCAGCCATGACCGCAATGATGGCGGCGCCGGAGCGCAAAGATTAGCAGCACGATGAGAAGCAGCGGGAAGAACGGGAAAAACCCGTATCTGTGATAACCGGCATAGGGTCCGGGATCGCCAAAGCCGTGGAACAGCCAGACGGCGGCTCCGATCACCAGCGCAATGACCGCCAGTCTGAGCGCGATGTGCAATGCGAAATGCCAGCCGCTGCGGCGATGGGGGCGGTCCGGCGGAGTTGGATCGGGCGACGGCTCGCCGGCGGGGAATTCCTCACCGACGCCAATGCCGAATTTGGCCATGAGTGAAGCTCCAAAGCGTCACTCATTAAATAATCAAAAAATCATCATCGTCAAGCCTTGCGGCACTGATCGTGAGGTGCCCTCGCGCCATACGCCGCAGGATGGCATATTTCGAGTCATGGTCGTATTCGGGTTGATCGATCTTGCCGTAACCGTGCTGTGCGTCATCTGGGCCGGCCGGATGGCCGGAAGCCGCGCGCGGTCACAACGCGGGTGGATGTTCGCGGCGGCGATGCTTGGGCCAATTCCGCTTGCCGTACTTGCCGCGCTGCCTGTGCGGGGCGGTGTACATCGTTGAGCAGACTGTCGTCGATGTGGCTTCTGAAGCGGTAAACTGCACCGGCAGTAGCTCTTGGGGGGAAGTTGCGATGCGCGACACAATTCTGTCCCGGGCCGCTTGCGTGAAAGCATCCGGCCTTCTTGCCTGCGCCGGAATTCTTGCTGGCGCCGCAAATGCTGCATCTGACAATGCAGGTCATCCTGACTTTGCGCCCAACGACAAGGTCAGATGGATCGCACTGACGTCGGAATTCATCGCGCCGCCGAGCGGAGCGGGTCCCGTGATGGACGATCCTGCGCATCCCTATGTCAGCAACAACCTTGCGGCGCGGACCGGAAAGGTTCCGACATTCCCGGTCGGGGACATCACCAATCCGATCCTGCAGCCCTGGGCGCGCGAAGCGGTGCGGAAACATAATGAGCTCGCGATGTCGGGGAAGGGCGCATACACGCTGCAGGCGCGCTGCTGGCCGATGGGCGTGCCCGCATTTCTGCTCTACCCGGTTCGACCGGTCTATTTTGTGCAGAGCGACAAAGAAGTGGTGATGACCTGGACGGGCGATCACATGAGCCGGCACATCTACATGAACGTGCCGCATTCGAACAATCCGAAGCCGACCTGGTTTGGCGAATCCATCGGCCACTATGAAGGCGATACGCTGGTCGTCGACACCATCGGGCTGAATGACCGGACTTTCGTCGACAATTTCCGCACGCCGCATACGACGCAACTGCACGTCGTTCAGCGCTATCAGATGATCGATGGCGGCAAGACGCTGGAAGTGAAAATTCACGTCGAAGATCCCGGTGCCTTCACGACGCCGTGGGATGCCATTCAGCATTACCGGCGAGTTGAAGGTGTCCCGATGGACGAGGAGACCTGTGCCGAGGGAGCGCGGGATTATTTCCAGCAGGACGCCGAACCGATTCCGCAGGCGATCAAAGCGGACTTCTGAGTTACCGCGCCCGCCACGGGTCGATGACGGAAATGTCTAAACCAGAAAAATGGCGGGTGTTCCGAGTTGCGAGCGTCGCCCGGCGCGCGCGGACTATTCCGGCAATTTGCGCGTCACGGATTTCAATTGGCTTTCCCGCCTGTTGGCGCTCAGCCGCAAAGTCCGCGGCGGCAGATGCAGCTTCATGGTCGAATGGCAGGACACGCCCGTCCAGAATATCGCGAATGGCTCGCGAAAAAGCCTGCTCGAGCTGATTGCGCCGGCGGCCGCGCGCCAAAAGCGCCAATCCAAAGTTGACTTCAAAAATGGTGATTGTTGTCGTCCACACCGACTCGATGCTCTGACGATCGAGCCATTGTTCGACCATCGGCTCCGCGGAAACGCGCATCATCGCTGAAAGCACGTTGGTATCCAAAACGATCATGAAGAGAAATCGGCAGGTTTCGCCTTTTGACCCCTCAATTCGGGGATGTCTTGCTTCAAACCGATCTTGCGAAAGAGGGCGCGAAGCTGTTTGCCCAAGGGCTGCCTGGATTGACCCTCGTTTCTAACGGCATTGCGCAATATATCCCGGACTTCCTCTTCTGTGCTTCGCCCATGCCGGCGGGCGCGCTTCTGCAGTTTCGACTTCACATCGTCATCAATTCTGCGAACGACCAGCTGCGCCATCCATGCCTCTAGATGATATCATGATATCAACGCCTGACGGATACCAGGAATTTTGGCCTGACGCAAATTTGACCTTTTTGGCGCGATCAGAAGTCCGGCCTGTCGGATTGCGGGATCGGGGTGTCATGGCCGGTGTAATATTCGAAGTGATTTTCCGCGCATGACATTTCCCACAGATCGCCAAGCGCCCGCTGATAAGTGACGAGCGCCTTCCACGGCGTGGTGAACATGTTGGGATCGTCCACCGTCACTTCGACCTGCAATCCCTTGCCGCGATAATCCGGATCGAGCGCTATGCCGTTGGGATTGGGCCGCGGCGCAGTGCGGTATTGCCGGTCATGGCGCGCGGCGGCAGCTTTGGCCGCGGCCTGATCGATCAGGCGGTAGCGTTCCACGACATGCAGCGCATCGCTGTGCGGCGTTCCATACCAATCGAGCGCCGAAATCGGCGTGGACTTGATGCCGACGGTGTCGATGACCAGCGTGTCGCCCTCATAATGCCCGACGGAATCGCCCTGACCCGTCAGTTTCAGGTTGGCGGGATGAGATACATTCATCCGGACATGACGAACCTTGTTGTCGTGGGAATAAATCAGAAGTGTTTCATCCCGCGTCTGAACCATCTCGAAGGCGAATTGCACGGCGAAAATCAGCGGCGGCGGCTCCGGCCGGCATTCTTCATGTGGATTGGGCACCGATTCACCGCGGAGCGATCTCTCGCCGCGGTCCTTCAGGATCGCCGCTGCGGCGGGTTTCAGGATCGGGCTGTTGTAGTCGCCGACCAGTTTGTTCATGTCCATCATGCCCGCCGGCGTGCGCGACAGATTCACGATCGGTCCGGGACCTGATTCAGGTGATTCCAGATTGAGCGAGTCACGGCCCCATAGTCCGGAAAAATCCGGCATCGCGGGTTCAGCGGCAAAGGCCGGCACAGCGACCACTGCACAACCGGCAATGAAGTCAGCGAATTTCGTTATCGGTGCCAGCGGCATTGGCTTCCCTCCGTGGGCAACACCTAGCATTTTGGCATTGATTTGACGATCAGACCGGCCTGACGCGTCCCGGTGCGCCAATGGCACATTCGAGCGCGGCGCGATCCCAATGGCCGCCTTCGGCCGCCGCTTCATAGGTACTGAACAGAAATTCGAGCAGCAGCGCATCCGGCTCAGCGGCAGAACGGACCGCGTCATAGGGCAGAATGAATTCGTGCAGATTGCGATCGTAATACGCGCCGCCTGAAACCGCGCTGTCGGCAAATCCGTCCGGTTCCGGATAAGCATAAGAATAAAATGCCGCTTGCGGAAATGCATCATTGCCGGGCCAGAAGCCGGCGCTGCTGACTTCATGCGAATAGGCTTCGCGCGCGACGGCATCGGGCAAACCCGGCACGCCACCGGGATGGAGCGGCGCAGTGCGGCCGGAGAAGCGCGTGACAGCGAGATCGAAACTGCCCCAGAAAAAATGCACCGGGCTGACTTTGCCGAGAAAGGCGCTGCGAAAAGTTTTCAATAGGCGATCGGCCTGCACCAGCGCGCGCCAGAATCTCTCCGCAGCCGCGGCGTCATAAGCCGAGTGGACGCGATCGTCCGGAAACGGAACCGGATTGGTGACCTCATTCGGTGTTTCGTGAATCCGGACAGTGATGCGCAACTGCTGCAACAATTCCATCAGCGCAGCGTGGAAATCCGCCACCGTCTGCGGCTTGAGCGGGAGAAACCGTTGCTCGCCCAGGCTGGTCCGCAGGTTCAGCCGCTGCGCCAGGAAATCGAATTCGATATCGAAATTTTCGCTGCCCCAGGGAATCGGCGAGGTGCCGAGTCCGCGGCTCGTCACATAGAGCGGCACCTGCCAACTGTGGTTCACCCAGGGTGTCAGCGCGAGGCGGATCTTGCCCACGATCTGGGTCCAGAGCTGCAAAGTGACAGCCGTATCGCGCCAGGAGGCAAAATCCAGTTGCGGCCAGTGATCGCTGCCAGGGCCCATGGTTCGCCTCCCCGTGGATATTGTCACCTTCCCCAGCCACACGCAGAAGGTGTAGCGTTGCCGTCAAGATTACTGCGGAACACATCGCTAAGGGAGGAGAGCCATGGGTTTGCGGTGCCGAAACTTCTTGGTCCTTATCGTCGCGTCAGCACTTGCCGGCCCGGCGTTGGGGCAGTCGCACGAAAGCGCCGCATCGATTCCGGACTTGTCCGGCAAATGGCTGCACACGCTTCCGGGTTTTGAACCGCTGACGTCCGGCCCAACTGCGCTGGTCAACCGGTCCCGCCGCGCGAATGGCACGGGCGACATCCTCAAGCTGAATGGCGATTACACCAATCCCATCCTGAAGCCGGAAGCGGCGGCGATCGTGAAAAAGCACGCCCAACTCGGACTCGACGGAATCGGTGATCCCAATCCGCGCAATCAGTGCTGGCCTGAAGGCGTGCCTTTCCTCTTTACCAATGGCCCAACGCAACTCGTTCAAACGCCGGCCGAGGTCATCATCCTGTATGAGTATGATCACCAGGTGCGGCGTGTCCGCCTGAACCAGACTCATCCGGCGCATGTCACTCCGACCTGGTACGGAGATTCGGTCGGTCATTATGAAGGCGACACTCTGGTGGTCGACACCGTCGGTCTAAAGGTGGGCCGCTATTCCATGGTCGATTGGTATGGCACGCCGCATACTCCGTCTCTGCACGTGATCGAGCGCTACCGGCTGCTCGATCCACAAGCGGCGAAGGAAGGATTCGATCGCGATGCAAAACAGCACAATGTCGCCGACGGCATGCGCGACCCGAATTCGCACGGCAAGTATCTGCAGCTGCGATTCACGGTTGAAGACAATACCGTCTTTACCAGGCCCTGGACCGCGACCATGACTTATGGCAGCGGCGGTGAGAGCCCCCTCGACTGGGTGGAATATGCCTGCGCCGAAAACATCCAGTGGTATTCGGGCAAGGACGCCGATGTCCCGCGCGCGCTGAAACCGGATTTCTGACCTCGTGAAAATTTTTCTCAGGCACTGTCGATTTCACCCGCCCATCTGCGACAAGCTGATGAAGACAGACAGGTCTTTGATTTGGCAACCACAGCGAAAGGCACGGTCATGAGCAGCAATGATACCTATCTTGCGGTTTTTCTCGGCAACAAGAACAGCCCGCGCATGAAAGCCTGGATGGCGCTGCCCGAAGCCGAACGGAAGGCAAAGGAGCGCGAGGGTATGGCGGCATGGATGGCCTGGGCAAAAGACCACGCAGCCGTGACCGTCGGCATGGGAGGACCTCTGGGCAAGACAAAAAAGATCACCTCGGACGGCATCGCCGACGTCACCAATCAGTTGAGCGGCTATATGGTCGTTCGCGCGGATTCGCACGAAGCCGCGGCCAAACTGTTCGAGAACCATCCGCATTTCTCGATCTTTCCGGGCGAGTCGGTCGAGGTCATGCCGGTGTTACCGGTTCCCGGCGCGGGATAGCAGCGAGGAACGAGACGCGAGAAACGAGAGCACGGACTGTGCCGCGGCCCGGACGGTGCTCTCGCTCGTGCTCTTCTCCTCGTTCCTCCTGGTCGGTTCCCAGGTTCTCCTGACTGGAACTTCAACCGACCGCGCGGAACGCAGCCAGATGCGTCGCGTTGCAAGCAGATGGCCCCATGCGTTCGACAGGAGAAGCGGATATGGCCGATGCAACGCTGAATAATATCAAAGTCGCGATCCTCGCCACCGAAGGGGTGGAACAGGTGGAACTGAGCGAACCGCGCAAGGCGCTCGATGCCGCGGGCGCGAAGACGACACTCGTCTCACTCAAGGAAGGTCAAATCCGCGGCTGGAATCACACCGAATGGGGCGAGAAATTTCGCGTCGACCTGCCGTTGGCCAAAGCCAGGGCTGAAGATTTCGACGCGCTGCTGTTGCCGGGTGGCGTGATCAATCCCGACAAGATGCGGATGGAGCCGAAGGCAGTTGCATTCGTGAAATCATTTTTCGACTCCGGCAAACCTGTGGCTGCGATCTGTCATGGTCCGTGGATGGTGCTGGAGGCTGGTGGGGCGCGCGGCCGGCGGATCACGTCATGGCCGTCGCTCAAGACCGACCTGAAAAATGGCGGCGCGAATTGGGTTGATCAGGAAGTGGTCACCGATGGCACGCTTGTAACCAGCCGCAAGCCCGACGACATTCCGGCGTTCAACCGTGAGATGATCAAGCTGTTTGCCAACGCGCGGGTCGCGCAGCCTGCGAAGTAGTTGGCGCCCGCCATCGTCGAGACCGATATCCCGCAGCGGCTCGACCGGCTGCCCTGGGCCCGCTTTCATTGGCTGATCGTGGTCGCGCTCGGCATCACCTGGATTCTCGATGGGTTGGAAGTCACGCTGGCGGGTTCGGTGTCCGGCGCGCTGCAACGGCCGACCGGCCTCAGCCTTAGTGATTTTCAGATTGGAGCAGCAGCGAGTTTCTATCTGGCCGGCGCGGTATCGGGTGCGCTGGCATTCGGCTATCTGACAGATTTGTGGGGCCGGCGGCCGCTCTTCTTTATTACGCTTGGACTGTATCTCGCCGCCACCGCCGCGACCGCGCTTTCCTTCGACGCTGGAAGTTACATGCTTTTTCGCTTCCTGACCGGCGCCGGCATCGGCGGGGAATATGCAGCAATCAATTCCGCGATTCAGGAACTGATCCCGGCGCGATATCGAGGGCGCACCGATCTTGCCATCAATGGCAGCTACTGGTTTGGCGCCGCGCTGGGTGCGGGGGGAAGCGCAATCCTGCTCAATCCGCGAGTTCTGCCGCCACAATTCGGTTGGCGCTCGGCATTTGGTATCGGCGCAGCGCTCGGGCTTATCATTCTGTTTTTGCGGCGTTCGATTCCCGAAAGCCCGCGCTGGCTGATGACGCACGGCCGGTTGCGAGAGGCCGAGGATGCAGTCCTGGAAATCGAGCGGCGGACCGAAAAAGCGGCTGGTCCGTTGCCGCCACCGTGTGGCCGCAAACTGCGGCTCCATCAAAGATCGCGTATCCGGCTGATGGAATTCGCGGTCACCCTGTTCCGCACCTACCCGCGACGCGCCGTCCTGGGATTGGTGCTGATGGCATCGCAAGCGTTTTTCTACAACGCCATTTTTTTCACTTACGCTCTCGTCCTCGGGCGGTTTTTCGCGGTCCAGCCGGACCGGATCGGTCTTTATCTCCTGCCCTTCGCGATTTCCAATGCGTTCGGGCCGCTTCTGCTTGGACCGCTGTTCGACAGCGTCGGACGCAAGCCAATGATCGGATCCACCTATGCTGTTTCCGGAATATTGCTGGCGCTTGGCGGATGGATGTTTGCGCAAGGCTGGCTCACCGCGGTCACTTTGACGCTGGTCTGGACCGTCGTTTTCTTCTTCGCCTCGCCTGCAGCGAGTGCGGCCTATCTTACCGTGGCGGAATGTTTCCCGCTCGAAATACGGGCTTTGGCGATTGCGATCTTCTATGCGCTCGGCACTGGCCTTGGAGGCATTGCCGGGCCGCTGGTTTTCGGGCGCCTGATCGGCACCGGGAACGCATGGCAGGTTTTCGCCGGTTACCTGTTCGGCAGCGGATTGATGATCGGCGCCGCAATGGTCGAATTGGCGATCGGAGTAAAAGCCGAAAGAACTTCGCTTGAGGCGATAGCGCTTCCTCTGGCGGGGATAGCCGAATCCGACTCCTGACGGCCGACCATCAGGATGGCGAATAGAGAAGACCTGCGAAGACGTCGCCCCAGGGGGGTTTAGCGCGGTTTCTGGAATTTCATGAAGAATTTGTCGGATTTGTCACCGATGCCGCCCTGCCCCGGAACACGCGCCGTGTGCGGATCATCCTGGTTGCCAAGTTCCTTGCTCTCGCTGACCAACCTGAACCCCGCCGCCGTCACTTCCTTCTTCACCAGCTCGGGATCGATACGGTGCAGCGTGCCGGTGTCACGCGCACCAGATCCTGGCGCGGCTACGTGGTCGATGATCACATATAAACCGCCGGGCTTCAGGGCGGCGAAAATCGCTTTATCCATTGCCTCGGTATCTGCGTAGAACATCCCGGGATTTTTGAAATCGTGATAGTTCTGGGCTGTCCACACCGCATCGACCCTCTCGGGCAGCGTCAGATTGGCGAGATCTTCGTCCAATACGGTGACATTGGCATAGGCCGGATTGTCGGTGACCGGTTTGATCTGGTCCTTGATACGCTGGTTCAGCGTCGAGAGATTGATCGAATAGACATGGCCCGTGGGACCTACGAGCGCCGACAGCAACCGGGTTGAATAACCGCCCGCCGGGATCAGTTCTGCAACGCGATCGCCGGGCTTGATGCCGGACAGAGACAGCATGACGGCGGGCTTGCGGTCCGCATCGCGGCTGGTGTCGCTTTGCGGCCGGTGTGAATCGGCGACTGCGGCCGCGACATAGGCGGGCACCGTGGTGGCAGCGCCGGCACCGGACGCGCCAACAAAAAACAGCAGCGCGGTTGCAACAGCGGCGGTTTGGACAAAGCGGATGGTCATGTGTTCCCCGGGGGTGGTTGGCGATCGGCAGCAAGATTACCCCTGCACCGGGAAGGAACAAGTGACAACAAACACAATTCTGTTCCAGAATATGCGGGCATGGAGGCGGCAATGGACATTCGCATCCTGTCTCTCACCTGTGCGGTATGGATCGGACTGGGATTTGCCGCGGCATCGGCGCAGGTGCTGGTGTCGGTTGGGAATAGCCGGGCGCGGAGTTGCTATCTTGCGGCAAAGCAGGGATTTGCATCCGCCGATCTGATCAAGACTTGCAGCACCTCGCTCGACGAAGAGAATCTGACGGTCAAGGATCGCGCGGCGACATACGACAATCGCGGCATCATGGAGACCAGCCTCGGCCGGCTGGATCAGGCGCTGGCGAGTTTTGATGCCGCAATCCGGACCGATGCTTCACTCGGCGACGCGCATGTCAATCGCGGAACGATTCTGATCCGGCAGAAGGAATATGAAGACGCCCTGGCCGAGATCAACACAGGCATCGAGCTCGGAATGGCATTCCTGCATATCGGCTATTACAACCGCGCGGTGGCCGAAGAACTCCTGGGCCGCTATCGCGACGCCTATTATGATTACATGTACACACTCGAATTGGAGCCCGGCTTCACCGCGGCGCAGGAGCGGCTTAAGGTTTTCCGGGTCATTCGTCCCGGCGACATGGCCAATCCCCCGGCCGGCTGACGGAACCCGTCCGTTCAGCCTTTCGGGTCGTAGAATTCAAGGCCTTCGATTTTCTCCGCCTTGCCGGGATCAAGCCGCGCCCGAAGCTCAATGACATTGCGATCCGGATCGCGAATGAAAATCGAGACATGGCCATCGCCGAATGTCACGGGCCCCTGGGTGATCCTGATCCCGAATTCCCTGACGCTGGCGATGGTGCGCTCGATGTCGTCGACACGAAACGCCACATGGGTCAGCCCGGCGTGCTTTTCCGGTACATCCATAAGGATGTTCTTGCCGCCGGTCTGATCGACACCATTGACGATGAGGTTGAGTTCAACTCCCGCAGAATTGCGGATGATCACGACAGCGTCGAAATCCACTTCATGTGCAATTTCAAAACCCAGCCTCGCGTAGAAATCGAGAGCACGCGCCTTGTCGGTCACCCGAATGCCCAGGTGATCAATTGCAGCGAGGTGGACCATTTCAATCGAACCCCTCAGCCGCCGCGCCCCGACCAGTGCGGCGCGCCGCACTGGCGAAATCGACAAGTTCGCGCACAAAGTGCGCAGGGCCTCTATACAACGGGAGAGGCGAATTTACCAGTTCTTAACCAGCGTGACTCCAATGACCCGGCCGGTATTCGGCCGCAGAAGATCGTAGGCCGAGGCCTGACGTCCCGCCGAATTGTTCGGTCCGTATTCAAATGGCGAATGCTTGTTCAGCAAGTTCTGCACGGTGAGCTGCAGCGTGATCCTTTTGAGATAGTCATTTTGCGGGATGTCGCCGGTATTGTAGCCGAAAGAAAGATCGAAGGTGATGAAGTCGGGTTCGATCTGCTGATAGTTGCCGATTGCGCAGGGGAATGTTCCACCGCCAACCGACCCGCCAGTGGTCGTGCACTGGAAGTTCACATTGGGTGGCACGCTGACCGGCACAAAATAATGCGACTGATAGTTCATAAACCCGGCAATGTTATAGGGGCCGTCGCTCCAGCCGAGACGCGCGCGCCAGATCATGTGCGGTGAAGTCTCCACGCCGTTTTGTGCGACGCCGGCAACGGCAGACAGATTCTGATGCAGGGCATCGATAACGGGGCCGCCGGTCACCGTCTGCGTAAAACGATGCAAATAGTAGGTGCCCGTGATGCCGGTATTCCACGCACCGAGATCGCCGAGATCAAAATTATAGCTGGCATTCCAGTCGACGCCTTCGACGTGCAGAAAGCCGCTTCCAAACGTGCTGGAATCATTGATCCAAAACACATTCGTGGCGAGGGTCGGCGGAGTACTGCTTCCGACGTCGGTCAAAGCAGACAGCACCATGGATTCGAACGGAGCGCATGACGTCGGATTGGCATTGGCTGATACCGGGCAACCGAGATCGCTTGGCACGATGAAACGAAACCGGTTGACCGGATCGGCAAACAATTGTGTGGTCAGCGTTCCTTCGCCGCCCAGTGGATTGCTGATCTTGACGCTGTACCAGGTGGCCTGCAGGTCGAGGCCCCGGAGAAAATCATATTGCGGCGCGAACTCGAACCCGACGCTGTAATTGTTGGAGGTTTCAGGCGCGAGTGCCGTACCGCCTTCGCGCTGCACCACCTGAGCCGATGTGGCATCGACGTAGCTGCGCAATTGCGGATGTGGGCCACCCCCCCAGTTGATGCCTCCGGGTGCCGAACCGCAGGCAAACCCGGCGGCAACCAGCGCGGCAGCGACGCTGCCGACAGGCGCCTGTCCACCCGAGCAATTGATGGTGACGCCGTTCTGTCCGTTAAAGCCGACTGCCGCATTGGAATCACTGGCGACCACGGAATATTCGCCGGCATTGGCAAAGCGGAACGAAGTGCCCCATGACCCGCGGATAGTGGCGCCCGCCGCTTCATCAAGCAGCCACGTGAAGGCGAGTTTTGGATTGCTCGTTCCACCCTTCAGCGCGCCATTAGGACTCGAGTACTGGTCATGGCGCCAGGACCCTTCCAGGTCCAGTCTACGCACGAGCGGCAGATTGAAATTGTCGCCGAATACCGGAACGTCGACCTGCGCAAAGCCAGCCCACACCGCGTAGGGCTCGGGATCCACGGCTGCTGTAACCGAATTGAGGTCTGCCGGTACCGGCCCGTACGCATTATTGCCGGGTGGTGTACTGGTCGGTGTGATCGACAGGTTATTATATCTGTATGAGAGCACATTGTCTGACTCGTAAGTGCCGCCGAGCGCCGCCTTCACCTGGCCGCCGGGAAGATCAAACAGCGGCCCGTCAAAGCGTCCACCCTTTTCCTCAATCTGGTAAATCGCCTCGTTCCAACGCTGGCCACCGATGAAGGCAATGGTCGTCGGTGAATTGCACTGGAAAGCCGTCGGGTCGCAGAACAGATTCAGGTAGGGCACGCTGGCAGGCTTGCTGACCCCACTGACCGTTGTGCCCAACGCAATCGTCGCCGCCACATCGTTCACGGCATAAGTCAGGAATTTGTCGGCCTCATAGCTGCGCGAGTCATAAATTTGCCCGGTCCAGCCAAATGGCAAATCGAGGTTCAAGCCGAACTGATAGCGCTCCGACAATTCGAAGGCCGTCTCGAGTGGCGGATATTCGTGGCTGAGATCGTAGGACACCTGAAGGCCGGCAGGAGCGCCGGCCGGGTAATAGGGATTGGTGGTGGGCACGGCGAACGTGTGAATGTCATTGATGGCGCCAAGATAAAAGTTCGGCGTACGCTCGGCCACCCGGCGATTGGTGTAGAAGCCGGTGAAGAAAAACGACACGCCGGGAAACAGTTGCTGGTCGAAAGTTGCGACAAAGGAATTTTTTTCTTGTCCGGCCAGTTCCCAACCCTGCTGCAGGGGGTCGATTTGATTGCTAACTCCAGGATTAGAAAGCAACTGGTTCCAAGTGATGGTTGAGGCGCTGCCCGGCGTGGTAGGCCCGAGTCCGTTGTTGAGACCTGCGTTAAAATTCGCCCCGGTGCCGCGTGGGACGGAAAAGCAATTGCTGCACGCCGTGCCAAGGACGGCAATCGGTTGACCCTTGCTATTGAGGCCTGCTGGACCGATCGGTTGACCGATGGATCCAGCGGATTCCCCCGCGATGCCGCCGAACGAAACAGTGCCTGGGAGCGATGAGCCGATCGGAATTTGGTTGTCCAACCCCCAAGGGGTGTAATTCATCGTGTAATTCGTGTGGTCGCGCTTGACCGGTTGCTCGTGAATGAATTCGTAGGTCAGTGTGATATCGCCGCCATTCCAGGTGCGACCGTAAAGCTGGGACGCCTGGTACTCCTCACCTTCGTGGTCGGGCATCTGGAAATGCAGCAGAGTGACAGCGCCATCAAACCCGCGCTTCAGCACCACATTGATCACGCCCGCGATGGCGTCCGAACCGTAAGTCGCCGACGCACCATCGGCGAGAATGTCCACGCGATCCAGCGCAAGTGCAGGAATGATCGATGGGTCGATGGCGCAGATGCCGTCGGCTTGTGGTGGATAGCGCACACCGTCAATCATCAGCAGCGATCGGGGACCTGTGCCATCGAGACCGCGGATATTGACGCGAGTCTCACGCTCCTGATGGCCGCCCGAGTTGACCGCCGAAGGTCCGGGCGCCACGTTCGCTTGCGGCACCGTCCGGAACAGGTCGCCGATCATCACATTGCCGGTTTCGGTGAAATCCTGGACACCGAGATTGGTGACCGGCACGCCCACCGCCGCGGTGCCGTGAATCAGCGAACCTGTCACCAGGACCTGTTCCGGCACTTCCCCGGGGGCTGCCTGCGCCATGGTTTGCGCATTGGCATTCAGTGCAGCGGTCAGCGTCAGAAGTGACGCAGAACCCAGCAGGGCAGCGAATCGACTTGGCGTTGTATTCATTTCCCCCTCGCGTGATGTTCAGTTGATCTGTGCGTTCAACACAGTTGATCGGACCCGGGAGTTGCTCGCCACAGCGGGCAAGCGATTCCCGTCACTATTCACGATTGCACGCTCGAACGATGTCGGATCGGTGCCCGCTCATCCCCTGCTGGCAGGATACCACCAACGAAACCGAAACGCGATAGCACGCCGGCGCGCTGCATCTTCATGATTGACGCCGCAAGGAGCTTGACAACGCAGGGTTACGCCCCTTTTGCTTCGCCGCGACATTTGACCGAAGCGGAGGGATTCCATGTGCGACGAATTCATTCATCCTGGTCTGGTTGAGGATCCGAGGCTCTCGCGGCGCACCTTCAGTGTGATGACCGTCGCGGCAGCAGCGGTCGCGAGCACGGCGCATGCGCAGGCAAATGTCGTCGAGAAAGACGTCGAGGTGAAGACCCCCGACGGGAATTGCGACGCTGTTCTTTATTATCCGGGCAGTCAGCGGACCGGATCTGCCGTGCTGATCTGGACCGACATCATGGGTCTACGTCCGGCATTCCGCGACATGGGCCGGCGTCTCGCTGCCGAAGGCCATGTCGTGCTTGTGCCCAATCCGTTCTACCGTTCGGCCCGCGCGCCAGTGATCGGACCAACATTCGATTTCAATAATCCCGAGCAACGCAACCGGCTGTTCGGTTATCGCGCGGCCATGAAGGACGACGGTATCGACCGCGACGCGGTCGCCTATCTGGAATTTCTGGATGCGCAACCGCAAACCGACAAGAGCAAGAAAGCCGGCGTGCAAGGCTATTGCATGGGCGGCTCGATGACGTTTCGGACGGCGGCCGCGCTGCCGTCACGCATTGGAGCGGTCGGGAGCTTCCACGGCGGCAATGGTCTGGTGACGAAGGACGCCGACAGCCCGCATTTGCTGATCCCGAAAACCAACGCGACCTTCCTGGTGTGTCAGGCGCAGAACGACGACATGATGCAGCCGACCGTTAAGGACGACCTGAAGGCCGCCTTTGAGGCAGCGCACAAACCGGCGACAGTGGAGGTCTATCACGCCAATCACGGTTGGTGTGTTCCCGGCGGGCAGGTTTACAACATGGCCGAGGCAGAGCGGGCCTGGACAGCGCTCGGCCGTTTGTACAAATCGGCCCTCGTCTAACCTGATAGCAGGCTGTTTCGAACAGGGCATTGTGCGACCGGCACAATGCCCTGTTTTTTGCCGCGATTACGGATTCATCCGCCACGGCGAACGGTCGTCCCACGAGCTGAGTGCGGTCTCTGCCCAGCCGGTTGTCTTGTCGGTATGACATTTGGTGCAGGCATTGGGGATCTTCAGCCGGTCGGTTTGCGCCGGCGTGATGAAGTGGAAGGTGTGGCTGCTGACATTCACGTCTGCAATCGTCTGTTCGATCTTCGGCATGTGACAGGCGACACATTCGCTGCCGGTGCTGCCCGGCTTGTGATGCGTGTGCTCCTCAATGGAAACCGCGTGCGGTCCGTTCTGCGTGTTCGGGCCATGGCAGGTCATGCAGATCTCGTTCACCGGCCGGCGCAGCATTGCATCATTTTCGCTGCCATGCGGGTCGTGACAACTGAAGCAGGTGACACCGCGCGCATACATCAGGCTTTGCACGAAATCATTTCCCTGCATCCGGTTCTTGTGCGCCGTCCCATCCGGGAAGTGGGTGAAACTCAGTTCGCCGAGCTTGTGCTCTTCCAGCTGCCAGTAATCCGACAGCTTCAGGCCCATGTGAAAGCCGACCGGCCAGTCGTAATGTTTTCCACCGATCGGATTCTTCACCGGCCGGCCCTGGGAATGGCACTGGATGCAGGTGTCATTCGCGGCGACGAAATTCATCCGCGCAGGATTAAGAATGTTGTCGCGCGTGGGCCGGCGCACATGTTCGCTGCCCGCGCCGTGACAACGCTCGCATCCGACATTCCATTCCGTGACGGCTTTCGTGGCGATGTCGTAGTTCACCGAATGGCAGCCGTCGCAGAGCGGCCCGGTGGGGCGCGTCATATTATCCCCGGGATACATTGGCGCCCACCAGTCGCCGCCAGTGGCCGGGACCACATAGGGCCGCCATATTTTGTGCGTGATGTCCCATTGCGCCGGAAAGGGAAAATAGTCGTCGCCGATTTTGGTGAAGTAACGTTGCTTCCATTCGCTGCCGTAGACCAGTGCGATGTCGGCTTTGGTGAATGTGACCAGCGGATTCGGCTGCGTCAGATCCGGAATGATGGCGTCCGGATGTGTTTTCGGGTCGCGCACCACATTGGCCATGCGCGTCTTGCTCCAGCGCGCATAGATTTCTTCGTGGCAGCTTTTACATTCGGCCGAGCCGACGTAATGCGCGTTCGGCACGGGTTGGTTTTGCGCCGAGGCGAGCGCCGGCGAAATCGGCGCAACCCCCGGCAGGTTGCGGATAAAGGCAACCATCTGCCAGATTTGTGCATCGGGCAGATGCCACGCTGGCATGGCCGTGTTCCGGATGCCGTTGCGAATATGGTAGAAAATCTCGCCATCCGGCATGGTTGAAACCACATCGCGCAGCCGGGGCGGACGTGGATACATACCTGCCGCGATCTCGGTTTTTCCGTCACCCGCGTAGCCGTGGCAGATTTCGCAATCCTTACGGAACAGATCGCGACCGGCTGTGATCTGGGCTGCGGCGGGATGAATCCCAAGTGGATTGCTGCGCGCCTTCAAAACATCCGGGACGCTTTGATGCAGCAACCATGTGGCGATCTGCTCTTCCATGGCAGACGGTTCGCGGTCGGCAACGGACAGGCCGGGAAGAATCAACCAATAGAAGCCGCCACCGATGGCAAGAAGCAATGTCGCGAGCAGCGTGAGTCCGCCCCGCTTCCTGATCTTGATCAAAACCTTACGCACCGCCGGATGAATGCCCCGCCCCATGCCGTTCCGATTTCCCTGTTAGGCCGCTCTCCATTATCGGCCGATGATAATTCTGTTCGATCGGCGATTTTGATCTGAAACACATGTATCTTTCAACCTATCTGCGCGTTTCGGCCGAAGAT
>DASUHP010000083.1:0-11563 GCA_036273455.1 Micropepsaceae bacterium | reverse complement strand
ATGCCGCATGACGTGATCCTTGTGAATGGCAAAGTCTATTTCAGCGACTTCGGCAGCCAGTTCATCGGTGAGATGGACCCGGCGACCGGCAAGGTCATCGACCATCCGGTTCAGGTGCTGAAGCCTGACGAGCCGAAAGGTTTGCTCGAACTCAAACCCGATCCGGAAGGCAATGTCTGGGCCTCGATGATGTACCAGGGCGGCATTGCCAGGCTGGACGTGAAGACCGGCAAGGTCACGACCTACAAGGTGCCGGAGCAGTGGCAGGGCCCGAATACGCAGGAATCCATGGTGTCTCCGGAGCACTGGACGGTGGATGGCTGGGTATGGACGAATGACCAGCAGGATCACTCGATCCTGCGGGTGAATCCGAAGACCGGGGAATGGCAGAATCTGGGCGTGCTGCACGACCAGAATGGCAAGACCATCAACGGCTATGACATTCCGAGCGACTCCCAGAACAATCTCTATCTGCTGGAGTTCGGCGGCACCAAGATCGGCCGCATCGATGCCAAGACGAAACAGCTCTACACCTGGAATCCGGAATTGCCGCATGCGCGTCCGCGCCGCGGCCATTTCGATGAGAACGGCACGCTGTGGTACGCGGAATATGGTTCCAACGCCGTTGGCCGTTTCGATCCCAAGACGCAGAAGATCACGGAATGGCAAATGCCGGTGAAGTGGCAGATGCCCTATGACGCATTGGCCAACAACAAGGGCGATCTCTACACCGGCTCGGTGATGAGCGACCGGGTTGTCCGGCTTGATCCGAAGACCGGCCAAAGCATCGTGTATCTGATGCCGTCATCGACTAATATCCGGCGCGTGTTCTTCGACAATGCGCATAATGCGCTGTGGGTCGGATCGAATCACGGCCATCAGATCGTCAAGATGGAACCGCTGGACTAACTGCGGTTCGCATCTCAAAGTCATGGGCGGGCGCCGTTGATCGGCGCCCGCTTTGCTTTTGAGGACATCGCCATTGCTGCGGTTCGCGTTTGCGCTTGGCCATGGATTGCGGAAATTGTGGTGGCGCATCTCGCGGCGCCGGACGCTCGGCGTACGCGTGATGCTGCACCGGGACCGCAAACTGCTGGTGATCCGGCATCGCTATGGCGGGCCGCTGATGCTGCCCGGCGGCGGTGTGGATCGCGCCGAAACCGTATTGGCGGCGGCGCGCCGCGAATTGACCGAAGAAACCGGCATCCTCGATTGCGGGCCGCTGCAGCTGGCCGGCGTGTATCTCCATGTCGCCGACGGCAGGCCGGATTATGTCGTGCTGTTCACCGGAGAATTGCCGGACGTGCTGCCGGCATATCCGGCAACGGCGCTGTCGGAAGTCGAATCGGTACATATCGCGACAGCGGATTCGTCAGACGAGACGCTCTCGCCAGCGACACGACGGCGGATAGCCGAAATACTGGACGGCGCCCCCATCAGTGAGTGGTGGTGAGAAGAGGAGGAGCGAGAAAATGGAAGCGAGAAGAGAGAGATCGCGTTCTCTCGCTTCTCGCGTCTCTTCACTCGCTCCTCGACAGACGAGCGGACGTTCGGGATTGCAGGTCCTCGAACGTCAGGTTTGGCGCGATGTCGATGACTTCGAAGCCGCGCGGTGTCACGTCGAGGACGGCCAGGTTGGTGTAGACGCGCTTGACCACGCTTGCTGCGGTGAGCGGATAGGTGCAACGCTCGACGATACGGCTGCGGCCGTCTTTGGTCATGTGCTCCATCAGCACCCAGAGTCGCTTTGCGCCCGAGCACAAATCCATCGCGCCGCCGACCGCCGGGATCGCGTCGTTCTGCGCTGTCGACCAGTTGGCGATGTCGCCATTTTGCGCGACTTCATATGCGCCGAGCACGCATAGATCGATGTGACCACCGCGGATCATGCCGAAGCTGTCGGCGTGGTGAAACAGCGCGGCGCCTTTCAGCAGCGTGATGTTCTGTTTGGTCGCGTTGATCAACCAGGTGTCGGTCTGATCCTTCGGCGGCACCGGGCCCATGCCGAGCACGCCGTTCTCGGAATGAAAAACCACTTCCCGGTCTTTCGGAATGTAATCGGGAATCAGCGTCGGCAGCCCGAGTCCAAGATTGACATACCAACCCTCGGGAATGTCGCGGGCAACGCGCGCCGCCATGTCAGTGCGGCTTGGCGATTTGATTTCGTTGATCATGCTGGAGGAGGGTCGCTGCTGTCGATCTGCACGATGCGGTCGACAAAGATGCCTGGAGTCACGATGGTCTCGGGGTCGAGTTCGCCCAATTCGGCGATGTGGCGGGTCTGGACAATGGTGAGATCGGCCGCCATTGCCATGACCGGATTGAAATTACGCCCGGTGCCGCGATAGGTGAGATTGCCCCAGCGGTCGGCGCGCCAGGCCTGAATCAGCGCCACATCCGCGTGCAGCGCATGCTCCATGACATAGGTCCGGCCCTTGAATTCGCGGGTCTCCTTGCCACGCGCGAGATCGGTGCCGGCGGCCGTCGGCGTATAAAATGCCGGGATGCCGCATGCGGCGGCGCGTACGCGTTCGGCCAGTGTGCCCTGGGGCACGATTTCGAGTGCGATCTTGCCCGAACGGTAAAGTTCCTCGAACGGCGGCGGTGCGGGGCGGGGAAAACTGCATATCAGTTTGGCCACACGCCCCGTCGCAAACAGCGGCGGCAGGCTGGGCGAACCGAAGCCGGCATTGTTGGAGACAATGGTCAGATCACGCGCATCGTGATGAATGAGCCCGCCGAGCAGCTCCTGCGGCTGACCCACCACGCCAAAGCCGCCCAACAGGATCACAGCGCCGTCTGTGATCCCTTCCAGCGCGGCTTCGATATTGCGAACGCGTTTGTCGATCACGAAATAACCGGTGGGTTCATCGAAACGCGTTTTGACCCGCTTCCCCGCGCCGTGGCAAGAGAATTGCTGGAATCATGATGTCGTCAGATCCTTTCGCCGATCCGCTGGATGCTGCCTTTGGCGGGGCCGCGGCAATATCCGCTGCGCCAGCGGCTGAGCCGGCCTATCTGCGCGGGCTTAATCCCGAACAGCGCGATGCCGTGCTGACATTGGACGGGCCGGTGCTGGTGCTGGCGGGCGCAGGGACCGGCAAGACGCGGGTGCTGACGATCCGGCTTGCGCATATTCTGGCGACCCGCCGCGCCTGGCCGAACCAGATTCTCGCCGTCACCTTCACCAACAAGGCGGCGCGCGAAATGAAGGAACGCATCGGCAGCCTGATCGGCGGCACCGTCGAGGGCATGCAATGGCTCGGCACCTTTCATTCGATCGGTGCGCGCATCCTGCGCCACAACGCCGAACTGGCCGGTTTGAAGCCGAACTTCACCATTCTGGACACCGACGATCAGCTCCGGCTGATCAAACAGATCGTCGAGGCCGCGAATATCGACGAGAAGCGCTGGCCGGCGCGAGCGCTCGCCGACCAGATCGATGGCTGGAAAAACCGCGGGCTGTCTCCGGCAGAGATTTCCGATGCCGATTCACAGGCTTTCGCCGGCCGCGGGCGAAAACTTTATGAGCAATATCAGGCGCGGCTGAAATCGCTCAATGCGGCGGATTTCGGCGATCTGTTGCTGGAGCCAACTGCGATCCTCAAATCCAATCACGAAATTCTCGAAGATTACCGCCGCCGCTTCCGCTTTATCCTGGTCGACGAATATCAGGACACCAATGTCGCGCAATATCTCTGGCTGCGGCTGCTCACGGGCACCAACCGCAATATCTGCGTCGTCGGCGATGACGATCAGTCGATCTATGCATGGCGCGGCGCCGAAGTGGAAAATATCCTGCGCTTTGAACGCGATTATCCGGGCGCCAAAGTCATCCGGCTGGAGCGGAATTATCGCTCGACCGCGTCGATTCTGGGCGCTGCATCGGGTTTGATTTCCGCCAATCGCGCGCGGCTCGGCAAGACGCTGTGGACCGAAACCCAAAACGCGGGCGAGAAGATTCAGATCAAAGGCGTGTGGGACGCCGAAGAAGAAGCACGCAACGTCGCCACCGAAGCCGAAAACCTGCACAGCAAGGGCCACAAATTTGCGGAGATGGCGGTGCTGGTGCGCGCGTCGTTCCAGATGCGCGAGTTCGAAGACAGATTCCTCGCGCTCGGGATTCCCTATCGCGTCGTCGGCGGTCCGCGGTTCTATGAACGTGCCGAAATTCGCGATGCCATGGCTTACTTACGGGTGATCGCGCAGGGAGATGACGATCTCGCATTCGAGCGCATCATCAACAAGCCAAAGCGCGGTTTGGGCGATGCCTCCATTCAGGCGCTGAACAATCATGCGCGCACAGCAAATATCCCGTTGCTGGCCGCGGCTGCGGAACTGGCAGAGACCGATGAGTTGACGCCCAAGGCGCGGAATGCGCTGACACAGCTGACGCAGAGTTTTTTCCGCTGGCAGAAGCAGGCGGCGCAGATTTCCCATACCGACCTTGCGGAAACGGTGCTCGACGAATCCGGCTACACCGACATGCTGAAGGCCGACAAATCGCCGGAATCAGCCGGACGGCTGGAGAACCTGAAGGAACTGGTCCGCTCCATGGAGGAGTTCGAGTCACTGGCGGCATTTCTCGAACATGTTTCGCTTGTGATGGAGCTGGAGAAAAACGACTCGGGCAATGACCGGCTCAGCCTCATGACATTGCATGCGGCAAAGGGCCTGGAGTTTGAAACCGTCTTCCTGCCGGGCTGGGAAGAGGGCCTTTTTCCGTCGCAGCGCACCATGGACGAGAAAGGCAATACCGGCCTCGAAGAGGAACGGCGGCTGGCCTATGTCGGACTGACGCGGGCAAAAGCGCGCGTCTTTGTCAGTTTCGCCGCCAACCGCCGGGTCCACGGTCAGTGGCAGAGCGCAGTGGCGTCGCGCTTCATCCGCGAAATCCCCGAACAGCATGCCGACAATCTGGTCAGCGAAGGATTTTACGGCAATTACAGCGGCACCGGATTCCGCGACAACCAGACCGAATTCGAAAGCACCTATTCCAGCCCCGGCTGGCGGCGGGCGCAGGCGGCCCGTGCCGCTGCAGCCGCAGCCATGACCACGCCCACGGTCGTCGATCTGCGCGTAAAATCCGCGAATACCGCGGATGCGCAAACATCGATCTACGGTCCCGGCGAACGCATTTTCCATCAGAAATTCGGCTATGGCCGGATTGTCGCCGTTGAGGGCAACAAGCTGTTGATCGATTTCGACAAGGCGGGAACGAAGCGTGTCATGGACAATTTCGTGACCCGCGCGTGACCTCGCCGCCACTCTGGAAAGCTTCCGTCACCGTGCCGAAGGAGATGGCTCCAGACGTTGCCGCGGTGTTCGAATTGACACCGCCCCTGCCGCAATCGGTGCTGATCGGCGAGAATCCATTCGAAACAGACGCCGCGGTCGAGGCGCTCTACGATACGCGGCCCAATGCAGACTTGCTGTCGCGTGTTTGCGGCCGCGATGTGCGCTGCGAGCCATTGCCCGACCAGGACTGGATCAGGCTCAGTCTTGAAGGACTGCCGCCGGTGCGTGCGGGAAGATTTTTCCTGCATGGCGCGCATGATGCGGGCGTGGTCCCACCTGGCGTGATCCCCTTGCGGATCGAAGCCGGGCTCGCCTTCGGCACCGGCCATCACGAATCCACCGCGCTGTGCCTCGAAGCATTGTGCCGCCTAGGCAAAGCGAGGGCGTTTATCCGCGTGCTCGATGTCGGCTGCGGAACCGGCGTGCTCGCGATTGCCGCCGCAAAACTGTGGCACGGAACAGTCGTGGCGTCGGATATCGATCCGGTCGCCACGGAAATCACCCGCGCAAACGCGAAGGAGAATGGCGCGGGTCCGGAGATTCACTGTGCCTGTGCCGATGGGCTGGATCATCCGCAAATCCGCGCTTCGGCGCCCTATGATCTGATTTGCGCCAATATCCTGGCCCGGCCTTTGACACGGCTGGCGCCCGCCATCGCCAAAGCCGCGCGTCCCGGTGGAACCGTGCTCCTGTCCGGCTTGTTGCGGAACCAGGAAAAACTGGTTCTCAGCTTCTACCAGGCGCAGAAGCTTGTATTCTATCGCGCATTTCGCAGTGGTCCGTGGTCGGCACTTGTACTCAGGAAAGCCTGACCCGGCCGGGTAGCAAGGTCACACGCATGAATATGCCGTTTCAGACTTTTGACGATCAAAGCGATGCCTCACGTTGCGCAGAACGGCTTGCAGCTCTGCGTGCTGAACTCGCCCGGCGTGAACTGGATGGCTTCCTTGTTCCGCGCGCCGACGAACATCAGGGCGAGTACGTGCCGAAATCCGCCGAGCGGCTGGCCTGGCTGACCGGCTTTACCGGATCGGCGGGCATGGCGGTCGTGCTCACCGCGAAAGCGGCCGTCTTTGTTGATGGCCGCTACACCCTGCAGGTCAAAAACCAGACCGATACATCGCTGTTCGAGACTCTCGACGTGCTGAATGACGGCCCCGCGAACTGGACTGAAGCCAATCTGCCCAAAACCGCGAAGCTGGGTTACGACCCGTGGCTGCACACCCAAGGTGCGATCGAGCGGTTGCAGATGTCGGTCGAGCGGGCTGAAGGAAAGCTCGTCCCCTGCGACACCAATCCGCTGGATGCCGTTTGGGCCGACCGGCCCGAGCCGCCGCTGCAGCGTGCGGTGCCGCATCCGCTGAAATTCACCGGCGAGGCATCGGATCCCAAGCGCGCGCGGATCGCCAGGGAGCTGAAAAAACATCATGCCGATGCCGCAGTTCTGACGCTGCCGGATTCAATCTGCTGGCTCCTGAACATCCGGGGCACGGACGTTCCGCACACGCCATTTGTGCTGGCGTTTGCCGTTCTCCATACCGACGGCAGCGCGGATCTGTTCATGAACAGCCGGAAGTCGTCACCCGTCCTGATCAAACATCTCGGCAGCGAGGTGCATTTGAAGGAAGCGAGCGAATTCGGCACGGCCCTGGATGCGCTGAAAGGTCAGACGGTGATGGCCGACCCCATCTGGGCCCCGGCCGCGATCTTCCGCCGGCTGCAACAGGCAGGCGCAAAAATCTTGCGCGCATCTGATCCGTGCCAATTGCCCAAAGCCTGCAAGAACGACGTCGAGCTTGATGGCGCGCGACAGGCACATGTCCGGGACGGTCAGGCCTTATCAAGGTTTCTTGCCTGGCTCGCGCGCGAGGCCCCCAAAGAAAAGCTCACGGAAATCGACACGGTGGAGAAACTGGAGTCGTTCCGGCGCGAAGCCGGCGCGAAGGACATCAGCTTCGATTCGATTTCCGGCGCAGGCGCGCATGGCGCAATCGTGCATTACCGCGTGACGCAAAGGACCAACGGGCGGGTGAAACGCGGCGAATTGTTCCTGATCGATTCGGGGGCGCAATATGACGACGGCACGACCGATGTCACGCGCACTGTCGCCGTCGGCGAACCGACAGCCGAAATGCGCGACCGCTTCACGCGCGTGTTGAAGGGCCACATTCAACTGGCGCTGGCGCGTTTTCCGGAAGGCACCACGGGTGCGCAGCTCGATGCATTCGCGCGCCGGCCGCTGTGGGATGCCGGGCTCGATTACGGCCACGGCACCGGACATGGCGTAGGCGCATATCTGTCTGTCCACGAAGGACCCCAGAGTATTTCCTCGCGCGGTACGGCGCAGGCGCTCAAATCCGGAATGATCTGCTCGAATGAACCGGGTTATTACAAAACCGGCGAATACGGCATCCGGATCGAAAATCTCGTGATCGTTCGGCCGCCGGAGGCATCTCCAGGCGGCGAGAAGAAGATGCTGTCGTTCGAAACCATCACCATGGCGCCGATCGATCTCAATCTGGTTGAGGTCTCGATGCTGACGCCCCAAGAACGCGAATGGCTGAATGTCTATCACGCGCAGGTGCGCGCCGCCGTCGCGCCGGGACTGAATGACGAAGACCGCGCCTGGCTCGAACAGGCTACGCGCGCAATTTAGACGGGGGCCTCTATTTTCCTCCCCTGCGTGCGGGGGAGGTGGCCGACGGCGCGCTTGCGCGACGGTGGACGGAGGGGGGCGGCGAAGGGAGGTCGCAATGCCGAAACATCTGAAGATTTCGCGACGTGCAATTATCCAGGCCGGCGTGGCCACAACAGCCGCCATGGCGATAGCGCCGCGGGCCGAGGCGCAGATTTCCGGTGTCGGCGTTGCGGAGGGCACTCTGCCCGGCCGCAGCGCCCAGTTCACCCTCGAAGGCAATGCTTCGACGGTTACGCCGCGCCAGAGACTCGGCATCGACATCCACGCGCATTATTACCCGCAAGCCTATCTCGACGTGATCGGGACGGATGGGAAGCCGTTTGGCGGCGAATATCGGCAGACGGCGGACGGTTATTTCCTGAAGGGCGGCGGGTTCTCCGGCGGGCCATTCCCGGCGAAATTCACCGATCTCAAACTTCGCCTCGCCGATATGGACGCGCAGGGCGTCGAAATGCATGCGCTGTCCCTGACCCGGCCCATGCCCTATTTCGGCAGTCCGGATTTCGCGCTGAAACTCGCCCGCGCCTTCAACGATGCCGCCAATGCGGCGCATCTCCAATATCCCAATCGCTTTGTCGGCTTGATGGCGCTGCCGATGACCGACCGCGACCGCGCCATGGATGAACTTGAACGCGCCGCAAAACTGCCGGGCGTGCGGGGCGTATATCTCGGCTGCAATGTCGAGGGACGCGATTTCTCCGATCCGGAATTCCTGCCAGTGTTCAAGCGCATCGAGGCGCTGAATCTGCCGGTGTTCCTGCATCCAAATGGCGCAATCGGCGGCAAACGGTTCGAGCCGTTCTATCTCGCCAATATTCTCGGCAATCCATTCGACACCACGATCGCCGCGTGTCACTTGATTTATGGTGGCGTACTCGACGCATGTCCGAAACTGCAGATCACGCTGCCGCATGCGGGGGGCGCCATCCCGATGCTGATCGGGCGCATGGATCAGGGCTATGCGGTGCGCCGCGATGTGCCGGCATTGCCGCAACCGCCCAGCGCCTATATGCGCCGGTTCACCTATGACATGATCGGGCACAAGGCATCCGTCGTGAAATTCCTGATCTCGGAAGTCGGGGCGGAGCGGGTGATGCTGGGCAGCGACTATTGTCTCGACATGGGCTATTTGCGGCCGGTGCAGGATCTGGATGAATTGAACCTGAATCCGCGCGAACGCAATCTCATCCTGCACGGCACAGCAGCAAAACTGCTAAAAATCTGAGCTGGAAAACCGGAGGAGGAACGAGGAACGAGAAACGAGAGCACGGACGGCGCCACGGCCGGGCGGTGCTCTCACTCCTCGCTCCTCTTTTTTCGCTTCTTCTACGCCGGTTCGGTGACGCGAAACGGATGCGGTTGCCGGTTATCGCGCGCGCGGACGGCTTCGATCAGCAGGCGGCGCGCGGTTTCTTCCGGCGTGCCGCCATCCATCCAGGCAATCTTTTTCAAGCCAAGCAGAACGGAATCATCCAGATTGCGAATCACGATCTGTTTCACTGTTTGCCTCCGTCAGGCATTTTCGGGCGATGCTATTGTAGGCGCGTTTGATGCCAGTTTTTTGACATGCAAATGACATGCCATCCATGCTGACGGAAATTTGCGCAGGTGAGTGACGTTCTCGCAAAACCGCTGAACATCACACTGCCAGCCGCTGCGCTGGCATTGACCGGCGGAGGTCTGGGCATTGCCGAACCGTCGGGCAGCATTCGCGACATATCGGCGGATGAAGCACGCGCATTGCTGAACGAGGGCGATGCCATCGTCTGCCATGCCTCATGGCTGGTGCGCCGGATGGCGGCGCGGCCCAAAATGCCGGTTTACGATGTTCTGGAACTGCTGGCTTTTGTGCATCCGGCGCGCGCCTGCCTGCCTGGTCCGGCAGGCGTTGCGCGTGCGCTGGATTTGCCGGCGCCGGAAAATGCCCGGGAGGCGGCCGGTGTGATCGCAACTGCGGTCGAACGCCTGTTGCGCGACCTGACGCAGTTCTCCGGTGCCGAACGTGATCGGGCGCGCAATCTCGCAATGTTCATGCTGCGCTGCGGCTGGCGCTGGGGACCGAGCGTGCTCGCCGTGCTGGGACAACCCGAACGTCAGGTCAGCCCGATGGCGGCTCTGGAAGTCTGGCATTCGCTGCCGGAATGGGAGGATGCACCACCGGTTTCGCCGCAGGGACAGGAGCCGGTCGCAGGCGCCGAAGCACAGGCGCGACTGATTGCGCTGATCGGATCGCGCGGCACCATGCGGCGTCAGCAGCAGGATTTCACTGCGGCGGCCGCCGATTCATTTGCGCCGCGAACAGAGGCTGGGTCGCCCAACATCGTTTTGGCCGAAGCCGCGACCGGCACCGGAAAAACCCTCGGCTATCTGGCGCCGGTTTCGCTGTGGGCGGAGAAGAACGGCCCGTCGGTCTGGATTTCGACCTATACACGGAATTTGCAGCGTCAGATCGCGCAGGAGGCGCAGAAGCTCGCGCGCCGGACCGGCGGGCGAAAACTGAAAACTGTTCTGCGCAAGGGACGTGAAAACTATCTCTGCCTGCTGAATTTCGAAGATGCGGTGAAGCATAGCGCCGTTGGGGGAGGGTCGCGCGCGATTGCTCTTGGGCTTTTGTCGCGCTGGGTGGCAGCGACGTCCGATGGCGACGTGACGGGTGAGGGCTTTCCCGGTTTTCTTCCGCCCGAGCTCCGGCGGCACGAACTGACCGACAGGCGCGGCGAATGCATTTACTCCGCCTGCCCGCACTATCGCCGATGTTTCGTCGAGCACAGTATTCGCGGCGCGCGTGACGCCGATATCGTCGTGGCCAACCATGCTCTTGTGATGGCGCATGCGTCCCGCAATGCGGTGCGTGCAGAAGACAGCGCCACCGGACCGCTGCGTTACGTATTCGATGAAGGGCATCATTTGTTCGATGCCTCGGATTCCGCTTTTGCGGCCCTGCTGTCGGGCGCGGAAATGGCCGAGTTGCGCCACTGGATTCGGGGACCGGAAGGGCGCCGTTCGCGCAGCCGCGGACTGGAGGACCGGCTCCGCGATTTGATCGCGGGCGAAGTGGCCACAAATGATCTGCGGCAGGCGCTGACGGCAGCGGGCGCGCTCGCCGGAGAAGGCTGGTTGGCACGCGTGAGAGGCGGCATGGGCCGCGGCGCCGGTGAAGAATTTCTAGCGCGCATTTATCGCCACGTGCTCGCCCGCAGCGCGTCGGAAAATTCCCCCTATCACATCGAGGCAGATATCCGGCCGTCCGATCCGGATCTGCGCGAGACGGCGCGTGAACTCGATCGTGCGCTCGCACGCATTGCCGTGCCGCTGCAAAGGCTTGCCGGGCAGCTGCGGGCAAAACTGGACGAGGACGCGGCAAAGCTAGAATCCGTGCAGAAGTCGAGAATCGAGGCAGCCGCGCGCGGACTTGAACGGCGCGCTCAGATCGTCATCCCCGCCTGGCGTGACATGCTGGCCGCCATCGAGGAGGACGAGACCGAACAGCCCGAATTTGCGCTGTGGTACGAAATCCAACGCGAGAGCGGGCGCGACAGCGATGTCGGGCTGCACCGCCGCTGGATC
>DASUHP010000082.1:0-6511 GCA_036273455.1 Micropepsaceae bacterium | reverse complement strand
TTTCGATTTGGTCATGGTCCATTGTTCGATCCGGTCGAAGATCTGCTTCAGACGCGGCAGACGTGCTGGCGGCGTCGCATAATCAGGATGGGTTTTCCATTCCGGTTCGCCGATGACATCGCAGATTTCGTTCCACACCGGCGCCTGGGTGATGAAGTAGATGTAGGCGTTCGGGTCGGTCTCCCAGCCTTTGCACTTCAGAATCCAGCCCGGTTGCCCGCCGCCGGAATCGTTTCCCGCCCGCGGCGTGGCCTCGCCAAAGGGAATCCCCTGGCCATATTGGCTGAATTCGGTCAGCGGACCACGCGCGAGCCGCTGCTGGTCGCGCAGCTTGACGCGGCAGAGGTTCAGAACCCCATCCTGCATCGAGGCGAGGACGCGCTGGCCGCGGCCGGTGTGGGTGCGCTGGTAGAGTGCGGTGACAATGCCGAGCGCAAGGTGCAGCCCCGTGCCGGAATCGCCGATCTGGGCCCCGGTCACCAACGGCGGACCACCAAGGAATCCGGTTGTGGATGCGGAGCCGCCGGCGCATTGCGCGACATTTTCATAGACTTTGCAGTCTTCATATGGTCCTGGGCCGAAACCCTTGATCGAGGCCATGATCATGCGCGGATTGAGCTCGTGCACGCGTTCCCAGGTCAGGCCCATGCGGTCGAGCGCGCCGGGGGCGAAGTTCTCCACCAGCACGTCGCAGATCTTCACGAGTCGTTCGAGAATCTCCATGCCCTTGCGGTTCTTCGAGTCGATGGTGATCGACCGCTTGTTGCCGTTCAGCATGGTGAAATAGAGACTGTCCGCACCCGGAACATCGCGAAGCTGTCCGCGGGTGACGTCGCCGACGCCCGGCCGTTCGACCTTGATGACATCCGCGCCCATATAGGCGAGAAGCTGCGTGCAGGTCGGTCCGGACTGGACATGGGTGAAATCCAGGACGCGGACGCCCTTGAGCGCCTTGCCCGCCTGTCCCCACGGCGCAGTTGAGGGTGGTACGATGCCGTTGCCTGTCATGGTTTGGTTCCTCTCTTACTTTTTCTTGAGTGCGCTTTGGGGATTGAGCTTGCTGATATTGCCGCTTTCGCTGCCGGCGGCGGGATCGATCACCGCGTTGATGAGCGCAGGGCGTCCTGAATCCATCGCCTTGTTGACCGCCCGGCTGAGTTCATCCGGTGTCGTCACATGGAAACCGGTGCCGCCAAATGCCTCCATCATTTTGTCGTAGCGTGCGTCTTTGACGAAAGCTGTCGTCGCCGGATCGTCGCTGCCCGACGGATTGACGTCGGTGCCGCGATAAATGCCGTTATTGTTGAAGACCACAACCGTGACCGGCAGGTTGTAGCGGCAGATGGTTTCGACCTCCATGCCGCAGAAGCCAAAGGCGCTGTCGCCTTCCACAGCGAGCACGGGCTTGCCGGTCTCGACGGCGGCCGCGACGGCAAAGCCCATCCCGACGCCCATGACGCCCCAGGTGCCGACATCAAGGCGCTTGCGCGGCTTGTACATGTCGATGACGCCGCGTGCGAGATCGAGCGTGTTCGCGCCTTCATTGACCAGCATCGCGTCGGGCCGTTCCTTGATGATCGTGCGCAACGCGCCAAGCGCGCTGTGGAAGTCCATCGGCGATGAGTTCTTCATCAGGCGCGATGCCATCTTGCCGACGTTTTCTTCTTTCTTCGCGTTGACGGCGTTGCTCCATTCGGACGGCGCGGCCGGCCAGCCGGCATCCATATTTTCGAGCAGCGCCGAAACCGAGGAGCCGATATCGCCGACAACGGGGGCGACGATGCCGACATTGCTGTCCATTTCCCGTGGCTCGATATCCACCTGAATGAATTTCTTCGAGCCGGGCTCGCCCCAGGTCTTTCCCTTGCCATGCGACAGCAGCCAGTTCAGCCGCGCGCCGATCAGCATGACGACGTCGGAATCCTTCAGCACGGTGGATCGCGCGGCACCCGCCGATTGCGGATGCGTATCCGGCAGCAGGCCCTTCGCCATGCTCATCGGCAGGAACGGGATGCCGGTCTTCTCCACGAAGGCGCGGATCTGGTCGTCCGCCTGCGCATAGGCCGCCCCCTTGCCGAGGATGATCAGCGGGCGCTTGGCGGCTTTGAGCACGCTGAGCGCGCGCTTGACCGCCGTTGGCGCGGGAATTTGTGCCGGTGAGGGATCAACCACTTTGACCAGCGATTTCGCGCCGGCTTCTGCGTCCATCACTTGCGCGAACAATTTGGCGGGAAGATCGAGATAGACGCCACCGGGCCGCCCCGATACGGCCGCGCGAATGGCGCGCGCCACGCCGATCCCGATATCCTGCGCATGCAGCACCCGGAACGCCGCCTTGCACAATGGCTTTGCGATCGCGAGCTGATCCATCTCTTCATAGTCGCCCTGCTGCAAATCGACCACTTCGCGCTCGGACGAGCCGCTGATCAGGATCATCGGAAAACAGTTGGTGGTCGCATTCGCCAACGCTGTCAGGCCGTTGAGGAAACCTGGGGCGGAAACCGTGAGGCAGACGCCCGGCCGCTTATTGAGGAAGCCGGCGATCGCCGCCGCATTGCCGGCATTCTGTTCATGGCGGAAGGAAATCACCCGCATGCCGGCCGCTTGCGCCTTGCGGCCCAGATCGGTGATCGGGATGCCGGGAACGCCGTAAACGGTCTCGATGCCATTCAGCTTCAGTGCATCGATGACAAGATGAAAGCCGTCGGTCAGTTCGCGCTCGGCTTCGGTGTTTTGTGCTGTTGTCGACATTCCACTCCTCCCCGGTTGGGTTCAATCGAGATAATCGGCGTTTTGCGCGACGTGACTGGCAAGGCCAAGCGCATGCTCGCGCGTCAGTTGCTCGGCGCGCTGCGCGTCGCGTGATTCCAGCGCTTCGATGATGTTCATGTGGTCGTGAATCGACCGGTGCGCACGGTCCTTCTCGCCGATGGTCTTTCTGCGGATCATGCGCATATGGGTGAACAGGTTTTCCGCCATATCGATGAGCACCTGATTGTGGCTCATCCGGATGATGGTCTGGTGGAATTCGATGTTCACTTCCGAATATTCGTCCAGCTTGGCCTGTTCGGCGCCGCCTTCGAAGGTGGTGAACATCTGCCGCAGCCCGGCGATTTCATCGCCAGCCGCGTTCTGGGTTGCCAGCCGTGCCGCCATGCCTTCCAGTGCCGCCCAGGCGGTGATGAGTTCGATCACTTCGCGCCTGGTCTTGCGCACCACATAGATGCCGCGGCGGGGAATCGACCGGACGAATCCCTCGCGTTCCAACTGCGCCAGCGCTTCGCGCACCGGCGTCCGGCTGACGCCAAGATCGGCGGCGAGCTGACGCTCATCGAGCCGGATTTCCTCCCGGCTGCCATAGGGGTCCATTCGGGTGATGACATTCTTCAATGCGGAATAGGCCTTTTCCGTAAAATTGGGCTCATTCGCGAGTGGAGAGAGGCCCAATTTTTTGGCTGAACCAATTGACAGCATTGGAAAAATCGATTTTCTGCGGGTGTATGCTGGCAGTCTGGTATACAATATACCAAAGACTTGCAACTGCAATCGCGTTGGACCCGGTGAAGCCACGATCTGCCCGGCATGACAGCCTGCCGGTGGTCGTGTAGAAAATCCGGCAAGACAAAATGGCGAAGCAAATTCGCTATTCCGGCCGGGCCGGAAAGATCAATCGGGAGGAGTGAGTGATGAACAGATGGGTCCGGTTATGGTCGGCCTTTGTCGGCATGATAATGATCGGCAATCTCCAATATGCCTGGACCCTCTTTGCAGAGCCCATGGTGAAGGCCCACGCCGCCCAGCACTGGCAGCTGTCTGATGTGCAGTGGGGCTTTGGTCTGTTCATCGCGGCCGGCACCTGGGCCATGCCGTTCTTCGCCGGCTATATCGACAAATATGGCCCGCGCGCCTTCATGGCGATCTCCGGCCTGCTTTGCGCCGTGGGATGGGCATCGTTGGGATACATCTCCAGGCTGCTGTCGTTTTACGTCCTCTTCTGCATGGCCGGCATCGGTGTTGCATGCGTCTACGCCTGCGGAGTTTCGACCGCGGTGAAATGGTTTCCCGACCGGCGGGGTGTCGCTTCCGGTATCATCACGGCGGGTTATGGGATGGGCGCCGCCGCATTCAACCCGCTGTTTGATCACCTGATCCGCACGGTCGGCTATTCAAATACCTTCCTGTGGACCGGCATCTCACACGGCGCACTGATCGTGTTGTCGGGCCTCGTCATGGTGAACCCGCCGGGCGATTACAAGCTCGCCACAAAGGCGACCGTGAAGCCGAACGTCCGCCGCCACGACCTTCAATTCACCTATTCGGAAATGCTGCGCACACCGCAATTCTATTTCCTGTTCTTCGCCATGCTCTCGATGGCAATCGGCGGCTTGATGGTCACCGCCTCCGTCAAACCGGTAGCGACCAACTTCAAGATTGGCGAGGCGGCGCTGACGGTCGCGCTGATCCTGTATCCGCTCGCCAATGGCTCCGCCCGCATTCTGTGGGGCTCGGTCTCGGATTACCTGGGCCGCGAAAAGACGATGTTCACCGCCTTCCTGCTCCAGGCCATCTTCCTGGTTGCGCTTACCACGCTCGGACGCAACGGCGACTGGATCTGGGTGACGTTGGTGGTGATGGTTTTCCTCACCTGGGGCGAGCTGTATGTGTTGTTCCCGGCGGTTCTTGCAGATCTCTATGGCAGCAAGAATTCGGCGGGCAATTACGCATTCTTGTACAGCGCCAAAGGTTTCGCCTCGCTGTTGGGCGGTGGTGTCGCGGCGGACCTCTTCGAGGCGACCGGCACGTGGGACTATGCGTTCTTTGCCACCGCCGGTCTTGCTCTGCTCTCGGCCTTCATGGCGCTGTATCTGCTGCGGATGCCGCTGCCGCAAAAGACTCAGGCGGCCGCGGCGGGCGCAATACAGCCCGCCGAATAGGGGTTGTCGGCCGCACAGGCAGCCATTGACGAAGACGGCAGTCCCGCGATTGCGCGGGCACTGCCTTATGTCCTGGTCCTTTTCGCCGCCAGCGGCTGCGCCGCGCTGATCTACGAAATCGTCTGGTACCAGTTGCTGCAAATTGCGATTGGATCGACGGCGATCTCGCTTGGCGTTCTGCTCGCAAGTTTTATGGGCGGGCTATGCATCGGCAGCCTTGGCCTTCCAGCGTTGACACATCGCAAGCCGGTTTTGGCGCGCCATCCGCTGGCGGTTTTCGCAGGGATAGAATTTCTCATCGCAATCTGCGGCGCCATGGAGCTCACTTTAATTCCCGTTGCCGGCGATCTCGCCTTGCAGGGTCCGCAAACCGGGTTTGCCGGAATGATGCTGCGGTCGCTGGTCTGCGCGGTATGTCTGTTGCCGCCAACCATCCTGATGGGCGCCTCCCTTCCGGCGATTGCCGCCTGGGCAGGTTTGGGACGCAAAGCCGCGCTGAACTGCGGGTTGCTTTACGCGGCAAATACCGTGGGCGCAGTTGCGGGCTGTCTGATTGCGGGCTTTTATCTGCTGCGGCTCTTCGACGTGAATGTCGCGTCCTATGCGGCGATCACCGTCAATCTCAGCGTCGCTGCGGTCGTGTTCGTCTTTTTCGGCCGCGCAAGCCCTATGAGGCGCGCTGACGCGCAGAACACGCCCAGGACATCCCCTGTTTCGCGCGGGCTGGTGCTGGTTGTCATGGCACTCTCCGGCATGACCGCACTTGGGGCGGAAGTGGTGTGGACGCGCGCGATGGGATTGATCACTGGCGCCACCGTTTATGCGTTCTCGATCATCCTCGCGGTTTACCTCGCCGGATTGGCGCTCGGGACGGCGGCCGCGTCGCTGCTGTCGCGCACTGTCGAGCCGCGTATGGCACTCGGCTGGTGCCAGATGCTTGCCGCCGCGGGAATCGCATGGACGGCATGGGCGCTGGCCGACTCGCTTCCCTGGTGGCCGATCGATCCGCAGCTTGCGACGGATGCGAAATTTACATTCCAGCTCGATCTTGCACGTGCGATCTGGGGGATTCTGCCGGCGACTCTGTTCTGGGGCGCGAGTTTCCCCTTCGCTTTCGCGGCTTTGTTCGGCCGAGAACACAATCCTTCCGCTGCAACCGGCTCCATCTATGCAGCAAATACCGCCGGCGCGATTGCCGGAGGTCTCCTCGCCAGTCTTGCTGCCATTCCGCTGATCGGAACGCAGAATACGGAACGCATTCTGATCCTGCTTTCTGCCGCCAGCGGTCTGTTGGTCCTATTCCCGCTGATACATTCGAAGCGCAGTACGCGGCTTGAACTTGCTGCCGGAGCCGCCACGGGGCTGATCGCACTTTTGATCTGGCAGGTGGACCGATTGCCGGGGGAGTTGATTGCATTTGGCCGCCGCACGGCATCGAGCGCGAACATGGCGCGCATTCTCTACAGCGCGGAGGGCCGCAACACCTCGATTGCCATTTCGCAGTGGAATGACGGTGCCCTGCAGTTTCATGTCGCGGGAAAGGTCGAGGCTTCGACCGAAAGTTATGACATGCGGCT
>DASUHP010000081.1:0-28488 GCA_036273455.1 Micropepsaceae bacterium | reverse complement strand
AACCTCCGCTGCCGAAGCCGCCTATGCGGATACGTTCGGCGATGAACGATAGAATGTAACATGCAGCAGCAGGAGGATACGAAATAGCGCCCAGGCGAACCATGGCGGTGTTCGCTTGCAATCAGTGAGCCATTGTAACCGGAGAGCGGCGATGTTTCCACTCTGACCCCCAATATCTGTGAACGGATTGGCGCAACTGGGTTTCGACGATCCGCTGCTGGCGGATACGCCCGGAGCGCAGTTGTTGGTGCGCGTTGTGCCGACGCATATCTTCCCAAATTGCCCGCGTTACATTCCGCAGATGCAGTTGGTCGCGCCGTCGCTTTACGTTCCCATGGCGGGTTGTGCGCCGGTTGAGCCGGCATGGAAGAGCTTTACCGATTTCAAGGACGTCGTGCCGCCGCGCAAACCCACGGCATAAGCCGGCGCGTTGTCAGGATTGCGCCGATCTGTCGCGCCGGCAGGGAATAATCATGGATTGTGGCGGCTTTGATTGCGCAATTTTTCGTTGCGCAACTTCTGGTTAGGGCTCATCCTTCGCCCGGCCAAGCATTCCTGTTGGATTGGCTTGCCGGGGAGGGTGCCATGTTGCGGCTGGTGGCCGAACTTGGCAGACGCAATGTCATTCGCGTGGCGGCGGTTTATGCCGGCGTCGCGTGGGGCATGGTTCATGCCAGCACGATCTTCGCCGAAGCGTGGGAGGTGCCGCACTGGACGGTTCAATTCCTGACCTTCCTGCTCGCATTGGGCTTTCCGGTCGTGCTTGGCTTCGCCTGGGTTTACGAACTCACCCCGGCCGGCTTTCAGCGCAGCTCGGAAGTGGAGCTCAATCCGGCGCTGTCGCAACGCACGGCACGACGGCTCGATGTCACGATCATTGTCCTGATTGTCGTGCTCGGCGCGATGGCCGGTGCGGAGTCGCTTTTTGGTTCGCGGCTGGTTTCGGCGACCGTGCCTGAGCAGCCGACACTGACCGCCGCGCGTCGCGCGGCGGCGTCGCCGAAAGGCGCGGTCTCTCTCGCCGTGCTGCCATTCCTCGATCTGTCGCCAGCAAGGGATCAAGAATTCTTTTCGGACGGGATGACGGAGGAAATCACCACCGCGCTGGCTAAGGTCCCGGACCTGCGCGTCGTTGGCCGCACATCAGCGTTTCAGTTCAAGGGCACGAACAAAGATTTGCGCGCCATCGGGCAGGCGCTTTCGGCCACACACCTCATCGAAGGCTCGGTTCGCAAAGCGGGAAACCGTCTGCGGATTACCGCGCAACTGATTAAAGCCGATGACGGCACGCACATCTGGGCAGAGGATTACGACCGCGATTTGACGGATGTGTTTGCGGTCCAGGAGGACATTGCCCGCGCCATCACTGCTTCACTGCACATGACGCTGGGTCTCAAGCCGGGCGAAAACCTCGTCAACAACCGCAACGTCGACAGTGAATCCTACGAGAAATATCTCCAGGCGAAAGGCATCGTCCAGAATCGAACAGTTGATCCAAAGGTGCCGCAGGCCGTCACGCTGTTGGAGGAGGTCGTGGCGCGCAATCCCAACTACGCGCCGGCATGGGCAGAGCTGGGATTGGCTTACTTCTTTACCAATATCGCAGGAGACGCGCCGTTCGACGAGGCGCGAAAGTTGGCCAGCGAACTCCGCGTCAAGGGTGACGCGGCTGCCCGGCGCGCTCTTCAAATCGATGCCAATTCCGCAGTGGCTTACGAGGTGCTGGGGAATTTCGCCTGGTCACACGGAGAACCCCTCGCAGCCGATGAATTTTTTGCGAAAGGCCTCGCGCTCGATCCTCTGAACGTCAATTTGCTGGACGCCTACAGCGTCCGGCACGCTACCGCAGGGCGGCTGAAGGAAGCCCTTGCCGCGGTCGAAAAGGCACGCCTCGTTGATCCGCTTTATCCGGCTGTCGTGCTGAATTTGGCCGTGGAGCGTTGGCTGGATGGACAGAACGATTCTGCGATTGCGCTTGCGAAAACATTACCACCCGCCCCACGCGCTTTCGTCCTGGCCGATATTTACGCGTCCATGGGCCGCTTTGCCGAAGCTGCGGATTCACTGATGGAAATCGCAGGCGATCCGAAGTCCGACGCGGCAACGGCGGCACGCCTGTTGCGCACCGCTCCGGCGACAACGGCAGCGCCAGACAAATTTCCGGCGACCAGATATGAATTTATTTATCTTTACGTTGGCGCCCCGGAGCGAGCGCTGAATTTTTATCAACGCCGTGCCGAAACGGGTTCTCTGAATACCATTGTGCTCGCCTCCGTCTGGCACCGGTCCTACGGGCCGGTGCGCCGGACAGAGCGGTTCAAAGCGCTGGTGCGCAAAGCGGGACTCGTGGACTACTGGCGGGCGAAAGGTTGGCCGCCGCAGTGCCGTCCGACGACCGGCGATGATTTCGAGTGCAGTTGATGAGCGAAAGCACCGACCGCACTGAGGGCCAGACTGATCGCGTCACCACGCTGTGGCGGCGGGTGAAGGAACATCGCATCGCGCAGTGGACGGTGGGCTACGTCGCGGTCGCTTACGGCATCCAGCACGCCGTCACTCTGACCAGCGAGGCGCTCGATTGGCCGCATGCCGTTACGCGCATTTCAATCATTCTGCTCGCGTTCGGACTGCCCGTCGCGATGACGCTCGCCTGGTATCATGGCGAACGCGTCAGCAGAAGGATAAGCAGCGGCGAAATGGCGATCGTCTCGTTGCTGCTCGTTCTCATCTCCTTCGCATTTTACGCGACGTTTAGGACGGCGCCGCAGATCGCGATACGTTTGCCGCTAACGCAGGAGGCGGGCGTCGCCACCGCGCGCACCGCCGCCGCTTCACCGAAAGGCGCGGTGTCGGTTGCGGTGCTACCGTTTGTGAATCTGTCATCCGACAAGGAACAGGAATTTTTCTCTGATGGAATGACCGAGGAGATCACCGCCGCGCTCGCCAAAGTGCCGGACATGCGGGTTGTGGCGCGAACGTCGGCCTTCGAGTTCAAGGGTAAGAACATCAACATCAAAACCATGGGGGAGGAGCTCGGCGCCACGCATCTCATTGAAGGCTCGGTGCGTAAAGTGGGCAATCGCCTACGGATCACGGCACAGCTGATCAAGGCCGACGACGGCACGCATATTTGGGCGGAAGACTATGATCGCGACCTGACCGACGTGTTCGCGATTCAGGAAGACATCGCGCGCGCGATTACGGCTTCGCTGCACATGACGCTTGGCCTCAAGCCGGGCGAAAACCTCGTCAACAATCGCGACATCAGCCCGGCCGACTATCAGCAATATCTGCAGGCCAGGAATCTCCTCCTTGGCCGCGGGCGCGATAATGCCGTGCGGGGAAACGCGATCCTGGAAGAATTGGTCGCTCGCAATCCGAATTACGCTCCGGCCTGGGCAGAGTTGGGCGTCTCCTATTACTTTCTCCTTTCGACTGGTCCGGAACGGATCAATGGATCGGACGAAGTGGCGCGCCGGGTAACGGACCATTATGTCTCCGCCCTAGAAGCAGCCGCACGCCGGGCCATCCAGATCGATCCCAATTACGCGGCAGGTTATGTCTACCTTGGAGTGGCGCTTTTCCAGCGGCACAAACTGGTCGAAGCCGATGAGATGATCGCCAGAGCCTTCAACCTGGATCCCAACGATCCAAACGTCCTGAACAGCGTGATGGGCGGTTGGGCGATCGAGGGGCGGCTCAAGGAGGCGGTTTCAGTCGCCCGGCGGCTTCAGGAGGTCGAGCCCTACGTCCCCGCGCTGAATGGCAACACTGCCCAGCTCTTGTGGCTCGACGGCGATGATGAATCAGCAATCGGGCTTTTCAAAAGGCTCCCGCCGCAGAACAATCAGCTCCGCCAGCTGGCGGAGCTTTACGCCTCGCTCGGGCGCTATCGTGAAGCTGCAGACCTGTTGGACAACATCTCGCCGGGCTTCAGACCTGCTGAAGAATTAAAGCTTGCCGCTCGGATGTTGCGCATGGCCGCCAAAGCGTCCGAGGCGCAAAGCGCTCCCGATCTAGGCATTCTCGACTGGGTTTTTCTTTACGTCGGACAACCACAGCGCGCGCTCGACTTCTATGCTCGTGACATGAAAATCGGCCTCGGTCCCCTGTTTGAAATCAGCCATATTCGGCACTCGTCATACGCGCCCGTACGCCGCACCGAGCGATTCAAGACCTATGTGCAGTTTCTCGGACTGCCGGAATTCTGGCGCGCCAAGGGCTGGCCACCGCAATGCCACTCCACCGCCGGCGATGATTTCGAGTGCAGTTGAGATGATGACAAAAGCAAACCTGTCATCCCCGGCGCGCCGCAACAGTGTTGCGGCGCGGGAAGGGGACCCAGGTGCCGGACGTATTCGGGTCTTGCGGATTCGACCAACGGTGATCGCCGCATGAGAGAGCATCTGTATTTCGTTTACATCCTCGCAAGCTGCCGCAATGGGACGCTCTACATCGGCGTCACCAATGATGTGATGCGGCGGACCTGGGAACACAAAAACAACATCGCTGAGGGGTTCACGAAAAAATACGGTGTCCAGATCCTCGTCTGGTACGAAACATTCGGGGACATTGGCGCCGCTATCGCGCGAGAGAAGCAGTTGAAGGGCTGGAATCGTGCCTGGAAGACCAGGCTAATTGAGAAGACCAACTCTGGCTGGAATGACTTCTACGAGAGACTGCTCGGGGAGATTTGCATACCGGACCTACCTGGGTCCCCTTCCCCTCGCAACGCTGACGCGTTGCTCGGCCGGGGATGACAGGAGTTTTTGGATGAGCGAACAGCAGGACCGCGCCGAATTGCCGCCCGACGGCATTACAGCGGTTTTCAGGCGGCTGAAGGAACACCGGATCGCGCAGTGGACGGTGGGTTATGTCGCGATCGCTTACGGCATTCAGCACGCTGTCACGCTGACCAGTGAAGCGCTCGATTGGGCCCATGTCGTCACGCGCATTTCGATAATTCTGCTTGCGCTTGGCCTGCCTGTCGCGATGACATTGGCCTGGTATCACGGCGAAAAGGCCAGCCGCCGTATCTCCGGTCCCGAACTGTCGATCATTTCGCTGCTATTGGTGACGAGTTCCCTTCTGTTCGCGGTGCTCGTTCATCCGGCCGGCATCACGACGCCTCGCGCGGTAGAGGCAGGCGTTACGGCAGCGCGGGTGGCCGCGGCGTCGCCGAAAGGCGGGGTATCGGTTGCGGTGCTGCCGTTTGTGAATCTGTCGTCCGACAAAGAGCAGGAGTTTTTCTCCGACGGCATGACCGAAGAGATCACCGCCGCGCTGGCCAAAGTACCTGACATGGGGGTTGTGGCGCGAACATCGGCCTTCGAATTCAAAGGCAAGAACATCGAAATCGAAAAAATTGGGCAACAACTGCATGCGACTCATCTGATCGAAGGATCGGTGCGCAAGGCCGGCAATCGCCTGCGCATCACGGCTCAGCTCATTAAGGCCGATGATGGAACGCATATCTGGGCAGAAGATTACGATCGTGAACTGACCGATGTGTTCGCGATCCAGGAAGACATCGCCCGCTCGATCGCAACTTCCCTTCATATGACGCTGAGCCTCAAGCCCGGTGACAGTCTCGTGTCGAACCGCCTCAATGATCCGCATGCGCATGAACTTTACCTTCGCGCACTGGCGGCCTTCCGGAACCGCGGCGGCGGCGATACCGGTCCAATGGCACTTGCGACACAACTTGTATCCGAGGCGCCGGATTTCGCGCCGGGATGGGCGCTGCAGGCAATGGTTCAGGGACGTTCGCGCGTGAATGCAGTCAACCCGGTGAATCTCTCAAAAGACGCGGAGATATCGGCCCGCAAGGCTATCGCGCTCGACCCTAACCTGGCCTTGAGTTACGGCGCGCTGGCGGTTGCACTGACCCAACAGCGCAAGAACGCAGAAGCGCTCGCCAGTATCAAACAGGCCTATGCTCTCGACCCCGATAACCCTGAAATACTTGACGATTATCGCAATTATTTGGCCATTTTCGGGTATTTGAAACAGGCGCTCGATATCAGCGAGAGACTCTCCGCAATCGAACCACAAGTTCCGCTTTACGCGCGGTTTACCGGCATGGTGCGGATAGCGAATCGCCACACCGACTCGGGAATCAGCGCGCTCAACGCAGGCTATCGAATGTTATTTGCGGGAAATCGGGCCGGGGGTTTTAGGTTCAGTGTCTATCTCGCGGCCGCATATGCGCAGCAGGGTCAGCTCAACAAGGCGGCGGAAATTCTGCTTGCTGACCCGTCGAGATTGGAAAGAGGCCCATTCAGACGATCGATGTTCGAAGTAGCCGCGCGAATACTGCAATCTGCTGCAAAAAGAGAGCAGGCTCCGGCGCCCTTGCCGGATTTCGATTCAGAACTGAATTTCGCCTACATTCATGCCGGCACGCCGGAGCGCATGCTCGACTGGCCGGAGAATGCCGCGAAGCGCGGCGACCGGACTGGCATATTCGACGTCTGGTGGCCAATGCCCTCCTCCGTGCGCAAAACAGCGCGCTTCAGAAAGCTGATGCGCGATGCCGGTCTGGTCGAGTTCTGGCGCAAAAACGGCTGGCCTGACCTCTGCCATCCGACGACCGGCGATGATTTCGAGTGCAGCTAGAGAAACATCGGGATTGATGCATCGGAGCAGGTGACGCAGGTTGGGGGCGACGTGAACATCAGGCGAGAACGAAGCCCTGAGTCATTTGTGGTCGCTCTCCGGTGTGGCGGTGGTCGTGGTGGGGTTTGCCGCGCGGGTAAATCCGCTGGTGGTGGTGGTTGCGGCGGCGCTGGTCAGTGGGATCGCCGGGGGACTTGAACCCGGAGCAGTGATCGCGGCTTTCGGCAAGGCGTTCAATGAAAACCGCTATGTCAGCCTGACCTGGCTGGTGCTGCCGGCGATCGGTGCACTGGAACGCGCCGGTTTGCAGGAACGCGCGCGCGAACTGATCCTGAAAATCCACGGCGCTTCTGTGAGCTCGATTCTTTGCATCTATCTTCTGGTGCGGCAGGTGACGGTTGCACTCGGTCTGCCGGTTGGTGGACAGGCGAGCATGGTGCGGCCGCTGATTGCGCCGATGACCGAAGCGGCGGCGGAAGCCCGTACGGACGGTTTGACGGAGGCGCAGCGTGATGCCGTCCGCGCGCATGCCGCCGCGGCGGACAATGTCGGGGCATTTTTCGGGGAAGACATTTTCGTCGCCATTGGATCGATTCTGCTGATCAAGGGATTTCTCGCGCAGAACGGCATCACGGCCGATCCGCTGCAATTGTCGCTATGGGCAATTCCGACAGCGGTTGCGGCGTTTCTGATTCACGCTGCCCGCATTGTGCTGTTTGCACGCAGACTGGGCCGCGGGGGATGATCGGAATCGGACCCGTCTATGTGCTGGCCGGCCTCATGTTCGGCGTCATGGCGCTGATGAGCATACGCGATTCCCGCAACCCGCGGCGCCGGCGCAACGCGGCGTTCTGGGGCTTGTACGCGGTGAGCTTCCTCCTCGGCGATTTGCTGGGCGATTTCGGCAATGGAATCCTGGTGCTCGCAATGGTGGGTGTTGCAGCGGCTGGCCTGGGCGTCGGCCGTCCGAAAACCACAACGCCTGATGAGCGGAAGCTGCTGGCGCGGAAATTCGGCGACACGATCTTCGCACCGGCGCTCGCGATACCGCTGGTGACGGTATCTGCGGCGCTGGTGCTCAGGTACATTTTCATTGCCGGGCGCCCTTTGGTCGACCCGGCACAGACGACGCTGATCGGTCTTGGGCTTGCATCGGTGACGGCCGTTGTCCTGTGCCGCGCGGTGCTCAAACAGCGCGTCATTGCTGCCGTGGATGAGGGGCGCCGGCTGATGGATCTGCTCGGCTGGGCGTCGGTTCTGCCGCAAATGCTGTCGGCGCTCGGCGCGGTTTTCGCGATTGCCGGCGTCGGCACTGCCATCGGCCAGATCGCAGCGCAGGCGATTCCAGGCGGCAGCCGGATCGCGGCGGTAATCGCCTATGCACTCGGCATGGCGTTGTTCACGGCGGTGATGGGCAACGCCTTTGCCGCCTTTCCGGTGTTGACCATCGGTATCGGTCTGCCTTTGATCGTCATGCAGTTTCATGGCGATCCCATCGCCATGTCGGCGATCGGCATGCTGTCGGGATTCTGCGGTACACTGGTCACGCCGATGGCGGCCAATTTCAATCTGGTCCCCGCGGCGCTGCTCGGCCTCAAGAATCGTTATGGTGTGATTGCGGTGCAAATCCCCACCGCTATCCTACTGCTGATGGTGAATATGGTGCTGATGTATGTGGTGGTGTTCCGGTGAAACGTAAGATCCCCCCTCCGTCCGCTTCGCGGACACGCCCCCGCAAGCGGGGGAGGAAACCAGCAGTCGCTGCTCACAAAGAGCGCGAGTGAAATGAGTCTGGCACTGGATGCGGGGATGGCGGGGCGGATGGCGCGCATTGCGCTGTCGCATGTCACACGGGAATTTCCGAACAAACTCGACCATGTGATGACGGGGCCGCAGGACGCGCAAACTCCGCGCGCACTGCATCCGGTGTTTTTCGGCAGCTTCGATTGGCATTCCTGCGTCCATTCCTATTGGCTGCTGGCGACTTTGTACCGTCTGTTTCCCGATAATCCCGAGTCCGCAGCGATCCGCACATTGTTCGACGAGTCGCTGACGGCGGGGAAAGCCGCCGGCGAATACGCCTATCTTGCGCGGTCGCAATCGCGTGCTTTCGAGCGGCCCTATGGCTGGGCGTGGTTGCTGAGGCTGCAGGCGGAATTGCTGCGGCAGGGTGAGAAGACGTGGAGCAGCAATTTACGGCCGCTGGCGGATGCGATTGTGGAACGGTTCCGGGAGTGGCTGCCGCGAGCGACTTATCCGGTGCGCGTGGGCACGCATGGCAATACGGCTTTCGCGCTGCGGCTGGCATTCGATTTCGCGCAAACAGTACGGGACGTAGAATTTTTCGAGTTGCTGCGGTCAACGGCAATCAGGTGGTACGCAGAGGATAAGGAGGATCGGTGCCGCGAACCTTCAGGCGAGGATTTCCTGTCGCCGGCGCTGACCGAAGCCCAGTGCATGGCCTGCGCGCTGCCGCCGGATGAATTTCGCGGCTGGTTCGCGCGATTTCTTCCGCGGCTTGCGCAAGGCGAACCGCGATGCCTGTTCGAGCCGGCACAGGTCAGCGATCGCAGCGATGGCCGCATCGTACATCTTGATGGACTCAATCTGTCGCGTGCGTGGTCATGGTTTGAAATTGCGGCGCGGGTTTCGGCGGATGAGCCGTTGCGCAAACTGGCCGTCGATATGGCCGAACGGCATCTGTCTTCGGCGCTGACAAGGATTTCCGGCGATTATATGGGGGAGCACTGGCTCGCAACTTATGCACTGCTGGCGTTGTTGGCGGGACAGCAATTGAACCGACCGTAATGCATTTCCACGCGCCGCAGACGCGGCGCGGATGGGTTCCCTTCCCCTCGCCCTTCGGGCTCGGCCGGGAATGACACAGTTGATTATGAGCGTCAGAAGTCGGGGGTGGTGGCTTCGGGGATGGGGTCGATGTTGAGGCCGAAGTAATTATAGTTGTTGTTGTTCTCGGCGCAGACGGATTCCTGGATCGGCTGCTGCACGCGCCGCCAGCGCTGGGTGGCCGACCATGGGCTGGTAAAAGTGCCGGGGTCTTCGACGTAAGCCGTTCCATTCATCGTCTTGCCGTCGTCCGAAATCGTGTAACGCTCCACGACATGCATTTGCGGCGTATGCGGCGTCCGCAGATTGTCGACAAACGTCTTATCTGAAAGCCCGATCGTGTCGATGACCAGCGTCTTCCCCTCGTAATGGCCGACCGATTCTCCGTACCAGGATGGCTTGGGATTTTTCGAGTGACGAACGTTCATATAAATGTGCCGCTGGTTTGGTCCGCGCTGATAGAGAATGGTGATCTGCTTCGGCGTCTGGACGAAATAGATCGGCTCGGCAGTAAACAGCATGATCCCCGGCACGCCTCCGGGCCAGCAGGTGGACATCGCTTCAAAACCGACTTTCCCCGCAAGCACTTGTTGGTCGGCGCGCTTGACCGCATCACGCGCCCAGGGGAGCAGGAGGGGGCTGTTGGGATCGGCGATCCGCGGCGTGACCGAACGGCCGGTTCGGAGCGCGTCCTGGTTGCTGACGAAAGGATGGGCGGGATCGAACGCGACCGGGCCATGTCCGGAAGCGGGCGGCAGCCAATCAGCCCCGGCGGAAATCCATCCCGCCGTGTTGCCCTGGGAGAAATCCGGAATCGCAACCTTTGCGCGTTGCGCACCGGGCGCCGCCGAAACGGTCAGGGCAAGGGCGAAAACGGCCAGTGCCGAGCCGCATATCCATGCGTGACAAACGTGACGTGACGAAAACATTGGCAGGGCCTTGCTTCCAGACAGATGAGACAATGCCCAATTTTCGCCGGCGAGTCCAAGTACGCCCAGTCGCATATGGTGGGCCGAGCGCTCCCCTTTCGCCCGCCATTGGCCGCGCCTTGCGCGGCTGCGGGTTTCCGGGCGGGAGTCGCCCTTGGCGATTCCTTTCGCCCTCCAATCCCCCGCGCATCGCGCCGATGCGCTCGCGGGGGGAAAGGGAGGTCTAAGTTATGGCCATCTTAGTGGCAGTCGTAGGTTCGGATTTCGGTGTTGTTCGGCGACACGCGATCGAGGTCCGTACCGGCATGGTTCACGATCGCGATCGACTGCTCGAACTGCAGACCCGTCGGGTCGCCGGCGGCGAAATCGGCCTGCGTGATATAGAGCTTGTGCTGCATCATATAGGCTGAAGCGCGCAACTGCCGCCCATTGGGCTGCATGATATTGAGCTGACTGCCCGGCTTGCCGATGCCGATCTCGACATTGGCCCGCGTCTTCACATCGCCCTTCTTGCTGAGATCGGCCACGGCGGAATCGACAATCTTGCGGTCGGCGCGCGGACCCGAGCCGTAATCGACGACGGTGACCGAATAGCGGTTGCCGTCCTTCTGCATCGCATATTCATGCGCCGGCATATTGGCTCCGCTGAGCGGGTACATCACGTCGCGGCGCGCCGGTTCGCCCGGAAACAGCGCGACGAATCCGTCCTGGCAATTGACGTAGAGCGGCGAGGATACGAAGTCGATATCGTCCTGCGTCAGCGGCTTCACCTCCACCTTACGAAAATATACCACGCCCTTGGCGAATTGCAGTGCAATCGGTCCGCGCGCGTGTTTGGCGTCGCGTACACTGGCCGTGCGTTCGCCATTGATGCTGACATTGAGCTGCGGACCTTTGGCCTCGATCTCGAGCACGTTCCAGTGCAACTCGGTCTGCGGCGAGCGTTCCGGTGGCGCAACATTGACGACGGCGCCGGTCGCGTTGTTGCGATTCTGGTTCGTGTCATAGATGTTGATTTCGTAGCAGGACTGGGCGCTTGGCTGTGCCGGGTTATCGCAGCGGATGAAAATGCCGCTGTCGGTTTCGTCGTCGGGATAGAACTCGGCGCGTAACCGGAAATTCTCGAAGGACTGCTTGCTGACCAGGAATCCGCGGCCGTTATTGGCAACGATCGAGCCCTCGGCGATGCGCCAGTCGGCGTCCCCGACTTTGTTGAAATTGTCCATTTTCTTGCCATCGGTGAGCATGATCGCGCCGGCACCCAAACCTGCAGGTTCGGCGGCGAATGACAACGTGCTCAGGCCAGACAAGAGCAGTGAGAGAGTGATGGCAGACCGGTACAGCATCGTGGGCTCCTCCCCTAATCGCGACCATTGAAAACTCGCTGGAAATTCATTCTGCTACGGTTGGCGGCCGGCTGCAACCAGGCGTTGCACGGCGCGATTGATGTCGTTGGTGAGGAGACAGATGCAGAAGATCGTGCCTCATTTGTGGTTCGACCGCAGCGCGCGGGATGCGGTGACGCTGTATATGCCGGCATTCGGAGGTTCGGAGATCCTCGGCGAGGGATCGCTGTCCGATACGCCGTCGGGTACGGTTGAAATCGTGGTGCTCGAGCTTGCCGGGCAGGAATTCCAACTGCTGTTTGCCGGACCGGAATTCAAATTCTCGCCTGCGGTGTCACTTCTCGCGTCATGTGCGACAGAGCACGAAGCTGGACTGCTGTGGCAGCGGCTGTCGGACGGCGGACAGGTGCTGATGCCGTTCAGCGCCTATCCGTTCAGCAAGCTGTATGGCTGGACGCAGGATCGCTACGGTCTGTCATGGCAGGTCATGCTGGTGACCGGACGCGAGATCAAACAGAGGATCACGCCATTTCTGATGTTCACCGGCGGCAATGCCGGGAAAGCAGACGAGGCGATGGGGTTCTATACGTCGGTGTTTCCTGATTCCGCCATTGGCCAGGTCGCGCGCTATGGCGCGGGGCGCGAACCGGACAGGGAAGGCACTGTCATGCTGGGCAGATTCAGTCTGGCGGGTCAGCAATTTGCCGCCATGGACAGCGCGCACCCGCATGGATTTGCGTTCAACGAGGCAATCTCGTTCATGGTGACATGCGAAAACCAGGCGGAGATCGATAGTTACTGGAATGCACTCGCGGCCGATCCCAATGCCGGCCAGTGCGGCTGGATCAAGGATCGCTACGGCTTGTGGTGGCAGATCGTGCCGGCAGCCATGCGCGAGATGATGACACGGGGCAGCCGCAGACAGATCGCGCGCGTGACGCAAGCCTTCCTTAAAATGAAGAAATTCGACCTCGCAGCGCTGCAACGGGCTTATGATGGTGATTGATGGTCCGACCAACCAGATCGGAGTCCAGGTGCTGCCCCGTGACAGCACAGATGAATTCGAGTGATAAAGCATGATCCGATTAGACGGAATCGGATCACGCTCTAAATTCTTTTGATTGTCGCGCAATCTGTCGGCGAACCGCTCACACTTCGCCGGATTGCGCTCTACCCGCCGCAACCAGTTTCGATGCCATGTCGTTCCGCGTGAAGGGCTGCGGACTTCTGGCACCGTCCGGGATGACAAGGTGGTTTCTATGACGATTAGAAATCCGCTTTGGCCGCCTGGGGCATGGGGACCAGTTTGGAATCGGTAACAGGGTTGTTGTTGTTTTCCGCACAATAATATTCCACGTATGGCTGCTCTACGCGCCGCCAGCGGTGCATGGCCCGCCAGGGCGTCGTGAAGACGCCCGGATCTTCGACATAGACGGAGACATCGACCGCCTTTCCGCCGGGAGAAATCTTCCATCTTTCGATGACGTGCAACTGCGTCGTGCGCGGTGTGCGATAATTATCAATGACCCTGTCGTTGAACCCGATGGTGTCGACGACCAGCGTATCGCCGTTTTCATAATGGCCCACGGATTCTCCGTACCAGGATGGTTTTGGATTCTGCGAATGGGGGACATCCAGGTAGATGTGACGGATCTCCGGCCCGTTGTTCATTATGAAGACGACCTCTTTCGGTGTTTGGTAGAGGAAGACCGGTGCGGCGAACGCGTCCACGTCGATGCCCGGCACCGCGGCGGGCCAGCAGCGTTCATGGGCACGGTAGGGGGCTTGCCCCGCAAGCACCTCGTCGTTGGCCTTTTTCATCGCCGGCTTCACCCATTCCTGCAAGATCGGGTTGGAGAGATCGGCGACACGATAGGTCGGTTGGCGGCCGCCCCCATTGGGCACATAGGGGTACGCTTTATTGTTGGTAATGGGCCCTGGTCCGCCGCCCGGCGCCGCAAGCAGATCGTCCACGCCAACCGTACGGTCAATCCGCCAGCCGGTACCAGCATCTATCGCAAAATTGGGAATGGCGGCTTTGCCACCTGCGTCCGCTGCCAGGGCGGCGCCTGTAGCCGATGCAACGGCTATGAAACAAATCAAACCATGTTTGGACATGTCCCACCCCCGGCAGCAAACGTGCTTCCTGGCCCATCGCCTCTCGATTTACCGGTTTTGCAGCAGGTGGAACAGTCCTCGCGCTGAGGGATAGTTTGACTTCGACAGCTTCGCGAACATGTCGGAGTTTGGCGAGAAATTGGTGACGACCCGACAAGGCGAGGGGAATCAGCGGGAGGCGAGGACTTTGTGCGGGTCGATGCGGACCACGAGATAGACGAGTTCGGCCGAATTCACTTCGGTGAATTGCACCGGCGTGTTGGGCGGCACGACAATGACGTCACCCGGACCGACGCCGCGCGTGATGCCATCAACGATGCGGCTGCCGAGAATTGTCGGACCGGAGCGCGGATCGTTCTGGTTCTGCTGCGGCGGGGCAAGTGTCCCGCCGGTGACCACCGTTCCGGTCCCGGCAATGATGTGGAACACTTCGGTGATTTCATTGTGCACGGCGGCGGGCGGGATTTGCCTGCCACCTGTGCGGGCGCGATGTACGACCGAAAGGCCGAGATTGTAGTCGTTGCCGACATTATATATCCCGAGCGACTCGTCGGCGTCGGGTTGTTCGGCGGTGCGCTGCAGTGCGGTATCGATTGCGCTGCCGCTGATGTCCACGGCCGAACCGGCCAGAGTGGCACCAGCCGCCCCTGCCGCCGCCGCGAGCGCCAGCAGGAACCCAAACGCAATCGGTTTCATGATTTCACTCCCAGGGGAAAGAGCGCGAGCTACTTCTTGTCGCGCTCGTCCAGCCAAGCGTAAACGCGCCTGACGCCCCGAAGATCGGCACCGGGGCCGGTGATTTGGGGAAAATATTTGGCGTGCGCCGTCAGGTTGACGCGCTGCGCCGCCTCGTCGGGCGGCACGCCTTGCGCCTTCAGGGCGGAGACCTGGGTCACGAGGTCCTTGAGATAGGACTGGAATTCCGTGATCATGTTTTTGTCGCTGAACGGCACGCCATGGCCCGGCAGATCGACAGCAAAATCGAGATTCTTGAGTTTGTCGAGCGTCGTCACCCATTCATCGAAATAGCCGTCGCCCATATAGGCAATCCGGCTTTCCATCAGGTCGCCGGAACACACGATGCGTTCGTTCGGCAGCCAGACGACAGTGTCGCCGGCGGTATGGCCGCGTCCGAGGAATAAGAGATCGATTTCGCGATTTCCCCGGTGCAGGATGAGTTTGTCGGAATAGGTCACGCTGGGCGGCGTCGGTTTGATGTCCTTGAGCTGCACCAGGACCTGCTGCGCGGTGTAGAGCTGCTGCTGCAATTGCGCTTTTTTGGCCGGGTCTCTCTCGGCCACGACCTGCTGCCCGAGATCCTGGATTTGCGCCGGAACGGCATTGCCCAGCGAGGTCATGAACGGTTCGCGGTGCAGCACGTCGAAGGTTGAGATCGCCCTGCGCACATAATCATTGGCAATGATCTGCACATCCGGGCCAAAGACCGAATTGCCATCGGTGTGGTCGAAATGCCAATGGGTGTTGACCACAAAGCGGACCGGCTTGTCGGTCAGCATTTTGATGTCGGCGAGAAAGGCGCGGGCGGCCGCCGGCGTCGTTCCGGTATCGACAATCAGCACGTCGGCGTCGTTGACCACCACCACATTGTTGCTGCCGAAACCGCCGGTCGCGTAATAGACGCCGTCGGCAATTTTTTCGAATTTGTAGGTCTTGCCCTGCACGACCGGGTACGGGTCGGATTGCGCGGGTTGCGCGGCGGCAAGCGATACCCAGGCGAGCGAAATTCCGCTGGCGATGGTCAATGCGACGCGGTTCATGGGGTGCTCTCCAGAAGTTTGCGGAAGCATATCGCGGCGAGACCCATGGCTCCACCTGTTCAAAACATTATGCGTGAACGATCTGCGCTTTCAGGCGAGAAAGGATTTTTTCGCGCCGCAGACGCGGCGCGGATGGGTCCCCATTACCTCGGCGCGTTCCGCGCCTCGCCGGGGATGACAGGGCGGTTTATGTCTAGTCGCGTTTGCCGAGGCGGTCGAGGACGCGGATCCGGGCGGCGGCACGATCTACGTCAGAGACATAGATCAGGCCCGCGATGCGTCGCAGCAGGGCGTCCTCATCCGGATCGAGAACGCCATCGGCGTAAGCAACTTCCCACAGCATCTCGATCAGGCCGATGCGTTGCGCCGCGGTCATCCGTTCCACCGCAGTGCGCGTGAAGGGATAAAGCTGGTTCGAGCGCTCGTCGATGGTGACGGCTTTCTGGACGAGGTCGCGGGTTTGTTCCTGCGAAAGCTGGAATTTCTGCGCCAGCAGGCGCTCGATCACGTGACGTTCGGCGTCATCGAAATGGCTGTCCATCCGCGCCGCCTCGACCAGCAGCACGGCGACCGCGGTTTGCAGTCCGTCGCGGTTCTCGGGCGGCGACGGTTCGGAGAGGAATTTGATGATTTTGTCGAGCATGGGCGTTGAGTGGCACAGCCGCGGGTCCGGTTCAATGCGCGAAGTGGAGAGCTCCCCACCCGCATTTCGCGAAAGCGCGCTTTGCGCGCTTTTTTCAATTCTGGCGCGGCGCACGGCGCCGCGTGCGGGCGAAATGCGCTTTCCGGCTGCGCGTCAGCTCCGCTGCCGCGCGACGCCTCCAACCGCTCAAGAAGGAGGCAAGATCAAGGTCCAGTCCCGCTAAAGGACGGTGGCGTGGTGGCGGGCGGCCGGTGCGGGTGCGCCGACGTGTTCGAACAGCATCGTTTCGGCGACAACGCCCGGGCCGAAAGCCATGGCGCATCCGAGTTCTCCGGGCTTGCCTTGTTTCAGCATCTGCTCAAGCACGAACATCACGGTGGCGGACGACATATTGCCGAACCGATAAAGGACATCGCGCGACGCCGACAGGGCGGATGCAGGCAGCGACAGCGCCTGTTCGACGGCGTCGAGAATGGACCGGCCGCCGGGATGCACCGCCCATAGCCGAACCATTTCCGGCGGCGTGCCGTCCAGCACCTCATCGATGCAGCGGGGCAAAGCGGTGCGCAGTAACCCCGGGACCTTGCCGGAGAGGACCATGTCAAAACCGGTATCGCCAATATTCCAGGTGATCAGTTCACGACTCGCGGGAATCGCTGCGGCGTGAAAGCGGGTGATGGCGAGCCCTTCCGGTTCGGCCGAAATCAGGCTGGCAGCGCAGCCATCGGCAAAAATCAGGAAGGAGAGAACCTGTTCAAGGTCCACGGTGTCCTGCAGATGCAGGGTGCAGAGCTCGAGATTGACTGTGAGCACCCGCGCCTTTACCTCGGAGCGCACGATGTGGCGCGCCAGTTTCAGCGCGTTGACCGCGGCGTAACAGCCCATGAATCCGACCGTAGTCCGCTCGGCCGTCCGTGGCACAGAACAGCGGTCCATGATCTCGAAATCCAGCCCAGGCGCCGAGAAGCCGGTACAGCAGGTGATCAGGAGATGGGTGATGCGGTTGCGTTCGCGGGCCGGAAGCAGGCGTTCAACCGCCGACTGGGCCAGAGCCGGGGCTTCGGCGCGGAACACCCGCATGCGTTCGTCCGTGGTCGGAAAGTGTGCGCCGAGATAGAAGTCGCGCGCCGATACTGCATCCGGCGGACAATCGGGATCGGGGGACAGGCAGGAATAGCGCCGCGCGATGCCGCTACGCTCGACCATGCGCTGGAACAGGACCGCGTTGCGGCCGGAGCCAATCAGCTTTGCGCGCGCGTAATCCACGAACGCGGTGTGGACTTCGTGGGGCGGCACCGCTGTGGCGATACGGTTGATGTAAGCCTCGGCCACGCGTTGCCCCCTGCCATAAATCACCACTTACGCCACGAAGATTCTTTTGCGGCGCGGACGCGCCGCTGATGGGTCCCCTTCCCTCGGCGCGTTCCGCGCCTCGCCGGGGATGACATTTTATTGAGTTCAGAAGTCGGAGTGGGTGGCGGTGGGCAGCGGCTCCAGATGCGCGGCTTCGATCTGGTTCAGCGGATTGACCATCTCGCCATCCATGCAGCGGATCTCTTCATCGAAAGTCCCGGTGACATTTCCCGGGCCCTTTGCGGTGGTTTGGTCCAGCGACCAGCGATGCAGCGCCTTCCACGGCTTCACGAACGCCTGCGGATCGTCGATGGTCATTTCGACTTCCAGCTTTTTGCCGCCGTCGATCATGCGAAAGCGTTCCATCACGTGCAGCTTGTCGCTGTGCGGCGTGCGGTAATTGTCGACAAAACTTTTGGTGGATAGGCCGATGGTGTCCACCACCAGTGTGTCACCATCATAATGGCCGACAGATTCGCCATTCCAGGACGGCACCGGATGGGCGCTATGCGGCACGTCGAGATTGACGTGGCGGACAATCTGATCGCGCTGCCAGATGATCAGCACTTCCTTCGGTGTCTGCAGGAAATAGGTTCGCCCCGGGCTGGTGTTCAGCACCGGAATTCCCGGCTCCCAGCAGCGCGACGTGCGGTTGTACATCGCGAAGCCCTCGGCGATCATGTCGTTGGATTTCTGCAATCCATCTTTCGCCCATTGCGTCAGATTGGGATTGGTGAGATCGGCAACACGCCAGGTCGGCTGTTTGCCGACATTGTTGGGCACGTAAGGATTCGCGAGATCGTAGGTCACCGGTTCCGGGCTGCCCGCAACCGGAATGAAATCATTGCCGATCCGGCCGTTCTGGCCGCCCATCGAAGCCCAGCCGAAGCCGCCCTTGGAAAAATCCGGCGGAGTGGAATCACCGGCCGCAAATGCCGGCAAAAGTGCAGCGCCGCAAATGGCAGCTGCTGCAACGGCTGTCATCACGTGCTGCTTGGAGATTGTCTTCATTTCGCGCCTCCCGATGCGGAAAGGTGAGATTAGGCCGCCTCAAGCAGGTTGACAACGCAGGGTACAGGAAGGGCGGGGTCGCTGGTTTGTGGTATAAGCGGTCAAACCCCGGGAGGAATGGTCATGAAGCGCTTGATTTTTGCTGCCGCCATAAGCCTGATGATTGCCGGACCTGCTGTTGCGCAGGTGCCGCCGGATATTGCCGCGCAAATCCGCAAGATCGGGCAGATTGTGGATGTGCCCAACACGACAAAGCTTTATGCGCCGATGTTCAAGGACATAAAGGAAGCCTATGCGAGTGTGAAAGTGGAACGCGACATCGCCTATGGCCCCGATCCGCTGAACAAACTCGACGTGTTTACACCGACGACCGGCGCGGCCGGCCGGACGGTGGTGATTTTCGCGCATGGCGGCGGGTTCGAGCGCGGCGACAAGGTTCAGAAAGGTGCGCCCTTCAACGACAATCTGATGCTGTTCCTGAACCAGCACGGCATGGTCGGCGTGAACATCAATTATCGCCTGGCGCCCAGGAATCACTGGCCGGACGCGCAGCAGGATATGGCTTCCGCGATCCGCTGGGTGAAAGCCAATATCGGACAATATGGCGGCGATCCCAACCGCATCGTGCTGTGGGGGGTTTCGGCGGGCGCGAGCCTGATTGCCACCTATCTGTCGCACCCGGAATTCTACGGACCGGACGGCGTGGGCGTGAAAGGCGCCGTGATGCATTCCGGCTTTTATGTGAATCGCGAGCCGGGCTCCGCCTATTTCGGACATGACGCGAATGAGCTGCGCCAACGTTCGGCGCTGGATGGGATGAAGAAGCTGAATATCCCGCTGATGATCTCGCACACCGAAGTGGATTTGCCGGATGCCATCGTGCAGGCGGAGACGGCGAATAAGGAGCTGTGCGCGGCCGGCCATTGTCCGGCCTATGCGGTGTATAAGGACCACAGCCACGTGTCGCAGATGTATTCCATCGGAACTCCGGATACATCGGTGTCGGCGCCGGTCGTGAAGTTCCTGACGTCGATCAAATAGAAAAAGCGTTCCCCTCACCCAGCCGCCCCAACGCGCACTTGCAAAAGCGCAAGTGCGGGCGCGGGCATCCCTCTCCCTCAGGGGGAGAGGAAAACGGAGAATGAAATGAAGCGCTATTCGCTTGCCGTTGCCGCTTGCCTGCTGATTGCCGCACCGGCATGGGCGCAGGTACCGCCGGACATCGCCGCCGCAATTCGCAAAATCGGCCACGTCGTCGACACCAAGAACACCGCCAAACTTTACGCCCCGTTCTTCACGGATATGAAGGAGCGATATGCCGACGCGCGGGTGGTGCGGGATGTCTCCTATGGTCCCGATCCGCTCAACCGGCTCGATGTATTCACGCCGAAATCGGGGCAACCGACCGGCCGGATGGTGGTGATCTACGCCCATGGCGGACAGATGCTGCGTGGCGACAAGCACGAGGACGGATCACCCTATTACGACAACCTGATGCTGTTCCTGACACAGCACGACATGGTCGGCGTGAACATGGATTACCGGCTCGCGCCGAAGAACCATTGGCCGGATGCGCAGCACGACGTTCAATCGGTGATCCGCTGGGTGAAAGCAAATATCGGCCAATATGGCGGCGATCCGAATCGCATCGTGTTGTGGGGACAATCGGCCGGGGCAGGGCTGATCGCGAGCTATCTGTCACATCCGGAATTTTACGGGCCGGACGGGGTGGGCGTGAAGGGCGCCATCATCCATTCCGGGCATTACAATCTGGGCAAGCAGGGATCGGAATATTACGGGCATGATCCGGATGCGCTGCGCGCCGAGTCGTCCGTGCAAGGAATGACCAAAGTCACGATTCCGCTGCTGGTGTCCTACACCGAAGTCGACATACCGGGCGCGCCGGAAGAGGCAGAAAATCTGAAATCCACGATGTGCGGTGCGGGCCGTTGTCCAACATTCGTCGAGTTCAGGGACCACAGCCACATGTCGCAGGTGTTTTCGGTGGGAACGCCGGATGTGTCGGTGTCAGGGCCGGTGCTGAAGTTTTTGACGGGGATCAAGTAACACGATGCGCAGAAACGACACCCATATTGTCATGGCCGCCCTTGAGGCGGCCATCCAGCCGCGCCGCGTCTGCGGCGCGAATAAACCACTGGCGCGCGGACGCGCGCCTACTGGGTGGCCGGGTCAAGCCCGGCCATGACAACTGTGAATGGCAAAATTCAGCGGCTGCTGGATGATGCGAAGGCAGTTTATGTTTCGCTCGGAGAAGCGGACTTCCGCGCGGCGGGCGAAGGCTTCGACCTTCCCGATGGCGGCCGCACAGTTTCGGCGCTGGCGGGGAAGTCACCGGGCGGCGCTTTCGATCCGCGCGAGCTGGCCGCGCTTCCGGCGCGTGAACTCGGGTACCAGCCGGGCTGGGTGGTGGAGCGGTTCCGCCGCTACAATCTCGACTGGGATATCACAGGGCAAACGCTGAAGAGCCTTGATCCGCAGGCGGATCGATATCCGTGGATTGTCATCATCAATGGCGGTGCGGCGAATTTCTATGAATTCTTCGTCGATCTGAAGAACCGTCCGGGCTGGGCGCAATATCTGGCGCAAAAGCTGAACGTGATGATCGTCACCATTCCGGGCAATTTCCGGTATGGTGGATGGGACGAGGCGATCTCCGATCCCAAACGGCAGCCGGCATATCTGCTGGATCGGGAACTCTCCGCGGACGAATACGACATTCGCAATGCGATCTTCACCAATCGGCTGATCATGCAGGGGCTGAAGGCGCTACTGATGCGGCACACGCGCGGCGAGCTGTTGCTGGTGGGTCATTCGACATCGGGCGAACTCGCGATGATGGCCTATGATGATCCCGATCTCAGCTCCCGGCTGAAGGAGCGTTTTCTCGGTTGGGGTAGTGGTGGCGCGGCGCGGCTGGAGCTGTTGCGCACAGTGCGTGGGCGACAGGTGGCGCCGCGCGCAGGCGCGTCTCCGCCGGGCGGCAAGGCGCCGATTTTCGAGCTCGAGCGGCGCGATCCACCATCCTATGCGCGCGGTTATAGCGGCTTTCTCAATCCGCTATATGAGCCGGGCATGTCGCATCTGCAAATCGCCGAAGCATGGCTGGCGGCGGAGGGCCGGCGCCGGGCGAATTTCAAGCAGCAATTGCAGAATATCGAACATGGGCCAGATCTCGCCCAGAAGGGCTGGGTCGAAGACCAGATCGAGGCGCTGCTGAACCGCACCGGCAATCCGTTGCGTGTGCCATTCGAGGATGTTGCGAGCGATCTGTTCGCGACCCACTACACGAGAATGGACGGATTTAAGCGCATGGTGTGGACGACGGCGCATTTCGACCGCAATCACTGGAATCCCGAAGACCCGATGCGCGCCGTCGAAGTGTTCATTGCCAATGAATACCGGGCGAAGAATCCCGGTGCCGAAATCCGCTTGATCAATTTCGATCTGCCAATGACGCATTACGGCCATCTCGAATGTCCGCGCGAGCTGGCTGGCGCCGAATATGCCGTCGTGCAATGGCTGGTGAGATGACTACAACAACCTGATCGCGTGGGCGCGGATGACGACCGATTCCTGGCGCAGACGGCCCTCAAGTTCCCGGCGGTATTGAGCCCACCAGTTTTCGTCGAGATTCTGAGCCATGACTTCGAAGACCAGGATTTCGTCGCGCGCGGTCTGATTGCCGGTGGTCCAGAATCCTTCCGCCGGCGCGCGGTTATAGGCGGTAAGGCCGCTGAACCGCGAGACCAGTTCATCGCCGATCGCGCGGTACATTTCCTGCGGGAAACGATGTCCCTCATTGTCGTAGGCCGGAAGCAGAATCTGGATCAGGTGCATGCAGTCTGAATAACGGTTGGGATTGAGCGGAGTTGCCCGCGTGCTTTTTCGGGTGGAGAGGTCGCCCCCGGCGCAAGGGAAAGGCGGATTTTTAGCACAAGCGATAGCCTCGCCCCCACAATGGGGAAGCCCATTATTGCAGGAAGCGGGAGAGGGAAAATGGCGATATGTCGATGTGCGGAGCCGTGCCGGTGGCCATGTCGGCCAGCAATTCGCCAATGGCGGCCGAATGTTTGAAGCCATGTCCGGAACAGGGGGACGCAATGAGTATCCGGTCCGAATCCGGATGCGGACAAATGACAAAACCTGAATCCGGAGTCTGGGTGTAGAGGCAGGTGACCGCCTTGAGGCAGTCATGCGTCAACCCGGCGAAAAACGGCGCTATCAGCCGATGCATGGCGGCTATTTCTGCCGGCGGCACGTCGCGTTCGACTGCATCGGGCGTGGTCGTCTTCTCGTATTGTTGGGTGGCGATTTTGATACCGCCGGGCGGCCCATCAATGGCGGGAAAACCGTAAATCGCCTGATCCGGACCCTGGAGCTCCCAGATATAGACAGGGCAATGTTCCGCTGACCAGGCGGCGAAATCCCCGATCGCAAACCAGAACAGGACCTGCCTGAGAATTCGGAACGGCGCGCCGTAGCGCGGACCGAGAAGTTGCGGCAGCCATGGGCCGGCGCAGAGGATCAGCTTACCCGTGCGGATTGTGTCGCTGCCGGTATGCACGAGCACGCCATCTGCAAGCGGTTCGAATCGAAGCACGCGCTCATGCTCGCGGATTTGCGCGCCAAACCTGGTTGCGAGCTGCAATTGCGCGGCGATGCAGGCTTCGGGCCTCAAGAATCCGGCGCCCGGCTCGAAATAGGCCTGTTCGCCATCGCGCACGCGGAATTGCGGAAAACGCCGGCGGATCTCCTGCGTGTCGAGAAGCTCATGCGCAATGCCAAACCGCCGGGCGGCGGCAAGCGTGTTGGCGAAAAAATCATCGACATGCAGCCGCGCCGTTCGGGAGGAGCTTGAGAGAATCAATCCGCCGGTGGTGGTGAGCAGACTGGATCCGGTCTCAGCCTCGATCTCCCGCCAGATCTCGTGCGAGCGCAGCGCCAGAGGTGAGTAATGAGGAGCTTCGCCGATCGCACAGCGCGTGATGCGCGTCTCGCCATGGGATGACCCGTAGATATGCGGTGGAGAGTACTGGTCGATGGCGAGCACGTCGCGCCCGCGCCGCGCAAGCTGGAACGCCGTGGCGCTGCCCATGGCGCCCAGCCCCACAACGACGAACTCGCCGGCCGTCATCTGATATAGGTGAAATTGGTGCTTTTACCGTCGCGGATGACATCGCGAATGAGAGCGCGCGGGCGGCCTTTGACTTCGAGGAAAATCGTACCGATGTAAATCGCCATCACGCCATTGAAGAAGATGATGATGCCGGAAAATAACAGTATCGCTCCCATCACGGATGCATAGCCTTCGATATCGATACCGTAAACCAGCTTGCGGTAGATCAGGACAAGGAAATACAAGCCGGCAAATGCCGACAGCGCCAGGCCGAGGCCGAAGATAAACAGCAGCGGACGTATGGAAAAGGAAGTCACCGAGTTCACAAAGATGCGCACCAGTTTCAGGAAGGAGTATTTGGTTCTGCTCCGCTCCCGGCGCGTCACTTCCACCCCTGCCTGGGCAAAACCGGCGGCGTGCATCAAACCCGCGAGGTAGATTTCGCGTTCGGGAAATTCGAGCAGTGCATTGACGTAACGCCGCCTCATCAACCGCGCGTTCAGGACATTTTCCGGGAACGGGACCGACGAAAGCCGGTTCAGCGCAAAATAAAACAGGCGCCGGCCGGCACGATAGGGAAGTGCTCTCCGGGACTTTGGCTCGATCCCGTACACCACATCCCAGCCGCCTTCGATCATGCGATGATAAAAATCGCCCAGCCACAGCGGATCGTCGTCGAGATCGCCATCCATGATTGCGACAAAATCGCCGGTGGCCTGCTCGATCCCGGCCCAAAGCGCGCCAAATTGTCCAAAATTCCGCGAGAGATCGACGACGACGACGCGGTGGTCGCGTTTTGCCAGTTCGCCGGCGACGTGCAACCCGTCATCCGGGGAGCCGTCATTCACGAAGATGGTTTCAAGCTCCAGCTGCATCCGCTCTGCGACGGTGACGCAGCGCCGGTGAAATTCTTCAATGCATTTCGCTGTCCGATAAATGGTCGTTACAATCGACAGCTTCATAATGCCTGAATCCAAATCGCGCGGTATGGCCGCAGAGATTTGAAGTATAAGTCGGCCATTATCGCTTTTCGAGAGAGAACAGGAACCACGAGAAGATGAGTCCGGAGGACGAACTTCGCCGTCGCATCACCGGTTACTTTGCCGGCAAACTCGGCGAACATGGCGCGACGGCGCGAGGCGTGGACTGGAATTCGGAAGCCGGACAGGTTCTGCGCTTCCGGCAATTGCTTCGGATAGCGGAAAACGGCAGCCCGATTTCCATCACCGATTTCGGCTGTGGTTATGGCGCGCTTGCCGATCACCTGTTGAGCTCGAATCTCGCCTTCGAATATTTCGGGCTGGATATTTCGGCGGACATGATTGCCGCGGCCCGGGCACGATACCCGGGGCATGGTTCGATTGCCTTTGCGGAAGGCAGCGTGCCGGACCGGCCAAGGGATTATTGCGTGGCGTCCGGCATCTTCAACATAAAACTAGACACGCCAGACGAGGAATGGCTGGTGCACATTCTCGGCGTGCTGGATGTCATGCATGAATACAGCAGGAAGGGATTCGCCTTCAACATACTGACCAGCTATTCCGATGCAGACAAAATGAGAAGCGACCTGTACTACGCCGATCCACTCCGGATGTTCGATCACTGCAAACGGCGATATGCGCGCAATGTCGCGCTGCTTCATGATTACGGGCTGTACGAGTTTACGATTCTCGTACGGAAGGCCGTGAGCTGATTTCAACCGCAGGGGTGGAGAAATTGCGGTGACGAGGTTCCGCAATTCAACAGCAGATCGATCACCGAAACGCGTGGTTCGAATCCTTCCCAGCACTGCGGATATTGCGGCAGTCCGCTATAGTCCATCCACTGCAGTTCTATTCCGGCCTGTTCGAATCGGTCCTGCCGCAGGTAATCCCTGGCGGCCGGACCGGATAAATAGCGCGTTGCACCCACCGAGCTGCACAAACGGATCAGGCGTTCGGTCGGCTCCAGGTTCGCCAATTCTTCGCGCGAAAGAATATCGGTGCAGCGGTGGATTGGCCGCGTAACGGCCAGGCGGCGCAAAATCTCTGTGATGAGATACGCATTGACTTGCGTCAGCAGCGGGAAACAGGCGGCCGTGCGGAGACAGGGAAACAGCCACTCCGCGGTTTCATCATAGCCGCGGGCACGCCGGTAATTTTGCTCGATCGCACGAATGTGCCGGCCGGCCCAGTCCAGGATTGCCACGCGGGCTTCGTCGATGGGTTGGGGAAATTGCCGCTCAATCGGAATAGTCAGCCATTGCGGTCCGGTGGGGGTTTTGATGATGTTGCGATTCCGCCAGTCGTTTTTCGTGTATTGCACGCTGTCGAGCAGGATCAGTTCGTCGGCCTGCGCGATCATGGCGAAATAGCCACGCCAGGGAATGTAGTTCGACTGAATGATAACGACCGTCTTCATTCTTATGACGGGGGGCGTGTTTCCGCCGATTCCTGGGTCACGATCTGGTTGAGATAATCGCGATAGCTGCAGGGCCGCATCACTTCGGCGAGGTTTGCGAGCTGCCCGATGCTGATGAACCCGGCGCGGTAAGCGACTTCCTCGATGCAGGCGATTTTCAGGCTGGTGCGCTGCTCGATCACGCGGACAAATTGGCCCGCCTCGAAAAGCGTCTCGGGTGTGCCGCCATCGAGCCACGCGGTACCGCGGCCGATGATCGAAACGCTGAGTTCGCCGCGATCGAGGTAGATGCGGTTGAGATCGGTGATCTCGAGTTCGCCCCGGGGCGATGGCGTGAGTGTTCTCGCAAACCGCGCCGCGTTTTCATCGTAGAAGTATAATCCCGGAACGGCGAGATTGCTCTTCGCGATTTTCGGCTTTTCTTCCAGCGAGAGAATGCGGCCGTCGCTGTCGAGCGCAACAACCGCATACATTTCCGGACGTGCCACCGGATAGGCGAAGATTGTTGCGCCCAGCTGTTGCGTGCCCGCTTCCCGCAATTGGGCCGGAAGTCCCGTGCCGTAGAGAAAATTGTCGCCGAGAATGAGACAGATGTTCCGGCCCTGCGTCTGCTTTTCGGTGACGATCAGTGCCTGTGCAATTCCATCGGGCCGCGGCTGGGCAACATATTCGATCTCAATGCCGATCTGCCTCCCATCCCCCAGCAGGTCTTGCAGCCGGGGCAGAACATCGGGCTGCGAGACGATGACGATTTCGCGGATGCCGATCAGCATCAACGTACTGAGCGGGTAATAGATCAGCGGCTTGTCGTAAACCGGCAGAAGTTGCTTGCTGACGGATCGGGTTGCCGGGAATAGCCGGCTGCCGCTGCCGCCGGCCAGAACGATTGCTTTGCGCGCAGGGTTAGCCATGCCCAACCCGCATTGAAGGCGCGGCGCGTTCGCCATTTGCACTCAAACCCAACCGTTCTCCGATTTGTCCGCCATTCAGACGTTTTTTCCACCACGAGTCATTGGTGAGATACCAATGCACGGTTTTTTCCAGCCCGGACGCAAAACTCTCGCGCGGGCGCCATCCGAGCTCAGTCCGGATTTTGCTGCTGTCGACGGCATAACGAAGATCATGACCGGGCCGGTCGGCCACGAAACTGATCAGGTTTTCATGCCGACAACCGGGCCTTAGCTCATCCAGCACGCTGCACAATTTGCGTACCAGGTCGATATTGCAAATCTCGGCGCCTCCGCCAATCAGATAAGTCTCGCCGGGACGGCCTGCGGCGAGGAGCAGAACGAGCGCGGCAACATGGTCATCAACGAACAGCCAGTCGCGCACATTCTCCCCCGTTCCATAGACCGGAAGCGGAAGCCCGTGCAGCGCCGACAAGATCATGGTCGGGATCATCTTCTCGGGGTATTGGAACGGCCCAAAATTGTTTGAGCAATTGCTGATGATGACGGGAAGATTGTAGGTGACGCCCCAGGCCCGAACCAAATGATCGGACGCCGCCTTGCTGGCGGCATAGGGTGAGTTCGGCCGCATTTGCGATGCTTCGGTAAACCGGGCGCCACTGTGGTCAAGGGCGCCGTAAACCTCATCGGTCGAGATGTGCAGGAAACGGAATTGATCTCGCTTGTCGCCCCCCAGTGAACGGAAATAAGTCACGGCAGTCTCAAGCAGCGCATAGGTGCCGAGAATATTTGTCTGGATGAAATCGGCTGGCCGGTCGATCGAACGATCGACATGGCTCTCCGCCGCCAGATGGATGATCGCATCCGGCTCGAAGCGACGCACCGCCTCGCTCAATCTGGCCGTGTCGCAAATATTCAGCTGCTCGAATTCATAATTCGACAAATGGGCCACTGCAGCGACGACCGAAGGATCGCCGGCATAGGTCAGCGCATCGACATTGAGCACCCGGGCGCCACAGACGGCCACCAGGTGACGGACCAGCGCCGAGCCGATAAAGCCGCATCCGCCCGTCACCAGGATTTTTCGTCCGTGCAGCTTTTGTCCCGCCTCCCGCACCAGCACCCCTCGCGTTCCCTGACCGTGCAAAGCATTATTACTCAAGGCCAAATTGACCGGAAGACCACGCACCGGCATAATTCAACCAGGTGGTGGGCGTAAATTGGCGATTGAATTTTCAAAACCGCGAATTGGTGCCAGATCGCTCGCCTATGTTCAGGAGAGCCTGCAAAGCCGGCGTGTGTCCGGCGATGGGCCGTTCACCGCGCGGTGCCACCAATGGCTGGAGCGCGAGCTTGGATCGCCGGCACTGCTGACTCATTCCTGCACGGCGGCTCTGGAA
>DASUHP010000080.1:0-40141 GCA_036273455.1 Micropepsaceae bacterium | reverse complement strand
GTCTCGTTGTAGAGCGAGCAATTGCCCGACACGACCGGAAATGACAATGCGCGGCAGGCCTCGGCGATTCCGTCGATGCAGCGCACGATCTCGCCCATGGTTTCCGGGCGTTCCGGATTTCCGAAATTCAGGTTGTCGGTCACCGCGAGCGGAGTTGCACCCACGGCGGTGAGATTCCGCCACGCTTCGGCGACGGCTTGCTTTGCGCCCTCGAACGGATCGGCGCGGCAATAGCGCGGCGTCACATCGGTGGTGATGGCGAGCGCCTTGTTTGTCCCGTGCACGCGGACAACCGCCGCATCTCCGCCCGGTGGCTGCGCGCTGTCGGTCATCACTGAGTAATCATACTGTTCCCAGATCCAGCGCCGGGAACACAGGTCGGGACAGGCGAGCAATCGCAGCAGGCTTTCGGCAATGTCCGGTGCGGAACTGATCTTGACCGGAAGCCGCGGCGGAATCGATTGTGTGGTGAACGGGCGTTCGTATACCGGAGCTTCATCGGACAGTGCATTGACCGGAATATCGGCGACCACCGCACTTTTATGCCGGACGATCATCCGGCCAGTGTTCGTTGTCTTGCCGATGACGGCAAAGTCGAGTTCCCACTTGTGAAAGATGGCTTCGGCGACATCTTCGCGGCCGGGCTTCAGCACCATCAGCATGCGTTCCTGCGACTCCGACAGCATCATCTCATAGGCCGTCATTTCGCTCTCGCGCTGCGGAACACGATCAAGGTCGAGATCAATGCCGGTACCGCCCTTGCCGGCCATTTCGGCCGAGGATGAGGTCAGGCCGGCCGCGCCCATGTCCTGAATGGCGATGATGACATCGGTCGCCATCAATTCGAGACACGCTTCGAGCAATAATTTCTCCGTGAACGGATCACCGACCTGCACGGTCGGGCGCTTTTCTTCGGAATCCTCGCTGAATTCGGCAGACGCCATGGTGGCACCGTGGATTCCGTCGCGTCCGGTTTTGGACCCGACATAGACCACCGGATTGCCTGCGCCTTTGGCGGCCGATTTGAAGATGCGATCACCCCGTGCAAGTCCGACGCACATGGCGTTGACGAGGATATTGCCGTTATAGGCCGGATGGAAATTCACTTCGCCGCCCACCGTCGGAACGCCCATGCAATTGCCGTACCCCCCAATGCCGGCAACCACGCCGCTCACGAGGTGGCGCGTCTTCTCGTGCCCAGGCGCGCCAAAGCGCAGCGCATTCATCATCGCGACCGGACGCGCGCCCATCGTGAACACGTCGCGCATGATTCCGCCGACACCCGTCGCGGCACCCTGATAAGGTTCGATAAAAGACGGATGGTTGTGGCTTTCCATCTTAAAGACCACGGCATCGCCGTCGCCAATATCGACTACGCCGGCATTTTCACCCGGCCCCTCAATCACCCGCGGTCCGGTGACCGGCAGCCGCCGCAAATGCACGCGCGTCGATTTGTAAGAACAGTGCTCGCTCCACATCACCGAAAAAATGCCGAGCTCGACCATATTCGGATCGCGCCCGAGCAGTTCGCGGATGTGCTTGTATTCGGTGACCGAAAGTCCGTGCGCGCGGATGACTTCAGGGGTAATCGCCGTCACGAGGCCGGTTCCGTCACGACAGGCTTTCCAGCAGGCTTTGGAACATGGCGCGGCCTGAAAGCAATCCCAAAACCGGATCGCAGGCGCGTTCGGGATGCGGCATCAGGCCCAGCACATTGCGCTTTTCATTCAGAATGCCGGCGATATTGCGCGCCGATCCATTCGGATTTTGCCCTTCCACGTAGCGGAATGCGACACGGCCTTCGGCCTCGAGATGATCAAGAACATCCTCGTTCGCGAAATAATTGCCTTCGCCATGCGCCACGGGAAAAGTCACCCGCTCTCCGTTGGAATAATGGCGCGTGAATGCCGACTGGGATTCGCCCACCACCAGTTCTACCGGCCGGCAGACGAATTTCAGCCCGGCATTGCGCATCAGGGTTCCCGGCAGCAGGCCGGCTTCGGTCAGAATCTGAAATCCATTGCAGATGCCGAGCACGGCGACTCCTTCGCCGGCTTTACGCTTCACGTCGGCCATGATCTTCGAATGTGCCGCCATGGCGCCGCAGCGCAGGTAATCGCCATAAGAGAATCCGCCGGGCAGCACGATGAGATCTACATCCGGGATCTCACTGTCGCCATGCCAGACCATTTGCGGCGGTTTTCCGGTCACGCGCAGGATCGCATCATGCGCGTCGCGGTCGCAATTCGAGGCCGGAAAAACAATGACAGCGGATTTCATCGCTGGTCAGCGCAACTCGATTTCAAATTTTTCAATCACGGTATTGGCGAGCAGCTTCTCGCACATATCCCTGACGCTTGCGGAGGCCTTTTCCCGGTCGGTTTCCGCGATCTCCAGATCGATCACTTTGCCCTGCCTGACCTCGCCGACGGATTTGAAGCCGAGGCTGGTCAGCGCGTGGCCGATCGCCTTGCCCTGCGGATCAAGGACACCCGATTTCAAGGTCACGAATACGCGTGCTCTCATCGCACCAACACCGGTCCGCTGGAGCCCTGCGCCGATTCGGGCAGAATGCCAAGCCGCTTCGCCACTTCCGAATAGGCTTCCGTCACCCCGCCCAGGTCACGGCGGAAGCGGTCCTTGTCGAGCTTTTCATTGGTCTGGACATCCCACAGCCGGCATGAGTCGGGACTGATCTCATCGGCGAGCACGATTCGCATGAAATCATTTTCCCACAACCGCCCGAATTCCAGTTTGAAATCGACCAGCTTGATGCCGACGCCGAGAAACAGGCCGGAGAGGAAGTCATTGATCCGGATGGTGAGATTCACAATGTCGTCCAGATCCTGCGGGCTGGCCCAGCCGAAGGCAGTGATGTGCTCTTCCGAAACCCAGGGATCATGAAGCTGATCGTTTTTGTAATAATATTCGATAATTGACCGGGGCAGCGGCTGCCCCTCCTGGATTCCCAGCCGCGTCGACAGCGAGCCCGCGGCAACGTTGCGCGCCACGACTTCCAGCGGAATGATCTCCACTTCCTTGATCAGCTGCTCGCGCATATTGAGCCGGCGCACGAAATGGGTCGGGACTCCGATCGCCTGTAACTGCATCATCAGATATTCGGAGATGCGGTTGTTCAGGACGCCCTTGCCCTCGAGCACGGCGCGCTTTTTCGCGTCAAAGGCCGTCGTATCGTCTTTGAAATATTGCACCAGGGTCCCCGGTTCGGGCCCCTCGTAAAGAATTTTGGCTTTGCCCTCATAAATGGTGCGTCGCCGTTTCATGGAAATCCTACCTTCCGCGGCTGCGGCTCGATGGGCGGAGCCGGCACAAAGATGGCGGTCTTGCCCAAGCGAAATAACAACGGGGCCGCCGAAGAGGTCAGCCCCGTGGTATCGGAAACTTAGCGGATGGCCGGGTCGGGGGGCAATGCGTCCCGGAGGCCGATTCACAGGAGAGAGGAAAGTCGCACAACCGCCGAGGTTTGGCTAATCTGGGCCAGAGCAACAGGGATAAAGCGATGAGCGATTCGTTTAAAGACCGCGAGAAGGGACAGGAGGCCAAGTGGGCGCATGATGAAGAGTTGCGATTTCGCGTCTATTCACGCCGGAACCGGATGATTGGCCACTGGGCAGCCGGGAAAATGGGCATGACCGGCGTCGATGGTGACGCCTATGCCGCACATTTCGTTACCGCGACGGACGAGGCGATTTTCACCCGCATCCGCAGCGATTTCGATGCCCATTCGGTGAAAATCTCAGATCATATGATCCGCAAGCAAATGGAAGATTTGTTGGCTTCGGCAAAGGCGGAGGTCGAACAGAATCCCAAAAAATAATGGCCGGAGGAACCGGCCATTATCGTCAATTCTCGCCTGTGCTAATCAGTGCGGCAGCATGCGCTGCAGCACGCGGTCGCGCAGGAAGAAATAGTGGTACAGTGCGGCGCCGATATGCAACACGAGCATGGCGGCCAGCACATAGAGCAGCCAGTCGTGGATATCTCCGGCCGTGTGCGCCCAGGCTGTGCCCTTCGCAGCGAGATCCGGTAGCGGCACCGCACCGAACAGCCATACCGTCCAGCCTCGATAATTCGCTGCCGCCCAGCCCAGAATACACATCGCGAAGATCATGACGTAAATCCCCACATGCGTGAAGCTGGCCAGCTGCGTCTGCCAGGCGGGCAGCTCCGACATCATCGGCACCGGCCGGATCAGCCGCCACACCAGGCGCCAGAAGATGAAGAACATGATCGCGGCGCCGACGACCAGATGCCAATGAACCCAGGTGATATTCTCAGTATTCTTCCCGATATGCGGCATCACCGAGCCGACCACGTATTGAGCCGCAATCAATCCGAACACCATCCAATGAAATGTCTTGTGCAGAACGCCGTAGCCCGGCTCGATGATCTCCGATTCAACGACATTTCTCCTGGCAACGTCGCTCATTCGTATCTCCTGCGCGCCGGTTGAATCCGGTCAGTCCAAATCATGAATCACATAATATCAGCTTCGGCCGCTACCAACCGGCCGCCAATCCGACCCCAGCCTTTGTGCTGACAACCGGCACTATAATCCAGTTTAGCCGGCTTGTACTTCAATGTGCCGTAATGGCGAACATACGACCGTGGAGTAGGATTGCGACTTAGTCGCAGGCCATTTTCACTTTAGGCTTGGCTTCTTTGAAATAGGCTTTATCGTTGCCGCGTCCGAGATACGGGACCGGGTCTCCAGGGGATGACCGACAATCGCCATTCGAGGCGTTTAAATACGCGGCTTTCGCGCCACGATCCCAATGGTCGTCGTGCTTTCAATCCGGCAGCACTGATTGCCGCGCTGCTGGCGCTGACAATCCAGCTACTCGTCGTTCAGACTCACATCCATGGCGACGGTGCGTGGCCGGGAATTAGTTCGGCTTCGGGTATCTCCGCCGATGGCGCGATTACCGGCCGGATTCACCACCCCGACAAGTTCCCGATCAAGGACGATCCGTCGAACTGTCCGCTGTGCCAGGAATTCGCCCATGCGGGCGGCTATCTGCACTCGGTGCAGATCGCCATTCTGCCGCCATCGGCCAGCATCGGCGCGTCGGCTTTTGTTTTCGAGTTCACCCAACCCCGTCAGCATATTTCCCACCCCTGGTTCGGCCGCGCACCCCCGGCCGAATCCGCTCACGCCTGACGGGATGAGCCGCTTGCCGGCTCATCGTTCATTTTCTTTCGAAAATTCGAACTGAGCGGCTCCGGCCGTCGTCACATGCGCCGGCGGGCCTGAGGGGGTATAGATATGAATAAGTCGATTCTTCTCGTCACAACTGCGCTTGGCGCGGTGATCTTCGCACTCACACCGGCTGCAGCACAAATTGCCGGTGGCGCCCCGGTCGGCGCTCAACCGACTATCGGCAACCAGGTCCCTGAAACGGTGACAGTAACAGCCCAGCGCCTGAATGAGGCGCGCAACGGAATAGAAACCGACGTCGGGGCTTCCAGCTACACCATTGGCGAAGTCGCCATTCAATCGACACCGGGCGGTGACAACACGCTGTTGAATCAAGTGATCCTGCAGGCACCGGACGTTGCTCAGGATTCTTTTGGGCAGTTCCATGTCCGTGGCGAGCATGCAGGCATTCAGTATCGCCTGAACGGCATCATCATACCCGAGGGAATCAGCTTTTTCGGTCAAACACTCAGTCCCCGGCTGATTGAATCCATGAAGCTGGAGACCGGTGCGCTACCCGCCGAATTCGGATTGCGTACGGCAGGAATCATCGACATCACGACCAAGAGTGGCTCGCTCGACGCGGGGGGCGATGTCTCCGTCTATGGCGGCAGCCATTCGACAATCAACCCCAGCGTCGAATATGGCGCAACCATCGGCAATTATACTTTTTTTGCGTCTGCCGATTTCCTCCACGATCTGCTCGGAATCGAGTCGCCGGACGGCAGCAGCACACCGATCCATGACCGCACGACCCAAACGCACGGCTTTGCCTATCTGGAAGACATTCTGAATGCGGAAAACCGGATCTCATTCATTGCCGGCACATCGCACGACGATTTCCAGATTCCACAAGCCCTGGGCGGCCAGCCCGGGCTCGGCCTCACGGTGCTTGGCCAGACCATGTTTCCAAGCGAGAATATCAATGAAAACCAGCGGGAGATCACCCATTTTGGTATCGCCAGTTTCCAGCACGCCGAGACCGCGTGGGACGTCCAAAGCTCGCTGATCACCCGCTATTCGAGCCTGTACTTCAGCCCTGATCCGATCCCCGACATTCTCTATAATGGCATTTCCCAGGTGGCGCAGAAGCGAAACCTGGCGTTCGGCCTGCAAACCGACAGCGCGTTTCATCTGATCGAGGGACACACGGTCCGGGCAGGCTTTTACGTTCAGGCTGATCGCTCGACCAGCAACACGACTTCACAGGTGCTGCCGGTCGGTGAGGATGGAAATCAAACGGCCGATCAGCCAATCGCGATTATCGATAACGGCGGAAAGACCGAAAAAATCTACAGCATTTATATTCAGGACGAGTGGCAGGTCTTCCCAACATTTACGCTGAACTACGGCGTTCGTTACGACGATTATGAGGCCTATAGCAGCGGGAGCCAGGTCAGCCCGCGTGCCAACGCGGTTTGGCAGCCATTCATGGGAACGGCGATCCACGCCGGATACTCGAAATACTTCTCCCCTCCGCCGTTCGAATTGGTGGGTACGCAAACCATCACAAAATTCGCCAATACCACGGCGGCCCCTTCGGTAACACTGAACGATACGCCTCAGGCTGAGCGGGCCAATTACTACGATGTTGGAATCAATCAGGTCATCATTCCCGGCCTGACCAGCGGGATCGACACCTATTTCAAGCAGTCTCGCAACCTGATCGACGAAGGCCAATTCGGCGCACCGATCATCGAAACGCCGTTCAATTATGAGCATGGCCGGCAGTATGGCGCCGAATTCACGGTCAATTATACGAGCGAGGAATTCACCGCCTATGGCAATGTCGCGTTGCAGCACGCGATCGGCAATCACATCGTTTCCAGTCAGTTCAATTTCTCCCAGGACGATCTCGACTATATCGCGACCCACTATATCGATCTCGATCACGAACAGCACATCAGTGCATCCGCCGGCGCGTCCTACGTTCTGGACGGCACGCGCTTCAGTTTCGACATGCTGTTCGGTTCGGGTCTGCGCGCCACTCCGGACGCCGGCCCGCCCAACGGCACGCACTTGCCCTATTACGTCCAGGTCAATTTTGGCCTGCAGCACAGCTTCGATATCGCCGGCGGAATGATCGCGCGATTCGATCTCATCAATGCCTTCGACGAAAAATACGAAATCCGCAACGGCACCGGCGTCGGTGTCGGTGCGCCGCAGTGGGGTCCACGCCGAGGCTTCTTCTTCGGTTTGGAAAAGACCTTTTGACGATCAGAGGCCGCTGCACATGAACTCCACTGCGGAAGATTCCGATGAAAAACCGGAAAGACAAGCTTCGCTTGGGTCCGCTGGTCCTGATTCTGATTTTGTCGATTGTCGTTGGAATCATCACTATTCGGGTCAACTGGCAAATTCATATAAGAGAATTGAGGGACCATGTCGGTTATGAATTCGCGCGGCTAATCCAGGAACGCGCGTGAAGTGAAGGCGCTGCGCCCATATGGGGGGGCAGCACAGCTTCAATGTCGCAGACGTTTTAGGCTGCCGGTGCGGAGCCGAATACGCGTTCGAAAATCCGGTCGACATGCTTCAGGTGATAAGCGAGGTCGAATTGCTCTTCGAGTTCTTCCGGGCTCAGCAGTCGCATGACTGTCGCGTTCGCTTTCAACAGGTCGGGCAATGAGCCTTCGCCGCGCCAGGCGCGCATCGCGTGTTCCTGCACGAGGCGGTAGGCATCTTCCCGCGCCATTCCCTTTTGCGTCAGCGCCAGAAGCACGCGCCCACTTGAAACCAGTCCCGCCGTCCGATCGAGGTTGGCCTTCATGCGCTCCGGATAAACCACCAGTTTTTCGACCAGGTTCGCCGCGCGCATCAGGGCGAAGTCGAGGGTGATCGTCGCATCCGGTCCGATATAGCGCTCCACCGAAGAATGGGAGATATCGCGTTCGTGCCACAGCGCGACATCTTCGAGCGCCGGCATGGCATAGGAACGCACCATGCGCGCCAGCCCGCAGAGATTCTCCGACAGCACCGGATTGCGCTTGTGCGGCATGGCCGAAGAGCCCTTCTGCTTTTCGGAGAAATATTCTTCGGCTTCCATGACCTCTGAGCGCTGCAGATGGCGGATTTCGGTTGCCAGACGCTCGATCGAACTCGCGATCACTGCGAGCGTGGCAAAGAACATCGCGTGCCGGTCGCGCGGTATGATCTGGGTTGATACCGTTTCGGCTTCCAATCCCATTGCGCGGGCGACATGAGCCTCTATCGCGGGATCGACATTGGCGTAAGTACCGACCGCACCGGAGACTGCGGCAACCGCGATTTCCTTTCGTGCCGCGAGTAGTCTTTCGCGGCCACGTGAAAACTCCGCGTAATAGCCTGCCAGCTTCAATCCAAATGTCGTCGGTTCGGCATGAATGCCGTGGCTGCGGCCGATGGTCGGCGTGTGCTTGTGTTCAAATGCGCGGCGCTTCAATGCCGCACGCAAGGCATCGATATCAGCGATCAGAATATCGGCAGCGCGTGAGAGCTGCACCGCCAACGTCGTGTCCAGTACGTCGGATGATGTCATTCCCTGATGCACAAAGCGTGCTTCGGGACCGACGATCTCCGCCAGGTGGGTCAGGAAGGCGATCACATCGTGCTTCACGTCGCGTTCGATCGTGTCGATCCGTTCGATATCGAACTCGGCATTGCGCCCTTTTTCCCAGATCATGCGCGCCGCGGATTTGGGAATGATTCCCAATTCCGCCAGGGCATCAGCGGCATGCGCCTCGATTTCAAACCAGATGCGGTATTTGCTTTCCGCCGACCAGATGGCGGTCATCTCGGGACGTGCGTAGCGCGGAATCAATTCGGCACCCGATGAAATCCACTGGTGTTTGGATAGGTCGGGGGGGCGCCGCCGTCAAATCGCGCCGAGGCCGCCAAGCGCGACATATTTGATTTCGACGAAATCATCGATGCCGTATTTGGATCCTTCGCGCCCGACCCCGGATTCCTTCATTCCGCCGAACGGCGCCACTTCGGTTGAGATAATACCTTCATTCACGCCGACAATGCCGTATTCCAGCCCTTCCATTACCCGAAATATGCGGGCCACATCGCGAGCGTAGAAATAGGCGGCGAGGCCATATTCGGTATCATTGGCCATCCGGATCGCCTCCTCGTCCTCACGGAAGCGAAACAGGGTCGCCACAGGCCCGAAAATTTCCTCCCGTGCGAATGCCATGTCCGTGGTGACATCGCGCACAATTGTCGGCTCGAAGAACGTGCCGCCGAGCGCGTGACGATTCCCGCCAAGCGCGACTCGCGCGCCTTTTCCGGTTGCATCCCCGATCAATTCCTCGACCTTTTCGACCGCAGCCATATTGATCAGGGGCCCCTGCTCGATCCCGGGCGCCATCCCGTTTCCGATTTTGAGCGCCGATACCGCACGCGAGAGTTTTTCGCTGAAGGCATCATACACCGCATCCTGGACGAGGAAGCGGTTGGCACAGACGCAAGTCTGGCCCATGTTGCGGAATTTCGACAACATTGCGCCTTTGACCGCGGCATCGAGATCGGCGTCATCGAAGACGATGAAAGGCGCATTGCCCCCGAGCTCGAGCGAGATCTTCTTCACCGTCGAAGCGCATTGGCGCATCAACTGCTTGCCGACTCCGGTCGATCCGGTGAAGGAGAACTTCCGCACCAGCGGATTTTCCGTCAGCTCCTTGCCGGCAGCCACCGATTGCGATGACGGCACCACGTTGAAAACACCCCTGGGCAGCCCCGCGCGCTGCGCCAGTTCCGCGAGCGCCAGCGCCGACAGCGGCGTCAACTGCGCCGGCTTGATCACCACCGTGCACCCGGCTGCCAGCGCCGGCGCCACTTTCCGTGTGATCATCGCGTTGGGAAAATTCCACGGCGTCACTGCGGCCACCACCCCCACCGGCTCCTTGAGGACGATAATGCGCCGTCCACGGACATTCGTCGGAATCACGTCGCCATAGACACGCTTGCCTTCCTCGGCAAACCATTCGACGAAACTCGCGCCATAGGCGATTTCGCCACGGCTTTCGGCCAGAGGCTTGCCCTGCTCGGCGGTCATCAGCTGCGCCAGATCTTCCTGCGCCGCCATCATCAGCTCGAACCAACGGCGCATCACGAGGGCGCGCTCCTTGGCCGTCTTGCTGCGCCACGCCGGAAATGCCTCATGGGCGGCGTTGATGGCTTCGCGAACTTCCCCGGGGCCAAGATCGGCGACTTCGGCAATCACATCGCCGGTCGCCGGATTTTTCACCGGGAATCGTGCCCCTGAAACCGCGCCGCGCCACCCGCCATCGATGAACGCCATATCGCGCAACAGCGAATTATTATCGAGCTTCAGCATGGCAACTCCATTAGGCCGGGACAGGTTGGTCCAGAACTTCGCGCACCCGGTTGCCGAGTTCCGGCGGCGTCACCGGCTTTTGTAACAGATGCACGCCCTCATCGAGGCGGCCCTCATGCACGATCGCGTTCTGGGAATATCCCGTCATGAACAAAATTTTGATGTCCGACTTCAGCCGTCGCGCCTGATCTGCCAGCACCCGTCCGCTCATGCCCGGCATCACCACATCGGTGAGAAGCAGATCGATATTGTCCCTCTCTGTTTCAAGCATCTTGATGCCGGAAGGACCATCGGTTGCGGTCAACACCCGGTAATGCAGATCGGTCAGCACCGCGGTGACATATTCCAGCACGGCAGGATCGTCTTCGACCACGAGTATGGTTTCGCCGCTGGCGCCATACACCTCTTCGGATTGTGAGATCTCCTCGCCTGCGGCCTTGCTGGACAGGCGCGGCAGATAGATTTTGACCATCGTGCCCTCGCCGGGCTCGCTGTAGATTTTCACGTTACCGCCCGACTGCCGCACAAAGCCGTAAACCTGCGCGAGTCCAAGGCCGGTGCCCTGCCCGGCCGCCTTGGTCGTGTAGAACGGTTCGAACACCCGCGCCAGGACATCGGGCGTCATGCCGCTGCCGGTGTCACTGATGGAGATGGCGACATATTGGCCCGGCGTCACCTCGGGATTGATCCGGGCATAGCTCTGATCGAGATGGGCATTGGCCGCTTCAATGGTCAGTTTGCCGCCACCCGCCATGGCGTCACGCGCATTCAGCGCGATGTTGAGAATGGCCGATTCGAGTTGCGCCGGATCCGCCGAGATTTTCCATAGCGACCCGCCGGTCACCGCCTCGACATGGACCTGTTCGCCCAAAGTGCGGGTGAGGAATTCCCCCATATTCGCAACAAACCGGTTCACGTCGATGGGTTTGGGATCGAGCGGCTGGCGCCGGGCGAAAGCCAGCAGACGCTGTGTCAGGCTGGCCGCGCGCTTTGCTCCGGCGAGCGCATTCCCTAACATTCGCTGTGCTTTTTCGATCGCACCCTGTTTCTGATCCATCAGCGCGCGATGCGCCATATCGACATTGCCGATGATGATGGTCAGCAGGTTATTGAAATCATGCGCAACACCGCCGGTCAGTTGGCCGATGGCTTCCATCTTCTGCAATTGGAACAGCTGCTCGCGCGCTTTGTTCAGCTCCTCCTCGGCCTGCTTGCGCTCCGTAAGATCGCGGGTGATTTTGGCGAATCCGAGGACCTCGCCGGCCTGATTGCGGATCGCATCGATCACCACATTCGCCCAGAAACGGCTGCCGTCCTTGCGCACGCGCCAGTTTTCAATTTCATAGCGCCCTTCCCGCTCAGCCGTGTCCAACGCCTGTTGCGCCATTCCGGCCGCACGGTCTTCCTCGGTGTAGAAGACGCTGAAATGCCGGCCAATGATTTCATCGGCGGTGTAACCCTTGATCCGCTCGGCACCGGAATTCCAGGTGGTGATATTTCCCTCGCGGTCGAGAAGGAAAATCGCGTAATCCCGCACACCCTGAATCAGCAGGCGGAGTTGTTGCGACTCCATCTCGGCGGCGCGGCGCCCCGTCAGATCCCGGACAATTTTGGCGAAGCCAACCAGCTTTCCCGACGAATCACGAACGGCATCGATGACGACGCTGGCCCAGAAACGTTCGCCGCCCTTGCGCACGCGCCAGTTTTCGAACTCGACCCGCCCCTCACGCGCGGCCGTCTCGAGCGCCAGCTGCGGGACGCGCGCCGCCTTGTCTTCCTCCGTGTAGAACAGACTGAAGTGCCGGCCGATGATTTCGTCCGCAGTGTAGCCCTTGATCCGCTCGGCGCCGGGATTCCAGGTCGACACATGACCCGCCGTGTCGAGCAGAAACACCGCATAATCGGTGATGCCGTGGACCAGCATCTGGAACTGGCGCTCGGTGTCGACTCTTGCCGAGATCGCCTCGCGTTCGCCGCTGCGCCGGTGTTCAGCTTCGGTCTCTGCCTCGCTCGCACGCGACTTTTCGGCCGTCAATTGAGCAGTCATCCGCGACAGCAAACGTTCGAAATTGTCGTATTCCTGATCTGTATAGAGATCATGAACATCGACGACCGAAAACAGCACACCGAGGAATTCACCACGCGCGCCGAAACGCGGAGTCCCGCTGCACGTCACCCGGCGAAATTCGCCATCATGCCGCCGGAGACGGAATCGAAGCTGCAGCCTCTTGCGGTCGCCAGCGGGGTACTTTTGCGCGTGCGCGACCGCCGCCCGGTCGCCGGGATGAACCGCATCGAGCCACTGTCCGGCAATTTCGTCCTTCAGCGACTTTCCGGTGAATTTGAGCCAGCAATGGTTGAACCAAACATCGCTGCCATCGGCCGCGGTGACGCGGATCATGACGGGAAGAGAGTTAAGGAACGCCGTCACATCGGGCGGCAAATCCGCGGGAACAGGCTTCTCGGAGATCGTCTTTTCGGCCATTCAGTTGCCCGGCTTTATGAGCCGCAGTCAGGCAGGTATACGCCCCCGTTTGAGCGCTAACTGGGTCAAAGCAGTCCCAACGCCTTGAAGCTGGCATGGTTCCCGCGCCCGATGACGAGGTGGTCGTGCACTTCGATACGTAAGGCCCTCGCTGCGGCGGCGATTTCGCGCGTCATGGCAATATCGCTGCGGCTCGGCGTGGGATCGCCGCTTGGGTGATTATGCACCAGAATCAATGCCGAAGCGCCCAGTTCCAGGGCACGTTTGACGACTTCCCGCGGATAGACCGGAGCGTGGTCGACCGTGCCTTTGGCCTGCGCTTCGTCGGCTATGAGAATGTTTTTGCGATCGAGGAATAGCACACGGAATTCCTCGATCGGATTCCTCGCCATCCGCGCCGAACAGTAATCCAACAATGCGTCCCAGGATGAGATTGCGCTCCGGCCCATGACTTTTGCCTGGGCCAGCCTTTGCGCCGCGGCCTCGACGATTTTCAAAGCGGTAATGGCGTTTTCGGTCATACCGCCAATCTGGCGCAGGCGCTCCGGCGGCGCCGCGATCAGTTCGGCGAAACTGCCATCGAATTCCTTCAGCAGCTGCTTTGCCAACGGCTTCGTGTCACGCCGCGGGATCGCCATGAACAGCAGCAATTCCAGCAGCTCGTAATCGGGAAGCGCAGTGCTGCCGGCGGCAATAAAGCGTTCGCGCAGGCGGTCGCGATGACCGTGATTGTGGGGCGGTGCGCTCTTGCTTTCGTCATCCGGCATCTGGTTGTCGTCCAGTCTATCCGACGAGTCTGTATCCAACCATGGCGAAGTGGTGATCAAAAGCGAAGGCGAGCTGAATGCCGGTCCGCTTCATAATGACAAAGCTCGTGGCGTCCACAGCCGAAAGTTTATGCAGATCCTTGCGGCGGAAATACTCCCAGGATTGATGAAGATCGCGAATCTCACATGGAAGAATCTTTACCGTGCCACGCCCGTAGATCGCTTCTTTCCAGGCGAGCGCCACATCCCGGCTTGCATTTCGATCGAGAAACGTAAACGTCTCGATCACGATCGGAACCGAGGTGTGGAGTTTGGCACCGGCTGACTCCAGGTTCTCCCAATATTCGCGCGCGTGGGCGTGCAGAGGGTCCCGCGACAGAGCCAAAGCGATCCAGGCGCCGCTATCGATGAAGACAGCCTCGCCCGAGCGCATCAGGGCTCGTCATGCACGCTGTCATGATCCACAGACGTCCGTCTCGGCTCACCATCCCAGATCGCGACCGGCCCTCCGGTACGTTTCACGAGGACCTGCTTCCGGATCGCTTCGCGCACCAAATCCGCCACGCTCCGCCCGGACCGGCTGGCGGCTTCCCGCAAAGCAGCAAGCTCTTCCTCAGGTAAATAGACCTGCGTCTTTTCCATATGTGTCAGGATAGGTGTGGAAGTGACATATGTCAATTATCGCCAGCGGCTGGAGCCGCCGCCGTAGGGCTGAAACGGCATTGGTTATGCGTGAAACTTCGCCGTGCCTGTTCCCCCTACGTGTAGGGCGGGGCGTGCCAGCCTTTGGGCGAGAGAGTGAAGATTTCGAACCCATCCTGGGTGACGCCGATGCTGTGCTCGAACTGCGCCGAAAGCGAGCGGTCGCGCGTCACCGCAGTCCACCCGTCATTCAAAACCTTTACCGCATAGCCCCCAAGATTGATCATCGGCTCGACGGTGAAGAACATGCCGGGCTTCAACAGGATGCCCTGCCCCGGCCGGCCGTAATGCACGATATTGGGCAGAGCGTGGAAAATACGCCCGAGACCGTGGCCGCAGAAGTCGCGCACCACCGAGCAGCGTTCCTGGTCTTCGGCAAAGGATTGAATGGCATGCCCGATGTCGCCGGTGGTTGCGCCCGGCTTCACGGCGGCAATGCCGCGCATCATGCAGTCATAGGTGATTTCGACAAGGCGCTGCGCCTTACGCTTGACCTCGCCGACGTAATACATCCGGCTGGTGTCGCCATGCCAACCGTCGAGGATCACCGTCACATCGATATTCACGATGTCGCCGTCGCGCAGTGGCCGATCGCTCGGAATGCCATGACAGACAACATGATTGATGGAGGTGCAAAGCGTGTGACGGTAGCCGCGATAACCGAGACAAGCGGGAAGCGCGCCATGAGCGAGCACGTAATCATAGGCCAGCCGGTCCAGAGCCTCGGTCGTCACACCGGGTTTGACTTCCGGAACCAGAAGATCGAGCACTTCCGCGGCCAATCGCCCGGCGCGACGCATGCCCGCGAAATCATCGACAGTGTGCGTCGAAACTGCGAATGCGGAACGCCGCGCCACTTCGATCGAGCCACGGTCCAGAATGAGATCGGATTGTGCTTCGGACATCGGCCTGGATTTGGTCCTTGCTGGTCCAGCCGAGGCTTCCGCCACGGCCGCCGTGTTAATGTTCTCTTCTACACGTGGTTTGCCGTCAGCGCCACCTCCAAGGGGTCGACATCGACAATGCGTGAAATTTCAGCAGCAACGGCAGCGGTTTTGCTCATTGGCGACGAAATCCTGTCCGGGCGTACACAGGATGTTAATCTCGCCGGCATCGCCCGGTTCCTCAATCCTTTGGGTATCGATCTTCTCGAGGCCAGAGTCGTACCGGATACCCAGCGCGAAATCGTCGCGGCGGTGAACGCATTGCGCGCCCGCTACACTTATGTGTTCACCACCGGCGGAATCGGGCCAACCCACGACGACATCACGGCAGACGCGATCGCCTGCGCCTTCGAGGTCCCCATCGACTATGACGAAGAGGCGCTGGCAATTCTCGCCGCCCGTTATACGCCGGGGGAATTCAATGAAAGCCGGCGGCGCATGGCGCGCATCCCGCGCGGCGGGAGTCTGATCCGCAATCCGGTTTCGGCCGCGCCAGGATTCCAGATCGAAAACGTCTTCGTGATGGCCGGAGTACCGCGCATCATGCAGGCGATGCTGGAAGATATTCGCCCGCGGCTGGAAACCGGCATACCTGTCATCAGCCGGAGTTTGCGAACCACATTGCCGGAAGGCCGGATTGCCGCGCCGCTGGAAACCATCCAAAAAGCGTATCCGGATTTAAAGATTGGGAGCTATCCATTCTTTGCCGCCCGGTCGGGGGGCGGCAGCAACGGAACCGTGCTCGTGGTACGCGGACGGAACAAGGCCGATGTGGAGCGTGCCGCCGAAGAGATCATCCGCATTTCGGCCGAGCTCGGCGGAGCGGCGATTCCGGAAAATCCAAACTAAAGTCGATTCGAGATTTGCGCACCGGCGATTTTTTTGGTTGTCGGAACGACGCCGTTATGCGACTCTTTCGGCGCAGACGAAGCGGGAGAAGCCGGTTGAAGCGCGTACTTGCAGCTTCCATTGGTGGAATTCTGTTCACTGCGGCAGGTGTTGCCGCGGCAGGGAATTTTGCGTCCAACCGTGACGCGGATTACTTCGCCAAAGGCACGCATGAATTCTATGTCTGGTGCGCGGGCGGCGGCGATTACATGAGCCGGGCCGACGGCGTGAGTGCCGAAGACGCCCAGCTGAGCCTTTACCGCTCGATCAAGGCCGCTGGAAAGACCAGTTGCTGGCCGGTATGGCAGGGTCGCGTCGCCAGCCGCTGATCTGGGCCGAGCAAAATCTCTCTGCCTGCCTCGACGCGCCAATCTGGGGACTTTCGCCTGACTTCAAGGCGTGACCTGACTTCAAGGCGTGACCTGCCAACCCAGCCCAACCTGAGCTATAATGGGGACTGCGACGAGACGGGGGGCCGTCATGGAGCGGGTGTCAGAATTTTGGTTGAATGCTGAGGAGTGTCTGAAAATGGCGCGCAAGGCGCGCAATGTCGCCTTGCGTGAGCAATTTTTGGAATTGGCCCGCCAATGGAGCCTTCTCGCGGCGGCACGCGAACAAGCACTCAAGGGCCGGGAAGATAAACCGCACTGATCGTTTCGCGACCGAACCGTCTAGTTTAGCGAATTGTCGGACGCGGCACGGGCCAGAGCGGCCTGTGCATTGGCCTGATTTGCGAACACGTCGCGCGCCCTGGTAAGCGCCTGTACCGCCTTGTCCTTGTTGCCGAGCACGGAATAGGCGCGGATCAGCCGCAGCCAGCCATCCAGATCATTCGGACTCGACTGCAGGCGATCGGCAAGCTGCTCAACCATTGCCGCAGGATTCGGCGCAGCGCCCCCCGCACTGGCTTTCAGAGCCGCGATCTGATCGACAAGTGCTCCCCGCCACGGGGTGTTCGCCGGGGCATCGGTCAGAACGCCTTCCCAAAGCTGCAATGCCTGGGCTTTGTCGCCGCGCGTCGCCAAAGCCAGACCGGTGTAGTAGCGCGCGACAAGATCCCTGGGGTCCTGCGCCAGCACCTGCTTGAATACGTCTTCGGCTTCCTTGGTGACCTGCCCAGAGGCTTCGGTCATCGCCTCGCCATAGCTCGACAGCAATTCCGGATCGGCTTCGCCGCGTTCTGCCTTTTCCGCTTCGACGGCATGCGCCAGCGCCTTCTGCGCCTGATCGGCGTTGCCGAGAGTCATATAGCCGCGGCCAAGCAGGCTCCACCCCTCCACGTCGCCGGGGCGATTGGGCATCCGTTGCGCCAGCATCGCGATCAGCGAGGGATAATCAGTCCGGGAGGGGCCGGCGAGCGAATTCAGCGCCAGTTTCGGTTGACCGAGATAACCATAGACCCCGAGCCCGATCGCCATGGTGGCCAAGCCGGCAATGGCCGCATAGCCGGCACGCCCGCTGAAGGGGGCTCCGCCCGCGACCGTCATCGCCGGGACGACGACAAAACCCGCCGCCAGCAGTGCGACGGAGGCGAAGATGAGAACCAGAACTGCGATCATGCGGATAGGGCTATATGCGAATGGGCCACAATTACAGGGCCCGTTAAGGAATCCGCGCGCAAAATAGCGCGAGCGGCCGGACTGAAGCGCAACTTTATCACGCTGGACCGGATTGGCGACAAAACTGTAGCATTGCACTTGCGACTGACTTTCAGTATGCTTCTTGCGAATGGCTCGCAATTGGCCATCAAGGAAACCTTTGAACCCAGTGTCCGTGCAATGCTTGCCAGCCTGTTGATTGTTTTCCGCGAGATGCTGGAGGCCGGTCTTGTCGTCGGCATTGTGCTGGCGGCCACCGAGGGTCTGGCGGGGCGTGGATTGGCGATCCTCGGCGGAATCGCCGCAGGCGTATCCGGTGCCGCAGTGGTCGCAGGCTTTGCCGATGTGATCGCGGAAGCCGCCGAAGGAGTCGGCCAGGAACTGTTCACGGCCGGCATTTTGCTGGCTGCCGTCCTGATGCTCACCTTTCACACCACCTGGATGTCGCGCCACGGCCGCAAGCTCGCATCCGAGATCAAGGAAATCGGCCGCGCGGCGGTGAAGGGTGACAAATCGCTGTTTGCCCTCGCCGTGGTGGTCGGCCTCGCAGTGATGCGGGAAGGATCCGAAGTGGTGCTGTTCCTCTATGGCATCGCAGCGTCGTCGCATGAAAGCGCCGGCGCGATGTTCGCCGGCGGACTGATCGGTGTCGTGCTTGCCGCCCTCGTCTCCTACACGCTTTACCGGGGATTGGTGGCCATTCCGATGCGCCATCTCTTCAGCGTCACCAATGGCATGATTGCGCTGCTCGCAGCCGGAATGGCGGGTCAGGCGGCCGCGGTTCTCGCCGGCGCCGATGTGATCCCGTCATGGGGCGAGCGGCTGTGGAACACATCCTTCATTTTGCCGGATGGCAGCTGGCTCGGCCGCGCCTTGCATGCATTGATCGGTTATTCGGCCGCGCCTTCGGGTGTCCAGGTCGCGGCCTGGCTCGCAACTCTGGCTCTCATTGTGGCCCTGGCAAGATTGGCGCCGGATGAAAAGCCGAAGCGTGGACCCGCGCACCCGTTGGCCGAGACGAAGGTCGCGGCCAGGAGTTAAACATGCGCACGCTTCTGCTGGCACTGACAGTCTCGCTGCTCGCCTCCGCGGCCAATGCCGATGATCCGCAACTGGTCATTAAGGACCACAAATTTCAGCCCGAGCGGCTCGAAGTTCCGGCCGGTGTGAAATTCAAGCTGATGGTCCGCAACAATGATCCGACCGCGGAGGAATTCGAAAGCTTTCAGCTGAACCGCGAGAAGGTCGTGCCGCCCGGCAAGGAGATTCCGGTGTTTCTCGGACCGCTCGATCGCGGTGAATATCCGTTTTTCGGCGATTTTCATCAGGACACCGCCAAGGGCGTGATCGTCGCCAAATAAAATCCAAATGTAATTCGCAGGGGATGACGTTGTATCAGCGTACGGGGAAATGGATTCTCGGCGCCGGGATTGCGCTGTGCGTGACGGGACAAGCCTTGCCCGCCAAAGCCGATATCGGCGAGCTCTATGTTTATTCCCCGGTGCTCGACGGCGCCGGGATTGCCGAAGTTGAATATCGCGGTGCGCGGACATTCGATTCCGATCCCGACAAGGACAATGCACAATCGCAGAAGCTGTCACTCGGCTACGGCATCACCGGCTGGTGGTTCGTCGAAGCCTATGGCCAATTCGCGCGCGATCCGGGACCGGGAAACTCGACGCATTTCGACGGCACCGAATGGGAATCGATTTTTCAACTGACCGAGCCGGGAGAATACTGGGCCAATCTCGGCCTGATCGCGGAATATGAACGGGTGGCGAACCGCAAGACCGATTCCGACGAACTGGAATTCGGACCCCTGCTCGAACACGACTTCGGCCCGACCACAATGGATTTGAATCTGGTTGCTGTCCGTCAACTCGGACCCGCCATCAGCGAGCGCGGCGTCAGCCTCGCCTATCGCTGGGAAACGCGTTGGCGGTTGTTCCCGCAATTCCAGCCGGCCATCGAAGCCTTCGGGGATTTCGGACCGATCGGCCATTTCAATCCCGGCGCACAGCAGCACTTGCTCGGCCCGGGATTCGCCGGGAAATTTCATCTCGGCTTTATTCCCGGCGATCTCGGATATGATGTCGGCTACCTGTTCGGACTGACGCCCTCATCGCCATCAGGCACGGCCAAAATCATCGTCGAATACGAATTCCCGCTTTAGCTTCAAGACGCTCAGGCACGTTTGCGATTTCATGAAATCACAGGATGCCCTCGCCCGGGCGCGTGCATCCCCGCAAACCAGGCCCGACAGAGACTCCTGCTGTAAACCTCCAGTGACGGGAACCAGATGCCCGAATGCGCGTTGTGCGATAGCTCCCCGTTGTGCAAACGGGCCATAGGGCCCAGCATCGATGCCGGGGATTGCAAGAAACTGCTCAAGTGGAGCAGGAATTGGACATCTGCGCCCGTCGCCCACGAGAATGAAGTGCTTGCGATTTCCGAAAACTCCGTGCACTTGTTTCGAAACTCCTTGTACTTATCGCGACTGATATGCGCCCGATGCCCAGCAGAGCCAGCAGCTTCAAGCCGTTTTCAGACGTCGAGAACGATGCGCTCACCGAAATTGCCAATATGGCAATGGGCCGCGCCGCGACCAGCCTTGGCCAGCTCGTGAATAGCGAAATCAAACTGACTGTCCCATCCGTCGAAATCCTGACTGACGTGGACGCCATCAAGGCACTGACCCGAATGGCTTCAGACGAGTTGATTGCGGTCAGTGAAGACTTTCGCGGTCTGTTCGGCGGACGCGTCCTTCTCATTTTCCCGGAAAAGACCAGTCTCGACCTTGTACGCATCGTCGTCGCCAGGGACATGCCGCACGACGAATTGGTTGCGCTCGAAAACGAAGCGATCGCCGAGGTTGGAAATATCGTACTGAACGCCTGGGTTACCACGGTGGCAAACCTCCTGAAGCGCAATCTCGTCATGTCGGTGCCGCAAGTGCTGCGCGGAGGCGGCCGTGAACTATTCAGCAGCGTGCCGTTGAAATTTGTGCTTTTTCTGCAGATCGACTTCGTCGTCAGCAATACGCATATTACGGGATATCTCGCGCTGCTTATGGATCTTCCGTCCGTGAACGCGTTGCGCGCCGTAGTCGCCACCTTCATTTCGGACCACAGCTGACCACATTCGCCCGGGCAGCGGCCTGATAGCCGATCACGCCAATGATAAGGCCGAGACCCGATTCTCGTCCGTCAGGCGTGAGGTTGAAGTTCACCCGCACCAGCGGAGCGCTCGATGAATTGGTTCAGGAGCTTCACCAGCGAAATCACGGAAGATGTATCCATCAGCAACGCGATATACCCGGTAATGTCGCGCTCGTGCACTGCGAAGGTTATGTAAAGCAACAGCACGAGATCGTCCGTGCCTTCGGTTATGCCGGCATTGAACAGCGTTTCGCCGGAACCGTGGAGCACTTCCGGAATAGACGTTCTCAGGCTGCACCAAAGCATGTTTGCGATCGTCGCCAGGCAGCCGTTCAAAATAATATTTCCCGTCTCGGCCAGGGCTTCCTGCTCAAACTCAATAATTTCATCGAGCGTCAAATGCCCGCCGGTGAGGGCGCGCACCAGCTCGATGCCGTTCGCATTGGGAAAGATCAGAAGCGCTCGACCCGCAATCGGCCCCTCGAAGCTCTCCCGTACCGCAATGAACTGACGAACATCGCGGTTTTCCACCATTGAAACTGCCTGTTTGTGGCTGACCAACCCGACATTTGGGACGCTGAGCACGACCTGGTGTCCGATCATTTCGTGCAGGCTCGCCGCCGCGCGGCTGACTCCCAGATTGACCAGCTCCGATAGAGCATCGAGCTGAAGCGCATTCAGGCGCGGAACGCCGGATGTCAATTTTGCGCCTCAAGACGCGCTACTGCCTCAGTCAGGAAATCGTCAATTGCCTTTTGGGTTAAAGGCTTGACCAGGAATGTCGCGCCGACATTCCGGGCGCGCCGCAACACCTCGTCCTGATGATTTGCCGAGACGACGGCGACGGGCATGCGGGGCGCCAGCTCGCGCAATTCCGCTGCCAGCTCAAGACCATCGCGCCCCGGCATGTTGAAGTCCACCAGGGCGATATCCACCGGATTTCCCTTGACGATGCCGATTGCCTCGTCGGCATTGGCGGCTTCCAGCCGCTCCCAGTCAGGATGCGACGCCGTGAGCGCCTTCGCAACGCTCATACGCGCCAAACGGCTGTCGTCAACCACCAGAATCCTCAAGCTCATCGAATGCTCCCCACGCAAAACCGGCCAAGTCGATGCTGCACCGTCAATCTAGGCCGTATCAATTAAATCCGGGAGGTCCAGTACTACGAGCACACGCCCGTCGCCAAGGAGTGCCGTCCCGGAAATTCCACGCGTAACCGCGAGCAGGCCGCCAGGAGGATTCAGCATAACCTGCAAATGCTCCCCTGCTCTGTCGACAAGGACGGCAATCCATTGCCCGCCGATCTCGACGACCACGGCCTCATACTCCCTCTGATCAGATGGTGCCTCCGTGCAGGAAAGCAAATCCGATCCCTGCAGGATCGGAATTGTCCGGCCTCTGATCACGCATGCTTTTGCGGTCCCCAGCGGCACGATCTGCTCGCGCTTCAGCCGCTGGGTTTGTACGACACGTTCCAGCGGTATCCCGTAAAGCTGGCCGGCCACCTCGATCGTCATCACTGGCGTGACCAGAACACTGAAAGGAACTGCAAACCGGACTGTCGTACCTGCACCCACCTCGGATTCGATGTGAACTGTGCCGCCAAGCTTGCGAATGACGGAGCGCACTGCGTCCATACCGACACCGCGGCCGGAGAGGTTGCTGACCTGCGCGGCCGTCGAGAACCCAGGTTCGAAGATCAATTCGATGGTCTGCTGATCCGTCAGGGCCGTGAGTTCGCTCTCGTCGCGAATACCCCGCTGGAGCGCAACGCGGCGTACCTGCGCCGGATCAATTCCGCGGCCATCATCGGCCACTTCAATGACAACATGTTCAGCTTCACGCCGGGCCGAAAGCGTAATTGTGGCCATTTCCGTCTTGCCGGCGCCGAGGCGATCCTCACGCTGCTCAACGCCATGGTCAAGCGCATTGCGCAGCACATGCAGCAACGGTTCGGCGAGATTGTCGACGATTGCCTTATCCGCGTCCGTTTCTTCTCCTGCCATCGTGAACTGAACCGGCTTGTCCAGACTTTCCGCGAGATCGCGCACCATCCTGGGAAATCGCTGGAATACCTGGCGCAAAGGCAGCACGCGCAGACCGAGCACCGACTGCTGCAGCTCCTCGACAAGCCGTGCCAGGATCGTCTGGTGACCTTTCAGCACCGGAAACAGGGCCTCGCCGGTTGCACCCTCGCGGGCGAGCGTGACCGCGTGCGCCAGGGCATTTTTCGCGACGGTCAATTCGCCAGCCAGCTTCACAATGAAGTCTATCCGGCCAATGTCGACACGCAGTGTGCGGACCGCCTCGATTTCCGGTGCCGCTGGACCGGCGTTGCGTTCCGGCGTTGTTTGGGCATCGATGGCATTTGCAAGCATCGCGCGCAGGGCACGAATGTCACCGGTTTGTTCGCAGGATGCCGCAATCGCAACCAATTGCTCCGCTTCCTCCGGCCGCCCGAGAGCGCGAAGAATATTGGTAGCCGCATGAATGGCCGCCGCGAAGCGGCCGGCCCGATTTGCGCCTTTCTCGTCGGCGAGAATCAGCATCTGCTGGCGAAGAAGGTCGTGCGCGAGCCCCAAATTTCCCACGCCCGGCTGACGCGCGGCAACTGCGCGATTGCCACCCTGCAGACGGCGCAGGAAACGGTCGGCCTCCGGCGCGGCGTTTGCCGGGAGCGCATCCTGCGCCTGAATGGCGTTCAGCCAGGCATGCACAAGATCGAGTGCGCTGAGGCAATTGCCAATCAGCGCCGCGTTGACCGGCGTGTCGCCGCTTCGGGCGCGCGCCAGCAATTCCTCGATGCCATGCAGCGCCCGCGCCATCGGCTCGAATTCGACGATCCCGGCGCCGCCTTTCATCGTGTGAAAGGCACGGAAAGCCGAATCCAGCCGGCCGCGGTCGCCGGTATGCCGCTCCAGCGCCAGCAAATCCTCGCTTGCCTGCGAAGCGAGCTCCCGCGATTCCTGGACAAAGACTTCGAGGAATTCGTTCATGTCGGCCGACCGCAAAGCAGCCGTGCCGTTTCGACGAGGAGATTCGGCGTCGCCGGCTTTGCAATATAGAAATTTGCTCCCGCCTGGCGCGCCGCCTCCCGATCGCTCGCGCCGCTCTCCGTGCTGATCACGATCGCCGGAATCGATGCCAGCTTCGCTTGTTGCGCGCGCAATCTGTGCAGGAAGGTTATCCCGTCCATCTGGGGCATGTTGATATCGACCACCATCAGGTCGGCACCGTCGGTCAACAAAAGCTCCATCGCTTCGATGCCGTTCAGCGCCTCGGCCACGGCAAATCCGGCCGCTTCGAACGCGTTGCGGTAATACAGCCGGACCAGGGAGGCGTCGTCGATAATCAGGATTTTTGCTGGAGCGTCAGTCACGGCGGCCGCTCAATGGCTTGCGATACACGATGGCATCCTCAAAACGGCTGACATCGAACAGCGGCGAGATCCGGCTCATGGATTCGCTGTGTCCGAGGCAGACATATGCTCCATCATGCATGCAATCGTACAAGTTTTCCGCCGCGATACGGCGCGAAGCATCGTCGAAATATATGAGGACATTGCGGCAGAAAATGACATCGAAGGGACCCTGTGCGAGCATTTCCTGCCGGTCGATCAGATTGACGCGGCTGAACCGGACCGCCTCGCGAATTTCGTCGATGATTTTCCATTGGTCTTCGCCATATGGAGTGAAATATTTCCGGATGAGAGCCGGGTCGAGACGCATCAGCGCCCGCTTGCCGAAAATTCCTTCCCTGGCCTCACTCAGCGTGCGCGTGTCGATATCGGAACCGACAATTTCCACATCAAAAAGAGCAATCTGCGGCCAATTCTCCAGCAGCCAGACGGCAATGGAAAACGGCTCTTCGCCGGTCGCACAAGGGATCGACCAGATGCGTATCACGCTCGATGCCCGCCGTCCCGCCGTCAGATCGGTGAGCAAATCCCTGGTCAGGCAGCGTAGCTGGTGATCTTCGCGGAAGAAGAAGGTTTCGTTCACCGTGAACGCATTGATCAGCTGTTCTATTTCCCCTGTCGCATTGGCCCGCAAACGGGCGAAATAATCGTCGAACGAAACCGCGCCGGTTGCTTGCATGCGGTCGCCAACACGGCGCTCGACATAGTAGCCCTTCGACTCCGTGAACATCATTCCCGTATGCCGATAGATGAAGTCGCAGAGCCGTTGCAGCTCGTCTGAATTCATGTTCGAGCCGCGATCCGCGCGGCAACCGCCTGAATCGAAAACGCCAGAAACGGGTCATCGGGAAATCGTTCCGCACAGCGGTGCAAGTACGGTACGGACTCCGCACTGCCGATTTCCGCCAGCACTTCGACCGCCGCGGCGCAGACATTCGCGACCGGCTCGGAATTCAGAACGTCCCGGATCAGCGCCTCGGCCTGTTTGCCCTCGGGAAATATGCGCAGCAGATCGCAGGCGAGGATTCGGACATCCGCGTCCTGATCCTGCAACAGGCCGTGGACAATCGGCATTGCGGGTTCCGGCATTTCACGCAGGGCATCGAGCGCCGCCGTGCGCAAATCCGCATCGTCCGAGCGAAGATACGGCAATATGGCCTCGACGCTCGCAGGCGACCCGATCCGCACCAGGCTGCCGACGATCGCATGGCGCACCCGCCTGTCCACCTCCACAGCCAGTGCCCGTGACAACGCAGAAGCGGATGCCGGGTCATCGCCGGCGGCGCGGGCTGCGGCCCATCTCGCATCAGCATCGCGGCTCGTAAGCTGGGCGACGTCCGGCTCGGCCGGTTTCAGCGGTGGCTGCTCAGGAGTCTTGCGTGTCAGCGGCATCTGTAGGCGCCAATGCGTTCAATTTCGTTGCGATGTCCGGCAGCGGCAAAATCCAGTCGGCGCCGCCAAGTTTCACAAGCTCGCCCGGCATGCCCCAGACGATCGCCGTCCGTTCCGATTCCGCTATGACCCGTCCGCCACGCGTGTGCAGCAACGCCATCGCCTCGGCCCCGTCATTTCCCATGCCGGTCATCTGTACACCGATCAAACGCGCAGGCGCGACACAGTCCATTGCGCTGCGCACAAGACGATCGACACTTGGACGCCAGAGATATTCCGGGCTCGGCGCCGCGGGCGCGGCCATCAACCCGGCCGCTTTGCGCGAGACCACAACGTCACCGCCACCATTTCCGACATAAGCGCAACCCGGCTCCAGAAGCTTGGGTTCCGTGACCTCGCGTACGCCAATCGCACAGAGCTGATCGAGCCTCCTGGCCAGCGCCCCGGTGAATGTCGGCGGCATGTGCTGGGCGATGACGATCGGCCAGGGAAAATTTGCCGGCAGGCGTGTCAGGAGTTCTTCGAGCGCAGGAGGGCCGCCGGTCGATGTACCCACAAGGACAAGTCCCTCCGCTCCGGGAGCCGCTTCCACAGGCAGGACGCTTTTCCGCGCCGCTCGCCGCTGTGAAACCGTCCCCCTGGCCATATTGTGCCGCACGCGATCTTTGAGCCGCGTCGCGCTGCTGAATTTGGCGCCTGCTGCCGAACGAACCTTTTCCAGCAGTTCGGGCACGAATTCATCGACCCGCACCGTTACCGCGCCGGTCGGTTTGGCGACAAAGTCCACCGCTCCCAGTTCGAACGCACGCATCGTTTCGTCCGCGCCTTCGGCGGTCAGCGACGACAGCATGACGACCGCACAGGGCCGCTCCACCATGATCCGGTCGAGGCAGGACAGGCCGTCCATTTGCGGCATGTGAATGTCCAGCGTGATCACGTCGGGAAGGAAGCTTTTCAATAATTCCAAAGCCTCGATTCCGTTGCGTGCGAATTGAATTTCGAATTCCGGCTCGGCCGAAAAAATCCGGCCGAGCAGCTTCCGCATCAAGGCCGAATCGTCAACGATCAGAAGTCTGGTCATCGCCCGGCCGGCGCTGATCGGCTTCAAACGCATCGAGCAGCGCCCGCTCGGAACGCGACAGCAACTCACCCGCATTAAGGACGACAATCAGGCGCTGGCTTTGTGCTTCTTTGACAACGCCATGCACCAGCCTTGTCGTGTCCCAACCGTCTGCCGAAGAGGTATCGATGGCGTCCGCTCCCACGCGAAGCACCTCCGAGACACCATCGACAATCAGGCCCGCGCGATGTTTTTCGCTGCGCACCACCAACAGTCGCCGGGCAGCCTCGTTTTGGCCTGCCGGCATGTCAAAGCGCTTTCGCTGATCCAGGACCGGCAATACGTCGCCGCGGAGATTCGCCACCCCTTCGAGAAAGCCCGGTGTCCTCGGCAGCCGCGTGATTTCGGAAGGAACGCGTCCAACCTCGTCGACAGCCTCGATCGGTAAGGCATATTCGTCCTCACCCAGGCGGAAGATCACAAACTGACGTTCGTCTGCGTCGGCCTCCGCATGACCGTCCTGGGACGCGGCTTCGGGAATCTCCCGTAATCGCTGCATCACATCACCCCTGAAAAGATGCTCGGGCGTCAGGATAGCCACCAGCCGCCCCTGCCCGGCGCGATAAATCTCCGATATCCTTGCTTCTCCGCCCATGCGGGCGCCGAGCACGGGTGGCAGTTCCTCGCACTGCTCCGGCGAAGCACCGATCACCGCGCGCAGACCGTCGACAACCAGTCCGGCGAGCGCACCGCGAATAACCGTGATGATCACGTTGCGATTTGCCGCGTCCCTGGTCGGGAGACCGAGGAGTGATCGTAGCGAGAACAGCGGCACGAGCCGTTGGCGAAATTGGACGACTCCGAATACGGCCGCTTCGCTCGACGGAACGTTCGTGACGCTTCCCGGCACAGCAATTATTTCGCGCACGTGACGGAGTTCGAGCGCAAATTCCTGGCCTGCGACATCGAACGTGACCAGCTTCCGCAGTTCGACCGCTTCGGATGCAACGGGCGCCACTTCCCTGGCGGTTCGAATACGGGCTGTTGGCGCAGGCGAGACGCGGGCAAACGCCTCCGCGACAAGCCGCCCGACATCGACGATTTTGGTGACGGCGTCGTGCGCGCCGCTCCGGAATACACCCTCGATGCGCTCGCCCGGCAGCGCGTTCAGTTCACCCTGCGCCCGGTCAATCGCGTTGGCAGCAACTTCGGACAAAGCTTCCACACTTTCGATCGATAGCGCGAAGGAAGAAGCGCCTTCGAAAACCAGCGCATCACGCCCGGCGTCCGCCCCATCGCGGCCGAGAAGGGCGCTGACGCTGGCGACCGGCAGCACCGTCCCGCGGACATTGGCCACACCGAGAAGGGCGCGCGGGCTCTGCGGCACCCGCGATACAAGCGGCATTCGGATCACTTCCGCAACGTTTTCGGCGGCAACCGCATAGCGCTCGGAGCCGACGCGAAACGTCACGAAGCGGCGGATGTCACCACCCGCGATTTCAACCATTGGCGGTCTGCAGTTCGACCGCCAGCGCTGCGATCTCCTCGATGGCGGCGGCGAGGTCCTCGGCGCTACGCGCCTGCTCGGCGGAAGCGGTCGCGGACTCGCGTGCCGCCGCACTGGTCTCTTCTGCGGCTGACGCGATCTGCCGCGCTCCGGCATTTCCCTGCGCCGCCGCGGACAGAACGGACTCGGCACCCTGCAGGATCGATCGGCTGGCGTTGCCCAACTCGTCCATATCGGCATCGAGCTTCGCCAAAGTTGCGTGGATCGCGCGATTGTTCCGCACTTCCACCTCCAGGGCGGCCGCGATCTGTTCCAGGTCCCGTCTCAGAGCCGACAGGTCGCCCGCAATCTCGCGCACCGTCTCCCGCATATGTGCAACGCTCAGCGATGCATCATTGGCCAGATTTCTGATGTCGCTGGAGACCACGGCAAAACCGCGGCCGGCATGGCCGGCGCGGGCCGCCTCAACCGAACCGCTCACCGCAAGCATGTTCGTCTGCACGACGATCAAGGCTATTCCGTCGACAATGTTCTGGATATTGCGCGCCATTGCGTCGATGTCGCCGACGGTGTCGAGGCTGCTTTTTCCGCTTGCCAATGCGGCATTGACGCCGGTAAGCAGCCGCTCCACCGATGCGCGGCAATCGGCAAGCGCGGCCTGCATCCGATGCACACGCTCGGTCGTCGTCGTGCCATTCCTCTGCGCGGTTGTCGCGCTGCGCTCGATTTGCGCCAACGCGGCCGAACTCTGTCGCGTCGTAGCCGCCTGGTGTTCCGTCCCACGGCTGATCTGCTCGACGGCCGCCATGATCTCACTCGCGGCACCGGATAATTCCTGCACGGTTGCCGAGAGCTCTTCGGCTGACGCGCTGATCTGTTCCGCGGTCGCCGATTGATTCGCCTGATTCTTCAACTCGGTCGTAAGTTTGGCGAGCGCCCTCGTGGCCATCTGCCCCTGTTCGAGCGACTGTACCTGTTGCTGCAACGCGGTCTGCGCTTCTGTCGCCGCGGCCGATTGTTGTTCGGCTGCACTCGCCACGCGCTCAGCCCCGCGATGGGCTTCGACTGCGGCGCGCTCGGCCTCGATGGCCGCCGTGACCGTTTCCTGGCTCTCTTCTGCGATGCGCGACATCTCCTCGCGGATGGCATCAAGCTTGACCCCGACTTCGGCGCCGGATTTCGCCTCATCGGCCGCCGTTTCCGCAGCCGTCCGCAGAGCCTGCGCCGCGCCGGTAACGACACCCTGAATCTGTTGCGACACAGACGCAATTTCCCGTGCATTTTTGTCGGCGCTCGCGGCGAGTGCGCGCACCTCATCCGCGACAACCGAAAAACCGCGGCCATGTTCCCCGGCCCGGGATGCCTCGATCGCGGCGTTCAGCGCCAGCAGATTGGTCTGATCCGCGATTTCGGTGACCGATCGCGTCATGTCGCCCAGTTCGCGCGCCCGATTGTCCAGCGTTGTGATCCGTTGAACGGTGTCCGACTGGCGCTCCGCGTTGCGTTCGATCCCCCGCACCGAGGCCGAAATCTGCACCGCGCTTTCGGACACGACGACTTGCACGGCTTCCGTCCGCCGGCGCGCCACTTCTGCATGGTTGCGGGCCGCCGTCAGACTTGCGACGATGCTGCGCATCGCCGCCACCTGTTCCTCGGAAGCGCCAGAGGCCTCCTCAGCCCCGGCGGCAATTTGTTCCATCGACCGGCGGAGTTGTTCGGCAGCCGCTGAAGCCTGTGTGATACCGCTGGCGAGTTCCTCGGTGGCGGCCGCGATCCGCTCGGTGAGCTTTTCCGGCGCCGCACCTGCAGCCGCGCTGCGAACCCGCGGCTTCGCTTTTGCGGCCGGCACATGTGGGGCGGCGGCCGCAACGGGTGAAATTTGCGCGGTTTTTACCAGGGCCATGCCGGATTTTTCCCTTCGCTTGCCCCGCAGATTGGTGGAGGCCGCTCTTGGGTCAAGTTTTGCATGACCCACGGAGCCGTCATAGCCCGCAAATTTACGGCATATTCAGCCGGCGCCGCATCCTTCCGAGCCCCGAAGGCTGGCTTGCCGAGCCGTAGCTCGCGGCCGGAGCGGCGAAAGCCGCGGAGCCCGAAGGCTGGCTTGCCGAGCCGTAGCTCGCGAAGCGAGCGAAGGCTGGTGGCCCCGGCCGGACTTGAACCGGCACGCCCGTTTCTGAGCTACGGATTTTAAGTCCGTTGCGTCTACCATTCCGCCACGGGGCCGAACTCACATTTTCAATAGCTGATAGGGCTGGCCTTGCAACATTCCCGGACGGTCCCGGCCGGTCCTGAAACCTATCTTCGGCGAGTTCCGTTAACGACAGGAGAGGCTAATCGCCGGGTGTCCCCATGTTGTTACTGGATGTGTGCATTGTTCTTATTGGCTTTTCGCTCCTCGCCGCTCGGTACGCCGCCGATCCTGGCGAGCGCATACCAGTGCGTGTGCGCGCACGTGCTCGCGGCAACAGAAAGCCGCGCCGGTAACTCTGTTGACCCCACGGCAGGAGCGCCCGCCACGGGATCGATGCCGCGCGTAAGCTGGCGGCCAGCTAGCGCGGCTTCGGTTTGGGATCGATCGCCACTCGTACCAAATCGCGAATTCTGTCCATGACCGAGCCTGAACGCAGATAACGAAGATGTGCAGCAAAGCGGTCCTCGGCGAGAACCTTTCTGCCGAGGTTTTTCTCTTCCTTCTTCATCAACTCCAGAACCCGTTTGTCCTCGTCCGCCGCCAACCAATAACCGTGTCCTGCTCCGCAAAAATCCATTTCAAGGTCGTACAGCCTGTACTGAAAGCTTTTCATCGGACTGCCGCATTGCGGACACTTCCGGGTGGTCGGCGTTGAGCCGAACATCAGGCTGCCCTTCTCATCGTCGCCGAAATCAAAGACCTCGTCCTCAAGCTCGACCAACTCCTGCGCAGTAAGCCACATCCCGTGGCAGGACGGGCAAACTTCCATTTCGACGCCATCGCGCTTTTTTTGAACCAGCGCGGAATCGCAATTCGGGCAGTTCATACGGACTCCTGTTGCCGAATTCGCATAATCTCTTAGTCGGCGCACCCGGTGTCAACCACCACAGCAACCGGTTGTTTATGGCGTCTATGCCGCCGGAACGGTGAGCCAGTCGAGATCCGGTTCGGCCTCGATCACCTGCAACCGGTCGAACAGCCGGGTCATCGCAGGTGCCGGATAGCGTTTTGCCAGCAGCATAAATTTCTCGCGTAACCCCGCTTCGTCCAGCGGATTGGCCGGAGTACCGGAAAATTCCGTCGCGCGGCGCGTCAGCTTGCGTCCGTCCTTCAGCACAACAGAGACCACGCTGGTCAGATCGTCATTGGGCTGACCATCGACGATTTCCATTTTCACTTTCGCCGCCATCGCGAGAATCCGCGCATCCCGGTGCACCCGATCGTCGAACGAATCCGGATCGACCGGATTGCGGTACAGCGACAGGGCGACACAGAACGGAATGCTGTATTGCGCCAGCAGCGCATCCGCGGGCACCGGAATATTGTTGGTGGTCGCCAGCCGGCGGTTTCCCACAATCACGATCGACTGGACATCCTCGGGTGGAAAACGGTTGTCGCGCCTGAGATCGAGCATCGCCTCCACCGGGCGGTGCGCGGTGATGTGACATGCAAAGCGCTTGAGCATGATGTGCAGCATCAGGAAATCCTGCCCAAGGCCGCGGGTCAGGATGTCCGTATCCCAGTCATTGGAAAATCCATGCAGCCAGCCCTCCTGACCTTCGACAACGGTGGACGGGCCGGTGAATCCGCCATCGGCCAGACTGGCGGCGAGCACACCGGATTCCGCGGCGCGCCCGAGATGCAGTTTCTTGACCATGGCGCCCTCGGGTGCATGGGCGAATTCCATCAGCCCGCCACCAAGCGATCCCGCGATGCCCATGGCGTTGCGGATTTTGCCGGCGTCGAATTTCCGGATTTTCCCCGAAGCAATCGCGGCGCCGAATGGTCCCGTCGCGCCGGGCGCGTGAAATCCATGCGGTTCAATGGTGTCCTTCCCCGCCGATCCGATGCGGATCATCACCTCGCCGCCCGCGGCCATCGCGGTAATGAGATCGCGCCCGCTGCCGCCATGCTCCTGCGCGACCGCAAGCGCGGACGAGAACATGGTGGCACCCGGATGCGAGCCCGAATCGGGATCGGTCAGATTGTCGAGTTCAAAGGCATGAGCCATGGCGCCATGCGCGAGGGCCGCGAGCGGCGCCTGTACCGGAGCGCTGCCTGCCCCCAGGATCTGGCTCTTTCCACCGGGGCCCGTGCGTTGCGCATGCGCGATGATGATGCGGCTCCACGGCAGCTTCTCGCCATACAAAATCGCCGCCACCGTATCGGTGATGCAGTCCCTGGTCCGGCGCACCACGGATGCCGGAAGGTCCTCGTAACGCAACGCGGCGGCATAATTGGCCAGTGTGACGGTCTGGCCGCCCGCTGTTTCATGCTTTCCGGCATCGGCAGCTTTGGCGCCTGGAATCCATTCCGGCGCGAGGCCGATCGCGCCCGCACCCATGGCCGCAGTTTTCAGGAATGCGCGCCGCGCCAACGCGTTTTCCGCCGAAGTGGCCGCCGGTTCGGCGCAGAAAACGCGTCGATTACCTGCCTCGTTCTTCCTAGCCATGCTGTCCTCCGCCTTTGCCCTTCGGCAAAATAGCGGATTCACGGCGAAAGCTTAAAACCGATATTGCTGAATCCGGGTGGCGCGCAGCCCGGGGGTGCCAAAGCTCTCGATCGCGCGCTGCCAGGCGAGAAATTCCTCGACCGTCAGCCGATAGCGACGGCACGCTTCATCCAGCGTGAGCAAACCTGCCCTGACGGCGACAACGACGGCTGCCTTGCGGCGGATCACCCACCGCCTCGTGTTTGGCGGCGGCAGATCTGACACCGTCAGCGGATTGCCGTCGGTACCAACCACGTAACTGACAAGTTGGCGTTGGTGGGCTTCTGTGCGCCGCGCCATTGCTCTCCGGCCAAATGAACCTTCGCGGGCACGCTACGCGGGCGGCCCTTAAGAAAGGGCAAAAGCTCCACCAACACGCAGCGGCGAATCCAAAAAGCTGTTGATAAAAACTTTACGGCTGTGTCGCCGGAGGACGCGGGAACACGAGTGCCGGATTTGCTGGAGGACCGAGATGCTGTCCATTGGCAAGCGTTGCACTCATGAGTTGTCCGCCGCGCGAACCATCCTTCAACGGGTGGTATTCGATCGTTACCTTATCACCCGGTTTGACGCTGTCAGGCTTCCAGCCGGCATAGGAATCCTGCTGCACCGACTGCATTTCGAAAGACCATTCGCGCGGTGTGCCCGCTGCATCCGGCGCCATCAGATGAATCCAGACATGTGGGTTGGTCCATTCATATTCCTTCACGATGCCTGTCATGCTGACTGCTTTTTCCCGATCGAACATGGCAAAGGAATGATGCGCGAGAGCCGGAGCGGCAAAGACTGACGCAAACAATCCTGCCAATACGCAAACGCGCAATTTCATCTTGACTCTCCCCTGGGTCAAATGCCGCCGTCGCCCGGCTTTTGACTGAGAAAGCCATCGGCCGGGGGCGGTCCAAGCCGCGTACCATTGGCGAGAACAGCGCTCGCCAGTTGCCCGCCCCGCGTCCCGTCCTTCAGCGGATGGAATTCAACGGTGATCCTGTCCCCAGGCTTGACGCTGTCAGGCCGCCAACCGGCACGCGAATCCTGGGCGATCGATTGCATCTCGAAACCCCATTCGCGCGGCACGCCTTTGTCATCGGTGACCATGACGTGAATCCAGACATGCGGATTGGCCCATTCATAGTCCTTGACCATTCCGGTCACGGACATCGTCTGGTCGCGATTGAACATCGCAAATGAATGGTGCGCCGATGCCGTGACCGGAGCGGCCATCACTGCAGTCATCAGCATGACAACAGCAGCTTTCATCCATGCGTCTCCACCGCTTGCCGCGCCGTCGCATCCGGCGGCAAAATTGAGGTTGCTCCCGGGGCTTAATTTTGCGCGCCCGGACGGCGCACCGGTCCGCCAAGCTTGGTGCCATTGGCAAGAACCGCCGAGACCAGCTGACCGCCGCGGGTGCCGTCCTTCAGCGGATGGAATTCAATCGACACCTTGTCGCCCGGCTTGACCGAATCCGGACGCCATCCGCCGGCCATATCCTGCTGGATCGCCTGCATCTCGAATCCCCATTCGCGTGCAACGCCCTTCTCGTCCGGCGCCATCACATGAATCCAGACATGCGGATTGGTCCATTCCAGTTCCTTCACCACACCCGTCACCGTGATGTTCTTCTGGGCATCGAACATGGCGAAGGAATGATGGGCCAACGCTGGTGTTGCGATTGCAAGCGCGATGCCAGCCAGTGCAAACGATTTGATGTTCATGCGTTTGTCTCCCACCTTTTGAAATCCGTTGAATCAGCGCGCCGGAGCGGGTCTCGTCGCCGAAGAACCGAGGCGCCTTCCGTCGGGCAAGGTCGCGGCAACCAGTTCACCGCCGCGCGATCCGTCCTTGAGCGGATGAAATTCCACAGTCACCTTGTCGCCGGGTTTCACCGTGTCCGGTTTCCAGCCGCCCGAACTCGCCTGTGCAGTGGCCTGCATCTCGAACGACCATTCGACCGGCTTGCCGCTGGCGTCGGGCGCGAGCACATGCAGCCAGACATGCGGATTGGTCCATTCGAATTCCTTGACCACGCCGGGCTTGGTGATCAGCTGATCCGGGTCGAACATGGCAAAGGAATGATGCGCGAATGACGGCGCCGCGATCAGCGGAAGACCGGCCAATGCACACGCAATCGCACGAACCTTCATTCGGAAATTCTCCCCGAAAAGCCGAGTGGCCTGGTTCCACGGATTAAGATATTATCAGAAAGTTTCAACTTACGCGACCATTTGGGAGAACGGGAATGCGTGGGATTGCCTTGACTGTTGCGGCTTTGCTGGTTTCTGCGGCTCCGGCCAACGCGGCCTGGAATTATTACGCCTGCCCGTCGGACAATTTCGCGACCCAGTTCCCCTCCGTGCCGAAAATGGAAACAGTCAAATTTTCCATGCCGCGCCATGGGGCTGCGCTGTCCGCCCACACCTATACCGCGACCGACGACAACATCATTTACCGCGTGCTGGTGGCCGATTATTCCGACCGCGTTGCCGACGGCGCCTCCATCCTGGAAGAAGCGATTTTCCAGCACACGGATGCCGACGACCACGGCCTCCGCAACGGCAAGATGATCGGCAATGACACGGCGCGAATCGAACCGGTTGTGCGCGGCGCGACCTATGGCCGCCGTATCACCATGGATATGCCGAATAATGGCGGCCGCAATCTGACGACGTTTTATTTCCGCGGCGGCAAGCTATATGAGCAGTCGGTGACCATTCTGCCCGCCAATGGCGACTATACGACGCCGAACGGATCGCGCTTCGTGGAATCGCTTCTGTTCAACCTCACGCGCATGGATCAGGAGGCCGGTGGCACACCGCCCAACATCGCCGGCTGCGGCCCGGCGATCCAGCCGTTCACCTATACCGATAAATAACGAGAAGCGAGAGTTATCGTTTCTCGCTTCTATTTTCCCACCGCGACCGAACTCGCGCAGACGGCGTCGTCGATGCGCGGTCGCTTTACGTCGCCGGCCAGGGACGCGAGCGTCTCGCCATTCAGCGATAGTCCAAGAACGCGGTCCGGATCGACCGGCCCCGGAAACCGGATTTGGCCCGGTGCCAGCCGCGCAAATCCGGCTTTGGCGTAATAGGGTTCGTCACCCACGAGAACGACTGCGCCGTAGTCCAGGCCCGCGGCGGCGCGGATGCCATGCTGCATCAGTGAGATTCCGATTCCCCGGCCACGCAGTTGGGGGACGACGGCCAGCGGACCGAGCAGGAGGGCGGAAGTCTGACCAACGATCACCGGCCAAAAACGCACGGAGCCCCACAGCGCATCTCCACCCCCGTCCTGTGCCACGAAAGACAGCCGCGCCTCAGGCCAAACCCCTTCGCGCAACCGGTAGGCGGTCTTGGCGAATCTGCCGGGGCCGAACGCAAGGTCCACCAGCGCGTCGACCGCGGCCGCGTCCTCGGGGCATTCCGCGCGGATCAGCCATGGCTGAGGCGCCGGCGTGACGCTTTGCTGGTTCTTGTCCAACGGTTTCATCAACGTTGCATTAGCAGGGATTCGCCGCCGTATTATACTGCGGATTGCCGCGGCCGGCTTTTAGTGACTCACCCCGCCGGGGACGACCGGGGACAAAATTGCCCGCACTGCCTGCTCGCGCACCTCAAATCCGGCCTGTTGCAGGTTGGCGACGATCTCCCCCGCGTGCGCACTGTCCCGCGCTTCCACCACCAGCCCAAGATCGGCCGATTTGGCGGATGCGCCGGTCATTAGGCGGTTGTGCGACACCTCCAGGATATTTCCCCCCGCCTCGCCAATGGTATTCGACACGCGCGCGAGCAAGCCCGGACGGTCTTCAATGGCAATGTTCAGCGACAGGATTCGTCCTTCGCGCGCCAGTTCGCGCAAAATGACGTTCGACAGCAGGCGCATGTCGATATTGCCGCCCGAAATCACGATCCCCACATTGCGCCCGCGGAAAATCGCGGGGCTTGCGAGCACCATCGCCAGCGCCGCGGCGCCCGCCCCCTCCGCCAGTGTCTTCTCGATCTCGAGCAGGCGGACAATGGCCGCTTCAATCGCGCTTTCCTCGACCAGCAGGATGTTCTCGACCAGATTGGCAATGATGGCGCGCGTGATGGTCCCCGGTTCTTTCACGCCAATGCCCTCGGCAATTGTCTGCCCGCCACATGGCAAATCATCCCCGGTCAGAACGTTGTGCATGGCCGGGTAGAGTTTGCATTCGGCGCCGTAAATCCGCACTCCGGGCTGAATCGCGCGCGCCGCAACCGCCATTCCGGAAATCAGTCCGCCGCCGCCCACCGGAATCGCCAGCGTGTCGAGCTCCGGCACCTGGGCAAAAAATTCCAGTGCCGTTGTCCCCTGTCCGGCAATCACCAGCGGATCGTCATAGGGATGGACCAGCACCAGTCCATGTCTTTCGGCCAGCTTTTGGGCGGTGGCATGGGAATCCGACAGAGTCGCACCTTCGATCACCACCTGCGCGCCGAATTCGCGTGTGTGCTTCACCTTGGTGAACGGCGTTCCTTCCGGCATGACAATGGTTACAGGAACGCCCAGCCTGCCGGCGTGATAAGCTACACCCTGCGCGTGATTGCCGGCCGACATCGCAATCACACCGCGCCGGCGCTCGTCATCGTTCAATGCAAGCAATTTATTGAGCGCACCCCGCTCCTTGAAGGAAGCGGTGAATTGCAGGTTTTCGAATTTAAGGAAGATTTCGGCCCCGGCGATGTCCGAAAGAATCCGTGAATGCCGCGCCGGGGTGACTTCCACCGCGCCGGCGATGCGTGCGGCCGCGGCCTCGATGTCATGCAGGGTAATCGGCGGTGTTGCCATGGCATTCATGTCTGAACAGGATGGTGATGAAACACCGGCCGCGCCTGGTTGCAACTACCGAAACGCTTTCCCTGGCAGTTCCGCGCCAAACCACCTGGCCAGACCCGCGTTAACTCCTCATGCCCCGGCTGAAAACTTTCCAGGCCCATCTCGGCTTTTTCGACACTGTGGTCGCAGCACGATCGCAAAAGGCGGCGCTGCAGGCCTGGGGTTCGCGGCAAAACCTGTTCCGCGACGGCACCGCAAAGCCGGCGTCCGATCCCGATGCGATCGCCTTGGCACTCGCCAAACCGGGTGTTGTCCTGAAGCGGCTGGCAGGATCGAAGGATGCGTTCTCAGAGCAGCCGCCCCCGCCAAAGCCCACCCGGTCCCACCGCGCAAAGCCGGTTGCGAGAAAACCACCGGACCGCAGCAAACTCGAGGCCGCCGAACACGCATTGGCGCAACTCAAGCAGGAACGGCAAACCATGCGAGGGGATTTTGAACGGCGCGAAAAGAGCTTGCGCGCCGAACAGCGCAAACGCGAACAGGACGTGGAGAGTCGCCAAAACGAGCTGGAGCACGAGATCGCGTCGCAGCGCAAACGCTTCCGAAAAGCGGTAAAAACCCGCTCCTGAACCTGCGTAGGTGCCGTTCCGATGATGCCGAGCCTGTTTATTTCGCATGGCGCACCGACTCTGCCGCTGGACGATTGCCCGGCGCGCACATTCATTTCCGGCCTCGGCAAAACCCTGCCAAAACCAAAAGCGATCCTTGCCGTTTCGGCGCATTGGGACACCGAAACGCCAGCCGTCAATCGCGTTGCAACCAACGATACGATTCATGATTTCTACGGCTTCCCGGACGCGCTCTATCGCATGCGCTATCCGGCACCGGGTTCGGCGCAATTATCGGGCCGGACAATATCGGCGCTCCAGCATGCCGGGTTTCGCCCCATCGCGGATGATCAGCGCGGGTTGGACCATGGCGCCTGGGTGCCACTGCTGTTGATGTATCCGGACCACGATATCCCGGTGGTACAGCTCAGCATTCAAAGCCCCCTGGGACCGGCACATCATCTTCAGCTTGGGCAGGCAATTTCGGGCCTGCGGGATGATTTTCTGGTTCTGTGCACCGGGAGCCTCACGCATAACCTGCGCCTGCTCGACCGAACGGGCGTGAACGCGCCGGAAGCTCCCTGGGTGCACCAGTTTTCCGACTGGATTCACACTGCTTTGGCCGAACAGCGGACGGAAGACCTGGTGAATTATCGCCGGCTTGCGCCGTTTGCGGTCCAGGCCCATCCGGCCGACGACCACTTCATGCCGCTATTCGTAGCACTGGGTGCAGGGGGCGACGGCTCGTCGGCCGTCCGGCTCCATTCCAGCACCACTTTCGGCACCCTCCGGATGGACTCATACGCCTTTTCTTGAACCCAACCGGAACTCGCGCGCTCTTGAAGGAAATCCCGGACGGTTTTATCTCACCGGCCGACCCATGGAACTTGCAGATGGCCGGCCATTCACAATTCAAGAACATCATGTTCCGGAAGAACAGGCAGGACGCCCAGCGCTCCAAACTGTTCTCCAAGCTTTCCCGCGAAATCACGGTTTCGGCCAAGCAGGGCCTGCCCGATCCGGCCCACAATCCGCGGCTGCGTGCCGCCATTGCCGCGGCCAAGGCTCAGAGCATGTCACGCGACGTCATCGACCGGGCGATCAAAAAGGCACTGGGTGGTGAAGCGGAGAATTACGAAGAGGTGCGGTACGAGGGATTTGGCCCCGGCGGCGTCGCAATGATCGTTGAAGCGCTGACCGACAACCGCAACCGCACCGCCGCCGATGTGCGCGCTGCCTTTTCCAAATATGACGGGGCGCTCGGCGAGAACGGCTCGGTGAGCTTCATGTTCAACCGGGTCGGACTGATCGTCTATCCAGGCAATGTCGGCGATGCCGATTCCATGCTGGAAGCGGCTATCGAAGCGGGCGCCGACGAATCCATTTCATCCAGCGAGGGACATGAATTCCTTTGCCGGGTGGAAGATTTCGCGGCCGTGCGCGATGCGCTGGAGGCAAAACTCGGCGCTCCGCAATCGGCAAAGATCGTTTGGCGTCCGGCAAACACGGTCACGGTGGATGATGAAACCGCGGAGACGCTGATAAAATTGCTCGACGTGCTGGAGGACCATGACGACGTCCAGAATGTCTATGC
>DASUHP010000079.1:0-86514 GCA_036273455.1 Micropepsaceae bacterium | reverse complement strand
CGCGCCGAAGCGCGCATCGATCAGCGGCTGCATTATCTGGTGCGCTCGCTGAAAGCCCGCGCACTTTCGGCTCCTGCCGCAGATTTCTTTGGCGGTCTCGCTGTCGCGGCAGCGTTCCTCTACGCCGGCTATGAGGGGCTGCACGGCGGATTGCAGGCCAACCAGTTTGCATCGTTCGTTGGTGCCATGCTGCTGGCGCAACAGCCGGTGCGGAATCTGTCGCAGCTCTGGACCGTGACCACGGAGGGTCTCGCCGCCGCGACCCGCGTTTTCGGCGTGATCGACGCAAAGCCCGCGATTGTCGATGCAACGGACGCAAAACCACTCAATGTCGCAACTCCACCTTTCGGCGGACAGGTGCGGTTCGAACAGGTTGCGTTTGCCTATCACAGCGGGCAGGCGGCGCTCGAAAGACTCGATTTCGATGTTTCACCGGGGCAGAAGATCGCCCTCGTCGGGCCATCAGGCGCGGGCAAGACCACGGCATTCAGCCTTCTGCTCCGCTTCTTCGAACCCGATTCAGGGCGCATACTGATCGACGATCAGGACATTGCGCGGGTCACACTTGCCTCGCTCCGCTCCCATATCGCGCTGGTGACGCAGGAGCCGTTTCTGTTCGACGACACGATCTCAGCCAATATCGGTTATGGCCGCGAGGATGCGGGGATGGATCAGGTCATTGCGGCCGCGACCGCAGCGGCGGCGCATGACTTCATCATGCAGATGCCGCAAGGCTATGAAACGCGTGTGGGTGAAGGCGGATTGCGGCTCTCGGGCGGGCAAAGACAACGGGTTGCGATTGCCCGGGCGATGCTGCGCGATGCGCCGATTCTGCTGCTCGACGAAGCCACTTCATCGCTCGATACCGAGAACGAGAGGCTGGTGCAGGATGCGTTGCGCCGGCTGATGAAGGGCCGCACGACAATTGTGATCGCGCACCGGTTGGCGAGCGTCACGGATGCCGATCGCATTTTCGTGCTCGATCAGGGACGAGTGGCGGAATCCGGCACCCATCGCGAATTGCTGGCGCGCGGCGGCGTCTATGCGCGGCTGTATCACAATGAATCGCGGGACGACGATATCCTGCCCGCAGCCATCGCCTGACATGGCGGGCATTGTTTCGGCGGCACTCTATCGCGGATTGACCGGGGCGCTGGCTCCGGCTGTCCCTGCCCTGCTCCACAATCGGGTCCGCCGGGGCAAGGAAGACCCGCGCCGGCTCGGCGAACGGCGCGGTGTCTCGTCCCTGCCCCGCCCCTCGGCCACGCTAATCTGGATTCACGCCGCAAGTGTTGGCGAATCGCTCGCTGCGCTGACTCTCACGCAAAAGCTCCTGGAACGACCGGGACGATCGATTCTGGTCACCACCGGTACCGTGACTTCGGCCGAACTCATGGCCCAACGGCTGCCGCCGCGCGCGTTCCACCAGTATGCGCCGGTAGACCTTGTGGGCAGCGTCACGCGGTTTCTCGATCATTGGCGGCCCGATCTGGCATTGTTTGTCGAATCGGAGCTGTGGCCCAATCTGCTGTTGGCAACGCGGCGCCGCAATATTCCGCTGGCCCTCGTCAATGCCCGCCTGTCGCCGCGTTCCTTTGCCGGCTGGCAGCGGCTTCCGGGATTCGCCCGCCGGATATTTTCGGTCTTTGATGTTTGCCTCGCGCAGGATGAATCCGTTGCACAGCGGCTAACAAGTTTGGGCGCGCATAATGTCCGCATCACCGGCAATCTCAAGGCCGATGCGCCGCCGCTACCGGCCAATGAATCTTCGCTTGCGAGCTTGCGCAGTGCAATCGGCGAAAGGCCGGTTTTCCTCGCTGCGAGCACCCACGCGGGTGAGGACGATGCCGTGCTGGATGCCGCGGCAGCGCTGAAGCAATTCCACGCGCTTACCATCATCGTACCGCGTCACCCTGGGCGCGGACGCGATATCGAAGCGCTGGCGCAGACGCGCGGATTTTCCTCTGTGCGCCGGAGCAACGGCGTGCTGCCCACATCCGAAACCGAAGTGTATATCGCCGATACCATGGGCGAGCTGGGCCTGTTCTATCGCCTCGCACGCGTGGCATTTCTTGGCGGGAGCCTCATCCCGCATGGTGGGCAAAATCCGCTGGAGCCGGCGCGGCTTTCGGTCCCGGTGATCGCCGGTCCGCACACCATTAATTTCGACGACACATATCGCCTGTTATTTTCCGCCCAGGGCAGCGGCAGAATTGAATCTCCCGGACAACTCCCGCGGACAGCCGCTGATTTTGTGCGAGACGCCGCCGGCGCACGCCACATCGGCGAATTGGCAAAAAGCCATGCGGATAATCTCAGCGGCGCATTGGCAGTCACTGTGCAGACGGCCGAAGACCTGCTGAGCCATGCGCGCGCCTGAATTCTGGACCAGCAAAACGGCGGCGGCGAAATTCTGCGCCGCCATGCTGGCCCCGATTGGCGCAATATACGGCATGTCCGTCGGCTGGCGCGCAAGTCATGTCCGGCCACACAGGCCCAGGGCTCAGGTCATCTGCATCGGCAATCTGACGGCGGGCGGGACCGGAAAAACGCCGGCTGCCATCGCGATTGCCGGACGGCTGGCGCGTCAGGGACGGGTTGCATTCCTGACCCGCGGCTATGGTGGGCGCTTCTCCGGCCCTGTCGTGGTGGATTCGAAGCGGCACTCTGCCGCCGATACCGGTGACGAGGCCCTGCTTCTCGCGCGACATGCGACGACCATCGTTGCCCGCAACCGTGCAGCAGGCGCGCAATTGGCCGGTACTCTCGGCGCGCAATTCATCGTCATGGACGATGGTTTTCAGAATTTTCAGATCGCGAAGGATTTGGCGATCGTCGTTGTTGATGCCAACACCGGATTCGGCAATGGCAAGGTGATCCCGGCCGGTCCACTGCGTGAACCCGTGCAGATCGGGCTTACGCGTGCCGATGCCATCATTCTGTCCGGGGACGGCTCGCCTGAAATGCCGCCTTTTCCCCGCCCAATTCTGCGGGCAAAGCTCGTCCCGGAAGTACCGGAGCTGTTTCGCGGCAAGAAAGTCCTCGCGTTCGCAGGGATCGGGCGGCCACAGAAGTTTTTTGACATGCTTGTTCATCACGGCGCAGAACTCGAGGGAAGCGCGGCATTTCCGGATCATCACCCGTATTCAGAAGGTGAATTGCAATCACTCGCAACGCGTGCAGAAGGCGTAAACGCGTTGCTCGTCACAACTGAAAAGGATCATGTCCGCATTCCGCCCAATTGCCGCGACGGCATCGTTCCCATTCCGGTCCGCATGTTGTTCGATGGCACTGCGCAACTTGACTCCCTGCTTGACCGCGTCATGCACCACCTGATCCATGCAAGCTGAATTAGAACAACTGAACGCATCGCGCCGGTTTCGTTACCGCATCGAAGCCGCGGGATTTTTCGCCGTGATCGGTTTTTTCCGGATGTTCGGGATCGACCGGGCCTCTGCGATTGGTGGATGGATCGGGCGCAACCTCGTCGGCCGTACATTTCTTTCGCGTCGCCCCTTGCGAAATCTGCGCACCGCCTATCCGGAAAAATCCGAGAGCGAAATCGGCATCATCCTGAACAGCATGTGGGACAATCTCGGCCGGGTGATGGCCGAATATGCCCATCTCGACGAAATCTCCTGGAATGGAGCCAACCCGCGGATCGAAGTCAGCGGCGGCGAAAACTTCTATGCCGCGACCGCACGCGGCAAAGGCATGATCCTGTTCTCGGCGCATTTCGCCAACTGGGAAATCATGCCGATCGTCGCGCGCGAATACGGCCTTAAGGGCGCGGTGATCGTGCGTTCAGCCAACAATCCCTATGTCAGTAAATGGCTCGACGGTTTGCGCCTACGCAAGGGCATGCCGGAGCAGATTTCCAAAGGGCAGAGCCTGCTCCGTGTGTTTTCGATTCTGCGCAAGGGCGAAACCATCCTGCTGTTGGCGGATCAACGCGCGAGCGAAGGTATCCGCGTGCCGTTCTTCGGCCGGGATGCATTCACCACGCCTGCCCCGGCGACAATCGCGCTCAAACTCGGCGTGCCGCTTGTGCCGGTGGCAAACCGCCGGCTCGGTGGCGCGAAATTCCACATGCAGATCTACCCGCCAATTGAGCCGCCAAATACCGGCGATTCCGAACGCGACGTGTTTCTTATGACGTCAGCTGTAAACCGCTTCATCGAAGATCGGGTGCGCGAGGCTCCCGGCGAGTGGCTGTGGATTCACAAGCGTTGGGTGAAGGAGAATGCGCCGGAGCGCAAACGCGCGCTGGCTCAGCCGGCTATTTCGGCGTGAGACCCTTTTCCTGGAATCGCTTCAGCGCGGCTGCCGGCGTGGCATAGGCTTCCTGCAAGTCCACGCTCCAATAGCGCAGCGCCTCAAGTGGGATTTTCACTCCCGTGACAGCACAGATGACGAAACTGCCGGGCGAGATCACCCGGTATTCGCCATCCAGATAATGCAGGGCCGCTGGCCGGCCGCCGATATCGCGCTCGAACTGGTTCATGGGGCAATTTTAGCTTTGGAACGAAGCCTTACAAGCCCAGATCACCCTGCGACTTGCTGCGGAAAAAGCCAATTCTTCGCGATTTGGGTGACGCACCGTCACGCACCGCTTTGACCTCACCGTCGGCAAAGGTCAACGTCAAGCGTTCGCCCTCTTCGACCGCCGCCGCCCGCCGCCGCAAGCCGCCATCCTTACCCCGCACGACGACGAAACCACGCGATAGAACCGACCGATAGCTGAGGCTTTCCAGCATGCGTGAACAGCTTTCCAGGCTTGCGCCGGCGCGATGGATCCGATGATCGAATGCGCGCTGCATCCGCGCCATATAATCCGCGACACACTCCTGACCGCGTTCGATTTCAGCGGTGATGACGCGTGGACGAAGCATGGCCGAGGCACGCGAAAACCGTCCGCGGTGCCGCTGTAAATTGACGAACAGCGCCTGCCGCAAACGGCCGGAACAGGCATCAAAGCGCTGCCGCGGCAATGCAAACAGCGAATCCAGCCGTGGCAGCGAACGGGCCAGACCCGCCAGTTGGCGTTGGCGCTGATCCATCGCCCGCGAAATGGCGCGCAATTGCCGCTGATGAAGCCCAACCACGTGCTCGGCGCAATCGCGCAGCACCGGCACCGCCATTTCGGCCGCAGCGCTCGGTGTCGGCGCGCGCTTGTCGGCGGCATAGTCGATCAGTGTGGTGTCGGTCTCATGCCCCACGGCGGATATCAGCGGAATTCCGGATTCGGCGGCGGCGCGCACGACGATTTCTTCGCTGAACGGAAGCAGGTCCTCGAATGATCCTCCCCCCCGCGCGACGATCAGCACGTCGGGACGCGGCAGACCATTGCGGGGAAAAGCGTTGAATCCGCGAATCGCCGCCGCAACGTCGCTCGCCGCCCGGTCGCCCTGCACATTCACCGGCCACAGCAAGACCCGTCTCGGGCAGCGGTCGGTCAGCCGGTGCATGATGTCGCGGATCACCGCGCCGGTGGGCGAACTGATGACGCCGATCACATCCGGCAAAAACGGGATGTTCTTCTTGCGCGTGGCCTCGAACAGGCCCTCTTCCGTCAGCTTCTTCTTGCGCGCCTCAAGCATCGCCATCAGCGCGCCGAGCCCGGCGAGCTCCATTTCTTCGACGATGATCTGGTATTTGGATTGCGCGGGAAAAGTCGTGATTCGCCCGCCGCAGACCACTTCGAGACCCTGTTCCGGCTTCACCTTGATGCGCGGAAATGTGCCCTTCCAGATGATTGATGCGAGGACTGCCCGATCATCCTTGAGATCGAAATAGCAATGGCCGCTGGAATGCTTCGACACGCGGGAGATTTCGCCCCGCACCCGCACCCAGGAAAAACCCTGCTCGACCGCCCGCTTCAGGTGATTGGAAAGCTCGCTGACGGAAAATTCGCGCAAATTGCCGGTGGCCGGCGAAGTCTGTTCGCCGATGTCCAAAATCGTTTCGTCTATCATGGCGCGCATGATACAGCCCCTTTCCGGGCAAACCAGCGGGAATGATGGCTTGAAGATTCTTCTTGTCGGATCGGGTGGGCGCGAACACGCGCTCGCCTGGGCGATTTCGGCGAGCCCTCTGGTCTCGCGGCTGATTTGTGCGCCGGGCAATCCCGGCATTGCTGAAGTTGCCGAATGCGTGCCGATCGGCGCGATGGAGCTCGACCGGATCACGGCATATGCCAGGGAAAACGGCGTGGATTTTGTCGTGATCGGGCCGGAAGCGCCTTTGTCGGCAGGCCTCGCCGACCGGCTCGAAGACGCCGGGATCAAAGCGCTCGGCCCTTCGGCGGCCGCAGCCCTGCTCGAATCATCGAAAGGCTTCACGCGCGATCTGTGCGAAGCGGCGGGCGTTCCCGGCCCGGCTTTCAAGCGCTGCAAGGACGCGGCATCTGCGCGCGGTTTCGCCGAATCGCTGGGTTATCCCGTGGTGGTCAAAGCCGATGGTCTGGCGCAGGGCAAAGGGGTGGTGATTGCGGAGTCGCGTGCCGAAGCCACGGCGGCCATCTATTCCATGTTTGGCGGCGCATTCGGGGCGGCCGGCGATGAAGTGGTCATCGAGGAATTCCTTGAAGGCCAGGAAGCCAGCCTGTTCGCGCTCAGTGATGGCGAACACATTCTTCCGCTCACCGGCGCACAGGATCACAAGCGCGCCTATGACGGCGACAACGGGCCGAACACCGGCGGCATGGGTGCCTACTCGCCGGCGCCGATCCTCGATGCAAACATCGAACAGGAAGTCATCACGCGCGTGATGCAGCCGGTGATCACGGAAATGCGCGCGCGCGGCACACCCTATCGCGGTGTGCTTTATGCCGGGCTGATGATCGGCAAGTCCGGAGCCAAACTGATTGAATTCAACTGCCGTTTTGGCGATCCGGAATGTCAGGTGCTGATGCTGCGGCTGAAATCCGATCTGCTGCCGGCGCTGATCGCGGCGCGCGATGGAATGCTGGACAGCATCGATTTGCGATGGCGCAAGGAAACCGCGCTCTGCGTCGTCATGGCGGCGAAAGGTTATCCCGGTACCTATGTCAAAGGCAGTGAGATCAGGGACCTCGACAAGGCGCGGCAGGTCGAGGGCGTCGAGATTTTTCACGCCGGGACCACCCAACGCGACGGCCGGATTTATGCCGATGGTGGCCGTGTCCTGAATGTCTGCGCGTTGGGAAACGATGTCGTCGCAGCGCAGGAAAAAGCCTATCGGGCAATCGACAGCATTGATTGGCCTGAAGGATTTTGCCGCCGCGACATCGGCTGGCGGGCGATCGCGCGAAAAAGCAAATCCTGACCACCCCGATGCTGCTGGTGCTGGCCATCCTGTTCCTGATCGCAGGCCTGTTATTCTTCCGTATCGACCGCAAAAGCGCGCATTGGTGCCGCGAGAATCTGGATCGTCCGCTGTTTCAATACGCGCTGCGTGTGACCGACTGGGCCAAAGGTCTGCCCTGGATCATCGCCGCGCTGCTCGCCTGGCTCGTGGTGCAGTTGCTGATCACATTTAGCCGGGAAACGCCGCTGTTGCGGGAAATTTCGGATTATTCGCTGGCGCTTCTCGCAAGCTTCATTGTCGCCAGCGTGATTCTTCACAGCATCAAGATTTTTCTCGGCCGGCGTCGCCCGCGCGACGAGTTTCAGCACGGACTCTACGGCTTCCGCTACTTCACCTGGCAATTGCAGTACGATTCTTTTCCGTCCGGGCACGCCATGACCATCTTCTGCGTCGCGGTCATTGTCTCCGCCATCTGGCCGGTACTGACGCCAGTTTGGTTATTCCTCGCGACCTGTTTGGCTCTGACACGCGCGATGCTGACGGCCCATTTCTTTTCAGATGTCCTGGTCGGAGCCGCGATTGGCCTGATCATCAGCCGCGAAACGCTGCTGATGGGGTTTCCGGCACTGGCCCCGTCCTGGTTTTGACAGTCATCGCCGCGAGCGGAAAAAGGCGCGCAGCAGTTCGCCTGCTTCTTCCGCCAATGCGCCATGCTGGATTTCCGGGCGGTGATGACAGGTCGGCTGTCCAAAAAACCGCGGTCCGTGCTCCACGGCGCCACCTTTCGGATCGGAGGCGGCATAAACCAGCCGCGCGACACGTGCAAAACTCATCGCCGCCGTGCACATCGCGCAGGGCTCAAGGGTGACATACAGCGTGGTCCCGATCAGCCGCTCGTTCCGCAACTTTGCTGCGCCGGCACGCAGCACCTGCATTTCGGCATGCGCAGTGGGATCGCGCAGTTCGACTATGCGGTTTCCGGCACTCGACAGAACTTCGCCGCCGGCGGCAACCAGCACGGCTCCGACCGGCACTTCGCCGCGCTCGCTGGCGGCTTTCGCCTGACTCAAAGCGAGCTTTAAAAACTCGAGGTCTTGTTCTTTCATCCCGCACAGGATAGCCGGACGGGATCATGGCGAGAAATCCCAGAGCTGAAGATCCGAAAACCGGTGAGCGCATCGCCAAATTGATTGCGCGGTCGGGCGCCTGCTCGCGCCGCGATGCGGAGAAACTGATCGTCGAAGGCCGGGTCGCGGTGAACGGGCAACAAATCACGTCACCAGCACTGAACGTCACCGCGGACACGCTCATCACCATTGACGGCAAACCCATCGCCGCTGCCCCGCCGCCGAAACTCTGGCGGTATCACAAACCCGCAGGATTGGTGACGACCCATCGCGATCCTGAAGGGCGGCCGACAGTCTTTTCCCGTCTGCCGCCGACAATGCCGCGCACCATTTCCATCGGACGGCTCGACATCAATTCCGAGGGCCTGCTGCTGCTGACCAATGACGGAGAGCTCGCCCGTCGTCTCGAACTGCCGTCGCAGGGCTGGGCGCGACGATACCGCGTGCGGCTATTCGGATCCGTCGATCAGGCCCGGCTGAATCAGCTGGCACGCGGGATCACAATCGATGGCGTGCGCTATCAGCCAGTGACGGCCGAGCTGGAGCGCAGCCGAGGCCCCTATTCCTGGGCAACCGTATCGCTACGCGAGGGGAAAAACCGTGAGATCAAACGGCTGATGGAGCATCTCGGGCTGAAGGTCGCGCGGCTGATTCGCATCAGCTTCGGGCCGTTCCATCTTGGCCATTTGCCCGAAGGCGCGGTGGATGAAATCCCGGGCAAAGTCTGGCGCGAGCAGTTGGGCGAGACGCGAAAAAGCGCCCATTGATTAAGGAAACAGATGCTCGACTGTCCAGGGCGTGGCAAAATCCGCGCGCCGATAGACCGTGCGTTCGTGCAGCCGGAACGGCCGATCGCGCCAAAACTCGATGGCCAGGGGCCGGATGCGGTACCCCGACCAATATTGCGGCCGTGGCACCGCACTCAGCGCGAACTTGGCCGCATAACGGACGATTTCCCTTTCAAGGGAAAACCTCCCTTCGAGGGGACGCGACTGCTGTGATGCCCAGGCGCCAACTTGGCTGTCCTTCGGCCGGCTGGCAAAATAGGCATCCGCTTCGGCCGCGCTGACCTCCGCCACCGGCCCGCGCACCCGCACCTGGCGCCGCAGCGATTTCCAGTGAAAACAGACCGCTGCCCTGGGATTCGCCGCAAGTTGAACGCCCTTGGCGCTCTCGAAATTGGTGTAGAAGACAAAGCCATCGCGATCGACCTGCTTCAGCAGCACCATCCGGACATCGGGCAGCCCATCCCGGTCCACGGTCGCCAGCGCCATCGCGTCAGGATCGTTCACTTCACTGGTTTTGGCTTCGGCGAACCACTGCTGGAACAGCTCGATCGGGTCCGCCGTAGCCGGTTTCGGTAGCGCCTCAGCCTGATTGCTCACATAGATTCCCTTTGCCCCTTACGAACCTGAAGCGCGGGGCTTAACGAGGGTGCCATTGGCCACCTATATAAGTGGAGTCGAAGGGATTTAATGAATGCGTGATCCATATGACGTGCTCGGCGTATCGCGCAAGGCAAGCGAGGCGGAAATCAAAAAGGCGTTCCGCAATTTGGCCAAGAAGCACCACCCCGATACGCACGCCAATGACCCCAAGGCGGTAAAGAAATTCCAGGAAATCAGCGCTGCCTATGAGCTGTTGGGGGACAAGGAAAAGCGCGCCCAGTTCGACCGCGGCGAAATTGACGCTAATGGTCAGCCCAAGGGGTTCGATCAGGGCTTTCGCCCGGGTGGGCCGTTCGGCGGGGGATTCGAAGGAATGCGCGGACGCTCCGGACGAGCGGGTCCACAGGGCTTCGAATTCAACTGGTCGGGCGGCGAAGGCGCCAATGCAGAGGATATCTTCGCCGATATTCTGGGCGGATTGGGCGGCGGCAGGCGCCGCAATCAGCCGCGTAAAGGCGCCGACATTCAGCTTAAGACCACCGTGAGTTTGCAGGAGGCTGCAACCGGAGGCGCCCGGCGCGTAATCGCAGGCGACGGACGAGAACTCGAAGTGCGAATTCCTGCGGGGGTGAAGGACGGACAGCAAATCAGATTGCGTGGGCAAGGAGCGCCGGGTGAGCGCGGCGGTTCGGCAGGCGACGCGCTGATTGAAATCGCCATCGCGCCACATCCCTTCTTTGAACGCGACGGGCGCGATCTGCGCATGGATTTGCCGGTATCGCTCAAAGAAGCGGTTCTCGGCGCGAAGGTGCAGGTGCCGACATTGACTGGTCCGGTAGCAGTAACGGTGCCGCCGCATTCCAATAGTGGCCGCGTGTTGCGCCTCAAGGGCAAAGGCTTGCCGGGTTCCGGCGGCGAATCAACTGGCGATCTTTATGCGCGGCTAATCATCACGCTGCCGGATTCTGCAGATCCCAAACTCGACCAATTCGCCGCATCCTGGGAACAAGCTTACGATCCTCGCTCCCGTCTCAAATAAGGCACATCTGATCGCATAGCGTCGCGCTCCGCCCTCCGCTATAGGAGGACTTGCAGGTTGGGAGAAGGCGCATGGCAAATTCGGGCATTTTGGCGGGCAAACGTGGCCTTATCATGGGTGTGGCCAATGACCGCTCGATTGCCTGGGGCATCGCGCAATCCGTTGCTGCCCAGGGCGCGGAACTCGCCTTCACTTACCAGGGCATCGCATTCAAAAAGCGCGTGCTACCGCTGGTCGAGACTTTGAATCCGGCGGCCCTTATCGATTGCGATGTTTCATCGGCGGCCTCTATCGACCAGGCATTTGCCGAAATCTCGAGCAAATGGGGGCAGCTGGACTTTCTCGTGCACGCCATCGCGTTCTCGGATCGTGAGCAGCTCAAGGGCCGCTATGTCGACACGACGGCCGAGAATTTCGCGATGACCATGAATATCTCCTGCTACTCCTTCACCGCGGTGGCGCAGCGCGCCGAGAAGCTGATGGCCAATGGCGGCAGCCTTTTGACGCTGACTTATTACGGCGCCGAAAAAGTCATGCCCCATTACAACGTAATGGGCGTCGCCAAGGCGGCACTCGAAGCCAGTGTGCGCTATCTCGCCGAAGATCTCGGCAAAAAGAAAATCCGCGTCAATGCGCTGTCGGCCGGACCGATCCGCACACTCGCCGCCGCTGGCATCGGTGATTTCCGCTATATTCTCAAATGGAATGAATTCAACTCACCGCTCAGGCGCACTGTCACCATCAACGAAGTCGGCGACACTGCGCTGTTTCTCGTCTCAGATCTCTCCCGCGGTATCACCGGCGAAGTGATGCATGTCGACTGTGGTTATCACGTTGTCGGCATGAAAGCCGAAGACGCGCCTGACATTTCGGTGATCAAGTCGACAGGAAACTGACGCGGGACACATGTCCTTCAACACCTTCGGCCACATGTTTCGCGTCACGACCTTCGGCGAAAGCCACGGTCCGATGATCGGTTGCGTGGTTGACGGCTGTCCGCCCGGCATTCCGCTGACCGAGTCGGATATTCAGCCCTGGCTGGATCGCCGCAAGCCCGGCCAGTCGAAGTTCGTCAGCCAGCGCAAGGAAGAGGACCGGGTACAAATCCTCTCCGGGGTATTCCAGGACGAGCGCATGCCGGAGCAACTCACCACGGGAACGCCGATTGCGCTGGTGATCGAAAACACCGATGCGCGGAGCAAGGACTACAGCGAAATTCGCGATAAATTCCGGCCCGGCCATGCCGACTATACCTATTGGGCGAAATATGGCGTCCGCGATTACCGCGGCGGTGGACGGCAATCGGCACGCGAAACCGCCACTCGCGTCGCCGCCGGCGCGATTGCGCGGAAAGTTCTAGACCGCATCTACGGTGGGGTCACGATCCGCGCGGCGCTGATTCAGATGGGGCCGCATCACATCGACCGGAACCGCTGGGACTGGAATCAGGTGACACAGAACCCGTTCAATTCGCCCGATCCCGGTGTGGTGAATCAGTGGGCGGATTATCTCGAAGGCCTGCGCAAAGCCGGATCGTCATGCGGCGCCATCGTCGAAGTGATCGCCGAAGGCATTCCCGCGGGACTGGGCGCCCCGATTTACGGCAAGCTCGATGCCGATCTTGCTGCGGCACTGATGAGCATCAATGCGGTCAAGGGCGTCGAGATCGGCGCCGGAATGAAAGCGGCGGAACTGACCGGTGAAGAGAATGCCGATGAAATGCGCCGCGGAAGCGACGGCAAGCCGCTGTTCCTGTCAAATCAGGCCGGCGGCATTCTTGGCGGCATCTCCTCCGGTCAGCCGATTGTTACCCGTTTCTCGGTGAAACCAACCTCGTCCATTCTGACGCCGCGACGGACCATCGACGTGGCTGGCAACGAAACCGAAATTTTCACCAAAGGCCGCCACGATCCCTGCGTCGGCATCCGCGCCGTTCCGATCGGCGAAGCCATGGTCGCCTGCGTGCTTGCCGATCACGCGCTGCGCCACCGCACGCAAATCGTCTGACGCCGGGCCGCATCTACTTCGCGACCATGACATCCGAGGCTTTGATGACGGCGGTCACCTGGTCGCCGGCCTTGAGTCCGAGTTCGTCCACCGCTTCGTTGGTGATCGATGCCGTGATGGTGACGCCATTGCCGATGTCGATCCGGACATGAGACGTTGTCTGTCCCTTTTTCACTTCGGCAGCTTTGCCTTTAATCTGATTGCGCGCGCTGAGTTTCATGGCCGATCTCCTGCTGCCCGGACGACGGTGAATCCCGCTCGTTCGAATGCCTGCCGCGCCTGCCGGCCTTGCAGATAGTTCAGGAATGCTGCGGCAGAGGGCTTCGCATCTTTTACCAGAGCGGCGGGATAAATGATTGGCTCGTGCGTGTTCGCCGGAAATGTCGCGACGACCCGAACGCGCGGCTCGATGCGTGCATCGGTGGAATAGACGATGCCGAGCGGAGCCTCACCACGGGCAACATAGGCCAATGTCGCGCGCACATCTTCGCCGAGGGCAAGACGCCGCGACACGCTGTTCCAGACGCCGAGCTTCATCAGCGCGGTTTGCGCATATCTTCCCGCAGGCACCGAGGCAGGTTCGCCCATCGCCAATCGGCCGCCATGCAGAGCATCGGCCAATTTGAATCCGGGCGTGATCGGCAAATTCACGCGCGAGTCCGCCGGCGCAATCAGGACAAGATTATTTTCCAGCAGATCGCGTCGCGATTGCCGGATGATCAATCCGCGCATGTCGACATAATTCATCGACGGAATATCCGCCGAGATGAACACGTCGGGGCCGGCTGTCGCCTCGATCTGCCGCGCCAGTGTCATTGACGCGGCGAAGGAAAACACAATTTTCCGGTGCGCCGCAGCTTCATAGCTTCGCGCGATATCGGGCAGCACATTGGACAGCGACGCAGCGGCGAGCACGGTGATCTGGTCCGGCGCTTGAGCCGATGCCGCGCCTGGCGTGATCGCCGCAAACAGCAGTGCAACGATCGCACGGAACAAACTGGCGCCCGTGCTCCTGACCGGAAACATCATTGACGCAACCTGTGACTCGATGTATCCGACTGAATATAACGTAAATCGGGGGCCACACAAAATGATTCGTCGCACAATCCTGCTCCTGGGTTTGGCAATCGCGTGCCCGGTTGCTCCGGCTTCCGCGCAGACGGCGGATCATTTCATCACGTCATGGCTGGCAATGGTGACCGCAACCCAGGACCAGCAGCCGCGCTGGATGACGCCGGTCGTGACTGTTACACCCCGTCTCGAGCAGGAACTTCGCCTCGACTATTTTTCAGAAACCCTGAACAACCACGCGCATCTGAACAACTACGGCGCGGGCAAGGGTGTCGAGATTATCCCGGCGCCAAATACTGAAATCATCTTTGGCATTCCGCCTTATGATGTGCGTAGCTCGAATACCGGACAAACGCTGGCGGACGGATGGGCAGACTGGCCGGCCTTTCTCATCAAATACCGGCTACTCAGCGCGAACGAGCAGCAGGGGAATTACGTCCTTACCGGTTTTTTCCAGCTCAGCGCACCGACAGGGAATACCGCATTCTCCAACCGGTTCTATATTGTCCAACCGACCCTCGCGTTTGGCCGGGGATGGGGCGATTTCGATATCCAGGCAACGATCAGCGAACAATTTGCCGCTTGGGGAACGAGCACGGCTGAAAGAAATTTCGGCAATCCCGTGCTGGTCAATGTGGCGGCTCAATATCATCTCTTCGACGTGCTCTGGCCGGCTGTCGAACTGAATGAGACCTGGTGGCCGAACGGGCCCAAACAGGGGAAAATCCAGACATTCGTCACGCCCGAAATCGTCTTTGGCAGATTCGAGATTTATGATCGCGTGAGACTCATCATGGGCCTTGGCTATCAAATCGCCGCGTCACCGGTGACGCCGGCTTATCGCAATAATCTGATATTCACGTTCAGAACCGCGTTTTGAATGGGAGGGGCCACGGCGGGGAAACGCGCCGTGGCCCTGTCGGAATGTCCCCCGGTGTCGTCCGGACCCGGAGCACCTCATCACTACATGCATATTAGTGCATGGGGTTGTGACCATTCGGTGAAAACCAGGCGGAGCGTTGGCTCAAGGACCGCACGGAGGGCTGCCGGAATCCGCAGCTGCCGATCTGGCGAGAATCTCTCTCACGATTTCCGATTTTGCGTCGGCATACATCTGGACATATTTCCAGGTCCGGCACGCCAAGTCCTTCTTTGTCTGTTCGTATCTTGCGCGATCCGCAGCGTTCGCTCTGAGCCGGTCGCGGAACTGGATCATGCGCGCGATTTCTTCGCATCCGCTCGTGAAGACGTGAATGTTTGCTTCGGGAGCCAGAGATTTGAAGAAGCGGTGAGCAAACCAATCGGGCTCGCGCGCGGTCAGTTTATATCCTTCCGATGCCATGGACGGGACGTATGAAGGCTCATCATTCGAATCAGCAACGGCCATGACGATATCGATGATTGGCTTGGCCGAAAGTCCGGGAACAGATGTCGATCCGACATGCTCAACCAGCAGCGCCCTTGACCCAAGCGCAGTTCGAATCCGCCGTTCCAGCTGGTCATACAGCATTGGCCATTCGGGATTGTAGGACTTCAGGAAAATCGGACCGTTCAGGACTTTCGGGGTGCCAATAGTCGCAGCCCGCAGCCGGTCTTCGATTTCCTGATCGTCCGTCATGAGGCCCATTGCGCTTTGCCAGGAGCCCGAGTTTACGCGCCAATAGCTTCACGCGCATCGGTGATTGCACTAAACTTACGGTAGCCAAGGGGAGCACCGCATGAAACTCGCCACCGCACTTGCCGTCAGTGCCTTTGCACTCATCACTACTGCATCTGCGCAAACTGCAATTCCCGATTTCTCTTCGAACGGCATAGGCTGGCAATCCGGAAATGGCGGTGATTACATAACCGTAGCCGGTTCGCCCAGCCCCACGCGGGAAGATCCCCGCTATCCTTACGTCCCCAACGGGACCGGCAAACAGCCGACATTTCGCATTGGCGACATCACGAATCCGAACCTGAAGCAATGGGCGAAGGATGTGATGAAGAAGGACAATGACGAAGTAATCGCCGGCAAGATCGCTTACACGCCCTACTCGACCTGTCATCCCGCAGGCGTGCCGGCAGCCGATCTGCAGGGCGGGCCGTTTTTCTTCGTCCAGACCCCAAAGGAAGTCGTGATCCTGATGCAGCAGGACGCGCAGATCCGCCACATCTATCTCGATGTGCCGCACTCCCAAGGCGTGAAGCCATCCTGGTACGGAGAGTCTGTCGGCCATTATGAGCCTGACGGCTCGCTGGTGGTGGACACGATCGGTCTTGCGCCGAAGAGTTTTATCGACAGCTATCGCACACCGCATACCGACAAGCTGCATGTGATCGAGCGCTTCAAGCTCGCCAATGACGGCAAGCAGATGCAGATCGCCATCTCCGTCGACGATCCGGAGACGTTCAATCAGCCATGGCAGGGAACACGCACCTATCGCCGCATTTCAGGCAAGCTCGACGAGGAAATATGCGCCGAAAATAATCAACACCTGTTTGATTATCACATTCCAATCGCCGACCACTCCGACTACTGATTCAACTGGAGCGGGGTGTGATCCAAATTGCGCCCTACTGGTTTTTCACCGCGAAGGTCAGCATTGGCAGCTGCTTCTCAATGCCGGCGCCGATATAAACCTGCGGCTCCGATGGCGGCGATACCTTTTCCATCATCTCGCGCGCCGCGACACATTCCTTCGCCATGTCGTAAAGCGCCGGGAATGTCGTTACCTTCGGCAGTGTCTCCAGAACGCATTGATCGAAAAATGTATATTTCAAGTCCTCGCTGCAGCCGAATGAGGTGCGGTCGCCGCGGGCAGCGGTGATGATCATCCGGTTCGGAGCCAGCATGACCGGAATGAACATTCCCGAATAGCAGGCGGACACGATGACAATGGTGGGGCGGTCCGGGCAGGTTTCGTCGACCAGATCGCCGAACGTGCGAATAGGCACCAGCGCGTCCCCCATGGCGACGCCCAGAGCCGCGCCGTGGCTCGTCAGATAAATCAGGCAGCCGCCATTGGCCTGTTGTGCGAGTTTCCTGAAATTCGCTCCCATGGTTGCCGGATCGGCATGGAATGGCTTGATCGCCGAATCCGCTTCGGGATGTGCGGAATATTGCTGGATGTGACTCGGCGCAAATCCCATCTGTTCGAGGTCTTTGGCCAGATCGCGCCGGGCATTGTCGAACACCTCACTCGGCGCGCCGGAATGGGCATGCCAGTCGCCGGCAATCACCATGGCGGCCCAATCGTCGAATGGGCCAGCGACTGCCGGCTGCACCAGCATTGAACCGAACGCGACAATGCTCCACAGAAGACCGCGCATTCTCACTCCCTGCCCACGACGAGGGAATTCTTGCGCAACTCGGCGGGTGAGTTCAACGGCTGAACTGCGCAAACACCTCGACATGGGGCGACCACAGAAATTGATCGACGGGCACTACACGCATAAGACGATATCCCCCATCGCACAGCATTCGCGCATCGCGTGCGAAACTCGCCGGATTGCAGGACACATACAGCACCGACGCCACATCTGACTGCGCCAGGTTGCGCATCTGCGCGGTCGCGCCCGGCCGTGGCGGGTCGAGCACCACGCAATCGAATCCTTCGAGTTCGGCGGGTATCAGGGGCCGGCGAAACAGGTCGCGGGCCATTCCCTGGACCCGCGCGCCCGATGCGCGCGCCGCGGTATTCACCGCTGCGATCTGCGCTGCACCGCTGTCGATGGCTGTCACCTGCGCCCCCTCGGCAAGCGGAAACGCGAAGGTCCCGCAGCCGCAAAACAGATCGGCGACGCGCTTCGCGTCATGCGCTGCTTCAGAAACGAGTTTTTGCAACAACCCTTCGCCCTGTTTGCTGGGCTGCAAAAACGGTTCAGGCGGCAGGGGAACGCTGATCCGACCGATGCGCAGCTCGGGGGCCGTATTCACCACCACTGGCTCACCATTCCAGCATAGCCGCGCCAAATTCAATTCGGTGGCAAGACGCGAGAACTCCATCAACAGATCCGGGTCGCGGCGGCGGGCGAGCTTCAATGAAAAATCCATTCCGGTATCGCTCGCAGTGACATGCAATTCCGCCTCGTCGCCGGAATTGAGAATCCGCAAGAGGGCCTGCTTCAGCGGCGGCAAAAGAGCCGTAATTTCCGGCACCAGAACCGGACATTCCTCGATATCCACGAGACGGTGCGAATCGGCTTCGTAAAATCCCAGCAGAAGCCGATCGCCGGCTTTCCGGCATTTCAGCATGGCGCGGCGGCGAGTCTGCGCTGCGATTGCATGAATTGCATCTACCAGCGGATCGCTGAACCCGCGCTGACGCAGCGCCGCGATGACCAGCTCGCGCTTCCATGCGAGATAGGCGCTGTGCTCCATCATCTGCAGCGCGCAGCCGCCACAACGGCCGAAATGCCGGCATGCGGCGGCAATCCGCGCCGGCCCCGGAGAAAGTACCTCCTTGATCCCGGCGCGTTTGCCATTCCGTCCAACGCGCACGACATCCCCCGGAACAGTCAGCGGCACGAACCTGCCATCCGCCGTCACACCATCGCCGGCATGGGCGACACGGACAATTTCGACCACTTCACTCATTCGGCTCTTTTTGCCTCAACGGCAGCTTGCAGTTACTCTCATGCATCAGGCAACTCGACATAAGACCGGGAGAATTCCCATGCAACGCAACTCCGCCTCAAGGACGGGTGAACTGACGCGCCGTGGTGCCGTTGCCGGCGCCTTTGCCGTCTCGGCGATAGCGCCCGCAATGGCCACGGAATCCGCGTGCCGCATCGGCCCGCCGCCACATGTCAAAGGGCCGACGGTCTTCATGGATTACGACCAGATCGAGTTGAATGCGGCCTATGATCAGCGCTCCTACGCGCCGCTGGGTGATCAGATCACCGCCCGATTCATCAGCGACAGCGCCGAGACCCGCCGCCGCCTCGGCAATCCGGAGCGCCATTCCTATGGGCCAACTGCCATTGAAAAACTCGATATTTTCCGGGCCCCGGCCGTGAATGCACCGATCATGGTGTTCGTGCATGGCGGTGCATGGCTGCGCAATCAGGCCTCCGACTTTCATTACATTGCCGAGAATTTCGTCCGCGGCGGCGGCCATTTCGTGGCGCTGGATTTTGTCCCGGTGGATCATGCCAATGGCGATCTGCGCGTGATGGCCGATCAGGTCCGCCGCGCCATTGTCTGGGTGTCTCGCAATGCCGCGTCATTTGGCGGCGATCCCAACCGAATCTTCGTGTCCGGGCAATCTTCCGGCGCGCATCTTGCCGGTGTCGCCCTGGTTACCGATTGGGCGAAGGATTACGGCGCACCGGCAGATATTCTCAAAGGCGGCGTGCTGCAAAGCGGCATGTATGAGATGAAACCAGTGCGGCTGTCGTCGCGCAGCAGCTACATCAAATTCGACGATGCGATGGAAGACGCGATGAGCTCACAGCGGCATATTGCCAATCTGCGCGCGCCGGTCGTGGTCACCTACGGCACCAATGAAACGCCGGAATTCCAGCGCCAGAACCGCGAATTCGCCGCCGCGGTAAAAGCGGCAGGCAAACCGGTCACGCTGATCGTGCTGCCCAACCACAATCACTATGAAGTCCAGCAGACGCTGGCGAGTCCCTATGGCTGGGGCGGCCGCGCCGCACTCGCACTGATGGGGCTGGGCAAGGCCTAAATCTCCTTGCGGACGGCGAGCAGAAATTCGCGGTTGCCGGTTTTGCCGGTGATTGGACTGTCCATCGAGCCGATCTCTTCCCAGCCCTGCGCGACCACCCAGCGGGTCACATCTGCCAACGCGGATTGCTGAACCGCTTGGTCGCGCACCACCCCATTGCGCGGCACCGCATCCGGACCGGCTTCAAATTGCGGCTTGACCAGCAGCACCGCCCACGCGCCGCCTCGAGCAAATGACAATGCCGGACCGATCGCCTGGCGCAGGCTGATGAAGCTGAGATCGCCGGTGACGACAGCGGGCGCTTCGGGAATCTGTGACTGGCCGAGTCTTCGTGCATTCACGCCCTCCAGCAGCACGACCTTCCCCGTCGCCTGGAGTTTTGCGTCGAGCTGGCCGTGGCCGACATCGACGCAATAAACCCGGGCGGCGCCGCGATCGAGCAGCACTTGCGTGAAACCACCGGTGGATGATCCGATGTCCAGACAAACGCAATCCGCAGGCGACAGTCCGAACCGGTCGAGGGCAGCCGTGAGTTTGACGCCACCCCGTGAAACATAAGAATGGGCCCGGCGGTATTGGATCTCGGCGCCATCCTTCAGGAGCTGCGCGGGCTTGGTTACGATCTGGCCGCCGGCTTTCACCAGACCCGCCCGAATCGCGGCCTGCGCCTCTTCGCGCGATGCCGCATGGCCATGCTTCACCAGGAAAATATCGGCGCGCAGCCCCAATGACGAACCGTCAGGCGATCCCCGCCGCGGCAATTTCGCTTTCCCGCCCAAGGCTTGAGAGCACCGCCGCCACTATGGCTTTGGCGTCGAGGCCGGCGGTCTCGTACATCTGCTCCGGGCTCGCCTGATCGATGAAGCGGTCCGGCAGCACCATGTTGCGGACTTTCAAGCCGCGGTCGAGCAACCCGTCCCAGGCCGCGAAGTGCAGCACATGCGCGCCGAAGCCGCCGATTGCGCCCTCCTCAATGGTCAGCAGCACCTCGTGGTTCTGGGCGAGAAGCCGCACAAGCTGGGTGTCCAGCGGCTTCGCGAAACGTGCATCGGCCACTGTTGCCTGAAGGCCATAGGCAGACAATTTTTCTGCCGCCTTCAGACATTCAGCCAAACGGGTGCCGAGACTGAGCAGCGCAATGGATGTTCCCTCGCGGACGATTCGGCCCTTTCCGATTGGCAAAACCTCGCCGATTTTGGGCATCGGGACGCCGTTGCCTTCGCCGCGCGGATAACGGAACGCCGAGGGACGGTCGTCGATCGCGCGTGCCGTTGCCACCATGTGCACCAGCTCGGCTTCGTCGGCGGCGGCCATCACCACGAATCCGGGCAGACTCGCGAGATAGGTCACATCGAATGAGCCCGCATGCGTCGGCCCGTCAGCGCCCACCAGCCCGGCGCGGTCGATCGCAAACCGGACCGGTAGCGACTGGATGGCAACGTCATGCACGACCTGGTCGTAACCGCGCTGCAGGAAGGTCGAATAGATCGCGGCAAACGGCTTGTAACCTTCGGCGGCAAGGCCGGCCGCGAAAGTCACGGCATGCTGCTCGGCTATTCCGACATCGAAACAGCGTTTCGGAAAACGCTCCGCAAACAGATCAAGTCCAGTGCCGGACGGCATCGCAGCGGTGATTGCGACGACCTTCTCGTCGCGTTCAGCCTCGCTGATCAGCGCCTTCGCGAAAACCTTCGTGTAGCTCGGCGGGCCGGCGGCGGACTTCTTCTGTTCGCCGGTCAGGACATTGAATTTCGACACGCCGTGAAATTTGTCCGAGGATGCTTCCGCGGGGGCATAACCTTTGCCCTTTTGCGTCACGACATGGACCAGCACGGGTCCAATATCCATGTCGCGGACGTTTTCCAGCACCGGAATCAGATGGTCGAGATTGTGCCCATCGATCGGCCCGACATAATAAAATCCGAGTTCTTCGAACAGCGTGCCGCCCATCCAGAAGCCGCGGGCATATTCTTCGACGCGCCGCGCGGCGACCTGGAACATACGCGGAAAGCGCCGCGACATCCGTTTCAAATGGTGCCTCAGGCCGCGATAGGTGTGGCTGGAAACCAGCCGTGCGAGATAGGCGCTCATTGCGCCCACCGGAGGCGCAATCGACATGTCGTTGTCGTTGAGCACTACAATCAGCCTTTCGCCCATCGCACCCGCATTGTTCATGGCCTCATAGGCCATGCCCGCGCTCATGGAGCCGTCGCCGATCACGCAGACAACATGGTGCTTCTGCTCGGACAGATCACGTGCAGCCGCAAAGCCAAGTCCCGCGGATATCGATGTCGCTGCATGCGCAGCGCCGAACGTGTCGTAGATGCTTTCGGCGCGCTTGGTGAAACCCGAAAGCCCCCCGCCCTGCCGCAATGTCCGCATGCGAGACCGCCGGCCGGTCAGGATCTTGTGCGGATAGCACTGATGGCCGACATCCCAGATGAGTTTGTCGCGCGGAGTGTCGAAAACGCGGTGCAAGGCCACCGTCAGCTCGACCACACCGAGGCCGGCCCCGAGATGCCCCCCCGTTACGGACACCACATTGATAGTCTCGCGGCGCAATTCGTCCGCGAGGTCGGTCAGCGCCTCGACCGGTAGCGCCCGAAGATCAGCCGGATCGTTGATCGAATCCAGCAGCGATGCTTTGGAATGCAAATTCACCGAATACCGATTCCCCAGATGTGTTTTGTTAAGCTTGCCGGGTGGTGATGAAACTTGCGGCAGCCCGGAGAAGATCGGCCTTCTCGTCGAACAAATCAAGGTGAGAGGCAGCTTGAGCGGCCAGGGCGTCCGCCTGTGTCTGGGCTCTTTCACACCCCAGAAGCGCCGCCACCGAATTTCTTGCGGCGCCGTTGAGACTGGCTCCAGAAGCTGCGATGCCAACAGAAATTTCGCAGGCCAGCCCCAGTTCCTGGCCATAGGCGATCAGCGCCTGCCGCGCGGAACTCGACGCTTTGGCCAGAATCGCGCCCGATTCGCAACAGAAGGTAATCAATGCAGCCGTTTTCATGCGCGCCATGCGGGTCAATTCCGCAAAACCAGGCTCCTCGGCGCCGATACCAGCTTCGATCATGCGCCCACCGGTCATCCCGCCGTAACCTCCGGCAGAGGTCAGCTTTCCGACAAGATCACAGCGGACGAATGGGTCACCGTGTGTCTCCGGCGAAGCCAGCAATGCCGGAGCGAGCATAAGCAGCGTGTCTGAGGCGAGCCGCGCCGTGCGGCGGTCAAAGGCTTTGTGCACTGCCGGCTTGGCCTGCCGGGGTTCCATTTCGACATCGGTGGGCAAATCATCGCGTATCACCGAACTCGCATGCAGGCATTCGACCGCGACCGCGACACGTCCGAGAGCTCGGCGGTCGACTCCGAAAAGCCTGCCGCTTTGCAACACCAGAAAGCCGCGCAATCTTTGTGTGCCGCCCATTGTCGCGTAACGCATGGCTTCGATCAGCCGCGCCTCGGGCCCCAAAGGATGCGGCAGCAGCGCATCCAATGTTGCGTCGAGAAACGTCGCGGTTTCCGCAATCGCAGGTTCAATCGGGGCCACCCGCACCGCAGAGCCCATGATGATCCTTACAACTCCATCGGCTCGGCCCCGCGAGCGCCTTCCGTTCCAAGCACGATTTTCTCCAACCGCGCCTCCGCACCCTTCAGTTTCTTCTCGCAATGCTGCTTGAGCGCTGTTCCGCGCTCATACAGTGCAATGGAGTCTTCGAGATCGACCTCACCCTGTTCCAGCCGCGAGACAATGTCCTCCAGTTCCGACAGGGCGGCCTCAAAGCTCATGTGTTCGATCGGCGGCAACTCGTCCTTTTCAGCCATACCAGTGCACTAGCTCCGTGAAGCGGCCATCAGCGCCCGCACATGTGCCTGTGCCGAACGCGCCGTTGCCTCAAGGTCATAGCCGCCCTCCAGCGCCGAGACAACGCGGCCCCCGCAGACCCGATCCGCGAGCGCGCACAGTGCCGCGGTGGCCCAGGCAAAATCGTCTTCGTCGAGGCGCAACTGCGCCAGCGGGTCGGCGCGATGCGCATCGAAGCCGGCCGATATCAGCAGGAACTCCGGCTTGAACGCCGACAATACCGGCAGAATTCCAGTTTGCATGGCCTGGCGAAAGGCCTCGCCCCCGTCGCCTGGCCGCAATGGACGGTTCACCACATTATGGTCGACGCCGGTCTCGCCGATTCGCCCGGTTCCCGGATAGAGCGGCCACTGATGGGTTGATGCGTAAAACAGCTCCGGATCAGGCGAGAAAATATCCTGTGTGCCGTTGCCGTGATGCACGTCGAAATCGACCACTGCCACTCGCTTGCAGCCGTGAACGGCGCGCGCATGCAGCGCGCCAATGGCGACACTGTTGAACAGGCAAAAGCCCATCGCCTGCGTCGGTGTGGCGTGGTGACCCGGCGGCCGTACCGCGCAAAACGCATTTTTCGCTTCGCCGGCCATCACCATATCGACGGCCAGCACAGCAGCGCCCGCTGCCCGGAGTGCGGCATCGCCGCTTCCGGGCGATACCAGTGTGTCGGAATCAATTCCGGCAAACCCGCTTTTTGGGATCGCGTCCAAAATCGTCCGTACATGTTCTTCAGTATGTGCCCGGGTCAAGGACGCGATCTCGGCAATCGGGGCTTCGCGCCGCAACAATCCGGAGAATTCCGGCGTATCCAGCAATTTGAGGACCGTCGCCAGCCGGGCCGGCCGTTCGGGATGCCCCGGAGGCAATTCATGCCGCAAACAGTCCGGGTGGGTGATCAATGCTGTTGTCATTTGCTTCTCAGATTATCTCGAGATCGTCCATCGCAGCGGATGGGAAATCATATCGCAATGAGACTCTTTCGGCGTGTTGGCGCGCAAGCTGGTGGAAGTTCAATGAGGCCGCATGTCTGCCGCCCTCCCATAGTGCCGGCTGTTCGATACGCCATTTGCCGCGGAATGCGCGATAGGCGTCTTCCACCAGCGCCAACCTTCTTTCGCGCGCCTGATCGACGGTGATCCCGTCACGCAGCATTTCCCGCTTTACATAACCGCCGCCGTGGTGGAACAGCCACGCGCCCTTCGCGCAGATGAGCTTGTACCCGGCAAGCTGAGTTCGCATGCCGTAATCTATATCGCCGAAATAACCGAAATACCGCATATCCACGACACCGATCCTGTCGATCAGCTCGCGTCTGACCAGAATCGCATCGCCGGACAGGATATGGTCTTCAACCACGGCACAGCCTTGTGCGGCGAACATGCGCTGCGAAAAATTCTCGACGTCGCGATAGTCCTTCATAACGTCCTTTGGCTCGATCACGTGCTCCGGATGGCTGTCGACATAATTCGACGTACCGCGGACAATTCCGAATTCCCGTGACACAGATGAGACGAGCAGCAGCGCGTTCAGGAACCAGGGTGTCACCACCATGTCGTTGCTGATGAAGAACACCGCGTCCCGCGTGGCGAAATGCTGGCCGATGGCAAATACACGCGAATAATGTTGATGCTTGCGTGAACGGATGATTTTGGTCTCGTGCCCCCGGGCGGCCGCGCGGTGATTCCGGAATACTTCCTGGATGCGCTCCGGCTCATCGGAGGCATCATCCACGAGGATGAATTCGCATTTCAGGTTCAAACGCCCGAAGGAATGCAACAGCGTTGCGAGGCACATCGACGTCTGTTCAAAGCCGTTGCGCGCTGGAACAATGACGCTCGGCACGAAAGGCACCCCGTTCTCAGTTGGGCAGACCGTCAGCTTTGAGTTCGGCTGTCCCGTTGGGGGCCGCGCCGAAAACCCTCATAAACAGGCGCATCGGCGCGGAGTCCAGCAACGCCGCCAATCGGTCCAGCGCCTGAATGGTCTCCGGCGAATCGTCCGCAAGCCGCGACACCGTGCCGAAGAAACCGCGCGGCCGGGGGTAGATTTTGAATGCGACCTGCGTTTGCGGCGCAATTCCGCTTAAGCGCTTCACATCGTCGACCGCCAGCCAGAATCCGCCGAGTTCGTCGACAAGACCATGGATTTTCGCATCAGCTCCCGTCCACACCCGACCGCGCGCGACTTCCTGAATCTGTGACGCCGGCATCTTGCGCCCCCCGGCCACATTGGCGACGAAATCATTATACACCGCATCGGCCTGTGCGTTGACGTTTTCCAGCTGCGCGGAATCCCATGGCGTCACCGGCGAATTGAAATTTGCATTTTTGCCGACGCCGAGATCGCGCGCATCGACGCCGATCAACTGCCCCGTCTTCGCGACGACAAACTTGCCAAGGAACACGCCGATCGATCCGGTCAATGTTCCCGGTTCAGCCACAATGCGGTCCGCCGCCATGGCGATGTAATAGCCGCCCGACGCCGCCACTGATCCCATGCTGACCACGATGGGTTTGCCGGCGGCATGCGCACGCTTCAGGGCATGAAGAATCTGGTCCGATGCGATTGCCGATCCGCCGGGCGAGTCGATGCGAAGCAAAATCGCTTTCACGCTACGGTCGGCAGCGGCGGCGCGGATCGCATCCGCATAGGTATCCCCGGCTATTCCGGCTCCCGCTGCGCTCAATGGTGAATTCTGCTTGCCTTCGACTATATCGCCAGCGGCGTGGATGAATGCGACTTGCGGTGCGCCGAAACCTGCGCCCCGGTCCCGCGTCGCCTGACGATACCGGGCAAAATCCACGACTCGGGCCCCGGACCCGGCGCGGCGCCGCGCCGTATCGCGCGCTTCGTCTTCATAGCCGATATTCGTGATCAGCCCCTTTCGCTTCACGAATTCTGCCAGCGATGGGCTCTGGTCGAGGACGGTCGTGAGCGCCCCGCGGTCAAGATGGCGGTCCGCGGCTGCTTCCGAAACAGCCGAATCGTACCAGGATTGCAACAGCCGCATGGTCGCTTCGCGATGGGCGGGCGTGTAATCACTTTCGGTGAACATGTTCACCGCATTCTTGTACTCATAGCGCTGCACGAATTGCGGCTCGGCCTGGATTTTGTCGAAAAGGCCCTTGAGGAATGGTGTTATCGCAGATTCGCCGCCACCGAAGAATGTCGAGACCGGCTGCATCCAGATCTGATCTGCCGTGGAGACGGCGATATAATCGCCGAGACTGCCCGAATAGAAAGACTGCGAGTGGGCCATCACGAATTTGCCGGCGCTCTGGAAGCGCTTGAACGCATCCCGCAGCTCTTCGCCCTTCGGCTGTGAGAGGTCGCCCGATCCCACCCTGACCAGAATGCCTTTCACGCGGGAATCGCGCGAAGCGGCATCGAGCCCCAGGACCACATCCATTATGGAAAGTTTATTGCCGCCCAGCGCAAACAGCCCGGGCGCGGCCTTGTCGTCCATTGCACTGCGAAGGTCGAGTTCGAGCACGCTGTTCGAGGCAATGCCATCGCCCCTGATCGCACCCACCACGATAATGATGATGGTGGCCAGAACGAGGAACACGATCACGCCTGCTACCGCATTCAACACCTTGCGGGTGATTGCCCATAACCAGTGCAGCACAAACATCACTTGCCTCCCGTGATGACGCGCCGGCACCGAAACCAATGACAGCGCACCGTCGCCTCCTGTATATCGCAGATCAGGAGTTTCGGTGGGAGGACATCATGATGAAATGGACGGGCGCGAGTGCAGCGCTGCTTTTGGGAACGGCGACGGCCCTTGTGCTGACCGCCCGGCTGGTTGCGGCACCGGCGACAACTCCGCAAGCCAGAGTCGATGCCGCATGGGCCGCAATGGGTGGCGATAAAGTCGCGGCGCTCAAGACCATCACTTTGCGCGCGCATCTACTGCAGTGGGATCCGGGAGAGTCCTATTCGGTGGCAACCCCCGACAAACCCGATGTCGGCTATTCCGATCTGGTGCAGAGCCGGGATTTTGTGCGCGAGCTGACCCGGAACGAATGGAATCGGCCCAAGAATGATGACGGGACGCGGCGCATCTTCACCGAAGTGGTGACGCCGCAAGCAGGTTGGGTCGTCGGGAATAATGCTTCCAATGGAAGGACGCCCAAACGCGCCATTTTGGTGGATGGCAAACCCGCGCAAACATTTTCAAGCCGCCGTTTGACGGTGACACTGCGCGAGCTTGAACGCCTCGATGTCGTGCGTCTTATGAAAGAGCATCCCGACCGTGTCTCGGCGATTGCTGATCAGACGGTGGGTGGGAAAACATACCCGGCCGCCCAGTACAGAAGCGATTACGGCACTTTCATTGTCATGTTCGATCCGGCAACCAATCTGCCCGCGCGCGTCCGCACGCCTGATTGGGATGCATTGGAGGGCGACTCCGCATTTGACGCGCAGTTTTCCGACTGGCGCGATGTGGCCGGCACCAAAATGCCGTTCCACGCGTCCTATACACTGAACGGCATGAAAGTTGCCGACATGACCGTGCAGAACATCACCGTCAACCCCGTGCTGCCGGCCAACACATTCGCGATCCCCGCAGACCAACTGGCAAAAGCGGCCAAACCCGCCGATCCGCGCATAACCCCGTTCCACTGGGTGATCAGGCGGCAATATTCCAGCTTCTATTTCGATTCCGACACCATGTATGGCGATGACGGCACGAAGCCGACGATTGTCGATATCGCGCCCTATGTCAGCGAAACCCAGGGCTGGACCCACAATACCGTGTTCATCGACATGGGCCCCTATCTGGTGGCGATGGAAGCGCCCAATGATGACGGCCAGGCGATTGCTCATCTGGCGCTGGCGCATCAGCGTTACCCCGGCAAACCGATTCGCTACCTCGTACTGTCGCATCACCACGTCGATCATGTCGGCGGTATGCGGCAATTCGCGGCCGAAGGCGCCACCATTGTCGTGGGTCCGGGCGATGGCGATTATTTCCGCAGGGCACTGTCACGCCCTTACACTCTCGACTGGAATGCGCCGAAGCAGAAATTCACGCCCAAAGTCATTGAAGTGTCCGGCAAATGGACAGCGAAGGAAGGCAGCCGCGAAGTGGATTTCTTCCCGATCGAAAATCCCCATGCCGCCGACATGCTGATGGGCTGGGTGCCGGAGGCAAGACTTGGCCTGATCACCGATATCTGGAATCCCGGTCCGGCGGTTGAAAAGTCGAATCCGAATTTGGCGGCGGTGATCCACGCAGTCGACAAATTGGGCCTAAAGCCTGAGAAATTTGCCGGCGGCCATGGCAGCATGGGCGATTACGCGCAGGCTGCCGCAGTTGTTAGAGCCGCCGAACGCAGGTAGTTTAGCGGCGGCTGGCGCTTTCCAGTTCTCGCTGACGTCCAGGCTGCCGCTTCCTGTCCTGCGCCGAAACGGCTTCCTTGCTGCCATCGGCCAGCGCCTTGTCGCCTTCTGCGTAGACGCGCGTGAAGGCTGCGCCGAACATGAATATCTGGGCGGTGTAATAAATCCAGATCAACAGCGCGATCAGGGCGCCCGCGGCGCCGAGGCTGGAGAAACTGCTGCTGCGGCCGAGATAGATGCCAAGCAGTAATTTGCCAATCTCAAAGAGAACTGCCGTCACCACGCCGCCGATCCAAACGTCTCGCCAGGCAACGGGTTTTTGCGGTACGAATTTCAATATCGCGCTGAACATCAGCGATGTGAGTGCCAGAGACACCACAAAGCTGACGGCCAGACCCACCACGCCACCGAACGGGAGCATGGATGTGAAAGCCTTGAGCGCCGTTTCCACCACCAATGAGACAATCAGCACGAATCCAAGCCCAATCACCAGTCCGAGACTGATCAGCCGGGACTTCGCCATACCTGTGATACCGCCCTCCTGCTTCGCGTCCCAGAGGTCATTCACAGCATCTTCCAGTTCGACAAACACGCCCGAGACGCTGAGCAACAGCATGATCACCGAGATCGCGGTGGCCGCGATACTGCCGCCTTTTCCTGCGGCACCTGCAATGGTGCTTTGCAGCATCCCTGCGGATTTCGCGCCGAGTAACCCGCTGAGCTGCCCGAAGACGGCTCCGCGGGCCGCCGCTTCTCCATACACCAGCCCCGCAATCGCGATCACCAGCAGAATGATCGGCGCGATAGATGTGACGGTGTAGAAAGCGATCGCTGCGCCACGGCTGGCGGCCCGCTTTTTACTCCACAGCGCAAAACTGGTTTTACCAAGATAGATGATGCGCTGGAACATTGACGCCTCCGGCGGGAAATCTCTTTACTGCCAACGGTACTGCGCGGGACCCTGTTCCGTTGCGCCTTGAGGTGTGAGTTGAACCTCGCGGCGCTGTGATCTGCCATCATTACCGCGAGGGCTTCTGTCCCAACTTCTGTCCCGCCCAAAGCACCGAGTTCAGCTCGTCCGTACGGAGATAAATATCTTGGCGCCTCACGCTGGTGCGCACGGCGCAGACGAATCCCAGTGCCTGGAACGGACATGGTGAATTGGCTCACCAAAGAAACCGGGATGTCCAAAGACCACTTGCTCACAGGCTTATCAAAATACCTTCCGGAAGCGATAGACAAGCTCACCGGCGGCAAAGTCCCGACCACACAGGAGGCACAGCAGCACGTCAATCAGCAGCGGATGCACTGAAGCATGAGTTCTATAGTGCCGGCGTGCGCTCCGGGACCCGATTGCGATCGTGGCCCGGAGCCTGCATTTGAACAGACACCTCGCGTTTGGCCGACTGATAGTGCTGCTCCTGAAACCTCTCCCGCGTTTTGGCCAGGCGAATGAGACGCGAGAAGGCATAAATATAACTGCGGATGACACCGTCCACGCCGTAACGGAAATATCCGCGCAGCACATAGGCCTTGAAGAATGCCCAAATCGGCGTCAGCACGATTTTTACCGCAGCTGGGTTCCGTCCCTTGCGAAACAGATCTTCGGCCTGCATCGAGGAATAGAAATTGACCTTCTCGACTGCGTGCGCGTGCGAACGGAATAAATAATGATTCAGCCCGTGCTTCAGCAGCACAGGTTTTCCACCGTCGCAAAGCACGATCGAATCATGTACCGTGCTGTCTTTGAAGCGGGCGAAATCCGTGTGGTAGAGGCGCCCATGTTCCATCGAGATTGCCAACCGCCGCGGTTTGTCCTCGAACGGGAACACGCAATAGGTCTTGACTGCGAACGCCTTTGCTGGCGGTGAGCCGCTGGCGAACAGATCCCGGATTTCGCCCTCCAGCTCCGGAGTCACTTCTTCATCGGCGTCGATATTGAACACCCATTTGTTGCGGCACAGCGCTTCCGCAAAGCGCTTTTGCGGGCCATAACCCGGCCATGGATTGAAAAATACTTTCGCGCCGAGCGCCTGCGCTATTTCCACCGTTTCGTCGGCACTTCCCGAATCGACAACGATGATCTCATCGGCCCAATCGCGAACACTGCGGATCGTCCGTGATATGCGGTCAGCTTCATTTTTGGCGATGATGGTTGCCGAAACCGGCAGCTTGCCCCCAAGCCCGCGCATGCAATTCGGACCCGACTTGCTCCGCCGGCATTATAGCAAATCTGCGGCGACAGCGCCAAAGGCACCTTACATTCAAATGACAGCCGTGACGTGGAATTGCACCCGCCAGTGCTCGGGCATGCGATAGGCGGTGAATTTTATCGCGGGGGCCCTGTCATTGTCCGGGAAAAAGTCCTTGAGCGCCGCGGAAACCTGCGCAGCATCACCGTAATCCTGCAGCATCACGGTCAGATGCAGGATGTTCTCGGCCGCGGCACCGCTCTGATCCAGCAGTGCACGGATATTCTGGAGTGCCTTATCCTGCTGCGCGGACAATCCCTCGACCCGCTTTCCGGTTGCACAATCGATGCCGAACATTCCAGACGATTGCAGCAGCGGCCCGATCCTGGAAGCCATGGGAATAGGATCGTCATGGCCGACGCCCGGAATTTCGTAATTCTTGCGCCGTTCCCCCATGACACCCGTCAACTGCACCTGAATCTGAGTCTCGCCAGCCAGATCGTAAGGCAGAGTCTTGCGCGCGGGCCGGTCGCCGAAACCAGGATAATCGTCAACCCAGCGCTTCACCATATCCGGCTGCCAGGCAAAGTCCTTCAGAAAGACCCAGACATGATTGATGTCGGCATCCGATCCGCCGGCCGATTTCATGAACCGGTTCATGTTCTCGAACGCACAGTCGATCTGCGCCAGTGCGCCCTCCACGAGTTTGCCATTGGCGGGATCTTCAGGTGCGATCACCGATGAGAATACATATCGGCCCAGCCGCGCCCCCATGGGCAGGGGATCCTTGTGCGACAAACCCGGAATTTCGATCGGCACGCGCCTTTCGCCGGTGACGCAACAGGCCATGAGCTGGACTTCGACCCCCTTCGGCAGCGGCGCCTGATTGGTTTTGCGCGCCGGCCGGTTTGCCGTGGGAAAAAGCTGCAGCCAATCCCGATTGATATAGGCGCGGTGCGAGCGTGCCGGAATCCACACGGTCAACAGCCCTATACTATCCGGACCGGCGCCGGCTTTGGCCAACAGATCGACGAGGTTGGTGAAGGCCTGCGCAAATTGGCGCTCCGGGCCTTCCACCAGTTTTCCGCCTTTCGGATCGATCCCGGAAATTCCGGATGTGAATACCAGATTGCCGATGCGGGCCGCGGTCATCCGGTCGACACCGCGCCCGCGATATTCTGCAGGGAGCGGCAACTGAAAAGATTCGCGCATCTGTTCCCTCAACGCCCCATGACCACAAACCCCATCGCTTCAACCATGGCTCTGGCGACGGCTTCATCATCAGGTCCGCCGCCGCCCGCCCCTACTCCTCCAACGCAATTCCCGCTGGACTGAACCACCAGACCGCCCGGCAATGTCGTCAGCCGGTCATCACCCCACTGGGCGAGATCGCCATGACGCTCCTCAAGATCGCGTTTGAAACCGAGAGTGTTCCGGCACATCACCGAAGCCGTGTAGGCTTTGCGCATTGAATGAGTGAGGATGCGCGCATGCGCGCCATCCATGCGCGCAGTCGCAATCATGTCGCCGTGCCGGTCGGCAACAGCAAAAGCCATTGTGCGGTTGCGCGCCCGTGCGGCGGCTATTCCAGCGGCAATCGCTTTCTCAGCCTCCACGAAACCCAAACTGTCAAAACGAAGCATGCCTCTCTCCGGCAGTGATAAGGCCAAAAAAGCAGAGCCCGGAACTCACGGCAAGCGCGTAATGTCGACCGCGTTGTGATAAGCGTGCGCCGCAATTGCTCAGCCGAATGGGAACCCGATGGCATCGCAACAAGACGTCGCAGTGATCATTGGCAGCCTGCGCAAGGAATCTTTCAGCCGCAAGACCGCGAACGCGCTGATCGCGCTGGCTCCCGCAAGCCTCAAACTCGAGATCGTCGATATCGGCAATTTGCCGCTGTACAATCAGGACCTGGAAACCTCCACGCCGCCAGCCGAATGGACCGCGTTTCGTGACCGCATCCGCCCGGTCCAGGGAGTTATTTTCGTCACACCCGAATACAACCGCTCGGTTCCCGGAGTGCTGAAAAACGCGCTTGACGTCGGCTCAAGGCCCTATGGGAAAAGCGTCTGGGACAAAAAACCCGCAGCCATTGTCAGCGTGTCCCCAGGCGCGCTCGGCGCGTTTGGTGCCAATCATCATCTGCGCCAGTCCCTGGTGTTTCTCAATATGCCACCGCTGCAAATGCCCGAGGCCTATGTCGGTGGCGCCGACAAGCTGTTTGATGCGCAAGGCAAGCTGAGCAATGATTCAACACGCGAATTCTTAAGCAAATTCATGCAGGCTTACGCCGCCTGGCTGGCGAAACATCCACCTGCCTGATCTGTGCCAACCCGTACCGAAGGTCGCGGCAGTTTTCCTGATTGACCGGCAGTGTAAACTGTGGCGCCCTCACTCGGGATTTGAACAGGCGTCTGCATTCCATGCCCGATACACTTTCACTGGGCAAGATTCTGCCCTTGGTGCCATTGCTCCTACTCGGCGGATGCGAGAATTCCGACCTCGGCGAACTGGCGCAGCTCGCCTATACCTCCGTCACCGCCACGCCGCCCAAAGTCACGCGCGACCAGGCGGCCGCAGTCCCCTATGCCAGCATGGGTCTCGAACTCGGCAATACGGCGCAAGTCCTTCTCGTTCTCGGTACCGAAACGGGAAATGAACTCGACTGGTTTGCCGGTGACCAGCTTTTCATCCGCACCCGGAACGGCAGGGTCGTGCGCACTGTCGGCCTGCCGTATGATCTGGGTGGCGTCCGCCAGATCGATAGCGATGCGGGCGGGGTGAAACCGGCTTCCGCATCCGCGACCCGGTACAGTTTCGATTTTCCCGATCTTGGTATCTACGATGCACTCGCCCAATGCAGCACCCGCGACGACGGCAATGCGACGGTGGAAATTTTCGGATCCCAAATATCCACGCGGCACGTCACCGAACATTGCACCGTTCCGGACATGAGGTGGAACTTCGACAATGAGTACTGGACCGATCCGATGACGGGTTACGTCTGGCGCAGCAGCCAGCACGTCCACCCCCAATCACCGCCGGTGGTTCTGCAGGTCTTCAGACCGGCACAGAATCGGGGTTAGCAACCGGCTCTGCCACCACGGGCGGAAATGTCCGCACGAATAGCCGGTCGCGATAGCACAGCACGGAACCGGCGGCGAACAGCACGAGAGTGACAAAGACCGAGAGGCTGAACACGAGCGCGAATTCCGGCAGCCGGGTCTCCAGCGCACGGGCATAAAGTATGATCGGCAGGTCTAGCTTCACGTTATGTATCGATCCAGTGCCCGCCTTGAACAGCGCTTCGCCGGCGGCCTGAATCAGCAGGCCTGGCAGTGAAAGAAGCAGGGCCAAAACAAGATTGCGCCAGAAATCGCCCGAGCCTTCATGCAACGCCTTGCGCAAAACAGTTCCGGTGCTGCCGGCCACGACCGCAGGAATGAGGAATCCAATTCGCGCAAAGAGAACGTAAAATCCGGCAATGGCCGCCGACACCGATACGATGCCGATGGTCGTGCGATCCGCACCCAGGACCGGAAGAGCCAGAGCGCACAGCAGATAAACCGCCGACAGATATCCCGACAAGACCAGCAGGAAGCGCAGATAGGCGGCGTAGAGGCGCCAGTCCTGACGGGCAGGATGCAAATGAATCCAGCCTCGGGCCGGCCGCTTGCGAAGAACCAGATCCGTCACTGACGAAACGGCGATCGCGACCAGGAACATGCACAGGAAAATACCGGCTGCGAGAGCGCCGAGCGCAACACTCGCAGCACGTGCGTCGCCACTCGAAATAAACGCGATCAGCTCCGACACATAGGCCCAAAGGGAGGCATAGATAACCACACCGGTCGCCGCGACAGGCGCAAGGAGAAGCTGCACCAGCGGGCGAAATTCACGAATCAGAACTGCGTAGGAACGGCATGCCGCAGCAACGGCCGTGGGACACGGGGACAACTCATCCGTCATGGGAACACCCGCGATCTGCCGCAATTTCCCCGGAATGGCATGTTATGCGCGTTCGCGCAACTCCGGCGTCTCGGCACCAGGAAGCGGAACGACGTTTGAGTAGTCCGCCTCGGCCTCGTGCTCACCCGCAGCCGCCATGGATGTCCGGTCGGTCAGGAATGCGAAGCTGAAATAAATCGCCGTCATGATGATGAGAGCTACCAGCGAAAAACGCGGCGCAAGCACGGCCGCAAATGATGACAGGGCGACGCAGCCCAAATAGGCGGCCAGTCCGTATGGCTTCCCAAGTTTGCCCTGAAGACGATGATGAAAGTGATCCGTATCAGGTGCGAATGGCGAACGGCCCTGAAGCCTGCGGGTGATGATCAGACGCAGGCAATCCGCCACCGGAAAATAGAACCACACAGTTACGGTTTCGATGGTAATGTGCCCATGCGCATAGGCGGTCAGCGCGAGCAGCCCGAGGACGAAAGTGACGCCGTAACTGCCGCAATCGCCGAGAAACAACTTGCCGCGCAAATTGAAGTAAAGGATCACCGCACCGACAGCTGCGAGGACCTGCGCGACCGCAGCAACTGCCGGATCGCGCGCCAAGGCGAGGCACAGCGACCAGATCACAAACATGCCCGGTACCAGGCCGTTCTGCCCGTCCGCCATGTTGACGGAGTTCACGATCCCCGCAAAGGTCAGGGCGATCAGCCCGGCATACAGCGCCGGAGGCATCGGCGTCGGGTCGAAACTTCCCCAATTGAGCGACCCCGCAATCAGGCCCGGTGCCAGCGTCATCGCGACGCCGAGAAATACCAAGAGGGCCAGAATCCGGCTGAGCGGAGTAGTATTGGTCTGATCATCGGCGAAACCCGCCAGTCCGACGCCCGCTGCGCACAAAATCAGCATCGCCACGAATTGCTGGTCTTTAAGAAAACCGGATATTGCCGCGCCAGCCAACCAGATCAGCAAGGGGACCAGAATTCCGATTCCGCCGACCAAGGGGGTGGGACGCGGATGAATTTTGCGAGCCTCGTTCGGGTAATCCATGATGCCCAGGCGACGGCCGATGGCATCCGCATTGACGCAGATAAGGCACGCCGCGGCAAACGCAACAACGTCAATGAACAGGATCAGCATTGCTGAATTCCGCACGCACGGCAATCGCCCGCGACACCAACGGAAATCATCCGGTTTCACCCCAACCGGTGCAACAACTGCACACTCTGACGATACAATGAGTCCGGCCTGTCAGGGCCGACTGCAACACTCATTGCGTTGATGACACCGCCGGTCATCGGAGAATGACCGGCGGAATTTATTCGGAAACCTCAGTGATTCTGAGGACCAACGCCCCCACCGGTTGTCGTGGCGGCCGCCTGCGTGAGGCTGACACTGCTGCTACCTGCGGTGAGAATCCAGATGCCGACGCCCACAACAATCAATCCACCAATGATCCAAATGATTGGAGGATTATCATAATCGTCCCGTCCCTGTGCCTGCTGGACCCCCGCAGCTGCACCTGGAGTCAACGGACCCGTATCCGCCGCCATCACGGGCATCTGGCCCATAAGCATCGCGGCGCTAACCAACATTGAGATAAGCGCTTTTCTCACCCTCAGCTCCCCTTTTTGGGTTCTTTTGTTAGGACTTCTAGCATCACGTAAATTGACGGTCAAATGAATGTTTACCCACGGCCGAGTACATACGTGACCGGCTGACAACGATGTACACGGAAATTCGATCCCCATCTTTGTAGAATTTTTTCAGCGCGGAAGAATTGTCGTCGTGTGCGTGACGAAGCGCTGCAAATTGGGCCTGCCGGTTTACCATACCGGCATGAAACATTGACCAACCATTTGGACACAAACATATATTGCCGGAGCAGCGGCGCCCTCCACCGCGACTGGCGACGATCGACTGTGCAAATAATTGCTGCGCAGCGGTTCTACGATTCACGCATCGCTCGGTCGCATCAGTACCAGCAGGTACTTTCGGTCGAAGAAGAACGCAAATCGCATCGAATGACACAGGAAGTCTAGATGGGCGAAGTTGACAGTCGATGAACGACACCCGGAAATTCGCACCAACGCGGCACAATGGCTCGCAGGAATTCACCGTCTCAATTTAAGACGCTGAAAGTAAACTGAAATCCATGGCGATGGCGCGAAGTGAGCCCGGTTGGGATTGAACCAACGACCCTCTGATTAAAAGTCAGATGCTCTACCACTGAGCTACGGGCTCGCCCGTCGTTAAGTAAGTTCATAGAGGGGTCAGGTCAACGCCGCATTGATCAGGCGGGTTCCCCGGTTTGGCCATTCCGATAGCCGGCCAGGAATCCGGCGCAAAATTGCTCGGTCTCCTCCGCCACGACCGCGGCACGGAACCGCGTGAGCAGATCCTGGAAGAAAAACAGATTGTGCGAGGTCAGCAACATGGAGGCAATGATTTCGCCAGATTTGACCACATGGTGCAAATAGGCGCGGGAAAACCGCTGACAACAGGCGCAGGAGCAATCAGCGTCGAGGGGCGCGGAGTCGTCGGCGAAGCGGGCGTTGCGCAGATTGACTGCGCCTGCCCAGGTGAATGCTTGCCCATTTCGTCCCGAACGCGTGGGCAGCACGCAATCGAACAGATCGATGCCGAGCCGCGTCGCGCCAATGATGTCATCGGGCTTCCCGACCCCCATCAGATACCGCGGACGCGTTGGCGGCAGGCCCGGCGCCGTTCCGGCGATCACATCAAGCATCGCCGATTGCCCCTCGCCGACCGCGAGCCCACCGAGTGCATAACCGTCAAAACCAATCACCATCAGTTCTTCGGCCGAACGGAGGCGCAAGTCAGGATAGACGCCGCCCTGCACGATCCCGAAACAGAACCGGCCGGGTGTCCTCCGGAAAGCCGCTTTGGAGCGTGCTGCCCAGCGCATGGAGAGTGCAAGCGAGCTTTCGATGCGCTCACGGCTTGCTGGAAAAGGGGCGCATTCATCAAGCACCATCTGAATGTCCGAACCGAGCAGGTCCTGGATCTCCATGGCGCGTTCGGGCGACAGGAAATGCTCCGACCCGTCGATGTGCGAACGAAACCGCACACCCTCGTCACGGATATCGCGCAACGCTGAAAGCGACATCACCTGGAAGCCGCCGGAATCGGTCAGTATACTGAACGGCCAGTCCATGAATTTGTGCAACCCGCCGAGCCGCGCGATCCGTTCCGCGCCCGGCCGCAGCATCAGGTGATAGGTATTGCCGAGTACAATACGCGCGCCCGTCGCCGCGACATTCTCCGGCAGCATGGCTTTCACCGTACCCGCCGTGCCGACCGGCATGAAAGCAGGCGTTTCGACCGCGCCGCGCGGCAGATGCAAAACACCTGAGCGGGCGGCACCATCCGATGCCTTGATCTCGAATTGCAGGGCGCTCATGGCGCCCGCTCGCGAAACAACAGGCAGGCGTCGCCATAGGAGTAAAACCTGTAGCCCGCCGCGATGGCATCGGCATAGGCCGCCTTCATGGTGCCGCTCCCGCTGAACGCGCAAACCAGCATGAACAATGTGGAACGCGGCAGGTGGAAATTCGTCAGCAGCAGATCGGCCGATTTGAACCGGTATCCCGGCGTGATGAACAGATCCGTCTCACCGGCAAACGGGTGAATTTGCCCATCATCGTCTGCCGCCGTTTCCAGCGTCCGCAGCACCGTCGTGCCGGCGGCAACAATGCGCCCGCCGGCATGCCGCGCCGCATTGATTTCCCGCGCAGCGCTTTCGGATATTTCCGTCCATTCGGAGTGCATGACGTGAGCTGCGGTATCGTGCGCCGTCACCGGCAGGAATGTGCCGGGGCCGACATGCAGTGTAATGGCGGCAATGCCGATACCGCGGTCGCGCAAGCGGTCGAGCAATTCGGGCGTAAAATGCAGCCCCGCCGTCGGCGCGGCGACCGAGCCCGACGCCCGTGCATACACTGTCTGATAATCGTCGCGGTCCTGTCCATCGGCTGCGCGCCTGCCCGCAATGTAGGGCGGCAGCGGCACCTCGCCTTCGGCCGCGATCGCTGCGTCCAGCGCATCTGCCTCGCGATCGAAGGAGATTGCGACCTTGGCGCCCTCCCGCTCAACCACCATTCCCGTCAATGCCGGACCGAATGTCAGCACATCGCCGGGTTTCAATCTTTTCGCCGGCCTCGCAAACGCTCGCCAGGTACTGCGGTTGACGCGTGAATACAGCAACAGCTCGCATTTTGCACCGGGCGTATCCTCGTTCGCCCGCCGCCGCAGACCATGCAGCCGTGCGGGAATCACCTTGCTGTCATTGACAACCAGCACGTCGCCCGGGCGAAGAAGTTCCGGAAGCGCCTGAATGGTCCGGTGCTCACGCGCACCATTCGCTTGCACCACCAGCAGGCGGGCGCTGTCGCGCGGCACAGCCGGCCGCAGCGCGATCAGCCGCTCGGGCAGCTCAAAATCGAAGTCATCGACCCGCATGGAGAAATGCTGCGCGGTTACCTGACCGACTGCAATACCGCCTGAGTGATGCGCGCCTGATCGGCATCGCTCAGATAGGGATGCATCGGAAGGCTCAGCACCTCGTTACAGAGCCGCCGCGCTGCCGGCACCGGCGCCGATGGACAGGAAGCATAAGCCGCCTGTTGCGGCAGCGGAGCCGGATAATATACCCGGGCAGGTACACCGAGATCCTTCAGTCCGGCCTGGATCCGCGCGCGGTCGCGCACCCGAATCGTGTATTGCGCCCAGACTGATGTCGCGCCCGGAATCATCTGCGGAACATGGATTGGCTCTTGTTGGCCGAGGTCGCGGTTGAAGCGGCCGGCAATTTTCTGTCGTGCGGCGATTTCCTCGGGAAAGATTTTCAGCTTTTCGATCAGAATGGCCGCCTGGATCGTATCGAGCCGCGAATTCAGTCCGACGCGCGCATGCTCATATGCATCCGCACCCTGCCCGTGCATGCGCAGAGACCGCAAGACCCCTGCCAACTGGTCGTCATTGGTGAAACACGCCCCGCCATCGCCATAGCAGCCGAGCGGTTTGGCAGGAAAGAAACTGGTCGCCGCTGCATCGCCGAAACTGACCGTCGCCCGCCCATTGAGCGTTGCGCCAAATGCCTGCGCGGAATCGCACAGCAGATGCAGTTTCTCCGCCGTGGCGATCGGTTGAAGCTTGCCGTAATCGGCGGGTTGGCCGAACAGATCGACAGCAATGATTGCTTTCGGATTCAGCGCGCCGTCGCGGCGAACCACGGCGATGGCTGCTTCGAGACTCGACGGATCCATATTGAAGCTGTCCGGCAGAACATCGGTGAAAACCGGCGTCGCGCCGGCAAGCGCCACCACTTCCGCGGTGGCCGCAAATGTGAACGCCGGAACAAAAACCGCATCGCCCGGCCCGATCCGCCATCCCTTCAGGATCAGCAGTAAAGCGTCGGTTCCGTTGGCACAGACGACCGCATGTTTGATGCCAGCAAACTGCGCCAGCTTTTGCTCCAGTTCGAAAACCTGCGGCCCTAAAATCCATTGCCCGCTTTCGACCGCGGCCATGATCGCCTGGTTTAACGCCGGACCGAGGCGCGTCCGTTGCGCCTGTAAATCAATAAAGGGAATGGTATCTGTCACGCTCCGATCTCGCCAAATGCCGAGCGGGCCTACACCGGTTTACGTCGTTTGCGCAAATCACGGGATATGGCCATTCTCGATCAGGGGAGGGTCATGTGAATGATCTGGTCGGGATCACTCACCGTGCCGTTATTGCCCGAGCTGCCTTTCTTGATCGCGTCGACATGCTCCATGCCGCTGATCACCCGCCCCCACGCGGAGTATTGCCCGTCCAGCCAGGGTGCGTCGGCAAGGCAGATGAAGAACTGACTATTCGCGGAATTCGGATCGCTGCTGCGGGCCATGGAACAGGTGCCGCGGACATGGCGTTCACGGCTGAATTCCGCCGCCAGATTTGGCTTTTTCGATTTGCCTGCTCCGGTGCCGGTGGGATCGCCGGTCTGGGCCATGAAGCCATCGATGACGCGGTGAAATTTCAGTCCGTCGTAAAATTTTTCCCGGACCAGATCCTTGATCCGCTGCACGTGATTCGGCGCAACATTGGGCAGTAACTCGATGCGAACGGTACCCGACTTGAGTTCGAGGTCGATGATTTCGGGATCCGCCATGATGTTGTCTCCTTGTTCAGCCCCGTCAACTCTTCTTGCGGGCAAATCTCTTGCGCAGTGCGTCGGCAACGGGGGCCGTGGTGAAGGCGGTGACATCGCCACCAAAGGAAGCGATTTCCTTGACCAAGCGCGATGCGATCGCCTGATGGCGCGGGTCGGCCATAAGGAAGACGGTTTCAATCTCCGGGTCGAGCCGCTGATTCATCCCGACCATCTGGAATTCATATTCAAAGTCGGACACCGCACGCAGGCCGCGGACGATCACGGTCGCCCCCACTTTGCGGGCGAAATGGATCAACAGACTGTCGAAAGTTTCAACCGCAATACTGGCGCGGCCGCCGCCGGCAAACCGGGCGGTTTCGCGCCGCATCATTTCGACGCGTTCTGCCATTGTGAAGGCCTGGGACTTGGAAACATTATCGGCAATTCCGATCACCAGATGATCGAACAATTTGACCGCGCGCTGGATGATATCGAGGTGCCCAAGCGTCACCGGATCGAAGGTGCCGGGATATAGCGCGACGCGCCGCGGACTCATTCCTCGGCGTCTCCGGAGCTTTCCGCGATGCGTTCCACCGACACCACCCTTTCGCCTTCTTCCATCCGGAACAGCGTTACCCCCTGCGCGGTGCGTCGCTGAATGCTGATGCCCGAAACCGGCAGACGGATCGTCTGCCCCTGATTGGTGATCAGCATCAGATGATCCGTCTCTTCGACCGGGAATGCAGCGGCAAGTGCGTTGTTCTTGCCCTTCATGGACATCGCGGTGACGCCCTGTGCTCCGCGGCCCATGGTGCGGTATTCATAGGAGCTGGTGCGTTTGCCGAAACCTTCCTCGCTCACCGCAAGCACGAATTGTTCCCGTGCGCCCAATTCGGCGTAGCGTTCGGGCGACAGCACGGCTTCCTCGCCCGTATCATCGGTCTCATCGGCAGCATCATCGCCGGCCGGATCGGCCTCTTCGGCAGGCGTCCCCTCCTGCGCTTTGCGGGCGGCGCTGGCCTGACGCAGGAAGGCACGCGCTTCCGCAACACTCGTATCGCTGCCGGTCAGCAGGGCCACACTGACGACTTCGTCACCTTCCGACAGCCTGATCCCCCGCACGCCGGTGGATTCGCGTCCCTTGAAGACACGAATGTCGGTAATCGCAAAACGGATACATTTTGCCCGCCTTGTGGTCAGCAGCACCTCGTCCTTCGGCCCGCAGAGCTGCACGCCGACAATGCCGTCGCCGGCCTCGAGCTTCATGGCGATTTTGCCGGTCTTCTGAATATTGGCAAAATCCGACAGCTCATTGCGGCGGACATCGCCGGATTTGGTGGCGAACAGCACCTGGAAACGGCCCCATGTCGCTTCATCTTCCGGCAATGGCAGAATCGTTGTGATGCGCTCCCCCTGCTGCAAGGGTAGCAGATTCACCATCGCCTTGCCGCGGCCCTGAATCCGCGCTTCGGGCAGCCGCCATACTTTCAGCCGGTAGACCATGCCGGTCGACGAGAAGAACAGCAGCGGCGCGTGCGTATTGGCGACAAAGATATGGGTGACGAAATCTTCTTCGCGCGTCGCCATGCCGGCGCGTCCCTTTCCGCCACGTCCCTGAACGCGATATTCCGCCAGCGGAGTGCGCTTGATGTACCCGGCATGGGTGACCGTGACCGCGACATCCTCCCGCTCGATGAGATCTTCATCCTCGACTTCGACTTCGGCGTCGATGATTTCCGTCCGCCGCGGAGTGGCAAAATCCCGGCGCACCGCCGCGAGCTCGTCTTTGACAATCGCGAGGACACGCGGACGCGAACGCAGAATGTCGAGGAAATCGGAAATTGCGGCGCCGAGCTTTTCGACCTCTTGGGAGATTTCCGAGATGCCGAGCGCAGTCAAACGCTGCAGGCGGATTTCGAGGATCGCCTTGGCCTGTTCCTCGGTGAGCCGGATCGTGTTGTCCGCCGCCACCTGATGCCGCGGATCGGCAATGAGCGCCACCAGCGGGGCGATCTCGGAAGCGGGCCAGGCACGCTCCATCAGCTGTACCCTTGCGGTCGCCGCATCCGGCGCGGCGCGGATCAGCGCAATCACCGCATCGATATTTGCCACCGCAATCGCCAATCCCACCAGCACATGGCCGCGCTCGCGCGCATTGGCAAGATCATGCCGGGTCCGCCGCGTCACCACTTCTTCGCGGAACAGCACAAAGGCGGCGATCATCTCCTTCAGGTTCATCAGCTCGGGCCGGCCGCCATTCAACGCCAGCATGTTCACGCCGAAAGTGGTTTGCAGTTCGGAGAACCGGTAGAGCTGGTTCAGCACGACCTGGGATGAAGCGTCGCGCTTGAGCTCAATCACCACGCGCATGCCATCGCGGTCGCTTTCATCGCGCAATTCCGAGATACCCTCGATCCGCTTGTCGCGCACCAGATCAGCCATGCGTTCCAGCATGCGCGCCTTGTTCACCTGATAGGGAATCTCGGTGACGATGATTGCCTCGCGGTCGCGGCGCAGTTCCTCGACATGCAGTTTGGCGCGCATCAGGACCGATCCGCGCCCGCGCGCCAGTGCCGAACGCGGCGCGGTGCGGCCGATGATCAGTCCGCCGGTGGGAAAATCCGGCCCCGGCACGATCTCGGTCAGAACATCGAGCGTGATCGCCGGGTCTTCGATATAGGCGAGGCAGGCATCGATCACCTCACCCATATTGTGGGGCGGGACATTGGTGGCCATTCCGACCGCAATGCCCCCTGCCCCGTTGACCAGCAGATTGGGAAAGCGCGCCGGCATGACTATGGGTTCGCGCTCGGATGCGTCGTAATTGTCCTGGAATTCGACGGTATTCTTTTCCAGGTCTTCTGTGAGCGCATGGGCGGCACGGGCGCGGCGCACTTCGGTATAGCGCATGGCTGCCGGCGGATCGCCGTCGACCGAACCGAAATTGCCCTGGCCGTCGATCAGCGGCAGGCGCATGGAAAATTCCTGCGCCAGACGCACCAGCGCGTCATAGACCGCCTGATCACCGTGGGGGTGGTATTTACCGATGACATCGCCGACGACGCGCGCGGATTTGCGGTATGGCTTGTTCCAGTCATAGCCGCTTTCGTGCATGGAATAGAGGATGCGCCGGTGTACCGGCTTGAGCCCATCGCGCACGTCGGGAAGCGCACGCGATACGATCACGCTCATCGCGTAATCGAGATAGGAACGCTTCAATTCGCTTTCGATGGCGACCGGAATGATGTTGCTCTCACCGCGCCCGCCTGCGCCGTTTGTGTCCTCGTTATGCTCGGCCAAAACTCTTGATCCCGATCAGCGTGCTGCACGCTTTATCATGAGTCGTTCCTTCCGCTCCTGCGCGATCCAGGGGCAGGAAACACACACGCAAATTCCATGACGCTGTAGCATCTGCTGGTTGTCTCGAACAGGTCGCCTACTGGACCGAATCTGTCGTATCTGTCGAATCTGTCTGGTTCGAAATCAGACGCCGCATTTCATCGAGCACCAGCGCCAGATCATAAGCATACATCCTTCTGGCACCATGTTCGCCTTCGTCCCTGAAACCGAATGTGATGCCCACCACCACACCGGAATTCGCGTCGACCACGGGGCCGCCGGAAAATCCCTCGCCGGCATCGGCATCGTAGGTAAAAGCCACCTGGTCGCGGCAGTCCTGGCAGCGCGGCGCGACAAATGTGTTCAGTTGCGACACTGCGCCTTTCGCGTCCCGTAAGTCTCGCAAGCTGCCCTGACCATAGGCGACCACCGGCTCGCCGATCCTTGGATTGCCGAATTGGGGTGGGTCGTGGCCTTCAATCCGGAAGAACAAAAGATCGTAGTCCTGCGAGCGCGCAACAACCCGGTCGGGCGGAACGAGATTCAGGTTGTGGTCATTGGTGACGGCAATGTTCGGCGTCAGCGCCACGGCCGCGCCCCAGGCGCCGAGAATGAAGTCGGTGCTCCGAAACAAAGGAACATAGGCTGACATGACCCGCGGATTGACGAAACCTTGCGCACGCTGGCCGGCAGAACAACCGGCAAGCGCAATGCATAGCAAAGCTGGCGCGGCAAAACGCAGGCGCCGCGCCAACGCGGATATGATGTCCATTCCCCGCCCTGCCTTCGCCGGCGCGACGAACCGGCCCTGTTGCCCCCGCTCCGGCTACGCGCAGGCAGGGTCGATCCACCTTCATCGTTCGCCCGCCGGCCTGGTCGCCGTAGCCCACAGGGCGAAGGCGGAAGCTTTTAGCGAAGGCGGAGCTGACGATTTGCGGAGCCGGAGTATCAGAACGGAATTTCGTCGTCGAGGTCGTCGCGGCGGAAATTGCGGCTTTCGCCATTTCCGGCCATGGCCGGCGCAGGCCTTTCTCCGCGGTCACCGCCCTCGGCACGATCCAGCAGCACGAGCTCGCCGCGAAACCGCGTCAGCACGACTTCGGTGGTGAATCTCTCCTGGCCATCCTTCTCGTATTTACGGGTCTGGAGCTGGCCCTCGAGATAGACCTTCGAACCCTTACGCAGATATTGCTCCGCGACTTTGGCGAGATTCTCATTGTAGATGACGACCCGGTGCCATTCGGTCTTTTCCTTGCGCTCGCCGGACGCTTTGTCGCGCCAGGATTCCGAGGTGGCCAGGTTCAGGTTCACCACAGGGTCACCTGAATTGAGCCGCTTCACTTCCGGGTCACGTCCCAGATTGCCGACCAGGATTACCTTGTTGACGCTGCCAGCCATCCCCATCTCCTATCTCTCAGGCGCATAATTAGCGCCGCGTTCCGGTATGCGCCACGCGCGGCCAGACTTGTCCACCTGGATTTGCGAGGGCAAAACCATCCTAGCAATTGTTCTCTTTTTGTTCCAGTCCTATTTTCACGGAAATTCGCAGATTCGCACCGCTTGCCGCGCGGGCGTCCGGCCGTCATAGGTTAGTCTTAGATGCAAAAGACAATTTCCATTCGCGGCGCACGCGAGCACAACCTCAAGAATATCGACGTCGAGATTCCCCGCGACCGCCTGGTGGTGATCACCGGCCTGTCGGGTTCGGGCAAATCCTCGCTGGCCTTCGACACCATCTATGCCGAGGGACAGCGGCGTTACGTCGAGAGCCTGTCGGCTTATGCACGGCAATTTCTCGAAATGATGCAGAAGCCCGATGTCGACCACATCGACGGCCTTTCGCCAGCCATTTCGATCGAACAGCGCACCACGTCGCGCAACCCGCGCTCGACGGTCGGCACGGTGACGGAAATCTACGATTACCTGCGCCTGCTTTATGCACGCGCCGGCGTGCCCTATTCGCCGGCGACAGGGTTGCCGATTGAAAGCCAGACGGTCAGCCAGATGGCCGATCGTATCCTGGCCCTCACCGAAGGGACGCGGCTTTATCTGCTGGCGCCGATCGTGCGCGGCCGCAAGGGCGAGTACCGCAAGGAATTGGCCGAGCTGCAGAAGAAGGGCTTTCAGCGGGTCAAGATCGACGGGCACATGTATGAAATCGCGGAAACGCCGGCCCTCGACAAAAAACTCAAGCACGACATCGAAGTGGTGGTGGATCGCCTCGCGGTGCGCAGCGATATCGGCAATCGTCTGCCGGACTCGATCGCAACTGCGCTGGATCTGGCCGACGGACTTCTGGCCGTGGAATTTGCCGATGAGAAGGAGAATGGCGAACCGAAACGGCTGATCATGTCGTCGAAATTCGCCTGCCCGGTCTCGGGGTTCACCATTCCCGAAATCGAGCCACGGCTGTTCTCGTTCAATAATCCCCACGGCGCCTGCCCCGAATGTGACGGGCTTGGTTCAAAGCTCTATTTCGATCGCGAACTCGTGGTGCCGGACGAACATCTCAATTTGCGACAGGGTGCAATTGCGCCATGGGCGCGCTCGTCCTCGCCCTATTACCTGCAGACGCTGGATGCGATTACGCGCCATTACAAGGTGTCGCTGAACACCGCGTGGGAAGATCTGCCGGAGCGGGTGAAGAAAGTGATCCTGTTCGGCTCCGGCGATGAGGAGATCAAGTTCTCCTACGATGACGGGATGCGCCGCTATGACGTGAAAAAAAGCTTCGAAGGCGTCATCCCGAATATGGAGCGGCGCTACAAGGAGAGCGATTCGTCCTGGATCCGCGAAGACCTCGAGCGCTATCAGGCGCAGAGCCCATGCGACGTTTGCAACGGCTACCGGCTGAAGGCGGAGGCGTTGTGCGTCAAGATCGCCGGCATGCATATCGGGCAGGTCTGCGAGCTGTCCGTCCGCGCGGCGGATCGCTGGTTTGGCGAACTGGATTCGCATCTCTCGCCGAAGCAGCGCGAAATCGCCGCACGCATTCTAAAAGAGATTCGCGCGCGGCTGCATTTCCTCAACAATGTCGGGCTCGAATATCTCACCCTCGCCCGCGCCTCGGGTTCGCTGTCGGGCGGCGAAAGTCAGCGTATCCGCCTTGCGTCACAGATCGGTTCGGGTCTGTCGGGCGTGCTTTATGTTCTCGACGAACCTTCGATCGGCCTGCATCAGCGCGACAATGCGCGCCTGCTGGAATCGCTCAAACATCTGCGCGATCTCGGCAATACTGTAATCGTCGTCGAGCATGACGAGGAGGCGATCCGCACCGCCGATCACGTCATTGATATGGGACCGGGTGCGGGAATTCATGGCGGCCATCTGGTGTCTGAGGGCACACCCGCCGAAGTCATCGCGGATCCGAAGAGTCTCACCGGGCAATACCTCGCCGGCGTGCAACAGATCCCGTTTTCCAGCACCCGGCGCCGTGCGGTGCACAATCACTGGCTCGAAGTCATCGGTGCGCAGGCGAACAATCTGAAAAATGTCACCGCGCGCGTGCCACTCGGCACTTTCACCTGCGTGACGGGGGTCTCTGGTGGCGGCAAATCGACCCTGATTATCGAGACGCTGTACAAGGCGGTGGCGCGTCGCCTGCAGGGCGCACGCGAACATCCGGCCAGGCACGACAGGATTCTGGGGCTCGAATTCCTCGACAAGGTGATCGATATCGATCAGTCGCCAATCGGGCGCACGCCACGTTCCAATCCCGCGACCTATACCGGCGCGTTCACGCCGATCCGCGAATGGTTTGCCGGGCTGCCGGAGGCGAAAACGCGCGGTTATGGTCCAGGGCGGTTTTCGTTCAACGTCAAAGGCGGCCGCTGCGAAGCCTGCCAGGGTGATGGCGTAATCAAGATCGAAATGCACTTCCTGCCCGACGTCTATGTGCAATGCGATGTCTGCGGCGGGAAACGCTACAATCGCGAGACCCTGGAAGTGAAATTCCGCGGCCATTCGATCTCCGATGTGCTCGAGATGACAGTCGAAGCCGGCGCCGAACTGTTCAAGGCGGTGCCTGCGATCCGCGAAAAACTCGACACGCTTACGCGCGTGGGCCTCGGTTACATCAAGGTCGGCCAGCAGGCGACAACTTTGTCCGGCGGGGAAGCGCAGCGGATAAAGCTCGCAAAGGAACTGTCACGGCGCGCCACCGGCCGGACTTTGTACATCCTCGACGAGCCAACCACCGGCCTGCATTTTGAGGACGTCCGCAAGCTGCTCGACGTGCTGCACGAGCTGGTGGAATCCGGAAACACCATCGTGGTGATCGAACACAATCTCGACGTCATCAAAACGGCGGACTGGATCATCGATCTGGGACCGGAGGGCGGTGAAGGCGGCGGTGAGATCATTGCCGCAGGCACGCCGGAAGAAGTCGCACGCGTCGCCCGCTCCTACACCGGCCAATATCTCCGCCCAATGTTAAAGAAAAGACTCCGCGCTACGGGATAGCTCCGTCAGGCCGTGGTGGTCGAAGCCAGCCGCCTCAGAAAATGGCCTTTCCACATCCACAGGCCCGAAAGCACCATGACCGGAACGAAAACAAACCGGGTCATGGGCGCGTAATCCGGAACGACGGCAAACGGGCTGTAAATATAGCCGATAATCGGAATGCCGCAGACGAGATGAATGCAGCGAATAAGCGTACGCGTTTGGGGAATTCTCATGATGGATGCGCTCCACTGACGGCAGCTTCATTCGGTCCGTACAAGAAATTTTTCGAGGCTCCCAAAGAACTGCTGCCAGCCCGACCGGGCGCCGTGATAAGCCTGCTTCTGATCGCTGCGGAATCCCGACTGCTCCATGCGCAAGCGCGTGCCCGCAGCCGTGGGCGTCAAAGTCCAGGTGACGGTGCTCTCAAGGCCATAGGCGTCCCACGTATATGCCAGCACCTTATTCGGCTCGATTTCCAGCACCTCGCAGTCGATGACGATATTCACATCAGGCTTGGGGCTCCTGCGGAAATTGAAGCGATGACCTACAGCCGGTTTGAAATCACTCTGCATTAGCCACTCCTCGATCAGGTGCGGTTGCGTCAGTGCGCGCCAGAGCTTTTCCGGCGGATACGGAAATTCCCGTTCGACAATGACAGATCGCGTTTCGGCCACGGACACGTTCATTTCCACCGCATCAGCTGCGTGATTTGGATCAGGTTGCCGCAACCGTCGTTCAGTTTGGCGATGGTCGAGCCTGTCACCTGGGTTGGGGGCATGATGAACTCACCACCGCGTGTTTTGATGCGGTCGCAATCGGCCTGAATGTCATCGGTGAAGAACATGACGGCAGGCTGTCCCTGCTGGAAAATCGCCTGCTGGTAGGCCTTGGCCGCCGGATTATTGTTCAGTGCGAGCTGGAGTTCGGTGCCATCCGGCTCTTCGGGCGATGTCACCGTCAGCCAGCGAAACGGACCCTGAGTGAAATCGGCCTTCTTCGTGAACCCCAGGACCCCGGTATAGAAGCGCAAGGCCTTTTCCTGGTCGTCGACATGGATGCTCGTCAGTTTGATCTTCATTGGTCCATCCTCTTCAGCAGATCTTCGAGACGGTCGAACCGGCTTTGCCAGAATCCGGCCATCTCGCTTGTCCATTCGATCAGCGGTGCCAAAGCGCCAATTTTCGCGCGGTAGTGGGTCTGGCGGCCTTCATGGCGGTCGCGCACAAGTCCTGCCTGTTTCAGGATTCCAAGGTGTTTTGATACGGCTGGCTGCGACACCCCGGCCCAGTCGGTCAGGGCCGCAACCGTGTGCTCTCCGTCACGGCACAGCCGCTCGAATATCGCCCGCCGCGTCGGGTCAGAAAGCGTCCGGAAAAGCCTGTCCTGGGTGTTTGCCACGCGCTATCCATAACCCGTTGGTTATAAGATAATTCATAACCCATGGGTTATGCATATGTCAAGGAGCGAGAAGCGAGGAGCGAGAGCACCGCCCGTGCAGCGGCACGGCTGGTGCTCTATTTTCTCGCTTCTCGTTTCTCGCTCGAAAACCGAGGGTCATTATTGCCGATGCGGGCGCGGTAGGCCATGGCCGCGCCGCCATAGATCAGGGCCGAGCCGAGCACGAAAATCAGCGCACTGAACACTTGCCAGGATACCAGCTTCTGGTCCTTCGCCTCCTCGGCACGTTGCAGGAATTCGGCCGGGCTCAGTTGCGAAAGCCCCGGGCCGAGGGCAGAGCTCAGCACCACTGCTTCGCCTCCCAACAGCAGCAGCAGGACGGGAATGCCTAAAACAGCGATCACCGCCAATGCACGGAGCACATTTCCGCGCGTGAGTTCGAAACTGCGCAGCAATCCACCATGATCTTCGGCCACCAGTGTTGGCGCGATGAAAAAACCCAGACGCAGGATAACAACCAGAGCGCCGATAAACACGGCCCAGGAAAACACACCGGCAATGATGTCGGGTGCATTCGCGCGCACGACTCCTCCGGGATCCAGTGGGACACCGGCAAGGTTGAAGGCAAAGCCGGCAATGACAGCCGCCACGATGATGAGCGCCGTCGATCCCGCGATGTAACGCACGCTGGCGAGAAACATCCGCCACTCCAACGGGCCGACGGCGAAATAGGCGACGACACCTGACGTGCGCTTGCCGAGCACATGACGCGTCAATGCCACGGCCATCACCGAACCGGCAAAGATGGTGATGCCAAGCCCCAGCACCGACAGCAGGGTATAGGCGGCTTCGATCCGCGGGTCGCCTGCGTCGATGTCCGGGCGGTGCATGGCACCATAGGCAGCCGTGAAATATCCCGCGAGCGACGACAACAGGGCCGGGAACCAGCAGATTCCCAGGATGGTGCCGATTTCGCTGAACAGGAAACGGTATGCCTGCGCAATTGTCTGTCCGACGGGAATTTTATGCATCAATGAATCCCAACCCACGCCGTCCAGAATGATTCGACGGTTCTTTAGCATGCCGCTGCCGCGCTCGCGGTGCGACTTGTCGAGTCCCGCGGTCACAAGCCCGGCAATTGCACCCGCTGGTGCTTTGGGTTTATGCGGGCGGTTATGGGACTTGTCCACATCATCGGCGGCGGCCTCGCGGGTTCGGAGGCAGCCTGGCAGGCGGCGCAGGCCGGCGCCGAAGTGGTGCTGCACGAAATGCGGCCGCTGCGGCAGACCGAGGCGCATCAGACGGCGGGCCTGGCCGAACTGGTGTGTTCCAACTCGCTGCGTTCGGACGATTGGGGGAACAATGCAGTGGGATTGCTGCACGAGGAGATGCGCCGCGCGGGCTCGCTGATCATGGCGGCAGCGGATGCCAGCAAAGTCCCCGCTGGAGGCGCACTGGCCGTCGATCGCGAGGCGTTCTCCGGGAACACGGAGTCGCAAATCCGTGGTCACGCGCGGATCACCGTGGAACGCGGCGAAGTCATTGCCCCGCCTGCGGAATGGGACAATGTCGTGATTGCGACCGGACCGCTGACCTCGGCCGCGTTGTCGCAGACGATCCGTAACCTCACCGGAGAAGAGTCGCTGGCCTTTTTCGATGCAATTGCGCCTATTGTCGAACGCGAATCCATCAATATGGACACCGCCTGGCTGCAATCCCGCTACGACAAGCAGGGCCCCGGAGGCGGCACGGCCGACTATATTAATTGTCCGATGACCCAGGAGCAGTACCGCGGCTTTGTGGCGGCACTGCTTGAAGGTGAGAAGACGGAATTTCACCAATGGGAAAAATCGACGCCCTATTTTGAGGGCTGCCTCCCGATTGAAGTCATGGCGGCGCGCGGACTTGACACGCTGCGTTTTGGCCCGATGAAGCCGGTCGGCTTGCGCAACCCCGTGACGGGACAACGTCCCTATGCGGTGGTGCAGTTACGCCAGGACAACGCACTGGGCACGTTGTGGAATATGGTCGGATTCCAGACCAAGCTGAAGCACGGCGAGCAGGTGCGGATTTTCCGCACCATTCCGGCGCTGGAAAATGCGCGCTTCGCCCGCCTCGGCGGCATTCATCGCAACACGTTCCTGAATTCGCCGTGGCTGCTCGATTCCGAATTGCGGCTGAAAGCGAATCCGAACTGGCGGTTTGCCGGGCAGATCACCGGCGTCGAGGGCTATGTCGAATCTGCGGCGATCGGATTGCTCGCCGGACGCTTCGCCGCGGCGCAGGCACATGGCAGGCACGCCGCAGGTCCACCGCCGGTCTGTGCACTCGGCGCGCTGCTCGCGCATATCACCACGGGCGCGGACGCCAGGAGTTTCCAGCCGATGAATGTCAATTACGGGTTGTTTCCACCGCTCGCCAGTGGCGAACGCGGCCGCGACAAAAAGAAAGCCATGGCTGACCGCGCACTCACGGCGCTCCGGGAATGGCTCGGCCACCGAGCCGCCGCGGAATAAGCAGTGCATTCATCGCGTTGGAAACCTGCCTTCAATCACGGCGCGGAGCATGATCCATTGGCGGCGGTAACCGGGCATTTCGGTCGAATCGCGAAATAGATCGAAGTCGGGACGATTCAGTACCCGGATAAAGGCGGGGACGAGGGCTGCGGGGAGGATTGCCGGCAGATATCGCCGTTCGAGGCGCATCACGCGCTGATAATGTGCGCGTGCAATATCGGACATGCGCGCAATCAGCGGAGCGATATTCGGCGACATCCGTCCGCGCAGGATTTGATCGGGCGCAACACCAGCACGAGCCATTTCGTCTGCCGGCTGCGCGATATGCCCGCGGGCTGCATGAAATGGCAGCGCGCGCAACATTCCGGTGATGGCATAGGCAATTCCCGCTTCACGGGCATTCTCATCCAGCGTCTCCCCTGCCCCAAGCACACGCGCCGCCAGCCGCATCAGATTTCCCGACGTGGTGTCAGCATAGGCTTCCAACCGCGGCAGATCGGCAAATGGCGCGGGGTCGAGATCGCATTCGCGCGCGTCAATCAGATCATCGAAAAGAGGGCGGTCCAACCCATGCCGCGCGACCGCGTTTGCCAGCGCCGTGACAATCCCGGTGCGCGCCGGCTTCCCGGCATAAATCTCTTCTACGCGTTCACGCCACCATTGCAGCCGGATTTGCCCCGCCACCGGATTGCGCACGGTCTCGGCAGTTTTCGCCACTTCGTAATTGAACGCATACAGCGCGAAGAGATCTGGCCGGACGGGTTCCGGCGCAAACAGCGCCGCGATGTAGCGGTCGTAATCCTGCTTTCGGACCAGCGTTTCAGAATAACCGGGCACGACAGATCAGATTGTCATGGCGACGCGGCCAGAATGATAGCCAGTTGCGGGAACCCGGCGGGTGTCCATCGCGCGGCTGTGATGTCATCCGGGAGCGGACAACCGGCCCGCGCGTTTGCTTCAGATTCGGAGGAGACCAGCATGGTTCATCTTGATCCGATTGAGAGAGCGGTTCTGCCCGGTTCCATTGGGCATCATTGGTGGAGTTATCTGGCGGAAGGCATTCTGCTGGTCCTGCTCGGAATTGCGGCGATCATCGTTCCGATCGTGGCAAGTATTGCGTTCGCGTTTCCTGTGGGCATCATTTTGCTGATTGCGGGCGGCGTAGGCGCTGTGCACGCACTGGCGAAGCCAGGAGCGCCCGGTTTCGGATGGTCACTGCTTTCCGCAGCCATCACGATAATAGCCGGGCTGCTGCTGGTCGGCTGGCCTGTGCATGGCGCATTCTCGCTGACCATTGTTCTTGCTGCCTATTTATTCGCCGAGGGCATCGCGTCCATCGGCTATGCCTGGACGCATCGCCATCATATCGACCGCGGCTGGGCATGGATGCTGTTCAACGGTATCGTCGATCTGATCATGGCCGCAGTGATCATATGGGTGCTGCCCTTCATCTTTGCGGCGCTGTGGATACTTGGACTGTTCATCGGCATTGATCTGATCTTCGGCGGCGTGTCGCTGATCCGCATGGGAACATCCGCACGCAATCAGTTGCCGGGCGCGCCACAGACTGCGCCGGCTGGCACGCGTTGAATCGCCATTCCTGTCAGGCGAGATGGGCGGCGGACACCATGCAGAAGAGCATTGGCACGGACAGCATCGTATTGGTGCGCGAGAACAGCCCCGCCGTGCGCGCCGCTTTGGCCTTTTGAGCGGCCGGCAGATCGGGCCAGGCATTGCCGATATTCAGCGCCTTCTGCTGGTTCGGCCAGATCACGAACCAGACATTGAACCACATGATGGTGCCAAGCCACATTCCGATGCCGATCAGCATCACTTTCAGATCGATGAAGCCTTCGATTGCATCGATCGTGTAGGCCTGAAGCAGATAGCCGTTCAGCGCAGCCAGAATGATGCCGAACACGAGTGTCGCCATGGCGCCCCAGCGGAACCAGAACAGCGCCTCCGGCGTGATGAAGCGCGCAACGCCGCCTTTCAGCTCATCCGGAATTTTCGGCATCGTCGGCGTCTGCACAAAATTGAAATAGTACAGAATGCCGATCCACATGATCCCGGAGAGGATATGCAGCCAACGGACGAAAAACGGCCAGAAGACGTAATTGTTGAATTCGGTTTCCGCGATGTAGAGGATGAACACCAGAAACGCGAGCACAAAACCGGCAATGACGGTGTTGCGCAGACTCAGCAGGATCGTTGGTATCATTATTCCCCCCCGAAAATGAATCAGCCCAACAAACTATAACATTCGTGCCGCGCCACCTCCAATGACGAGCGAGCGGCAATCGTAACCGGGTTGGCACTTGCCTTTGCGGCATGAAGAAGGTCATTTATCAGCCATGACGCGCGTCGGCCGATTGACTGTGTGTGCCTTGGTCCTGGTCGGGGCGACGGCCCTGTCTTCGGAAACCGGCGACCGCCCGTTTCCACCCGCACTTTCGATCAATCCCTTTGCCGGATCAGACCCTTACCAGGATTGCATCAACGCCATTGCGAAAAAGGCAGATGATGCCTTCGAGATGGCCATGGCCTGGCGCGATCACGGCGGCGGTATTCCCGCTGAGCGCTGCGCCGCGCTGGCACTGATCAGCCTGGATCAGCCCGGCGAAGCCGCCACGCGACTCGATGCCCTGGCACAGCGCAACGATGCCGGGTCGGCAGGATCGCGTGCTTCGCTGCTTGGCCAGGCCGGCAACGCGTGGCTGCTCGCCAGTCAGCCGGAAAACGCCGAGGAAGCTTTTTCCGCTGCCATTAAACTGACCGCGCAGGACCCGGATTTATGGGTCGATCGCGCCCGCGCTCGCGCCGCCCGCGCGGACTGGGTCAATGCCGAATCCGATCTCACCGTGGCGCTCGGCCTCGACAGGACCAAGCCGGAGACATTTGTGCTGCGCGCCAGCGCGCGCAACGCGGAAGGCAACAAAGAAGGTTACAGGGCAGATATCGAGTCTGCGCTCGCCATCAATCCCAAATACCCGGACGCGCTGGTAGAACGCGGCGCCATCAAGGCGGCAGCGGGCGACGCGGCAGGTGCGCGCGCCGACTGGCTGGAGGTTCTCGTGGACGCCCCCGACACTCCTGCCGCCGAGGCCGTGCGCACCCAGATCGAGGCGTTGGAAGTCCACGACCGCTAAGTCTTACCTCGACTCCCTGTTTTCCCTTGCCGGGAAGTTTGCGCTGGTCACCGGAGGCGCAACCGGCATTGGACGCATGACCGCGGAAGCGCTGTTGCACGCAGGCGCGACTGTGGTGATCGCGTCCCGCAAACTGGAAGCATGCGAAGAAGCTGCCGCCGCACTGAACGCATTGGGCGCGAGCGGATCGGCCCTCGCGCTTGCCGCCGACATCTCGAACGAAGCAGGCGTCGTCGCGTTGTCCGGCGAGGTCGCGCGGCGTTACCCGAGTCTGTCGATCCTCATCAACAATGCCGGAGTAAGCTGGGGGGCGCCACTTGAAGCCTTTCCCTGGTCGGCGTGGAATCGGGTGATGTCGGTCAATGTGGCCGGCATGTTTACACTGACCCAGAGACTGCTGCCGGTGCTGACGGAGAATGCGAGCGCAGAAAATCCGGCGCGAGTGATCAACCTCGGCTCGGTCATGGGGGCCCAGCCGATGGGCGACCGGGTCTATTCCTATTCGGCGTCGAAAGCAGCCGTGCATCATCTGACGAAGATACTCGCCAAGGAACTGGCGCCCCGGCACATCACCGTCAACGCACTGGCGCCGGGCCTGTTTGAAAGCCGGATGACGGCCTTTGCGACCAAAGATTCCGAACGGCTGCCGCGGATCGAGAGCCGCATTCCATTGCGCCGGCTCGGCCGGCCGGAAGATATTGCCGCCGTCATGCTGTTTCTGTGTGGCCGCGGCGGCAGCTACGTCACCGGCGCCGTTGTGCCGGTCGACGGCGGTGTCGGCGTCGAAACCGGCCCTGACCTCTGGGGCACGAACGAGTAGCCAGAACCGAGGAGCGAGGAGCGAGATTTCGTGAACCTCGCGGGCGGCATCCCGGCCGGCGCTTCGCTACCTGATTTTTCTCGTCTCTCGCTTCTCGTTTCTCGCTCCTCGATTCATGCGCTAAGCTGCGGAAAAAATGGGAGGATTTCGATGCGCGGGACGATGATGGACTACCCGCTGACGCTGACCACGATCCTGGAGCGCGCGGGGAAATTCTTCCCCGACGTCGAAATTGTTTCCCGCGCGCCAGACGGTTCGATTTCCCGCAGCAATTACGGAGCGTTTTACCGGCGGGCGCGCAATCTCGCTGCGGGATTGCAACGGCTCGGCATGAAACCCGGCGACCGCGTCGCATCGATGATGTGGAATCACGCAGCGCATCTCGAGACTTTTTTCGCCGTGCCCTGTGCCGGCGGCATCCTGCACACGCTCAATATCCGGCTTCAGCCGCAGGAGATTGCGGCTGTCGTCAATCACGCCCGCGACCGATTCCTGATCATCGACGATGTGCTGCTGCCGTTGCTGGCGCAATTCCGGGACAAAGTGGATTTCGAACGGGTGATTGTGGTGCGCCACACACCGGCTCCACTCGCGCCGGGTGATCTCGATTACGAGGAATTCGCGCGCGGAGGCGGCGAGGATTTCCGCTACCCGAAAATCGACGAGAATGACGGCGCGGCGATGAGCTTCACATCGGGAACCACCGGCGCGCCCAAAGGCGTGGTCTATTCCCATCGGGCGCTGGTGCTCCATTCCTTCGTCTGCGCGCTGAAGGAGATATGCAATATCGGCTACGACGATACCGTGCTGGTCATTGTACCGATGTTCCACGTCAATGCCTGGGGCTTGCCCTTTACCGCCGCGATGCTGGGCGCCCGCCAGGTGCTGCCCGGTCCGCGATACGATGCCGTAAGCCTGCTGGAACTGATGACTCGCGAAGGTGTGACGCTCGCCGGCGGCGTGCCGACAATATGGCTCGCGATTGCCGATGAGCTGGAGAAAAATCCCGGCAAATGGCAGTTCACCAAACCGGTGCGGGCGGGCGTCGGCGGATCGGCTCCGCCGATGGAGCTGTTCCGCCGGCTTGACCGGCATGGAATTGAAGTCAAGCACCTTTGGGGCATGACGGAATCCAGTCCGCTCGGGATCGCCGGCGGACTAAAGCCGCAGATCCGCGCGTGGGACGGCCAACGGCAGTTGGAAATGCGCGCCAAACAGGGCATGCCCGCTCCCTTTGTCGAATTGCGGCTGATGCGTCCCGATGGCGAGGCGCCATGGGACGGCGAGACGTCCGGCGAAATCGAAATGCGTGGGCCATGGGTGGCGGCGAGCTATTACGACGATCCATCGCAAAAGGATCGTTGGAGCCCGGATGGCTGGTTCCGCACCGGCGACGTCGCCACCATGGATGCTGACGGCTATGTGAAGATCGTCGACCGGGTCAAAGACCTGGTGAAATCGGGCGGCGAATGGATCAGTTCAGTGGAGCTTGAAAACACGCTGATGGGTCATCCCGCCGTCAAGGAAGCCTGCGTGGTCGGGATTCCGCATCCGAAATGGTCGGAGCGGCCACTGGCGGCAATCGTGTTGCGGGATGGCGCGACCGCTACCGGCGACGAATTGCGCGGCTATCTCGCGACATATTTTGGCAAATGGCAGTTGCCGGACGCGTTTGTTTTTCTCGACACAATTCCGCGCACTTCCGTCGGCAAGTTCAAGAAAAGCGCCTTGCGCGAGCGCTATGCCGGCTGGGATTGGACCAAATCGGCCCGCTCCTGAATTTTTGGCCTGAATTTTCGGACGGATTCACCGCCGGGGCGCGGCAAAATGACATTCACGATGACGAGGCGGCGCTTGCCGTGTGAAGCCAAGCGAACGTATGTTTGGCCCGCTCTCGCCAGCCTGGACACGAGGACTACCGATGAATTTTACACGACTGAATTTAGCCAGGCGCATTGCCGTCGTGACGGTCGCGCTCGCTGCTGCCGTTGCTGCGCATTCCGCGCTCGCACAGACCAACCCTCTGGCCGGCCCGTTCAAACTCTTGACCGACAGATCGGTCTTTGGCCCGGGCGCGCCGCAATACAAGGATCTGACGGTGACCTTTGCCGGCGATGTGATGAACATGGTGGGCAAGGACGCGTCCGGCAAAGACGTGAAGGCGAGCTTCGACGCCGTGCCGGACGGCAAGCAGCACCCGATTATGGGAATCCCGGCCTATGATTCCGGCATCTGGACCAAGGTGAATGACACCACTGTCGCGTACAAATATTACCGGGGCCGGACCGTCGTCGCGACCGGAGCACGCATCATTGCACCCGACGGGACGTCGCTTCAATTCCAGGAAAACGCCCTTGACAAGAACGGCAACCGGACCGCGCAGTCGCTGATCATGTTTGACAATCCCGATGCACGCCTCGCCAAGCTGAACCAGCAGCAGCAGGTCGCGGCTGCTCCCAAGCCGGTGTTCACGCCGGAAGAAACCAGCGCACTGGCATTGCTAGACAAGATGGACGATGAAGGCGCGATTCAGGCACTGACCGCGATCATCGACGCGCCCAAACCCACGCCAATGCTGTATTACGATCATGTCAGCCGGGGCGTAGCCTATTTGCGCAAGGGCGATGAAGCCCAGGCGTTGGCCGACTTCGATGCCGCGGTGAAACTGAAGCCGGATGATGGCGACGCGCATTTCCGCCGGGCCGCGATCAAGTTTCAGCACATGGACTGGCAGGCCGCGATCGACGATCTGACGCCCGCGATTGAAGCCAATCCGATGAATGCCGACGCCTATAATATGCGCAGCTTCGCCTATTACCGTCTGATGAAGAATGATGAAGGCGAGGCGGACACCCAGAAAGCGTGCGCACTGAAGAAAGATTACTGCACGAACTGAGCTTTTTTACCGGCTCGACACTGGATTCAGTCAATGGGCGGTAGCCGCGAATTCCACGGCGCCGCCAGCGGCTCCTCGAAATGAACTCCGCTGGCCGGTCTCTTGAGTTCATCGGGCAGTTCAATCCCGTTCAGGAATGTGGATAGGGACCGAGAAAGCGCACGCCATTGAAGTGGATCAAGTGCGCTGGCTCATCCGCAATCCACACGTCTGTTTCCCAGGAGATCAGTTTCACGTATTTCACAAAGGTACGCCGATCAGGAAACGCCGACACGAAAACGAGCCCGGCGCGCGAACACCGGAACATTTCAGCAAGTTCTTCGTGGCGTTTCGCGTCAACGGGGCCGTGGGAAGTCACGGCTTCGGCGAGGATCAGCCATTCTTTGTCAGGGTAGTAAAAGACAACGTCAGGCATTTTCCCATGATCGTCGACAGGAACGCCGATACTGTTAAATATGTTCTTGTCGAAGTAACCCCACTTTTCTCCCGTGTCGCCGACATATGCGACCTGGCCGCCTGGAATAAAGCGTGGACCAAATTCTTCACAGACTGTGCGAATGAGCTCACTGTGGCGACCAGGACTTAATGCGATTTCCTGACCCGCAGCGAGGCGGAGCGGTATCTTCGCCATTTCGCGCTCCATAGCGTAACGTCGCGCTAGGCTCCCGCGGTTTGCCAGAAACTCGGCGACGGCGGGACGGTATCGTCTGCCACCGACCAATCGAATAACCGCCAGACACTCTGGAGTAATCTGATAGACCGCCGCTGGGCTGTTAACGGGCCGGTTCGGGAGGTCGGGATTGTAGCTCGCGATGCCTGCCTGGACAAACTGGTGCATCGTCTGGCGGCGAAACGTCTCCCGCGTGTTCGGCGCGTAATCCTTCCGATAGTGCTGCCGCACCCAGTCCATAATTGGTGTGATGCCAATCAGCGGCGCGAGTGACTCAGACCAAGTCCTTCGGGGTGTCAGGTCCAGAAGCGCTAGAAGGCACAGGGCAGAACGGTCGTTGACCTGGGCTCGGGGCATGCCCAGATCCCGTAACACTTCTAACGCCTGTTCTACGCGACTTTGTCGCCGGCTTGGCATTCTTGATGATCGATAAAATGATCGATCGCCTCTTGCGTCAGATCAGTTTGGGTCTTCGACCACTCGCCGAAGCGAACCAATTCCGCAACAGAGGGAAATTTCATGGTGCGCAGGTCTGTTGCGTTTACCTGAGTGTGTCCACTGAATTTACGGAATTGCAAATCGACCGCTGTTGAATTCAGAAAAACAGCTAACCCGCGCGCCAATTCCTCCGGCATTCCGCGCTTGCCTCGATGAATAACGTTTAGATGGTTTTCAAATCCGTACCACGCGCCCGGTAGTTTTGAAGGATCGACAACATACGCGACAATACGTCGACGTTCTTCCTTTGATGAGAACCGTTTAGTGACGGTGTACCAACCCCTGGGCATCAGCCATTTTCGTGTCGCATCGTTCAATGCGAGACCATTTGGTTTTTTGTGTTCTCTGGGCCACTGAAAACCGGCTCGGAAATGGTGCGAGTAGAGCAAGGGTACGGATGATTCCCCGGGCTTATGGACCCAATGGTCCTTCAGCCGAAAGTCAACGACGGGGCCGGTCGCAACGTCCAAACCGAGATCGGCCAGCGCATACCGAAACAGACTTGCGCCCGATTCAGAGCCGCCCAGCGGAATATGGATAAATCTTTCGGGGTCGGAGGGGTTGACGATTTCTTCGAATGGCAGGCGCCGCTGCCGCAAGTCATCGAACGTCGCATCCGTCGAAGTCGAGATGGACGGCGACTGCTGTCCAGCCTCTCTTGCAAGGTGAATTATGACATTTTCCTGGAGAACATCGTCATCCTCAAACGCCTTCTGCCTACTTCCAAAGACATGAATGTGACGAATGGCGGCGCGTTGCATTAACCATTTCCGGAACGGCCGGTAATAGGTCCCGTTGCAGAAGCTTCTTGGAACGATCGCGACGATCTCACCGCCGGGTTCGCAAACCGCGACCGATAACGCCAAGAAAGCTGTGTAAAGATTTACCGTCTCGATGCCAGCTCGGCTTAACAGGCGGCGGTGCTCAGAACCTGTACTTATCTTTCGATATGGCGGATTGAGGATGACATGTGTGTATCTCGGTCCATTGAAAGATGCCGAAAAGGCGGCTTCGACTATAAAATCCCTTTCGATGATTGAGTGCTTCAGCGTGTGTCCCCTGTCCGCAGTCGCTCCCGCCAACTGAGTTAAGAGGTCCGACAGGTACTCAACCAGCGTTGGGTCGATTTCATACGCGGTAAGTTCCAATTCAGAACCTTTTGGCGCGTTCTTCAGCCAGCGGCTGACGAAGCCGCTGGTTAGCGATCCAATTCCTGCTCCCGGGTCCAGCAGCCTGGTTTGTGCTGGCCAACGCTCGAAAAGGCCGGCCATGAAATCGGCTATCGCCGACGGGGTGAGAAACTGTCCTAGCTCGACCCGCTTCTCGGGATCGAGGCGCTTGGACGCAGCCAATCGCAATTCATCAGCAGAAGGTAGTCGTTGGTCAGACATTCTAACGCCGCCGGGATCGGTGAAAGAATAATGGTGATCTAAACGAAATGCACCACCGGTCCGGACGAACAGATCACAGGAACGGATGCTCCACTCAGCCCAGCCGCCTCATTTAGAGCGTTGGCCACGTAGGACTGTGAGCGCGTTCCGACCCCGTCCCGGTTGGATTTTCTAACCAGCTGCTAAGTGGCGGCCCAACCGTTAAACAAAGTTGGGCCGCGCTGCATCACCAGTTCTTCATTAGCGTAAGGCCGATCGTACGTCCGGAATTCGGCCGCGTCAGATCGTAAGCCGTGACCTGCCGCCCGCCAGCCGTGGTCGGAATATAGTCAAACGGTGAATGCCGGTTCAGCAGGTTCTGGATGGTGAGCTGAAGCGTGATGTTCTTCAGATAGATGTTCGCCGGAATATCGCCGGTGTTGTAGCCGAATGACATGTCGAACGTGATGAAGTTCGGCTCGTAATTGGTGAAGTTGCCGATGGCACACGGCATCGTTCCGCCGCCGACAGTGCCGCCGCTGGTCGTGCACTGGAAATTGACATTGGGCGGCGCGCCCTCGACCGGCGAGAAGTAATGCGATTGGAAATTCATGAAGCCGGCGATGCTGTAAGGACCGTCGCTCCAGCCCAAACGCGCACGGTAAACCAGTCTTGGCAGCGTCTCGACGCCGTTCTGAACGACTCCACCGACCGTTCCCAGCGGACCGTTCAACCCGTCGATCACCGGACCGCCGGTGACCGACTGCGTCCACCGGTTCAGGTAATATGTCCCGGTAATGCCGGTATTCCACGCGCCAAGATCGCCGAGATCGAGGTCGTAGCTCGCGCTCCAGTCGAAACCGGACACGTGCAGGAAGCCGCTGCCAAATGTGCTTCCGTCTTCAAGCCACAGAACATTGCTGGCCTGACTCAGCGGTACCGGGGCACTCACATCGGTCAGCGCCGCCGTCACCATGGCCTCAAAAGGCGCGCAGGTTGTAGGACTGGCGTTGGCTGCTACCGGACAACCGAGATCGCTCGGCAGAATGAAACGGAACCGCTGTGTCGGATCTGCAAGAAACGAGGTATTGGGCGAGCCACCGCCAGCCAAAGGATTATTGATCTTGACACTGTAATATGTGGCTTGCAGGTCAAACCCGCGCAGGAAATCGATGGTCGGGGCGAATTCGACACCGGCGCTATAGTTTTCGGAGGTTTCCGGCGGCAGAGCCGTACCGCCTTCGCGCGTCGCCGGCTGGTTGGTAGTGGCGTTGATGAAATTACGCAGGGCCGAGTGCGGCCCGCCACCCCAGGCGATGCCGCCCGGCGCTGTCCCGCAGGCATAACCCGCCGCGACCAGGGCAGCATCGAAGCTGCCGGGTTTCGCCTGGTTATTCGCGCCGCAGGTAATCGTAAGTCCGGTGAAGCCGCCAAAACCAAATGCCGAGTTGGAGTCGCTCACCACTGTCGAATATTCGCCGGCATTGGCAAAACGGAACGATGTTCCCCACGAGCCGCGTATCGTCATGCCGCTCAACTCATCGACCAGCCAGGTGAAGGCCAGCTTGGGATTGCTGGTCCCGCCTTTCAATGCGCCGTTGGGGCTGTTGTATTGGTCATGACGCCACGATGCTTCGAGGTCGAGCTTGCGCACCAGAGGGAAGTTGAAATTATCGCCGAATACCGGGATATCGACCTGCGCAAAGCCCGCCCACACGGTGTACGGCTCGGGATCGACACTCGCGGAGACGGTGTTGAGATCGGCCGGCACCGGTCCGTAAAGACCAACACCCGGCGGTGTGCTCGTCGGCGTAATGCTTTGGTTGTTGTAGCGCTGACCAAGTACATTGTCCGATTCATAGGTACCGCCAATGGCCGCTTTCACCTGCCCTGCCGGAAGATCAAACAGCGGTCCGTCAAATCGCCCGCCCTTCTCCTCAAGTTGCCAGATCGACTGGTTCCAACGCTCCGATTCGAGATAGGCCAGCGTGGTCGGCGAATTGCACTGAAATGCCCGCGGATCGCAGAACAGATTCAGGTATGGAACGCTGGCGGGTTTTGTGACGCCACCGACAGTGTTGCCCAGAGCAATACTCGCGGCATTGTCATTCACCGAGAAGGCAACATATTTGCTCGTTTCATATGAGCGGGAGTCATAGATCTGCCCAGTCCATGAAAACGGCAGATCGAGATTCAATCCGAACTGATAGCGTTGCGAAAGTTCATAAAACGTCTGCGTCGGCGCAAGCTCAGTGTTCAGATCATATGAAACCTGCAATCCGGCGGGCGCACCGCTTGGGTAATAGGGATTTGTCGTCGGCACGGCAAAGGTGTGAATGCCATTCGTGGAACCGGTGCTGTAAAAGGACGGAGTCAGTTCGTTGCCGCGGCGGTTGCTGTAAAAGCCGGTGAAAAAGAACGACACTCCAGGGAACAGCCGCTGGTCGAAAGTGGCAACAAAAGAATTCCTTTGTTGGCCTGCCAATTCCCAACCCTGCTGCAGCGGGTCGACTTCGTTCTGATCGCCGGCATTCGCAAGTAGCTGGGACCAGGCAATCTGCGACGCGCTGCCGGCTGTCAGCGGGCCGATGCCGTTATTGAGACCTGCGTTGAAATTCGCCCCGGTGCCGCGCGGGATCGAAAAACAATTGCTGCACACGGTTCCGACGCCGGACACGCCGGCTCCGTTATTCACCACCGGCTTTCCGGTGGAGACCACTCCCGGCAGCGACGAACCGATCGGGATCTGGTTGTCGAGTCCCCACGGCGTGTAGTTCATCGTGAAATTGGAATGGTCGTTTTTGACCGGTGACTCGTTGATATATTCATAGGTCAGCGTGATGTCGCCGCCGTCCCAGGTGCGACCCCACAGCTGGGATGCCTGATATTCCTGGCCGCCACGATCGGGCTCCTGGAAGTGCAGCAGAGTCACCGCGCCGTCAAACCCGCGCTTCAGCACAACATTGATCACGCCGGCGATGGCGTCCGAACCGTAAGTGGCCGACGCGCCATCGGCGAGAATATCCACGCGGTCGAGCGCGAGCGCGGGGATAACCGACGGATCGATTGCGCACAAACCATCCGCCTGGGGAGGAAATCGCACGCCGTCGATCATGAGCAGCGATCTTGGGCCGGTGCCGTCAAGACCGCGGATGTTGACGCGGGTTTCGCGTTCCTGGTGGCCACCGGAATTGACCGCCGATGGGCCAGGCGCAACATTTGCCTGGGGCACGGTGCGAAACAGGTCGCCGATGAACACGTTGCCGGTTTGCGTGAAATCCTGAACCCCGAGATTGGTGACCGGCACCCCGACCGCTGCCGCGCCGTGAATCAATGATCCGGTGACGAGCACCTGTTCCGGTACTGCTCCGGGAGCAGCCTGCGCTGCCTGCGCCGGTGCCATCTGCTGCGCATGAACTGCCGTCGCCACAGTCAGAAGCGAGGCCGACCCCATGAGAGCCGCAAAACGTGTGACTGCCGGATTCATTCTTCCTCCCCCTGCGCCGACTGCGCGTTGATTGACCACACAAGCGAGCGCCCGCCCAATCCCCACGGGACGAATCGCCGCTCAGGTCACGATGCAGTTAACGAACGACGCAATTCGGATCAACGGAATAGTTCTGTCAACTGAACTATCGGGCGGTAAATCGGCGACAAGTTGCAATTATGTGGCGCAAATCCGCACGTTCAGGTTGCGCAATGAGGCAAAGTGCCCGCAGACTGATTTATCCTGGCGCGACTTGCGCTGAACAACTGCTGTAATGTCATTCGGCCGATATGCACCCGGAAGAAGTCCGAAAGGCTGTCGAGGAGATCTACCGCATTCACGCGCGGCGCGTTTACGCGACTCTCGTTCGGCTGCTGGGCGATTTCGATCTAGCCGAAGAGGCGCTGCACGAGGCGTTCCGCGCGGCAGTTGAGCAATGGGGGCGCGATGGCCTGCCCGCGAATCCTTTTGCCTGGCTGGTTTCCGCCGGACGATTCAAAGCCATCGATGCGCTGCGCCGCCGGCCACGCACGGCACCGATTGACGAAGCCGTGTCGCAGGCTCCGGTCCCGGCTGCGGAAGCACCCGAGGACATCGAGGACGATCGGCTGCGCCTCATTTTCACGTGCTGTCATCCGGCGCTGGCGGCCGATGCGCAGGTCGCACTAACCTTGCGCGAAGTCTGCGGGCTCACGACGGAAGAGATTGCCCATGCCTTCCTGACGCCGGCCCCGACACTGGCGCAGCGGATCGTGCGCGCCAAAGCCAAGATCCGCGACGCGCGTATTCCATATGAGGTTCCCGATGCTCCGCAATTGCCCGAGCGGCTCGAGGCGGTGGCGCGCGTGGTCTATCTCGTGTTCAACGCCGGCTACACGGCGCATGCAGGCGACACGCTCACCCGCACCGACCTTTCCGATGAGGCCATCCGGCTTGGGCGATTGCTTGCGGCGTTGCTGCCGGAGCCCGAAGTGTTCGGGTTGCTGGCGCTGATGCTGTTGCAGGAATCGCGGCGAAAAGCGCGCACCGATTCGCAAGGCGATCTGGTCCTGCTGGAAGACCAGGATCGGAGCTTATGGGACCGCGGTCTCATTGGGGAAGGCATCGCACTGGTTGAGCGCGCACTCGGCTCACGCCGGTTTGGCCCTTACTCGGTGCAGGCGGCCATTGCCGCAGTGCATGCCGAAGCTTCCAATGCCCCTGCAACCGATTGGGCCCAGATCGTCGGCCTGTATGACGTGCTGCTCGGCCTGGCACCTTCGCCGGTGGTGGCGCTCAACCGTGCGGTGGCGGTGGCGATGCGGGACGGCGCGTCCGCAGGACTGACGCTCATCGACGATCTTCTCGCCCACGGCAGTCTCTCACAATACCATCTGGCGCACGCCGCACGCGCCGATCTTTGCCGGCGGCTGGGCCGCAATGGCGACGCGATCGCCGCCTATCAGAAGGCGCTCGAACAGGTGAGCCAGGGTCCTGAGCGCCGCTTTCTCGAACAGAGGCTCGCGAGCCTGCAAAAATAGTCAAAGAATTTTTCAGCCAATGTCGATTTCGCGCGGCCCCGCACGACTAAGCGACGGAAGACCGCGGCGGACAACCCCGCCAGGCTTCGGAACACTCGTGCTGAAAGGAGACCACAATGTTCGAGATCGTCACGTTGATTGTTCTCTCCGCGATCGGCGGCATCCTGGTTGCCGCTTCGCTCGCTCCCAATACCTGCCGCATCGAGCGCTCGGCCCGGATCAAGGCTCGGCCGGAAAATATTTATCCGCTGATCAATGATCTTCGCTCATTCAACCGGTGGAATCCGTTCACGCGAAAGGACCCCAAGATGCAGGGGAGCTATCAGGGTCCGGCAGAAGGTCCAGGGGCGATTTATGACTTCAGGGGATCCGGACACAGTGGCGAAGGCAGCATCGAAATCCTCGGCCACAAACCGGCCGCCGAAGTCACCATGCAATTGAATATGCGCAAACCCATGAAGGCGCAAAACCTGATCGTATTCAGTCTCACGCCGGCGGAAGACGCGACCGAGGTGACATGGCTGATGCAGGGGACAGTGCCGTTCGTGGGTAAAATCCTGCATCTGCTGTTCAGTATGGACAAATTGGTCGGGCGCGATTTTGAATCCGGTCTGGCCAATTTGAAGACCATTGCCGAACAGACGCCGTGAAGCGCTGTGCGCAAAAGGAGTGAAGTCATGAAATATCTCTGCCTGGTCTACGGTGAGGAATCCGCAATCATGGCGATGAATCCCGCGGACTGCGTGCGCTATGATGCGGCAATCCGCGCCGACGGACGCTGCATTGCATCCGAGGCCCTGCAGCCGGTGAGCACTGCCACCACGGTCCGTATGCGAGGCGGCAGACTGTCGGTCACCGATGGGCCGTTCGCCGAAACCAAGGAACAGCTCGCCGGCTTCTATCTGATCGAGGCGCGCGATCTCAACGAAGCGATCCAGATCGCTGCCAGGATTCCGCCGGCAGAGGTTGGTTGCGTCGAGGTGCGGCCGATCCGGCCCATCCGGGAAGATGTCGCCTCGGCGCAGGCGCATTAACAACGAGAAGCGAGAAAAGAGGAGCGAGGAGAGAGAAATAAGCGGCTCCCGCTCCTTGCTTCTCGTTTCGAACTAGCGGCCCGTGAGGAAATGCAGGGCTGTCCGACCAGCCCCCCAGGCCAGTGCGGCGACGGTCAGCGTCCGCACGATGGCCGCGCCGTTCTCATGCCCGATATTCAGAAGAATGCCGATCAGTGCGAGCGTGCTGACAATCGCCGCCCCGATGCAGCCGCCATAATAGAGAATTTCGCCCGCACGACTGAGCATGCCGGGCACTATAAAACCTCCGGAACAGATTTCGAGGGCGGAGACGAAATCTCAGGACGTGCTATTCTGGCATCACATTTCCGGGGAGGAGCGCGGTGAATTTCACAACCGCTATTGCCGCAGGTCTGATTGCGAATTGTGTCGCCGCATATGCCGCGGCAGCGGCGGATTCGCCCCCCAATTTTGCTCCTAACCCGTCGGTCGGCTGGGTATCGGGCGGCGTGCGGCTCCTGCCGCCCCAAAGCGGACCAGGCCCGGTCGGTCCGATGCCGGGACAGAGGCTGGTCTCAAATAATGAAGAACGCGCGAGCGGAGCACAGCCGCGCTTTGCGATGGGCGATGAGAATGCGCCGATCCTTCAGCCCTGGGCCCGCGAACGCATCCACGAACGGAACGCGCGTATCCTGGCCGGAAAGCCGGCGTTCAGTCAGCAGGCCAGCTGCTGGCCAGTCGGGGTCCCGGCATTTCTGACCTATGCCGTGCAGCCGGTGTATTTTGTACAGGCGCCGAAAGAAATCCTGATGATCTGGCAGGCCGACCATCAGATACGGCACATTTATATGAATGTTCCCCATTCGCCGCATCCAACGCCATCCTGGTTCGGTGAATCGGTCGGTCACTATGAAGGCGATACGCTGGTTGTCGACACCATCGGGAGCACCAACAGGACGTTTATCGACCAGTTCGACACCCCGCACACGGAGCAACTGCATACCATCGAGCGATACCGCATGACCGACAACGGCCTGCGAATGGAAGTCGCGGTGCATGTCGAGGATCCGGGTGCATTCACGATGCCCTGGAACGCAAGGCAGACCTATCGGCGGGTTGAACCCGTCGTGGCGGAGCCACCGGATGCGTTTAACCCGCTGTCTTCCACCTCGAACGCAGGACCGATTCTGGAAGCAAGCTGTGCCGAAAACCCCGGCAGTCTGATGGGTGCCGACGCGCTTCCAATCCCGCAAACAAAGACGCCGGATTTCTGACCTTCTCGGGAGATGTGACATGTCGCGCATGTTTGGCACCGTGGCGGCGCTTATCACGAGCGCCGTTTTCGCTTTCGCGGCACTGGCGCAAACCGGTGCGGCGCGCTACCCCAAACCCACCGAACTTCCCAACCCTTATCGCCTTGTCCCGGGTTGGCCGACCATTCCGGCCAGCATGAATGGCGGTCATTGGGGCGAAGTCATCCGCGTGCATGTCGCTCGCGACGGGAATGTCTGGGTGTTCCACCGTTGCTTCAACACAGTACCGCCCGGCCACGCCACCTGCATCGGTCGTGGCGCCGCCAATCCGCCGATTCTGGAATTCTCACCGGGCGGCAAGCTGTTGAAAAGCTTTGGCGCCGGTCTGTTCGCCTATCCGCATGGCTTTACCATCGACGACGCAGGCAATCTGTGGACCAGCGACGTCAATGACGAGGCGACTGTCCTCGGCATGCCGGCAAGGAATGCATCCGGCGTGGTGATGGGCCAGGAAGTCCTGAAGCTGAGCCCGTCGGGTCAGGTTCTGATGACGCTCGGAAAAGAAGGCGTATCGGGGAACGGCCCGGATACATTCGACCGCCCGACCGGAATCGCTGTGGCGCCGAATGGCGATATCTTTGTCAGTGACGGACACGCGCCCAATGCCCATAACTCCGCGCGCATCGTGAAATTTACGCCTGACGGGCGGTTCATTAAGAGCTGGGGCCGCAAGGGATCGGCTCCCGGCGACTTCGACGAGCCGCATGATATTTTCATCGGCGGAACGCAAAACCGGCTCTATGTCGCGGATCGCAAGAACCGGCGCATCCAGGTGTTCGATCTCGACGGCAAATTCATCGCCGCCTGGCCGCAATTCGGCGAACCGAGTTCCGTCTTCGTCGGAAGAGACGACACGATATATGTCGGTGCGGCATTTCCGGACCCGGCGGCAAAAAAAGGGGTTCTCCGCGGTATCGTCGTCGGCAATGCGCGCGACGGATCGCTGAAAGCATTCATTCCCGATCCCGCCGATCCCGATAGCCTCGATGTCGGGACAACCGCCTCAGGAATCGCCGCCGATGATGCTGGAAACATCTACGCCGCCGATGTGGCTGCACACAATCTGCGAAAATATGTCAGGGTCAAATAGCCCAGGATTTCACGACAACCAGGCCTGCCGTTCGATCCGTGTGTGCACATAAGTTCGAACTCCGGCATGTCGCTGATTGAACCCGTGAAATTTGTACTCTCCGGCGACGGGTGGGATTCGTAGTGCCATCCTCAAGGATTACGGTTCTCCAGCGGTTGCCTCTCAGAAGTCCGGTTGGCGTGCGGTGGGCAGATGGGCATCTTTGTCGGAGTAATACTGCCCCTCGTAATCGTGCGCCACATTTTCCGCACAGACGCGTTCCTCCCACGCTTTGCGTGAGGCACGCAGATAGGTCTGCGTGGCGGACCACGGCATGGTGAATACCCCCGGATCTTCGACCCTGAATTCGAGCTGCAGCCCACTGCCCCGGTAGCTGCGGTCGACATTGTCGCCGACGCGTGGCCATTCCTGTTCCGACCGGTCTTCCGCGGCCCTTGCCGCCTCAAAACCGATCAGATGATAGCGCTCCACCACATGCAAGGCATCTGTATACGGAGTTCCAAGGCGGTCCAGCATCCGGTACGGGCCGAGCTTTACCCCCACTGTATCGACGACCAGCGTATCGCCTTCGTAATGGCCGATGGAATCGCCGTGGACGGAAGGAACGACTTTCGCCGGATGAGTTCCGTTTAAGCGCACCTCGCGATAGTCATCGTCGTGCTCATATATGATCGTGACGCGATCCGGCTGCTGCAGGATTTCAATATCGAAATTCCAGAAAATATAAGGCACCGGATTCTGCAGGCACATATTGTCAGGGTCGGGAAAAGGATGGCCAGCCATCGACAGCTCGCCGCGACGCCTGACAATTTCCGCGGCCTCCGGTCTCAAAATCGGGCTGCGAGAGTCGCCGACCAGCAAATCGAAATTGCCGGCACCTGACGGCAGGCGTGACAGGTTGCGCACAGGGCCGGGTCCGGCCAGCGGCGGGCCAAAGCCGAGCGAGGGATGGGCCCAAGCGCCGGAAAAATCGGGGATCGCGCGGCCCTCGGCTGCAGCTTTCGGTCCGGCCGGCAGCAGGACTGTCATCGAGAACATCGCCAGGAAAACCACTGCGCCGGTTCGGTCCATTGCGCTTCCCATCGTCGCGCCACCGGACCTTATATCATGCTGTGCGGGTCAAGCGCTCCCGGAAGCTTCGCCTTCCGCGAAAACCATCAGCTGGTGAACAACAGGTTGCCGGCGCTGAGATGCGGACGATTGGTCAGATCGGCGATCTCGAAGGAAGTCGAGCCTGGCGTGTTGCCCTGGGCGTCGTAGAACAGCTGGCCGGTCGCGGAGTTATAGGCAAAGCGGTTCGCAGGAGAGGCGAACGTGCCATTGCTTTTGGACGAGAACAGACTCGAGGCGATGGGTTGCGGCGGCCATGTGCCAAGCCCATTGTCAGCACCGAGATCAAAGCCGCTGTTCTTGAACACCAGCTCGTCCTTGCTGGTGAACAGCACATCCAGCACTGATTGTGGGCTGCTCAACACGAACAGATTGGTGCCATTGCCGTCAGTGACATGATACGTGCCGCTGCCCAGAACCAGTTCATTGTTACCATTGCCGAGCGTGATATTATAAGTCCCGGCGCCAAGCATGAGCGCGTTGTTGCCGTTCCCCGCCTTGATCGTGTCGGTCGCGCCTGGCGAGCCGGTGACTGTGATTGCGCTGCTGCCGTTGCCGACTGTCACGTTGTCATTGCCGGTGCCGAGGGTGATAGTATTGTTCCCCTGACCGAGCTTCACTGTATCATTGCCATTGCCGGCAACAACGGTGTCTCCGGCGTTGCCTCCGGTTATGGTATCATTACCATTGCCGGCAACGACCGTCACGACGCCCTGCCCGAAGCCCACATTTGTGGAGTTGCTGCCAACCACCACGGTGCCACTGCCGTTGCCGATATTTCCAACGCTGCCGGTCGTCACCTTGACAACCGCCGAGGCGGTATCGCCGTACTGGTCGGACACCGTATAGCCGAAACTGTCGGTCCCCGAGGCAGGAGCGGTGTAGGTCAGATCACCCGCGGCCAGTGTCACCGAGCCTCTCGTGCCGGCCGTATTATCGCCGGTGAGGGTCAGCTTGTCGGCGGCAATTCCAGGAGTGTCGAGACCGAGCAGGTAAGACGTTAAATCGGTCGTGGCGCCGGCAGCAACCGTGATCGACGCCCCACCGGCAGTCGGACCAGGATCGACAGTCAAGTTCAGCGCGCCGGCCGCGGTGTCGCCGTACTGGTCCACAACGCTGTAGGACAATGTGTCCGATCCGGCCGATGGCGCCGTGTACGTCACAACGCCGTTGCCGAGAGTCGCTGTGCCTGATGCCGCACTGACGCTCGATACGGTCTCGCTGTCGCCGGGAATGCCCGGCGTGACCAACCCCTTGATCAGACTCGTCAAGTCGACGGTCTTGTTGTGTCCGACGGTGGCCGATCCGGTGCCGGCGGCCGGGCCCGGATCGACGGTCACATTCACCATGCCGTTCAACGTGTCGCCGTACTGGTCTTTCACCATAAACGAAACGGTGTCCGGTCCGCTCGCCGGCGCGGTGTATGTCACGACGCCATTGTTGAGACTTGCTGTGCCCTTTGCCGCACTGACGCTCACCAGAGTCTCACTGTCACCGGAAATCCCCGGCGTGATCAGTCCCATGATCAGGCTGGTCAAGTCGGCGGTCTTATTATGGCCGACCATGGCCGATCCCGGCCCGTCGGCCGGTCCGGCATCGATGGCGAAGGAATTCCCGGTCGTGCTGAAACTGTTGCGGGCTGGATCGCTGACCGACAGTGTGGAAACGACGGTGGTCGGATCCAGAGAGCTCAAATCAACGGTAAATGTTCCGTTGCCCGCGATTGCAGCGGTGACGCTATGGTTATCCGCGTCACTAAACACTGCGGTCCCAGTCTCATCGTCGAGACCACTGACTGTGAAAGGGACGGCGTGATCGGCAACAATGCCGATGACCGGCTGCCCACCAGCCACGGTCAAAACCGGAACCTCTCCCTTGTCAGTGTCGAGCGTGACGGCATTGCCCACCGCCCGGAAGCTGTTGCCCGCCGGATCTTTCACCAGGAGGGACGAGCTGATCGGGCCATCGTTGAGGCTGGAGAGATCCACGCTGAAACTGCCGTTGCCGGACACCGCAGCCGTGACGCTGTTCATACCATCGCTGAATGTCGCGGTTCCCATTTCATCCTCAAGCCCGCCGACCGTGAAGGATATGGAGCGCGAGCCCGCAGCATTGATGACCGGATTGCCGCCGCCATCGACCATGAGGGTCGGCGTCACGCCCTTGTCCGTGTCGAGCGTGATTCCATTCCCGGCCGTCTGGGAGCTGTTGCCCGCCCGATCGCTGACCACGAGCGAGGAATTGATCGAGCCGTCCTTGAGGCTTGCGAGGTTGACGCTAAAACTTCCGTTGCCGGACACTGCAGCCGTGACGGTGTTGATACCATCGCTGAAGGTCGCGGTCCCTGTTTCGTCTTCGAGCCCGCCAACCGTGAACGACACAGCCTGCGCGGCCGCCGCAGTGATGACCGGACTACCTCCCCCGGCGATCACAAGCGTCGGCGCCAGACCCTTGTCCATGTCTAGTGTGACGGCATTGCCCGCCGCCTGGAACTTGTTTCCGGCCGGATCACTCAGCACCAGCGATGAAGTAATCGTGCCGTCGTTCAGGCTCGAGAGATTCACGCTGAAACTGCCGTTGCCCGACACCACGGCCGCGACGCTGTGCTGTGCACTGTCCGTAAAAGTCGCGGTGCCGGTTTCATCGTCGAGCCCGCCGACGGTGAAGGACACGGCTTGCGCACCCGCCGCACTGATGATGGGACTGCCACCGCCATCGACGACGACGCTGGGCACGATATCCGTATCTGAGTCCACACTGATATTGATAGTGCTCGTGCCGACGCTGGATACGGACGCCCCGTTCATCACCTGCCACGAGATTGTGCGCTGGGTGTCAGCTCCCGAGTTGGCCGGGTTGCCGTTGATCGAACTATAGGTGACCGACTCAAGCGCCGCCTGATAATTGGCCAGGCTCGCTGTGCCGGACAGGGTCAGTGTATTGCCGCTGAAACTCCCGGTGATGCCGTTCTGGTTGTTGAAATACAGAGCATCGCCGGCGAGGAAACCGCTGCTGATCGTCACCGTCGCGCCGGTCAAAACCGTATTGCCTGAACTACTGACGGTGAGGCTGCTGTCGACGGTGACCGGGGGCCCGCCTGCGTTCCAGACCACCGTATTTCCGGTGCTGCCGACGACCGGGGGCGTCGCCAGTGCAGTCGAACCGAGAATGAAATCCGTCCCGTAACCGGAACCGGAAGTGCTGATCTCCTCGTCGAATTTGACGTCGACCGCGAGCGCCGTACTGCTCGGCACGGCACCAAGGTCGATGACATTGTTGCTGAAATAGGCCTGAGCGGCAGCCAGCGATGTGAAGTTTTGATTAACCGCAGTGGTGCCGCCGACCGTCACGGTAAATGTGAGTGAGTCGAACCCGGTGCCAAACGTTCCGGTGTCGCCGAGAGAGGTCCCCGGCAGCCCGACCAGCAGATCGCCGCCGAGAGTTGTGGTGTTTACAGTCCAGTCGACTTCACTATGGTAATCGTTTTCGGATCCGGATGGAGCTTTTGCGCCCAACACCCCGGCGCCAATCACCGGACCGCCATTGAAGTCTTGCTGGATAAGCGAATTGCGCTGCATCGCACTGGAGACGTAGTCCGACTCCGGTGTTGCCGTCGCAAAGGCCTCGGCGCTGGGCGTCGACGGAGACGAGCTGCCGAAAAACGGGATAGTGCCCGAATCCGCGCGGCTTTCGACACTGGCATCGCCGACCGGCGCATTGGCAATCGCCGAAACCGTGGTTATTGGGCCAGTGGTGTGGGTCGTCGCAGTCGTCTGTGCGCTGCCCAGAGACGGATCGCCGTTGCTGACTGCGTCGGCAAGGGCCAATTGGCCGGCCGCGGTTGTCGCGCTCGCGGTCGCCGCGCTGGTGTTGGTGCCGCCCGCCAAACTGCCGCCGGTCCCGGCTGCACCGGCGCCGGCAGTGGCCAGGGCCGTGGCCGTCGCGCCGGCGCCAAGGCCGGTCGAGGTCGCAGCCGCATTCGAGATCGCGCTGCCGGCCAGCCCGCCTTTAGAGCCGCCATGTGCGCCATCACCGCCCTTGGCAAAGGCAGTAGATTCGACTGCATTTACTCCGGTCAGGGCTAATGTCGCCGTTCCGGCGCCGCCGAAGCCGCCCAAGCTGCCACCATTGCCGCCGCTGCCGCCGTTGGCTTTCACATAACCGGTCAAGCTGCTTGCTGTGGTGTCGCTGAAAGTGAGCGTTGAGGAAGCAGACCCGCCACCACCGCCATTGCCGGCACCACTACCGCCGGCGCCGCCAATCGACTGTTGCTCGAGATACAGTGTCCCGCCCGTCGTCGTGCCGGAAGCCGCGTTGGCCAGTGTGCTGCTGGCGCCGTAACCGCCGGCACCGCCGGCTCCATAGCTGTTTCCGCCATTGCCTCCGCGTTGGATGACATTGGCTCTTGCGTTGAATCCCGTCGCAGTGGCGGTCGACCCGCTCGCGACGCCGCCGTTGGGGCCCCGAACGTTGCTGGCGTTGCTATTCCCGGAGTTGCCGCCAAACGCGCGGACATAGGCATAGGCTTCCAAAGAGGTCGAACTGGTGGTTGCCGAGGCGCTGCCGGTCGCCGACCCGCCGACGCCGCCCCTGCCATTTGGGCCGGATCCCGTACCGCCATAACCACCAGACGCAAACGCGTCGCTATAGACGTAATTTTGCCCGGACATCACAACATGTGCTGTAGCGGCACCGCCGGCCGCACCCGTTGCCACGCCCGATCCGCCAGCGCCACCACCAGCGAAGGAGCGCCCGATCAGCTTCCCGCCATTCGTCGAATTGATCGTCAGAGACGAAGTGCCGTTGCCGGCTGCGCCGCCGGTGTAACCAGAGCCGCCGGCACCGCCGTAGGCATACTGATTAAGTCCGAGACCGCCAGTAGAGGATCCGGAGACCGCATTGGTCAGTGTACTGCTGGCGCCCGCGCCGCCAATACCGGCAGCGCCCGTGGCACCGCCTCCGGCGCCGCCGGTCTGATGAACCGTCGCTTTGCTATAAGAGGTGGTTCCTGAAACAGTCGCCGTGCTGCTGCCCGCTGCGCCGGCGCCGCCGTGAGATACACCCGCGCCACCGGCACCGCCAGTTGAACCGGCATAGGCAATCGTCTCGCTATAATTCGACGCGGCCGACGTACTCCTCACATTTGCGCTGGAGGTGGCCGCACCGCCAGCTCCTCCAGAATAGGAAGTTCCCATCGCCGAACTGTCGCCGCCAACCCCGCCGGTCGCAGTGGCTCTGCCGTAATTGAAATTGCCGGTTCCGGTCACTGTGATCGATGCCGTGCCTGTGGCGCCCAGCCCACCGGACCCAGCGCCGGTATTGGCGCCGCCTGCACCGCCGGCAGCGGTGCTGGTGCCATAAACCCCAGACGCCGTTGTATCGGCGAAGGTAAGATTCGAAGTCCCGGCGCCACCTTGCCCAGCCGGGTTCACGCTCGTGGCCTGACCGCCGGCACCGCCAGTTGCGACCTGGTGTAACCTCAACCTGCTGCCGGTCGTCGTCCCGGAGACCGCGTTGGTCAGTGTACTGTCTGCACCGTTGCCGCCAGAGTAGCCCGAACCGCCGGCGCCGCCGGTCTGGTTTGCTGTTGCGTAGGCGTTGAATCCCGACGCAGTGGCGGTGGTGTTTGATGCAACACCGCCAGCACCGCCGGCACCCCCGGAGTTAGCGCCGCCGGCGCCGCCGGCGCCACCAAACGAACTGGCAGTGGCCGTGGCAGTGCCCGCACCGGTGGCGGCCGCCGACACGCCGGCACTGGCCGCACCGCCGTTTCCGCCGCCACTGCCGCCGGCGCCGCCATAGGCTTCCGCCGAATTGGTTGGATCGGCGACGCCATAATTTGTCGCGCGGACATTCTGGCCCGCAGAACCCGCCGCACCAGCTGTTCCAGTAACTTTGACGTCAGACATTTCCCCCTCCGTCGCGGAGCGGCCGTATGCCTTGGCAGCCGATAAGTCGCGCTGCCAATAAACACCAAGTCAATTTCGACATTCTTACGACGACGGATATTCTCTGAACGTCATTTCGCCAATGTTGCCCGCATCCAGAAATTTACGGGATTTGTGCATAAGCTCTGTTAACCAAATTCATGCAGGCTGAGTTGTTGTCACGCGGCGCGCCGCGTTTTTCTGCAAGGGATGCGCTCCGTTAATGCGAGAATCTGTTAACCGGTGCGTGGGGAGTTCTGAAAATTGCCAGCCTTAAGGACGTCCGGAAAGAAACCAGCCATGCGGAATGGGATTCATTTCATTTCGGGACTGCCGCGTTCGGGTTCGACACTATTGGGCGCGATTCTGCGCCAGAACCCGCGCTTTCATGCCGGCATGTCGAGCCCAGTCGCTTCGCTGTTCCTGGCGATGCAGGGCGCAATGAGCCGCCGCAACGAATCCGCAGTTTTTATCGATGAAATGCAAAAGCGCGAAATCCTCCGCGGTCTATTTGTCAATTACTATCATGCGATCCATACCGAGAAGCTGGTATTCGACACGAACCGTGCCTGGTGCTCGAAGCTGCCTGCCCTGGTACAGCTTTTCCCCGAAGCGAAGGTGATCTGCTGCGTTCGGCACGTCGGATGGATCATGGACAGTATCGAACGCATCATCCGCGCCAGTCCGTTCGAGCTCTCCGGAATTTTTGGTTTTGAAGCGTCCAACACCGTGTTCACGCGGGTCGGCCGGATTGCAACCAGCGACGGCCTGGTCGGGTTTGCACTGGATGCTTTGCGCGAGGCCTATTACGGTGAATATGCCGACCGGCTGATCATGGTCGGTTACGAGGCGCTGTCGAAGCGTCCGCGTGAAACGATGGACAAGCTGTATCAGCTGATTGGGGAAGAGCCGTACGCCCATGATTTCGCCAATGTCGAATATGAGGCGTCGGAATTCGACATTATGCTGGGTACGCCCAACCTCCATACCGTGCGCCGGCGGGTCGAATGGATTGAACGTAACTCAGTGCTGCCGCCGGGTCTGTTTCAGAAGTTTGAGCACGACGCGTTCTGGTCGAATTCCAATATGCGGATTGAGAACATCCCGGCGATCCTGTAGCCGCGAGTTTGCGCACGAACTCATCCGGCGTTCACACGCTGGTGCAACCGCGTAACGGTATCGAGTGCGGACAAGACCGCGCCCTCCTGCCAGGCGGTGAGGTAAGAGGCGTGCTCGCCCGCAAGAACAATATGTCCGTCAATCGCGCACAGATTCCGGTAGTGTTCTGCGCGCGCGGAATCGGACCACAGCGCGAAGCAGCCGAGAATCCAGGGAACGCGCATCCAGGCGACCGAGATGCCGGTCTCAAATTCCCGGGGATATTGCGGATGAACCATTGCACCATAGTCCAGCGTGCGTTGGATGCGTTCGGATGGCGCCATTGCGGTGAATTCCAAACCGGACTGCCCACCCGCATAGGCGCCCAGCACCACTCCCTTCCCGCCGCTCTGAAATTCACTGCTGGGATAGGAAATCTGGCGGACCGGAAGATCGGTGAAGGTGATCCCGCCGTAGATGGCTTCGTCTTCCTCCCAGAAGCGGCGGCGGAATTGCAGGCCGACTTTGACGTTCGTCGAGTAGGGCGGCGTGTTGATCGCCCCACGCATTGCAGGTCCGCTATCCATCGGAATTTTAGAGAGGGCCGGCAGCGGAATGGTGCAGATGCACCAGTCGGCGGTGACGGTCTGCGGCGGGCCCGGGCGCCGGCTGTCCTCGTAAACCGCGGTGACTTGTTTGCCGTCCTGCCGGATCTCAGTCACCCTTGAATCTGTCCGCACCAGATGTCCCACTTCGCGGGCAAAAGCGCGGGCGATCATGTCCATGCCGCCGACCGGCTGAAACATGGGCGATTGGTAATCATATTCGCCGCTTGAACCGAAGTTCGACCACAGCCCCATGTCCAGCAGACTGGAAAGATCAATCGGTTCCGAATAGACCGGCGCGCCCGACAGTCCGCCACCGGGGTCGGTAGCAAAGCCGCGGTGGTCACTGCTCGCCGCACCTTTCACATAACGATCATTTTTGTCCAGCGCGCCCCAGAGCCTGAGCGCTTCCAGAAGCTTCTCGCGATCTTCCTGCGTCAGTGGCTGTGAGAGCGCGCCCTGATTTGCGGCTTTGGCCAACAATTCCGCGACATGGCCGTTGAAATCGGCGACGACATTGCGCACGCGCTGCGGCTTGCCGCTAAGCGCGTTCCGGCTGTGCATATAGGCATTGTGGTTGACGTGAATGAATGGTTCGAGCCCGACACCAAACCGCTTGCAATAATCGAGCAGCCCGCGGTGATGATACGGAATGCGCCACGGGCCGGGATTGAAATAAAGTCCGGCATCGAACTCGCAGTGCTGGCGCGCGCCATCCACTTCGGCGACGTCGTCACCACCGCGCAAGGTCCAGCAGCGGCCACCGAGGCGTTGCTCATATTCCAGCACCTGCACGCGATAGCCGGCTTTGTTGAGCTCATATGCCGCCACCAATCCGGCAAGGCCCGCACCCAGGATAAGAACCGACGTTCCCTTCGGATCGCCCGAGAGTTTAATTGGCCCGGCATAGTTGGATTCAGCGGCAAAGCCGAGCGCGGTCATCGCCTGGTAGGCCGTCCCCGCCCCGGCTGTGGCCCCGATCAACGCGATCAGATCGCGGCGGCGCATGATGTCAGAAGTCCGGGGTCGTGGCGCTGGGAACCGCTGCTACATCGGCGCTGTGGGTCGCGCCATAATTGCCCGACGTGAAATGATCGAGGCCCGCGCTTTCGGCGCAAATGCTTTCATACCACGTGCCATTGGCGCGACCGGCCGAAGGCTCGCTCATCTTCGGATGCCAAACGGCGAAGCGCTGCATGGCATTCCACGGCATGGTGAATGCGCCGGGATCCTCGACATGGATATCGACCTGCAGCCGCCTGCCCTCTTGCGTCATGTGAAAACGTTCAATGACGTGCAATTTGTCCGTGTGCGGCGTCCGGTAATTGTCCACGAATGTCTTCGTGTTCTGCCCGATGGTGTCCACCACCAGCGTATCGCCTTCATAATGGCCGACGGATTCGCCGTACCACGACGGCACCGGATTTTTCGAGTGCGGCACATTCATATAGATGTGCCGGACCTGACTGTCGCCGCGCCAGATCATCAGGACTTCTTTCGGCGTCTGCACGAAGAAAATCATCGGCGGTGCGACACGGCGAAAGATTTCGAATTCCGGAACGCCACCCGGATAACAGCGCTCACGCGCCATGAACGGTACCTTGCCGGCCCGCACCTCGTCGCTGTCGCGCTGCATCTGCTGACGCACCCAGGGCTGCAGAATGGGATTGTTCAGATCTGCAATGCGGTAGGTTGGTTTCGTCGCGGCAAAATCGTCATTCGTGCGGCGGTTGCCATATTTCTTCAGCAAGTCCGGATCATCGGTGGTGAAGCCGGCATTCGGGACATAGGGATAATCCCTGACCTGCATGATCGGCCCTGGGCCGCTTTCCGGTGGAAGATAATTGTCGCCATCCGGGCGATCGGGATACCAGGACGTGTGGTCGTCAGGCGCGAAATTGGGGATCGGCGTCGTTGCAGTTTGGGCCTGCAAGCCGAATATCGCCAGGGCGCAAATCGTACATGTCCGGCAGAAAATGCGCGGAGTGACCATGCAGCACCTCCGAGGTTGAGTGACGCCGGTCCGGCGGCAAGATCAGAAATCGGACGTCTTCGCCTCCGCCAGAGGCACAAGGCCCTGGTTGAAATGGTCGTTGTTGTTTTCTGCGCATGGCGTGAGAGGCAGAGTCGTATTCTCCCTCCGCAGCCAGCGCTGTACTGCGCGATAGGGCGTGGTGAATGCGCCCGGATCCTCAACAAAGACCGACACATCGATCGCCTTGGCATCGGGTGCCAGCGTCCAGCGCTCGATGACGTGCAGCTGCGTCGTATGCGGCGTGCGGTAATTGTCCACGAAGAACTTGTCGTTCAGTCCGATGGTATCGATGACGAGGGTGTCGCCGCCTTCATAGTGGCCGACAGACTCTCCGTACCAGGATGGTTTGATATTTTTCGAGTGCGGCACATCGAGATAGATGTGGCGGATCTCTGGCCCACCCGGATTGATGACAACGATCTCCTTCGCCCCCTGCAGGAAATAAAACGGCTCGGCCGGAGAATAGGCGTCGAAGCCCGGCACGCCGACCGGCCAGCAGCGTTCGCGCGCGCGGAACGGCACTTTGCCGGCGATGACTTCGTCATTGGCCTTCTTCATCGAAACCTTCTGCCAATCCTGCAGGATCGGATTGGACAAGTCCGCCACCCGATAGGTGGATTGGGGGCCCCTTCCGTTGGGGACATAAGGATAGTGCCGGTCGTAAGTGACCGGACCCGCCCCGCCGCCGGGCGCCGCGAGCAGATCATCCGGTCCCAGTGTCCGGTCGAGTTGCCAGCCGGTTTTGTCGGTATACATGAAAATCGGAATTTTCTTTGCGCCGTCGGCCGCAAGCGCGGTTCCGGTCGCAGCAATGGCAATCGCAATTGCACCGGCGGACACGATTCTGGACATGGCTCTCTCCCGTCAACCAGGAGAAATATATACCATGCGTTGGTGGCGCGGATAGCATACATGCCCAGTGATGCAGTTATGCCAATGCTTCGGCTCCGGCTTCCGGGCCATTCATCAGTTCTATGTCCAGGCGCGACCGATCAAGTGCGCCCTCCATTCGCGCGACAACCAGCGTGGCCACGCTGTTACCGAGTACGTTGACCGGGACGAATGCCGACGACAGCAGGCGATGAACGCCCAGGATCAACCCAACCGCGGCTACGGGGATCGCGCCGGTTGCGGATAAAGTCGTTGCCAGCATGACAATCGCAGAACCGGCCACCCCTGCTCCACCCATCGATGTGATCAGCATGATGCCGAGCAATTCGATCTGTTGTGTGATCGCCATATGGATGTTGAGCGCCTGCGCGAGAAAAATCGAGACCGTCGCGTAATACAGGCAACTGCCGTCGTGATTGAAGGCATAGCCGGCGGGCAACACCAGCGACACCACCGATTCGCCACAACCCAGTTGGCGAAGCTTGGTGTTGATGCGCGGAAACACCGATTCGCCCGAACTTGTCCCCACCACCAGCAACAATTCTGCACTCAGATACCGGATCAGCCGCAGGAAATTGATGCGAAATACTGCAGCGATCGGCCACAGCACCAGCACGATAAAGAGTGCGCAGCAGATATAGAAATGTGCGACCAGACGGCCGAGCGAGATCAGCGATGACGGGCCAAATTTTGCCACCGCAAATCCGATTGCTCCAAATGCCCCGATGGGTGCGACAACCATGACATAGGCGATCATCCGGAAGAAAACCCGCGACAGCGTCTCGACGCCGTCGACGACTGGCTTCCCGGCCGGGCCGAGCGCAAGCAGCGCAAACGCAAACAGCACCGAAACGAACAGCACCGGCAGAACATCGCCATCGGCGAATGCGCCGAAGAATGTGTTTGGCACAATGCCGAGCAAAAAAACGGCAAAGCCGACTTTCTTCGCCGATGCCGCAATGGCCGCAGCGCCGTTGTCGCGCAGTGACGTGGCATCCACATGCATTCCCGCGCCCGGCTGCCACCAGTTGACCAGCACCAGTGCGAGTACCAGTGCAGCAGCGGCCATAATCTGGAAATACACCAGTGCCTTCACTGCAACCCGGCCGACGCTGCGGGCCTCGCGCACGCTGGCAATGCCGTGCACCACCGTGCAGAACACGATGGGCGCGACAAGCATGCGCACCAGCTTGATGAAGAGATCGCCGAGAGGTTTCATCAACGCGGCGGACGCCGGCCAGATGACTCCAACCGCAATCCCGAGCAGCACCGCGATCAAAATCTGCAGCGACAGATCCCCCATCCAGGAAGACCGGCGCCGTCGAACCGAAATCGTCGTATCAGCCACTATGTGGTCTCAGTGTTGTGGGCGGGTCGTGATCGACCCGGGCCGCTTTGATCACATTGCCGCGCCCGCCGCCAGTAGACCATTATGTCATCTCCGGCCAAGATGTCGCTCGTGAGACCCGCAAAGCTGACCCGCGCAGCACGAAACCGCGGCAAAATGCGAACAACAGAATGCACTAGCCGTTTCGTGTTTGCGCGTGCGGAACGGCACATGCGCGACAGGTGTTGGCTCCCTGAACGACTTTCAGGAGGCTCGGATGAACGGTCGGACGCATTTTGCCTCGTGACCGGGGCCTCTACTGGCATCGGGCGGGAATTAGCGAACCGCTGCGCTGTGCATCACTTCGATCTTTTGGTTGCCGCCGATGAACCGGAAATCGAAAACGCCGCGGAAGAATTGCGCGGCTTCGGCGTGCATGTCGACACGGTGCAGGCGGACCTCGCCACGATCGACGGCGTCGACCGGTTGATTGCCGCGATCGGCGGCCGTCAGGTTGATGCATTGCTCGCCAATGCCGGCCGCGGCCTGGGAGACACATTCCTAAATCAGGACATTGAGGATATCCGGCACGTGCTGGACACCAATATCACCGGCACGCTGTATCTCATCCATCAGGTCGGAAACGAAATGCGCCGCCATGGCTCGGGCAGAATCCTGATTACCGGATCGGTCGCCGGTTTTATTCCGGGCTCATTTCACGCGATCTACAACGCGTCCAAAGCCTTCCTCGATTCATTCGCGGCCGCAATGGGCAATGAACTGAAAGGGACGGGCGTCACTGTCACCTGCCTGATGCCGGGCGCGATCGAGACTGAGTTTTTCCGGCGCGCGGGACTCATGGATACAAAACTCGGCACGGCGAAAAAGGACGATCCCGCCGAAGTTGCCAAGCAGGGCTTCGACGCCATGATGAATGGGGAAAGCAGCATCATCACCGGATTGACGAACAAACTTCAGGTCGCTGCGGCGAGCTTGTTGCCCTCGAGCACGACCGCAGAACAGCATCGCAAAAAGGCAGCCCCGGGTACGGCAAAACATCCTTGACGCAGCGGATTCCGGAGAACCGGAACGCGCGGCGATCCTTCGCAACCCCCCATACAATTGGGAGAACAAAATGCACGCTCTCGTCTGGCACGGAAAGGAAGATATCCGCTACGATACAGTCACCGATCCAGAGATCGAGGATCCCCGCGACGCAATCATCAAAGTGACAAGCTGCGCGATCTGCGGCTCGGACCTTCATCTTTTCCACAACTGCATTCCCGCCATGCTGCCGGGAGACATCATGGGACATAAGATGATGGGCGAAGTCGTCGAAACCGGCTCCGGCGTAAATGGCAGTCTCAGGATCGGTCAGCGCATTGTCGTGCCATTCACCATCTTCTGTGGCGAATGCGACCAATGCCGGCGCGGGAATTTCTCGGCTTGCGAACGTTCGAACCGCAACAAGGCGATGGCGGACAAGATGTTTGGTCACGGTCCCGCGGGGCTCTTCGGTTGCACCCATCTCACTGGCGGTTATCCGGGCGGCCAGGCGGAATATCTCCGTGTCCCATTCGCCGACAAGACGCATATCAGGGTGCCCGACGGATTGAGCGATGAACAGGTGCTGTTCCTCGGTGACATTCTGCCCACCGGCTGGCAGGCAGCCGTCAATTGCGAAATCGAACCGGCCGATACCGTCGCGGTCTGGGGCTGCGGTCCAGTTGGTCAGATGTCAATTCGCAGCGCCATTCTATTGGGCGCAAAACAGGTCATCGCGATCGACTGCATCCCCGAAAGGCTCAGCATGGCCGAAGCCGCCGGCGCCATCACCATCAACTTCATGCAGGAAAGCGTTGTCGAACGGCTCAACGACCTGACCGGCGGCAAAGGCCCTGAGAAATGTATCGATGCCACGGGCATGGAATCCCATGTCAGTTTTGCCCAGCCGGATACTTTGCTCGACCGCGCCAAGCAGATGCTGATGCTGGAAAACGACCGGCCGCATGTGTTGCGCGAGATTATCTATGTCTGCCGTCCTGGCGGCATTCTCTCAATTCCCGGCGTCTATAGCGGGCTCATCGACAAATTCCCGATGGGCATTCTGATGAACAAGGGGCTGACGGTCCGCACCGGCCAGACCAATGTCAATCGCTGGACCGATGATCTTATACGCCGCGTCGAAGAAGGCCAGATCGACCCGTCTTTTGTCATTACGCACACGGTCGGTCTCAGCGACGGTCCCGAAATGTACAAGACATTCCGCGACAAACAGGACGGCTGCATCAAGGTCGTACTGAAACCCTGATAGTGGAGGACATCATGGCCCATCTCACAAACCTTGTACGACGCGAGAGCGATCCGAAAATCCTGAAGTCGGGACCGGGTTCGCTCAGCCCTTCCGATCGCCTCGGGCGCTTCCTCGGCTGGTTCAGCATCGCACTGGGGGCAGTCGAGCTGCTGGCCCCGCGCGTCATCACCCGTGCACTCGGCATGGAAGGAAATGAGCGTCTCGTTCGGGCCTATGGCGCCCGCGAGATCGGCGCCGGGGTTGCCTCGCTCTCGATCGAAAGGGAAACCGGTCTGTACAGCCGTGTCGCCGGCGATGCGCTCGATATCGCGACGCTGGTTGCCTTCGCACGGCCTCGGCAAGACAGGCGTGGAAATCTCTCGGCAGCTCTTCTCCTGGTGTCCGGCATCACACTGATTGATGTACTCGCGAGTGCAGCGACAACACGGCGGCACCCCCGCAGCCGAAGCGATGGCCGCCGCTCCTACCGCGACCGCAGCGGATTTCCGCAAGGAATCGAATCTGCACGTCGTGCGGCACGCTTGACTGCATCCCCGGCCGGCACCGCGCCACAGTGGAGCGGCACCGCCGGCTAGCC
>DASUHP010000078.1:0-62961 GCA_036273455.1 Micropepsaceae bacterium | reverse complement strand
AATGTCGAGGTCATATTCGCGGCCATAGGTTTCCTCGTCCCAGCGCATCGCGCGCTTGAGCGATCCCATCGCGTATTGGGCGCGGTTTTCGTTGCCGTGTTCGACATAGACTTTGAGATCGATGTTGCGGCCCGTCAGGGTGGTATAGGTGTCCGAGATATGGCCGAGATCGCCAGCCACCAACGCAAACAGATAGCTTGGTTTCGGGAATGGATCGCGCCACTCCGCGAAGTGCCAGCCGTCGCCAAGATCTCCCGATGCGACCGGATTGCCATTGGAGAGAAGCACGGGCGCTGTTGCTTTCGGCGCTTCGATCCGGGTCTCGAATTTTGCCAGGTTATCAGGCCGGTCGAGATAGTAGGTAATGCAGCGAAAACCTTCCGGCTCGCATTGGGTGCAATAAATCCCGTTCGACATATACAGCCCTTCGAGGGCCGTATTTGCGGCCGGGCCAATCTCGGTCACGATCTCCAGTTGAAAATCATTCGGCGGCGCAGTGATCGACAGGTTTTCCGGAGTGACGGTGTAGGACGACAGTTCCAGCGGCCTGCCATCGAGCGCGATTGAGATGAGCTTTAGCCGCTTGCCGTTGAGCACGAGCGGGGCGGCCTCTGACGCGCGGCGTTGCACATGCATGGTCGCGGTGACGCGCGTCGCCGATGGTTCGAGGCGGAACTTCAGCGCTATCTGGGGAATCCGGTATGACGGCCGAGCATAGTCTTTGAGGTAAATCGCGCGAGGTTCGGCGGTTTTCATGACGTTCCTTGAAGGGATGGCCGGCCCAATATGCAGAAACTTATAAACACGCATTCCAGTTTCAGGAATGCACGGGATTGAGCGAATCCGCCGCAGAGTTTCAATGGCGGCGGCGCGATCAGAATCCCTGCGGGAGGTCCTCCCCCAGCCGCTTTGTCAGCGCGAAACAGTTAACGGACATCGGTCCGTTACCGGACCAATAAGCAAGTGTCTGGTTTTGCGGAATTTCCCACGCCTCCGTGCCCAGTGAACGAGCTTGCATCAATAAGTTGCGGTCTGCACCGGGCATGAGATGGGAGAGGCGTTTCTCGAGATCGGCGAAGTCGTCTGCCAGATTGCCCATCGCATGGGCGATGGCGGCGAAATCATCCGGTGGAATTTCGGTGCGAAGTTTTGGCAGAACCGTGCTTGCGCCCTTGAAGCTGCCATAACAGGATTCGAAATCCTCGAAATCCCGCGTGGAAATGCGCGCGAAATCGGGGGCAGCAGAAGCCGCCGCGCTGAGCAGCGCAACGAGGGCCAGGAACATCGGGCCAGATTAGCCTATGGCGTAACCCCGTCTAAGCGGTTTCGCCGACGGGTGTGCGTCCAAGCGGATCGGAATTGAGCAGCCGGCCGGATAATGCACCCAGCCAGTCCAAACCGTCGGCCAGCCGCACGTTTTCGCCGATGACCAGAATGGCCGGAGTGTCAGCGCCGGATGCCTGATCACCGAGGCGCGAAAGTTCGGTGACCGTAGTGACTTGATTCCCAAGCGACGCGTTGCTGACGATCGCTGCCGGTTCGCGCGGATTGCGTCCCGCGGCAATCAACTTCGCGGCGATCTCGCGCGCATGCCGGCGCGCCATGTAGAGCACAATCGAGGGTGATCCTTTGGCGATGGCTGCCCAATCCAGCGCCGGAGCGCGGCCGTCGGCGGAAGTTCCGGTAACGAATGTCACCGCCTGATTGGTATCCCGGTGAGTGGCCGGAATTCCGGCATAAGCAAGGCCGCCAATGCCGGCTGTGACACCCGGAACGACACGGAAGGGTATGCCGGCTTTGACCAGAGTCAGGGCTTCTTCACCGCCGCGGCCGAAGACGAAGGGATCGCCGCCCTTGAGCCGCAGCACCCGCTTGCCCTTGCGCGCATAGGACACCAGTTGCGCCGATATCGCAGCCTGGGGGGTGGAAGTTTTGCCGCCACGTTTTCCAGCCCGGACGACCAATGCGTCCGGGCGGCTCAACTTCAGCAATTCGTCGGATACCAGCGCGTCGCACAGAATGACGTCGGCCTCGATGATCGCATGGATCGTGTGCAGCGAAGCGAGGCCCGGATCGCCCGGACCGGCGCCGGCCAGCCAGACCCAGCCGGGTTCGAGCGAGGCGAGCCCCAACCGCGCGGCGAGGAGTTCGATCGCGCGGTGATCCGCGCTGTGCAAGGCGACGATGTCGGCCAAATTCACACCTTGTTTTTGTATAACATAGTATAGCACAGTGCTGTGATGTGGTTATAGGATAATCGGGGCAGGGCTGCGGAATTTATGGCAGATTGAAGCCGGCAAAGGGAAATCTTCAGGATGCGCATTGCACTGCCGGCCGCGGCAATTTTGGTCGCGTCGTCCGCCGTGGCTGCCGAAGAAGGCTGGCGGGAATTCAGTTTTCCGGAATCCGGCTTTGCCGCGGAGTACCCGGCCCGTCCCAGTGTGGCCACCCGGGATTACCAAACGACGCAGACTCCGGAAGGGATCGTTTCCGAGCGGGTCTATTCGATGGATTCCGGCGGGGTGATCTACTCCGTCGAAGTGGCGGATTTTACCCGTACCAGAGCAGACAAGGACCCGACAATCGAAGAGGCGGCGCGGACTGTGCTGGCGATGGGCAAGATGACGCATGATGAGTCGGGCGCGCGGGTCGATTTTAATTATGGCCGTGAGATCAGGATTGAAGACGGCGCGGGAGGAAGCATCACCGATGGCATCTTCTTCATTAATCACAAGCTGTACCAACTGAGAGTGACATTTCCTGCCGGCAACACGGATCCCGCCGGTTCTTCGGGAATTCATTTTTTCCAGCAGACTTTCCGCTTGCTGAGCGGCTACTAAGCACCCAATGAACGGAACTCATCCTTTGCGATTGGTTGTTGCCGCGCTTCTCGGCCTGTGTTTTTGCGGCAGTGCCGCTGCGGATACGTGGCAGGAATATATCTATGGCGACTATGGTTTCGCGGTGAGTTTTCCGCAGGCGCCGATGGTGGAAAGCGGAAGCTTTCAGCTCCCCGGCGGTTTGAATGTGCCGGCGCGGATTTATGCCGTGACCCAGCGCGACGGAGATTACCGGGTCACGATTGCCGATTTCTCCAACCGTTCGGAAAGCGACAATACGATCATCAACGACGCCGAAAGCATACTGAAGCAGCATGGCGAGGTGCGGGTGGAATTGCCGGCGCGGGTGCAGGCCGTGTTCGGGCGTCAGCTCAGTCTGAACCAGCGGGACGGCAGCCACATCAGCGCGGCGCTTTTCGTCTATCGCCATCGACTGTATCAGGTGACAGGGACTTCGACGCCTGCGGCTGCCCTTGCCGGATCGAGCGATGCCATCCGGTTTCAACAATCCTTGCGGTTCACAGGCAATACGGCCGGGTTTTTCGGCCTCAACTTCCTGCTCGGCGCGTTACGTCAGCTGTAAATCTCATGTTCGGTATCCCGCAAACAGGGCTGGTGCCCAATACGCCGGCCTTTGAAAACGAGCCGCTGATCGCTGCGACCGGCTTTCGCGAATATGACGCGCGCTGGCTCTATCCGCAGGAAATCAATCTCGTCGGCATGCAGGCGCTCGGGCTCGCGCTCGGCACTTTCTTCCACGAATGCGGCGTGGAACCAAAGGTCGTCGTCGGACATGACTTCCGGTCCTATTCCCTCACCGTCAAACAGGCGCTGATGCTCGGCCTGATGGCCGCCGGCTGTGAGGTGCACGACATCGGCCTTGCGCTGTCTCCGGTGGCCTATTTTGCCCAATTCGCGCTGGATGTCCCCTGTGTTGCCATGGTGACCGCGAGCCACAACGAAAATGGCTGGACCGGGGTCAAAATGGGCGCGCATCGTCCGCTGACTTTCGGACCCGAAGAGATGCTGCGGCTGAAACAGATCGCGTTGTCGGGCGCCGCGCGCGAGCGCAGCGGCGGCCGCTATGTCCGTGTGCAGAATATGCGCGAGACTTATCTGGCCGAAGTAACCCATGGACACAGGCTGAAGCGGCCGGTCAAAGTCGTTGCGGCCTGCGGCAATGGCACGGCGGGCGCGTTTGCGCCCGAAGCGCTGCGCCGCATCGGTGCGGAAGTGGTGCCGATGGACGCCAATCTCGACTGGAATTTTCCGCGTTATAATCCCAATCCGGAAGATCTGCACATGTTGCACGCGATGGCCGAAATGGTGCGTGCGGAAGGGGCGGAGATCGCACTGGGATTCGACGGCGATGGCGACCGCTGTGGCGTCGTGGACGGGCAGGGGCATGAGCTCTTCGCAGATAAAGTCGGCGTGTTGGTGGCGCGGCATTTTTCGGAACGGATTAAGGGCGCGAAATTTGTCGTCGACGTCAAATCGACCGGTCTGTTCGAAACCGATCCGGTGCTGAAGGCCAATGGCGCAACGGCCGATTACTGGAAGACCGGCCATTCCTATATCAAGCGGCGCACCGCCGAAATTGGTGCGGTCGCGGGTCTCGAGAAGAGCGGCCATTATTTTTTCAATCCTCCATTCGGGCGCGGCTACGACGATTCGATTGTCGCGGCGATCGCCATCCTGGAAATGGTCGCCTCGACAAACCGCACGATTGCGGAACTCGCCGACGGTCTCCCGCGCACCTGGAGCTCGCCGACGATGTCTCCGTTCTGCCCGGATTTGCGCAAATACGATGTCGTCGATGCGCTGACGAAGAAATATGCGGACCTTCAGGCCGGCGGCGGAAAGATTCTGGGACAAAAAATCACGCGGCTTGTCACCATCAACGGCGTGCGTGTCACGCTCGAGGACGGCACCTGGGGGTTGGTGCGCGCATCATCGAACCGGCCGTCGCTGGTGGTGGTGTGCGAAAGTCCCGCCTCCGAGAAAGCCATGCATGCGATGTTCCACGACATCGACGCGCGGCTGAAGGAATTCCCCGAAGTCGGCGAATACGACCAAAAAATCTAACCGCCCGCGAATCGCAACTGTTTAAGTGTTTAAGTGTTTTGGCTGGTGTAAACATTACCGGCGGCGGCGGATTGCAACTGTAGAAGTGTCGAAGTGTAGAGAAGCGTAAACATTACGGTCCTTGCGGCGGTCACGAGCGCGCTGACGCATTTTACGTCATTGGTTCAGTCCTTGAAGCTTCCGGCTCGCGTCGCAGTTCTCCGCCTGAGCGGAGAGACCGCAACTAATAATAGGACTACACCTATCGGTGCAGATGGTCAAGCGCAAAAACGAGTCGGATGATTTATGCTGCGGCGGCAGGATTGCGCTCTTCGATTAGTGAAAGCGCGTCCCGCAGCACGGAAAGCCCGGCACCTTTGCGGGTGGCGTTTTCGCTCAGGTGACGGCGGAACAGGCGTGCTCCGCGCCGCCCCTGGAACAGGCCAAGCATGTGTTTGGTCATCGCGTTCAGCGGCACGCCTTCTTCCAGCCGTTCGGCGATGTAATCCGTGTACATCTCGACTGCACGGCCGATTCCCGCACCGGCGCGATGGAAAAACCGGTCATCGATGTCGGCCAGAATCGACGGTGTCTGATAGGCCGCACGCCCGAACATCACGCCATCGACAGACGAAAGATGCTGTTCGGCGGCGTCCAATGAGGTGATCCCGCCATTGATGATGATGGTCAGCTCCGGCCGCGTGCGCTTCAGCTCATAAACCAGAAGATAGTCGAGCGGTGGAATCTCGCGGTTCTGCGCCGGCGAAAGTCCCGACAGCCAGGCTTTACGCGCGTGCACCGCGAATGTCGTAATGCCTGCGGTGGCGCAGGCATCAACAAATGCCGGCAGCGCCTCCCACGGATCCTGTTCATCGATGCCGATGCGGCATTTCACGGTCACCGGAACGGAACTCGCGGCCCGCATTGCCGCAACACATTCGGCGGCAAGTTCGGGTGTGCGCATCAACACAGCGCCAAAACAGCCGGACTGCACCCGGTCGGAAGGGCAGCCGCAATTCAGGTTGATTTCGTCGTAACTCCATTCCGCGCCGATACGCGCTGCCTCGGCCAGCTTCTTCGGGTCCGATCCCCCCAATTGGAGGGCAACCGGATGTTCGATGGCAGAAAAATCCAGGAGGCGATGACGGTCGCCGCGGATTACCGCGTCCGCCGTGACCATTTCGGTGTAAAGCCGGACATGCCGGCTGAGCAGACGATGCAACACGCGGCAATGCCGGTCCGTCCAATCCATCATCGGCGCAACGGCAAATGTAATCGATGGCTTGTGCTGCATCCTTAAAGACTTGCAAAAGAAGGGATGGGGTCTAGGTGCGTTTGGCAACTCGACGTGCGGCGCTGCGTATCGTGCGGCGTCCCCGCGGCGGCGCCGCGTCCGTTAATGGCTCCAAAAAATCGCCCAATCCGCTCAAGTGCAAGGGCGGCTGGCGGGGAAAGCGAACAACCAACTCCAGGCCGCCTCCAACAGCTTCGACATAGTTTCGCAACGTGGAGAGATACATATCGGTCTGCCTCTCGATTTTGGAGACGGAGGGCTGGCTGATTTTGAGCGACGTGGCGACGTCCACCTGGGCCTTTCCGGCAGCCTTGCGTAACGCAGCCAGGCTTTGCACCTCTTTGCGGAGTTCGTGATAGCGAGCGTCGATCCGATCTCGCCGCGCTTTCGGCAATGCTGCCAGAACCTCCTCCAGTGTCTTTGCCATCTTACTTGTCCTTCTTCATCACCTTCTCGGCATCTAACCGGTCCAGATGCTTCTGATAACGTTCATCGGCTTTTTTGATGAGACGCTTGTAGAACTTCGATTCGCTGCCACCAGACTTGTCGCCCGCTACCAGCAAGATTCCCTCGCGCTTTGGGTCGAAGGCAAAGGCAACCCGCCATACACCACCATCCGCCAGGAGCCGCAGCTCCTTCATGTTCGCATAGTCCGAACCCTTGAGCGTGTCGGCATGTGGTCTTCCAAGTTGGGGTCCGAAATCGCCGAGCAGTCTCACCATTGCCAAAAGCTCATCCTGCACAGCCTCGCTGAGATCACCAAATTCCGCATCAAAATCCTCCTGAAAGCGGACGGTCCACGCCATGATATAGCCCAGGAGTTATATAGGTTTTGGCGCATACCAATCAAGTCCCGGCCCCGGGCGGGCATCAGCTCTTTTGGTTGCGGTTTCGCTGATGTTGGCCTCCCCATTCTGAAGGGGCGAGTTCCAAATGAAAGGCGTCGATGATGGATTGCGCGGAACGATCGATGTCGTCCCCGGTGGTTGCCCAGGAGCAGATGCTGATCCGCATGGCGGTACGGCCTTTCCAGGTCGTGCCACCGCACCAGCAGGTTCCGGAATCCTGCACCCGGGCAATCACCCGCTTGGTTATAGCGTCTTCCCTGAAGGCTGCGACCACCTGATTCAGCACAACTTCGTTCAGGATTTCGATACCGGCACGCTTGAGGGTGCCGGCCATGGCACGTGCCTGTGCGCAGTTGCGCGTCACAAGGTCGGACAGACCCCTGCGGCCGAGACATTTCAGCGCCGCCCAAATTTCGATGGCGCGTGCCCGACGTGAACTGTCCGGCGTGAAGTTGATCGCGTCGCGTGTTTCATCGGCCAGCAGCAGGTACGGCCCGCCGATCGACATCGCCCGCGCAAGAGCTTCACGGTCGCGCACGATCGCGATTCCGGAATCATAAGGCACATTGAGCCATTTGTGCGCGTCCGTTGCCCAGGAATCGGCGCGGCGGAAGGATTGCACCTGCGCGGCCATTTCCGGAACGGCCAGCGCCCACAGCCCAAACGCGCCATCCACATGCGCCCAGGCGTTCTGCTCGCGCGCCCAATCGATGATCTCGCCAGCTGGATCGAACGCACCGGAATTCACATTCCCGGACTGCAGACAGATGATCACCGGGCCCGCGATCGACGGCAGGCGGTCAGCGCGCATCCGGCCCTGCGCGTCGACGGGAACCCGCTGCACCCGGTCCCGGCCGAGACCCAACATCGACAACACCTTGTAAATCGACGAGTGAGCTTCCTCGCCAAGCACCACGGTGATGGGTGGAGCACCGAACAAGCCCTGCCGGTCGACATCCCAGCCGTGGCTTTCGAGCACCCGGTTGCGGGCAGCAGTCAGGCAGGTGAAGTTCGCCATGGTCGCGCCGGTCACCAGTGCTCCTTCGGCAGATTCCGGTAAGCCCAGGACCTGTTTCACCCAACGCAGAGCGGCCGATTCGAAGCACGCCACCGCTGGAGAGCTGACAAAGCTGAAGCAGTTCTGGTCCCATCCCGCGGCCAGGTACTGGGCCGCGACAGTGACCGGCAACGCGCCGCCGGTCACAAAGCCGAAATAGCGGGCGCCTGCGCTCGCGACGGTCGCCGGCGATCCGTAATCGTCGAGGAACGCGAGCACCTCCGCGGCATCACTCGGCTGAGTTGGCAAAGGCATGCCCAGCGCGTCATTCAGGCGCTCGATCGCCTGATGCGAGGGCCGCACTGCCCGCGCATCCAATCGTTCCAGATATGAAGCTGCACGATTTGCCGCTTCAACCAGCAGCTCGCGGGTGGTTGTGCTCATCAAATCACTGGTCGAGGTAGATTTGACCGCTGGCGAGAGCAACTGGTCTGCAAAATTGCTGACGTGGGCACGCGAGGCACTGACCGGCTGGAAACTCCGGCCGATACTACTTCAGGGCGGATAGAACATTCGAGTAATCATCCGTCCACAGTTTCGTGTTTGGCTTCGGCTCACTCTTTTCCCAGCCGGGACTGGCCACGATCCGGCGCAAATCATTGGGATATCGCGCGAGCACCATCCAGCGGGAGGACGAAAGCGCGGCCAAATCACTTCCTTCAGGCGCAGTGAAGCTGCGTTCGTATGTGATGAAGCCGGCCGCCGGCGCGGTGCGCGAGATGACCGGCGCGAGGTCAAAATGGCGGTTGGTGATGTGAATGGCCATCACGCCGTGCGGTTTCAGAGCGCGCGCATATCCTTCAAAGGCTTCGCGCGTCAGCAGATGCACCGGTATGGCATCCGAAGAAAAGGCATCCAGGATCAGAAGGTCGTACTGATTCCGGCCGGCGTCCGCGAGCTTCAGCCTGCCATCGCCAAGCACGATCTTCGCATTCGGCGCGCACTGCTCCAGCGAGTGGAACAGACCGGAATCACTGGCAATTTTCTGCACCAAAGGATCGAGTTCATAAAAGGTCCAGGACTGGCGCGCTGTCGCGTAGCAGCCGGTGCTCCCAATGCCGAGGCCGATGACGGCAATGGATTTGCTGCGCGGTCCAACGGCGCGCATGACATCGCCCAGTGGACCTCCGGCGGCATAATAGGTCAGCGGTTCGTATTTCTTTGCATCGATCCGCTCGACACCATGGAGCGTGGGTCCATGAAACATCATCCGGTATCCGGCCGCCCGATTTTCCGTCACGGTATACACGCCGTAGAAACTGCGCTCGCGCGCGACGGTCGAGCCGTACCGCGTCAACAAGAGCTGCTGGATGTGAAGTGTAAGCAAGACCGCGAGGGCAATCAGCAGCAGATTGCGGGGTTTTCTCGCCACAGCGCAGTATCCGGCCAAGGCCAGACCAGCCACTGTTGCGCCGCCGCTGAGATATCCATTCACCAACGCGAAGGGCTGAACCACAACCAGGATGATGGCGCCGCCCAATAGCAAGGGGCCATATGAGTCCAATATCCGGTGGCCATATGCGTCTTTCCGGGTACCGGATTCCCCGGGTGTCAGCAGGCATACCAATGAGAGCGCCAACGGATATTCGACAAAATCCTTGAACAGCAGTGGAGAAACCAGGGCGGTCAGCGCACCTCCGACGACACCGCCAAGCGAAATCCACAAATAGAATTCCGTCAGCCGGTCGGGATGCGGTTTGATCCGCGCGAGTTCGCCATTGCACACCATCGCAATGAAAAAGAACGCAGCAAACTCGATGGACGCGGCCGCGAACAGGGAAACCGAGCTGAGCAAAAAGCCTGCAGCAGCCCATAAGATGGCCACCGGCAACAATTTGACTGCGAGCGCGTGGTCCAGCAACGGCCGTTTGGAAAAGGTCAGTATGAAGCTGAGCAGGTAAAGGCTCAGCGGCAAGATCCACAGGAACGGGAAGGAGGCGATGTCGGTCGTCACATAGCCCGTCACGCCCAGCAGAAGACTGGATGGTAACGCTGCATAGACGAGCCAGTTCAGCCGTACGGGCCAGGCAGGCGCCGGCGTGGCGGCCGGTGCAACTGCCCGCGATTGCGTCTGACCGAAAGCAGCCAGACAGCCCGCGAACATGATCATGCCAGTGAGGGCCAGATATCCGTCCATCCAAAGCGTGGTCTGGCGGCTCAATGTCAAATTCGGTTCGACCAGCAGCGGATAAGCGACAAGCGCTGCCAGACTGCCGGCATTGCTGACGGCGTAGAGCGGAAATGGATTGCGCATGTCTTTACCCGCAGCCGCGCAATACCACTGTTGCAGAAGCGGGCCGTTGGCGGAAAGCGCGAAGAACGGCAGTCCAAGCAGCACCAGGAGAATGCCAAACAGAACCACAACCGGAGAAATGGCTGCGGGTGGTGACCAGGTGCTGGCAATCACAATCGGCAGAAAACCGGCGCCGGCCGCCATAATGACGGTATGAACGATGGCCTGGTAGCGAAGCGAGCAAAAGCGTGCCAGCACATAAGCGTAGGTGTAACCGAGAAGCAGAACCGCCTGAAAGAACACCAGACAGGTGTTCCAGACGTTCTGCGACCCGCCGAGATAGGGCAACAGCATCCGGGCAATAAGCGGCTCGATCCAGAACAGCAGAAATGCCGACCCGAACAAAGCCACACCGAAACCGGCAGGCGCCAACCCGGTGATTTCGCGGGTTGTCGCGGACGGCGAAAGGACGTCGTTCTGTGCAAACATAACGCGAAAGTCGCAGGGAATGCTGAAGGAAGCGTTGCAGGGGATTTTGCGATTTTACAAAACCGCAAAAGGGACCTGGATTGTTTCAATGTTGCGCGTTTTCGACGCCCCACATCGGCGGAAGCCTCGAACCTATCTCATGGTCATCGCAACCGCAGCGTAGATGACGCCCGCGCCGAGCAGCGTCATGGCGGTCGTGAAAAATTTCGGATGCGCGTGCTGACTTTCGGGGATGAAGTCACTCGCTCCGATATACAGGAAGAACCCAAAAAATACGGCCAGCACCCGCCCGAACATCGGCGCGGGCAAGGTGAAAAGCATGGTCAACAGGATTCCGGCGAGTGGCGCGATGGCGTCGGTCAACAGCCAGCGCATCGCTTGCGCCTGTCCGCCACCATTCTTCAGCACGACATTCATCGTGTTGATCCCGTCGGAGAAATCATGGGCCAGCACTCCAACCGTCACGATGATTCCAATGGCGGCCGAGATCTGAAAGGCGAGCCCGATCGCGATACCATCCAGAACGCTGTGAGCCGACAGGCTTCCAGCGCCCAGAGTGCCGCGGAGGCTGTGCCCCGTTGTTTGCGTCTCCGCTCGCAGCCCGGCGTAATGCAGCGCGATGCGGTCGAGTATGAGATAGAACAGAAAACCGGCAGCGCCCCAGCTCAGCAGCGTGCGTGCACTGTCAAAGCGCGCCCCCGCTTCCACAGCTTCGGGTAGAAGCTCGAAAAAGGCGACGCCGATCACCGCGCCGGCGCTGAAGCCAAGCACGAGATGCAGCCGGTCCTTGAGCCGGAGCGCGAAAAGGCCACCGGCGAAAGTTGCGACAAATGCGGCGGCGGCGATCGCGAACAGCACCATGGCGCTGTGATTTCCACAACCGGAGCCGGGGCGCAAACAAATTGGCGGGTTCCATCCGAGAGATTTGCCGCAGCAGCGATATACTCAGCCGCAGCGGATGGAGATTTACATGCTGGCACAGGTCATCGGCGAGCGGGAACGCAGCCTGGGAGGGTTTTCGGTTGGTCGTGTGTTACCCGCGGCCGAACACCGGATGGTCGGTCCCTTCGTGTTTTTCGATCATATGGGCCCGGTTGACTTTGCCAAAGGCGTCGGCCGCGATGTCGATGTGCGGCCGCATCCGCATATTTGCCTTTCGACCGTCACCTATCTCTTCGCCGGCGAAATCATGCATCGCGACAGTCTCGACACCGAGCAGGCGATCCGTCCGGGTGAAGTCAACTGGATGGTGGCCGGGCGGGGCATCACCCATTCGGAGCGGTTCGAAAAGGCGCGTGCACAGGGCGACCACGTCCATGGAATACAGGCCTGGGTCGGGCTGCCCATTGGACAGGAAGAGACCGAACCTGCTTTCTCGCATCATGAAGGGCGCGACCTGCCGCAGGCTGAGAACGGCGGAGCCGCAATCCGGCTGATCGCCGGCGAGGCCTATGGCCTCAAGGCGAGAGTCAGAACTCATTCGCCGATGTTTTATGCCGATATCCGGCTAGCGGAAAATACCCGGCTCGAGATGCCGCCCGGCTACAAAGAGCGCGCAGCGTTCATCGTCTCCGGAACTGTCGAGGTGGACGGACGGAATTTTGAAAAAGGCCGGATGCTGATTTTCGCGCCCGGAGGCGGGGCTGTTTTGACCGCGCTGCGGGATTCAGTGGTGATGGTCCTGGGCGGCGATCCGATTGGCGAACGGCATGTCGAGTGGAATTTCGTGTCGTCGTCAAAGGAGCGCATCGTGCAGGCGAAGGCCGATTGGCGCGCCGGCAGGTTCAAGCTGCCGGACCGCGACAATCAGGAATTCATTCCGCTGCCACCGGATCCGCCGCCGCCCCCGACGCCGATGTAGGCGAGAAGCGAGAAACGAGAAGCGGGGAGAGAGCACCGCCTGAGCGGCGGCGCAGCCCGTACTCTCGCTTCTCGTTCCTCGCTTCTCTTCAAATCCCTTGGTGGAACTGGGCGAAGGCGCCGAGGGTGCCGCCATAGACGATCTGCGCCAACATTGTCCAAACCGGTGTGGCGTATCCGTAATTGGTGGCGAAGAAACCCGGCGGCTCCAATTGGCGGCGCGCCGTTGCACCGTGATATTCCGACGCCATGCGCGGATGGATGTACGGCATCAACGGCAGCATCGTCCCCAGCAGGAAAATTCCGTGTACTGCGCCCAACGCCATGCCGAACCACCAGGCATAGATTCCGATGCTCTGAAACATGAAGAAGTAGAGAAAAGCGAATATCCAGCCGCCGATCAGATAGAGAAAAAATCCGGCGACCATCGCGCGGCTCCGGTTACCGGTGATGAATGTGCCGAACAGGAACGGAAGGCTCATGCGCGAGAAGCCGAGCCCCTGGGCGGATTCCAGAATGATGTCCATCAATATGGTCGCGGCCAGCCCCCACAGGAGGAAGTTCGGAAACGCGGCTCCGCCGGTGGTTGTCATCGGCCTCTCATCCGGTTGGGGTTTTCCAGAGCAAGCGCCGCGTTAATGAGCCCGACATGGGTCAGACCTTGCGGGAAATTTCCGGTATTGCGCCCGCTGCCGGGATCGATTTCTTCGCCGAACAGCAAAACATCATTGGCGCAATTGAGCGCGTTGCGGAACACCTCCTCGGCTTCATCATAGCGCCCCTCGGCGGCCAGCGCCTGCACCGCCCAGAATGTGCATACTCCGAAGCTGTTTTCGCGGTAGCCCCTGGCGCCATATCCGGTTTCATAGCGGTAGATCAGCCCATTTTGCGACAAACGCTCATGGATGCACTGCAATGTTCCGGCGAATCTCGGGTCGGAAGCTTCCTTGAATCCCAACACCGGAATCAGAAGCAGGCTTGCGTCCAGATAGTTGCTGTCGAAATCGGCAACATAGGACTTCAGTTCCGTGTGGAAGCCGTGCCGGTCGATGGCGTCAGCAATGGTGTCGCGCGCGCCGGTGAATTTATGTTCAAGCGAGCCGAGCGACATGTGGCCTTCGCGATGGAGCTTCAGCAGCCTGTCCAGCGCGACCCAGCACATCAATTTGGAAAATGTGTAATGCCGCTTGGCGCCACGGATTTCCCAAATGCCGTTGTCCGGTTTTTTCCACTCCCGGCAGACGGTTTTGCCGAGTCCGCGAAGCATGCGGGTTTCCGCGCTGCCGAGCTTGCCACCGCCCGAGACATATCGCTCGGCCGCCAATACGACGTGGCCATAGGCATCCAGCTGTAATTGGCCGCCGGCCTGATTGCCCGTCCTGACCGGGCGTGACTGGCAATAGCCGGCGAGATGGGAAAGATTGCTTTCTTTGGACGCATCGCGGCCATAAACGTCGTAAAGCACGCGCAGTTTTGGCCAACTCAGCCGCGTGCTATGCAGCAGCCATGTGAGGTAATCCGCGGCGTCCTCGTGGAATCCGAGACAGGTCAGTGCATCGATCGTGAAACCTGCATCGCGCAGCCAGCAATAGCGGTAATCATAGGTGTCATCGCGACCGATGGTTTCCGGCAGCGATGTGGTCGGCGCAGCGACAACGGCGCCGGACAGCGCGTGGATTAAAAGCTTGAGGGTCAGGGCGCTGCGCAAGACAGCATCCCGATAGGGGCCATGATACCGGCAGGCCTGGCTCCAATTGCTCCACCATTTGAGGGTTTCCTCAACCCGGCAGCCGGCCTCATGCAGCGGCGGAAAAATCGCGGTCTCGCCGTGGGTATAGGCCAGGCTGAACCGGATCGCTGATCCGGGTACCGAGCGAAACCTGCCCCTGAGCACATACCCGTCCGCCTCCAACGGCACATCGCTCTGGACGATCAGGATTTCATTGCCGAACAGGATTGCCCATCCTGCAGCATGCCGCCGCAGCCGGGGCTGCGATTTTCCGTATCCGGGACGGACATCGATTTCGACTTCCAGCGGTACCTCGCCTTCAGCGCCTTCGACGATCCGGATGATTTCGCGCATCGGCCGCAACTGCGTGACTCCGTCCATGATGGTCATGGCATCGCGCAGGCAGACGCAGCCGTCGGCGGTGGTGAATTTGGTTTCGAGGACGGCGGTATCTTCGGCGTAACGCCGCGTTGCGCGAAACGGCGTGGTAGGATGAATCGCGAAGTGGCCCGCATCAGGATCGAGAAGTGCAGCAAACACGGACGATCCGGAAAAATGCGGCAGGCAGAGCCAATCGATCGAACCCTGGCGCGAGACCAATGCGGCCGTCCGGCAGTCGCCGATCAGCGCAAATTCACCCACGGGCAGCCTGTTCGCCGGCTGCGAGGCGTCGCAGTATGCGGAATCGACGGGCGTGATATGCATGTTCCCGAACACAACGCGCCACATGGCGGAATTGTTGCGCTCACGCTCGAGTGAGACCCGATTAAGGCGGCACCGCGTGTTAAGGATTAGGCATGGATCAGCCGGTCAATCTCGACGCCTATTTCGACCGTGTGGGTTACGGCGGGGCCAGACATGCCTCCCTCGACACGTTGCGCGCGTTGCACGCGCTGCACCCGGCGGCCATTCCATTCGAGAATCTGGATCCACTGCTTGGCCGGCGCGTGCGACTCGACCTTGATTCCGTTCAGCGCAAACTTCTCACCAATCGACGCGGGGGATATTGTTATGAGCATAACGGCTTGTTCGCGGCAGTCCTCACCGCGCTCGGATTTCGGCTGACCACCCTGGCGGCGAGAGTGGTTTACGGGCGGCCAAATCCCGCCGATGCGCGGCGCAGCCACATGCTGCTGAAGATCGACACCTCCGACGGCACATATCTCGCCGATGTCGGTTTTGGCGGGCAATCGCCCAGCGCGCCGTTGCGGCTTGATACCACAACGGAGCAGCACACTCCGCACGGGTTGTACCGCATTTCGCGTGAGCGCGACTGGTTCGAGCTGGCGGCCGAGATCGACGGCGAATGGCGTGGGCTGTATCGCTTCACGCTTGAGGAGCAGAGCGCGGAAGATCATGAGATGTCCAACTGGTATGTTTCGACTCATCCGGATTCCGAATTCAGGGCGTTGCTTTTCGTGGCGCGGCACCCGGCGGGAAGACGGCTGACGCTGCTCGGCAATCAATTCACCATTCGCCAAATTGACGGCGCCAGCGAAATGCGAGTCCTCGATAATGCGGTAGAGATCGCAGCAGTCCTCGAACAGCATTTCCTGATAAATCTGCCGCAACCCCGGGACGAATTGCTGCCAGTACTCGCCCGCGCGGCAGGAATCTCAGGCGAATAGCCGCTCCATGGCGGCAGCGATGCGGAATAGCTGCCGGTCCTGACCGTTGCGCGCGAATATCATCAGTCCGGTGGGTAAGCCGCCCTCGCGCGGCAGGGGCAGTGAGATCGCGCAGAGGTCGAAGAAATTCGCGAGCGCCGGATTGCGCAACAGCAGCAGGTTCGGTTCCCTTGCTGCAGCCGGATCGCTCAGGTCTGCGATCTTCGGTGCGACGATGGGAACCGTCGGCATGATCAGCCCATCGAGTTCACTGAGGCGTTCATTCATTGCGCGAATAAGCGCGGCGCGCTGCCGTCCCATGTCGATGTAATCGGCGGCGCTGATATCGCGGCCCGCTTCGATGCGCGTGCGCACCATCGGGTCATAATCATCGCTGTGCTGCATCAGCAGTTTGCGATGGATGGCATAGCTTTCAACCGACGAAAAACTGGCCTTCGTCTGGACTCGCGCAGGGTCGTCCAGAAGCGGAATGGTTTCATCGGAAATCCGCGCCCCGGCGCGTTTCAGTGCGGCGACGGCATTCGAAAAGCGCACCTGCACCGTGGCATCAAGATTGCGCAATGGCAGTCCCTGTGGGATTCCCAGGCGCAAGCCGTTCAGCGACACCGGCTCGAGCGTCGATGGTGGATCGCCGGCCATCACCACGTCGGCGGCGGCGCAATCCGCGACGCTGCGCGCGAGCGGTCCGACCGAATCAAGCGTGAAGGACAGCGGAAATGCGCCGTCGGTCGGTACACGGAATTTGCTGGGTTTATATCCAACAACACCGCACAGCGCCGCAGGTATGCGGCAGGACCCGCCGGTGTCGGTGCCGATGCCGATGTCGCACATGCCATCGGCGGCCGCGACAGCCGAACCGGATGACGATCCGCCGGGTACCCGCGTGCGGTCGGCCGGATTACCCGGCGTACCGAAATGCGGATTGATGCCAAAGCCGGTAAAGGCAAACTCGCTCATATTGGTTTTCGCGACGATCACTGCGCCGGCGGCGCGCAGGCGCTTGATCACTGCCGCGTCGCTGGCGGCGGGTGGCGCATCGCGCAAGGCGGTGGAACCGGCGCGCGTCGTTTCACCGGCGATGTCAAACAAATCCTTGACCGCCACGACTTTCCCATCCATTGGCCCCAAGGCATGGCCGGCGCGCGCGCGGGCATCGGCTGCATCTGCTGCGGCGCGGGCTTCGGTGGCATAGATGGTGAGGCAGGTTCGCGCACCTTCACCGCGCGGATCGCCGATGCGCTCCAGACAGGCTTCAAGGTGATCGCGGGCCGAACTCCGGGCCATCGGTTTACTCCTTACTGTTGTTTGTGCCTGTGCCTTTCGCCGGGCGAAAAGCATGCCCGCCGCCGCGCCCGTCAGAAGCATGCGGCGGTGGATGGCCATCATCGTCCGATGACTTGCTATCTGCCCGGAGCAGAGGCCTGCTGCGCCAGCAGCGGGATATTCCGGTAATCCGGCGCCTTTGGCACCGACTGCAGGTAAGCGTAAATGTCCACGAGGTCCTGCGTCGGCAGAACTTTCTCAGTGAACGGGGGCATATCGCCACTGGTGGTCCTCACCCAGGCGAGGAAGGCCGGCCAGGCGAGCGGCACCGGATCGGCAATCCGCACGCCGGCATTGCCGCCCTGTCCTTGATGACCGTGACATTCCCAGCAGCCGACGCGTTCGAAATTGGCTTTGCCCTTTGCCATGTCGCCTTGCGGGGCAGGAGCGGCGGCGATTGCCGGCGCCGCCCCGATAACCGCTGCCGCGAGTGCGGCGACGAACATCATTGAAAAACGCATGTTACTCGCTCCTAACGCGGCTGGCAGACGACATCGATGAGCACGGGTTCGCCCATCTTCACCGCATCGATGCCGCGCTTGATCGCTGCATTGAGGTCCTTCGGATCGGTGATCGGTCCGATGCCGACATGACCAAGCGCTTCGGCGAGTTTCGCGTAATTCACATAGGGGTCCCAGATCGTTGTGCCGATATGCGCGGTCGAGACGTCGCGCTGCCGCCAGTTGGCCATGCGCTGAACATGCATGATCTCCTGATGATAGGCGCGGTTGTTCCACATGATGGTGAGCAGCGGCACATTGTGATGCGCAGCGGTCCACAAGGCGCCCGGCGCAAACATTGAATCGCCGTCGTTCTGGATGTTGACGCAGAGCCGTCCACCCGCTGCCTTATGCGCGAAGGCCGCGCCCACCGCCGCGGGTAGTCCATAGCCAATGCCTGCGCCACCCGGTCCGCCGATGAACTGGTGGTGTTCGCGGAAATCCCAGATGCGGTGCGGCCAGTTGGACTGGCTCGAATCCCGCGACACCAGCGCCCAATTCTCATCCTTAATGTGATTCCAGATTTCCGCCGAAAGGCGCGCGGCGCTGACCGGGCTTGCATCCCAGGCGTTCTGCGCCGCCGCAACCATGTTGCGTTCGCGGGCAGAGGCGTGCGCTTTTTTCGCTTTCTCGCCACGCGCGGCAATCATCGCCTGGCGTTCCTGCGGAATCGCCTGACGCACATATTCCGCCAGCATGGGAAGTGTGGCTTCCGCATCGGCGCCGATTGAGACGTCCACCGGCTGATACCGTTCGAAGTCCTGGTAATTCGCGCGGATATAAAGATCGCCGACGCCGATGTTGATCAGTTTCGTGCCCGGTTTGATGCGCAAGCGTTGCTCGCCGGCAAAGGAGTCATCCATCTTGTTGACGGTGCCCCAGAAATCCGTCAGCTCAAGGCCGAGCACGACATCGGCCTGCGCAATCAGCGCGCCGCCCATCTGATACAGATAATGGTTGTTCGGCATGTTCATGCGGCCGAGCTGGTCGATCACCGGCGCATTAAGAACTTCCGCAAGCGCGACCAGATGCTTGATGCCCGCCGGCGTGCGCGCCACGCGGTCGGCGACGATGACCGGATTGTCGGCCATGGCGAGCAGCCTCGCGGCTTCGCGCACGGCATTGGGATCGCCGGCGGGCGGAGCAACCAGATTCAGCTTTGGAATGACCAGCGGCTTTGCGCCTTTCTCGATCGGATTCTCCTGGAGCTTTTCCTCCAGGACCATGAGCACCGGCTCATGCGGCGGCGTCATCGCGATCTTATAGGCGCGCACCGCCGATTCGGCGAAATGCTGCAGCGACTGCGGGTTGTCGTCCCATTTGGTGAAGTCGCGGATCAGCGAACCGGGATCCTGCACGGCATGAATGGTCGGCACGCCGGGCTCGCGGGTCGCGGCATCCGCACGATTGCCGACCATGACAAATGACGCGGCGCGATCGCACCACGCATTGTACACCGCCATTGCCGCATGCTGCAGACCGACCGTGCCGTGGCACATTGCGCCTGCCGGCTTGCCCGCGACTTTGTAATAGCCGTGGCTCATCGCCACCGCGGATTCTTCATGCATGCAGGTGATCAATTCCGGCTTTTTGTTGCCGCCGTAATTGACGAGCGATTCATGGATGCCGCGGCAGGACGAAGCGGGGTTGGTGAAGACGTAATCGATGTCGAGCGACTTCAGCACATCGACCATGAAATCCGATCCCGCAGGACCGCCAAGTGTGCCGGGACTCGGATCGACCTGGCCGGCCATTTCGGCTTCGGCCGCGGCCGTGGAGGGACGCCGGACAAATGCCGCGGTCGGCTGCTGCGCTGCGGGGGTCTGCGCCCGCGCAACGCCTGGCGGGATCGCGGTGCTGGCGCCGGCAATTGCTGCGCCCGCGAGGAATTTGCGGCGGTCCACGCCCTTATCTTTACGTGCCATGACATTCCCTCCCAAGAATTGGGCCGACATATAACATATGCCGGCTGGAACTCGATAGGCGCGCTCAAGCGATCTGCCGGGCGGGGGACTAAAATCTAAATTGTCCCTAAGCTGCTAGGACGTCGGCCTGCTTTCGAGCGCGCGGCGAACGGCGTTGGGCTCGCGATCTATGATGGTCAACAGGATGCGGGCGGGACCATGGGGATACCGGCGGCCCTGTTCCCATTGGCGGACTGCGGCAGCCGTGAATCCGAATCGGGCGGCGAATTCAGCCTGCGACAGCCTCAGCTTTGTCCGGATCGCGCGAACGTCCACGCGTTCTGGCGTCACCAATTTGGCGCGACCGTCTTTGACCATCCGGCGCCATTGGCGATCCGTAGGCATGCGAGTGCCGTCTTCACGCGCATGTCGCTCGATATCCGCTTCCGGGGTGGCGTTAACTTTAGCCCAGTCAATGCGCATCGCTCGCCCCTCCTCCGCGGACATACTGACGATATTTTCGTGTTTCTCCTGAATTGGCCTTCCGGAATGAGATGATGCGGATCGAGTCTTTGCGCCGCGTGAATGCAACGAAGAAGACCCGCTTGCCGATTTCACCGAGCGCGCAGAACCGCGTTTCGCCATATTCACGTCTCCTGTCTTCCCATTCCAATATCGCCGAGTCGAACAGCTGTGCAGCCGCGGCAAACGGCAATCCGCGCTCACGCTCGTTTACCAGGCTTTTCGCGGGATCAAACTCAAAGCGCATGGCTGATATAGGAAAGCCCCTGATATGTGTCAATGACGCATATGCGTCACTGACACAGGGCTAATCCTGAACGCCTAGCCCTTCAGCTTCAGCATCCGTTCCGCGTTCAAATGGTAGATTTTGCGCCGGTCGTCTTCAGTGAAATCAATCTCATCCAGCACCTTGATGATGTCGCGGATGAACAGCGGTCCGCCTTGCGGGTCGAACGGGCAATCGGTGCCGAACAACACGTGGTCGCAGCCGAAGAAATCGATGCCGCAGCGGGTGCCCGAGGCCGAACCATTGATCGCGGTATCGGCAAAGAACATGTGGAAATAGTCGATCGGTCGCCGGTTCTTCTTTTTCATCCGGGCAATGATCTCGGCATAGCCGGGCTCCGCGGCCTCGCGCGTGCCGAGCTGGTCCAGCCCGAGACCGACCCGCGCTTCCAGGAACGGCACCATTGCGCCCAGATGATGGGTGATGATCTTCAGATTTGGCCAGCGGTCGAAGAAGCCTGAAAATACCATGCGCGCCATCGCGGCGCTGGTTTCATAGGGCCAGCCGAAACACCACCAGATGTCGTATTTCGAGCCGTTCTCGCCCGGATAATCGGCGAATTTCTGCGGCCTGGTCGGATGCATCCAGACCGGCAGGTCATAGGAATGCATCAGCTCGAAAATCGGCGCGAGTTCGGGATCGTCGAGCGGCCGGCCATTGACGTTGGTCATGATCTGGATACCCCGTGCGCCGAGTTTGTCCACCGCCCGCTCTATCTCGCCGACCGCGGCCTTGACATTGTTCATCGGAACGGAGGCCGCAAAGGCGGGAAAGCGGTTGCGATGTTTGGCGACGATTTCGGCCATTCCGTCATTGGCGAGCTTCGCCATATCGGGAGATTTGTCGGGCGGCGCGACATATTCGATGGCCGGCATCGAAAGCGTCAGGATCTGCTGATAGTCCGGCCCGAATTCCTCCATCATGGCGAGACGCCGGTCCAGATCGTAAAGCACCGGAATTTCCGTCCAGCGGCGTACGGCCGCCTTGTTCGGGATCACCTCACACATTTTGTCGAAATAGGCTTTGGGGAAAATATGCGGAAAAATGTCGATTTTCTTCACTGGCTTGCCTTTCAGCGGGCGGGATTTTGTGCGTGCGGAACATAAACACTCGAATGTGGCAGCGGCAAGCAATTGCCGCGTTCCGGCGTTGCTGTTAAAGCGCAATCCGGCGAAGTGTGAGCGGTTCGCCGACAGATTGCGCGACAATTAAAAGAATCTGGACCGTGATCCGATTACGTTTGATCGGATCACGCTCCAGGCACACAGGAACGTTTAGGGAATCAGATGGACGTCAAATACTCACCCGCGGGCGAACGGATTGCCGCCGAGGCATCGCGGCGGCGCACCTTTGCGATTATCTCCCATCCCGACGCCGGTAAGACGACCTTGACTGAGCAGTTGCTGCTGCTCGGCGGCGCGATTCGGTTGGCCGGGCAGGTGAAGGCCCGCGGTGAAGCGCGGCGGGCCCGCTCGGACTGGATGAAGATCGAGCAGGAACGCGGAATTTCTGTGACCACCGCGGTCATGACCTTCGAGTACGAGGGTGCGGTTTTCAACCTGCTCGATACGCCGGGCCATGAAGACTTTTCCGAAGACACGTACCGCACTCTGACGGCGGCGGATTCGGCGGTGATGGTGATCGACGCGGCCAGGGGCATCGAGAGCCAGACGCGCAAATTGTTTGAAGTCTGCCGGCTGCGCGACATTCCAATCATGACTTTCATCAACAAGCTGGACCGCGAGTCGCGCGATCCCTACGAACTGCTCGATGAAATCTCCGATCAGTTGCAGCTGGAATGCGCGCCGCTGAACTGGCCGGCCGAATCGGGACTGAACTTCCGCGGTGTTTTCGACATGGAACGCGACGAGTTCGTCAGATTCGCGAGCGGCGAACCTCGCGAACCCGACCTTTCATTCCTGCCCGATGACATTCGCAAGAAACTTGCGGATGATGTCGAACTCATCAAGCACGCCTCGTCGTCGTTTGACCTGAACACCTATCGCGAAGGCCATATGACGCCGGTGTTCTTCGGCGCGGCGCTGAAGAACTTCGGAGTGAAGAATCTGCTTGGCGCCCTGGCGCGTTTTGCTCCGCCGCCGAAGGGGCAGAGCGCTGCAACGCGCGAGATTGAGCCGGCCGAAGAAAATGTGACCGGCTTTGTCTTCAAGGTTCAGGCCAATATGGACCCCAATCATCGCGACCGCGTGGCCTTCCTGCGATTGTGCTCGGGGCGGTTTTCGCGCGGCATGAAGTTGAAGCAGTCCGGCACTGGCAAGACGATCGGGATCCACAATCCGATTCTGTTTTTCGCCCAGGAACGCGAAGTGGTGGACGAAGCCTGGCCGGGCGACATTATCGGTATTCCCAATCACGGCGTGCTCAGGGTCGGCGATACGCTGTCGGAAAATGAAACGCTGGTCTTCACTGGTATCCCGAATTTCGCACCGGAAATCCTGCGGCGGGTGCGGCTTTTCGATGCGATGAAATCCAAGCATCTGACCCGCGCGTTGGAGAGCCTCGCCGAAGAAGGCGTGACCCAGGTGTTCAAACCGCTGATCGGTTCGCAATGGACCGTTGGCGTAGTCGGCCAATTGCAGCTCGACGTGTTGAAAAGCCGGCTGCAGGCGGAATATGGCCTCGACGTCGATCTGGAAAACTCGCCTTATGAGGCCGCGCGCTGGGTCGCCGGAGAGCCTCAGGATGTCGAGCAATTCTGCGGCTCAAATCGCGGGCAGATGGCGGAAGATCGCGACGGCGCCCCGGTATTCCTCGCCAAAAGCAATTGGGAACTCGGTTATGTCGGCGGCAAATTCCCGAAAATCCGGTTTCTCAAAACTCGCGAACGCAGCCAAGCGGCCGAATAGCTGCTTTGAATCGTGGCGGAGTGTAGCTATAATTTTGTAGTTACGGAGCGATTTGAAAATTGCGCTGGACCTGGGATGCCAGCAAAAATCGAATCAATCGTCGCAGGCATGGCATCAGCTTTGAGACTGCCCAGCGCGTATTCGAGGACCCACTGCACCTTTCGGTGATGAACGCGTTTCCTGACGAGGAGCGGTGGGCGGCGTTACCATCCTCGTGATCCATACATCGCCCGACGAGGAAAATGACGACGCGACAGGCCGGATCATCAGCGCGCGAAAGGCGACCCGCAATGAGAGAAAAGCGTATGAAGAGTACGCCGGCTAGGCCTTTGAGCTGTAAGCAGCAGTCCGAACTGAGGCGGGTCAGCCGAATGGCGGACGAAGATATAGATCGCGCCGATATTCCGGAGGTCACGGACTGGTCGGGCGCCAGGCGCGGCGCCTTCTTTCGCCCAGTAAAGAAGCAACTGACATTGCGCATTGATGCGGACGTGCTGGCATGGTTCCGGAGCCGGTCAGCACGTGGGCGGGGATATCAGACAGCAATCAACGAAGCTCTTCGCCAGTATGTGCGACGGCACGCGAGACGGCGGAAGGCGAGTTAAACTGGTTACGGAGCTCAACTGCCCATGCGTAACTGGCAGATCTCAGCGGCCCTCTTCGCGGTGGCGCTGGCCCTCCCTCTGATTTTTTTCGATTATAGGATCGAACCTTTCCATTGCGAGGCCGATCTCTGCAGCGTTGGAGAGGCCGGCGACTTGCTGGTACCGCTAGGGTCGGACTTTTACCCCCTAGGCGAAACAGGACCGAGCGTAGTCCAAAAAGAACGAGGTATCTTCGTCAGACGAGGTATTCCCCCCTTGGTTGCCGCGGCTGCAGGCCTGCTGCTACCTGCCGCGCTACTAGTGTTTCCCATCGTAAGTATGGCCCGCCATAAGGGTCGCAAAAGAGAGCAACAGCTGCGAAACAAAGGCCAGAACCAGGGTCTGTCTGATTCAATTCGGGGACATGATGCGCATTACTCGGCGTCTAATACGACCCAGTCGTTCGGGTAGAAGCCGTTGAAGCCGGTGCGCAGCGCAATGGAATAGGCGCCCATATTTTCAAAAACGATGTAATCGTCCTGTTGCAGGGTCTTGGGCAGCAGCAGCGGACGGGGAAGCACATCCAGCGTATCGCAGGTCGGACCGAAGACTTTGAACGGCTTGAGCTCGCCGCGGCGTTCACGCACGCGGCCATGCGGGCCGAAACTGTACACGCGCCGTGGATAATCCGCCGTCCATGCGGGTACGGACAATTCGTCAAAGCTGCCGTAAACCCCGTCATTCAGAAAAATCTGATCGTCGCGGCGCAAAATCACCCGCGCAATCAATGACACACCTTCGGCGGCCAGAGCACGGCCAGGTTCGCAGAACACATCCGCACCGGGCTGCAACGGAAATGCCGCGACCGCCTCGCGCACGGTATCGAAATACCAGTGGAACGGTGGCACATCATTTCCAAGATAAGGTCCCGGAAAACCGCCGCCGACGTCGAGGGCGGTGATCGTCAATCCCGCCGCATCGACCGCGCGCCGGGCAAGTTCCACCGCCTGCGCATAGGTGAACGGGCTCAGGCACTGCGAACCGACATGGAATGTCAGTGCAGGTCGCGCGCCGGCATTGGCAATCCGCTTCAACAGACGGCCGGCATTACTTGGAGTGGTGCCGAACTTGCTCGATAGTTCGAGCATGGCGCCGCCGAGCGGCGTGGCGACACGCACAAAGATGCGCAAGCCTTTGCCGCCGTCGGTCTCGCCGAGAAGTTTGTCGAGTTCGGGATCGCAGTCGACGACGAAATCCGTCAGGCCATGCGTACGCCAGGCGGTGCGCGCTTCGCCCGGAATGCGCACCGGAGCCATGAAGTGGCAAGTGGCGTCGGGATAGCGGCCCCGGATCAACTCGACTTCCGCCAGAGATGCCGTATCGAAGTGCCGGATTCCGGATTGATAGATCTGGTCGACAACATAGGGGACCGGATTGGCCTTGACGGCATACATCGTGATGCCGGGGAAGCTGTCGAGAAACTTTGACACGGCGCCACGGAAGCGCCGGGGATGAAGCACGTAAACCGGGTTTGCCGGATGGGTGGCCTCAATGGCCGAGGCAAAGGAGGGGAAGTGCGACAGTGCCAAGCCTGGAGCGGAAACCGGGAGCGGGGGCGCGGGCTGAATGTTCATCGCTGTTCCTTATCGGGCGCCGCCGCTCTCGTTCGGCGTAGGCCGGTTACGTCCCGCAGTCGCCGACCTGGGGATCACGGGGCAAAGCCAAGGTTCCATCAACCATTTTCTCGTGATCGGGCATGGTAATCTCGTCCAGTGCCTGAACGGCGTATTTGAAGTCATCCGACTGGCAGGACTTCAGACCGGCCAAAGCCCGTTTGATATTATCGGTTTCGATCCCCGAAATGATCGCATTCGGGTCTTGTTTGGCATTCGCGTGAATGAATTTCTCCATTCCAGCCTTCATCCGCAAATAGCGATCTTCCCTGTCTTTGCTTAAAGCCACGTGACAGCGATCAAGTTCCGCGTGATAGACGCGCATCAGCATATACATACAGGTCACCGAAGTGTCCGCCCGGGCGGCGGCAATCGGCGTGAGCACCAAAGCCGATGAAATTAAACCGGCGACTATAGACTTCTGCATCGGATAATCCTTGCGCTGCCAGCGTGTCAGATTGGGGTTCCGACATTAGAAGGTTGTCGTGGCCCCGAATTCAAGGGGTGGGCGGCTGCACAGCTCCGGGTCTACTCGGCCGCGGTCGCTGTCACAGTCGCGCGCCGCCTGAGGTCCAGGATGGTCGGACGATGGTCTGCCGAGGGCTGATAGACATTGCTGATCAGTCCAGTGGCCTTTTCGACCTCAGTCTCAGACCAGTTGCCGGGGAGGGTGAAACTGTCGACGCCAACTCTTAAGAAAAACGCGATCTGATCGAGCAGGAAATGTCCGGTGACACGGATTTCGCCAGTGAACCGCAAGCGCGTGCGCAATATGCGCGCCCAGGAGAAGGCGCGGCCATCCTTGAAATATCCGACATGCAGTTCAATCAGTTTCAGCTTCGGCAAGTCGCTGCGCAGCAATTCGGGTGATTCGGCGGGTTCGAGGCGCACACCAAGCGGCGCGGGCCGCGACAGCAGACGATCCTTTTCGGCGAGAAAACGCGTTACTGTGACGATCACCGGCCTATCGGCCAATGGAGCGTCATCGGCAACGAAAAGAAAATCGTCCGCGCCGATATGACCTTTGCGGAATACCCGCTGTTTCGATCCGCTATCAGTGAGCATAGAGGCGCTCCTTGAACGGCGCGGCGCCAATCCTGCGGTAGGTATCGAGAAACCGCTCGCCGGGTGCGCGCTTCTGCCGGAAGGTTTCAATGACGTTTTCGACGGCGCCAATAATGCCTTCGTTATCGAATCCGGGGCCGAGAATTTCTGCCAGCGTCGCATCTTCCGCGCCCGATCCGCCGAGCAGTATCTGATAGTTTTCCACGCCTTTGCGATCGACGCCCAATATTCCGATGTGCCCAAGATGGTGATGTCCGCACGCGTTGATGCAGCCGGAAATCTTGATCTTCAACTCGCCCAAATCGGCCTGCAGACCGGGATCGGCAAAACGGCGGGCAATTTCCTGGGCGATTGGGATCGAGCGCGCATTGGCGAGATCGCAATAATCCAGCCCGGGGCAGGCAATGATGTCCGTGACCAGCCCGTGATTGGCGGTGGCCAGTCCGAGCGCGTCGAGCCGCTGCCAGAGATGAAACAGGTCTTTCTGCCGCACATGGGGAAAGACCATGTTCTGCTCATGGGTGACGCGGATTTCCGCAAATCGGAAAGACTCCATGATGTCCGCGAGACCCTCCATCTGTTCGGATGAGCAGTCGCCCGGCGTAAGTCCAATCGGCTTCAGCGAAATGGTTGCGAGGGCATAACCCGGCGTCTTGTGGTCATGGACGTTGGTCTTCGCCCAGGCGGCGAATGGCCGCGATTGGCGCTTTGCGGATTCAAACTCCGGAGAATCCCCGGACAACTCGTCAAAAGCGGGCGGTGCGAAATATTCGGCAATGCGCTCAATCTCGGCCGGCGGGAGTTCGAGCATGCCGGATTGTTTGAGTTCAGCGAATTCCACTTCGACGCGCCGGCGTATTTCGTCGATCCCGAGCTGGTGCACGAGTATTTTCACGCGCGCTTTCCACAGATTGTCGCGCCGGCCGGCTTCGTTGTAGACGCGCAAAATTGCTTCAATGAAGGCGAGGATGTGCGGTTTGGGCACGAAGCTTCCCACTTCGAGTGCCAGATAGGGTGTGCGTCCCAAACCGCCGCCCACGCACACGCGATATCCCGCTTCTCCGCCGGCGTTTCTGATCGCCTGAATGGCGATGTCATGGCTCAACAGCGCCGCACGATCATGCTCCGACGCAATGACGCAGATTTTGAATTTTCGCGGCAGGAAAGAAAATTCCGGATGCAGCGTCGACCATTGCCGGATGATTTCGCAGAGAATACGCGGATCTTCGATCTCATCGGCTGCCGCCCCCGCAAAGGGATCCGCCGTGACATTGCGCACATTGTTGCCACTGGTCTGCATGCAGTGCATTTCGACCTCGGCAAGCTCGTGCAGAATATCCGGCACATCGATCAACCGCACCCAGTGCAGCTGGAGATTGGTGCGGGTGGTGAAATGGCCATAACCCTTGGAGAAGCGCCGCGAGATGCTTCCCAATTTGCGCATCTGGATGGCCGATAGCGTGCCATACGGAACGGCAATGCGCAGCATGTAGGAATGAAGCTGGAGATAGAGACCGTTCTGCAGCCGCAACGGCTTGAACTCGTCTTCGCTCAACTCACCGTTGAGGCGGCGCATCACTTGGGTGCGGAACTGTTCCGCCCGCTCACGCACCAGCCGCGCGTCGAATTCATCGTAGCGATACATCAGGCCGCCTGCTTTCCGACATCCGGCCGGACGCTCGGCCCGCGCGCCCGAATCTGTTCGCGTGCACTGACCGGAATTATCCGGCCGTGCTCCACGCGGACAGGAAAGGCATAAGGCGCCACGACCTCGCAGCGCTGGACCGATCCGGCAGCGAGTTTCAGGGCATCCTCGGCGTCGGCGTCGTTCAGGACCTGCGCCTGCTGAAGAGAATCTTGCCAGCCGCGGGATTGCGCCCAATAGACCACTTCGCCAAAGGTAAGTTTGTTTGCGGTGATGACTTTCACGGGCAGCCAAGCTGAAACTCAGGGATTAAATTCCACCCGTGGCCGTACAAATCAAGACAATACAGTTCGGGACGGGACAATTTTTTAATTAACATAAACGTAGTGTATTATGGTTCCCGGGCAACAGCGCTTTCATGCCAGTTCCGCAATGCCAGATATTCGAGCAGGGCGAGGGCAAAAAAGATCGCGACGCCGAGCAGCGCCAGCAGCGCCAGGGCGGCGAACATCCGGGCGATCTGCAAGCGGTTTCCGGCCTCTACGATCCGCCAGGCGAGGCCGGTTGCAGTCCCGGACCCGGCGCCATATTCGGCGACGACCGTGCCAATCAGCGCCAGGCCGCCCGAGGTCTTCATCCCGTTCAGCAAATAGGGCAGGGCGGAAGGGAATTTCAGCCGCCAGAGGATTTGCCAGTTGGAAGCGCCATAGAGCCGGAACAGGTCGATCAGGTTGTGATCGGTTGAGCGCAGACCTAGCGTGGTGTTCGACAGGATTGGAAAGAAGGCGACAATCCAGGCCAGGATCAGAAGCGCGAGATCGATCCGTTCAAACCCTACCCAGATGACGATCAGCGGCGCGATCGCGACAACCGGCGTCACCTGAAGGATCACCGCGTAAGGATAGAGCGCCATTTCCACGATACGGCTCTGGGAAAACAGCATCGCGAGCGCAACACCGCTCACCAGCGCAAGGCCAAAGGCGAGAAGCGTGATCCTGAGCGTGGTCCACAGGGACGCCATCAGCGATGGAAAATCATCCGTCAACGCTTGCGCGATTGCCGACGGCGCCGGAAGCACAATGCGGGGAATTTGATAGATCGCGACCAGCGATTCCCACCCGGCGATGACGGCAATACCGACCAGGGCCGGTATCGCCGCGCGGGCAAATCCTGTCCTCGTCATGCGGCCGCCTTCATGCCGTCGCGGAGCAGTTTCGAAATCTGCCGCACGGTTTCGGAATAGCCGGGCGACATCCGCCATTCACCCGAACGCAGCGCGGGGCCCGCAATGTCGATTGCGCCGGCGATACGGCCGGGACCGGGCGTCAGGGCAACGACACGCGTCGACAGGAACGCGCTCTCGAAAACGCTGTGGGTGACAAAGATCACCGTCAGCTGGTCTTCGCGCCACAGCCGAAGCAGGTCTTCGTTAAGTGAATCGCGACTGATCTCGTCGAGCGCGGCAAAGGGTTCATCCATCAGCAACAGCGAGGGTTTGGCGGCCAGCGCGCGGGCAATAGAAACCCGCATGCGCATCCCGCCGGAGAGAGCACGCGGATATTCATCTGCGTGTCGTGGTTTCAATCCGACACGCGCAAGAGCAGCCGCTGCACGCTCATCAGCCTGCGGCCGGGGGACCGATGCGAGATCGAGGGGCAGGCGGATGTTTTGATGGACCGTCGCCCAGGGCATCAGGGTCGGATCCTGAAAGACATAGCCGATGGCGGGCTTGGCTGTGTGCCAGATCACCTCGCCACGCGTCGGCGTCAGCAGGCCGGCGATGATCCTGAGTGCGGTGGACTTGCCGCAGCCGGAAGGACCAAGCAGCGACAGGAACTCGCCCGATTGAATTTCGAGATCGAACGGACCGAGAGCCGCATTCCCCTGTCTGAAGGTTTGCGCGACTGCCCGCAAGTTACCCAGGATCACTGGACCGATGCCCCACTGGACGCAGGCACCTGCGGCGCCGCGACAAGCGCGACCCCGGACTGGCGGTCAAGCGCGTGGCCCTTATTGACGAATTGGTTCGTGTACGCATCACGGAAATTGAAGTCGCGTGGGTATATCCCTTGCTTGCTCATGACTGAGAAGAAATCCTGCCAGCGCCGATCGCTCATCGCGCCGATTCCTTCCTTTGCGGAATCGCCGGAAAGAGCAATCCCGTAGCGCCGCATTTTCTCGATCGCCTGCGCGATCAGATCATCCGTCATCTCCGGATTGTCTTTCTTGATCAAGTCATTGCCCGGGCGCGGATCACCATAGAGATAATCCATCCAGCCTTCGATGCTGGCATCGACAAAGGCTTGCACCGCCGCCGGTTTCGACGCGATCCATGAATCCGGAACGAGGACGAGGTTGGCATATCCCGGGTAACCGGCGTCGGCGAGCGAGTAGACCTGCGGTTTGAACCCGCCTTCCTTCTCGATCGCATAGGGTTCGGAAGAAAGATATCCCTCCTGAATCGCTGACTTATCAACGAGGAAGGGGGCGAGGTTGAATGTGTATTTGCGGATCTGGCTGTCGCTGAAACCGTATTTCGCTTTCAGCCAGGGCCAGAACGTCGCCACCGCGGCGTCGCTGATCATAATCGGTTTGCCGGCCATGTCGGACATGGATGTGATGTCGCTGCGCGGATGGGTGATCAGGACCTGCGGGTCTTTTTGAAACACCGCCATGACCGCTTTGAATGCGCCACCGGCGCGGCGGAGATTGAGCGGGATGAAACTGTTGGACGCGATGCCAAAATCGGCGGCGCCGCCGGCGAGCAATTGGCCGACATTGACCGTCGGACCGCCTTCGCGAATGACGACCGAAAGTCCATGCCGCGCATAAAGGCCCTCGGCGACGGCTTCATAAAAGCCGCCATGTTCGGCTTGTGCCTTCCAGTCTGTGACCAGCACAATTTTTGTGCTTGCGTCCCCGGCAGGCTGGGCGACCTGGGACTCCTGTCCACAGCCGCCCAGAACGAGCGACAGCCCAAGAACCCAAACCCGCCCAGAGAAAGCCATGTCACGCTCCAGAAAGGAGCGGAATTTGCCCGCGCTGGAGCCGCGATTCAATCTGCCCGCAAGGGTTTAACCCGGATTTGACTCGGGATTCGGCCCAGTTTGCTGTGCGTCCGGATTGGCCGGCGCCTGGTCTGGCGCAGACCCATATGGGCTTGCATTTGCCGGTGGCGTGGGTGCTTGCCCGGAATAGGCATTCGAGGGCGGCGGCAGATTGGGCGGAGGCGGTATGCTCGCGGGCGGCATGGATGGAAATGCCGGCGGCGCGGGCCTGTTCAGCCCCCGTGGTGGACGCGGATTGCCGTAGGGCGAAGCATAGCCAAATGCCTGCGGACCGTTGTCACCGGGGGCCGCATACTGGTCGGGTGGCAACGGAGTGTTCGCGGGCGGTGTGGCTGTGAATGCCGGCGGAGTGGGCCTGTTGACCGCCCGCGGCGGACGCGAATAGCCGTAGGGCGAAGTGTAGCCAAAGGTCTGCGGCGGATTGTTGTCGCCCGGGGCGAAATACTGGTCGGGGGGCGGCAGCGCAGCGAGATTGCGCCGGCTCTGCGGCTGGGGTTCAGCGCCCGAATTGTTGGTAATATTGCCACCGGCGCTGCTGCCACTGCTGGTATTGCTGTTGGTATTCCCGCCATCGTTCAGCATATTGCCGGTATTGTTGGGCGTAGGCGCCGCCGTATTGGGGCGGCGATCGGTAAAAAAATCGGGGGGCACCTCTGCCCTTTGTTGTGGCGCGGGCGCAGGTGTGGGCGCCGGCGGCGGATTGTTGCCGAATATTCCACCAAAGAAGCGGCCCAGCCCATCGAGGGAGTCTGGAGCCGATTGGCCGCCCGGCTGACCGTTGTCGGGCTGGCCGCTAACGCCGCTATTGTCGGGCGATTGCGCCATGACCACTCCCACGGGCTGGGCGCGCTGGAGCGGCGTATTCGGCCGATTCTGGAGCGCCACAGTCATGAAGCCATTCCAGATCTGGGCCGGCAGCAGACCGCCGGTCACCTTGTTCATCGGGGAAGAATCGTCGTTTCCGACCCACACGCCGGTGATCAGGTCCGGCGAAAATCCGATGAACCACGCGTCGCGATAGTCTGAGCTGGTCCCGGTTTTGCCGGCGACTTCATGTCCCGGCACAGCCGCGGCGCGCCCGGTACCCTCCTGCACGACCTGATACAGGAGGTCGTTCATTTCGAGGCCGTTGTCTTCCGAGAAAACCTGAGTCGAAGCCGATGCCGGCCGGCGATAGAGAACTGTCCCGTCCGGTCTGCGGATTTCGCGAACCAAATAAGGTTCTACCTTGTGCCCGAGAGTTGCGAATGCGCCGTAGGCCGCGGTCATCTCCAGCGGAGTTACATCGGATGTACCAAGCGCCAGCGAAGGCACGGGATCCAGTTGCGACTGAATGCCAAGCCGGTGGGCGACATCGACGACACTCGAGATACCAATTTCCTGCCCAAGCTGCACCGCAATCGTGTTGATCGATTTGGCGAATGCTTCTTCGAGCGTGACCGGGCCGACATAGGTCTGGCTGTAATTGTCGGGCGTCCAAACCTTGGCCGGATCCTGAATTGAGACCGGCTGGTCGACGCGGACCGTCGCGGGCGTTAATCCGTGTTCGAATGCCGCGAGATAGACGAAGGCTTTGAACGAGGAGCCCGGCTGGCGATGGGCATTTGTTACCCGGTTGAAGGCGCTTTCACCGTAATCGACACCGCCGACCAGCGCCCTTACTGCGCCATTGGTGGCCATCGAAACCAGTGCGCCCTGGTTTGCATGCAATGCCCTGCCGCGGCGGCCCAATACGCCTGACAGTTGTGATGCGGCGACGCTTTCAAGTTTCGGATCGAGCGTTGTGGAGACGATCAGATCGCCTTCTGCCGTCGGCAGCAATTGGCGGACTTCATCCGCAGCTGCATCCAGAAAATAGTTCCGCGGCACGTTGTCTTTCTGCGGGATAACCCCGGCCGGATGACGTTCGGCCGCTTCTGCCTGCTGCGGGGTAATCGCGCCGATCTCCAGCATCTGGGCCAGGACTTCTCCGGCACGGTCCTGCGCCGCCTCAAGGTCGCGGCGCGGCGAAAAGGCCGAAGGCGCGCGCGTCAGGGCCGCCAACATCGCGGCTTGCGAAATCGTCAGATCGCGGGCGGACTTGCCGAAATAGACATGCGCGGCTGCGTCAATTCCGTAGGCACCCGATCCCAGGTAAATCCGATTGAGATAGAGTTCCAGAATCTGCTGTTTTGTAAGCCGTCGCTCGAGCGCCAGCGCACCGCCCATCTCGCGCAATTTTCGCGCCATGGTCCGGTCGGGCGTCAGAAACAGCATTTTCACGACCTGCTGGGTAATCGTCGAGCCACCCTGCTCAACATGGCCGGCCTGGAAGTTGACGATCGCAGCGCGCAACATGCCCGCGGGATCAATCCCGTGGTGCTGGTAGAAATTGCGGTCCTCTTCGGCAATGAATGCCTCCGGGACATAGGGCGGCAATTGATTCAGCGTTACTCTCTCGCCGGTCATCGCGCCACGCTGCCCGGCGGGCTGATCGTTCTGGTCAACGAATGTCAGCGATGACGGGCGGTTAAGGGCGTAGAGATCCGGCTGCGATATGTCCGGCGCCAAAACATTGATTGCCGCAAAAAAGGCAATCGAGAAGGCGAGCAGGACACCGGAAACCGCCGCTGCGGCCATCCCGGTCCAATATACCACTCTATGTGTGACCGACCGTCTTGGGCGGGCACCCGGTTCACGGCCCTCAGGGCGCAGCACTGGCATCCGGCGCAAATCTCCGTTCCACGCAATGGATACGCGTCAATTCTCCCGGCGCGCCGGAACAAATTTGGCAATCACGGCGCAACGAAACCTGTTGACAGGCATTGGAACTTGATTGGCCCGATCACGAGTTCCTTTTGAAAAGCCCCGCGATATCTGTCAGATATCGCGAGGCCTTTCATCGGTAGGGGAACGCGAGGAGGGGCGGTGCGCGTAACCCCATAGCCGGACGATTTCGGGCTTGATCCCAATCGGGAGGCCCTTATGTCTGGACGGCACCATGTCCCTCTTCGGATGAACCGAGGCTGGGCGGGGTGTTCATCCAGAGTTCATGCGCCCGGGCTTAAAAGGCTCGTAATGCGGTACCGGGTTCTGATGTTCGCCGCCTTCCTTTCCGCCCTGGCTGCCTGCGCTGGTACCGCTGCGGCGCAGCCCTATCGCGCGCGCGAGGGGGTTCAGTCGGGCCAGATGCGTTCGCTGGATCAAATCCTAAACGGGATCCGGCGGCAGCGGCCCGGGAGCCTCGCCGATGTCGAGGGTCCAAATCCGTCGCCCGAGGGCGGGGCTCAATACCGTCTCAAATGGATCACCCCGGATGGGCGCGTGTTGTGGCTGGATACCGACGCTCGCACCGGGCGCGTGCTGGGCGTTGAGGGGGAGGACCGCGGACCTCCACCAGGTGCAGTCAATCCCGGGCCGCCGGCATATGGTCCGCCACCACCCGGTTACCCGCCCGGCTATGCGCGCCTCGCGCCTGGCTATCCTGTGCAGCCGGGTGCCCCGCAACCGCAAACCTATGGGCCGCCACCCGGTTATGCCCGGCCTCCGGTGGTCGTCCCGCCGGTTGTCGGGCCGCCCTTCGGCGGACCACGTGGGTTCATTTTGCGAAACGGCCCACGCAGGGGTCCATTTGTGGGTCCGCGCGGGGGACCGGGACGCGACCGGGAAATTCGGAGATAGGTGCCATGCGCATCCTCGTGGTTGAAGATGATGCCGACCTGCAGCGCTTGCTCAAAAAGGCGCTTACCGAGTCGGGCTATGTCGTCGATGTCGCTTCGGACGGAGAAGAAGGTCATTTTCTCGGCGACACTGAACCCTATGACGCGGTGATCCTGGATCTCGGACTGCCCAAGATGGATGGTGTCACGGTCCTGGAACGCTGGCGCAAATCGGGGCGGAAAATGCCGGTTCTGATCCTTACGGCGCGCGACAGATGGGCCGACAAGGTGGCGGGATTTGACGCCGGGGCCGACGACTACGTGGCCAAGCCGTTCTACACGGAGGAATTGCTCGCGAGGCTGCGCGCACTTCTCAGGCGGGCTGCCGGCATCGCATCCCCCGATATCGAAATCGGACCACTGCGTATCGATACCCGCAGTTCAAGGGTGACGGTCGCGGGTAATCCGGTGAAGCTCACTTCGCTCGAATATCGGCTACTCGCCTATCTCGCCCATCACAAGGGACAAGTGCTTTCGCGGACCGATCTGGTTGAGCATCTCTACGATCAGGACTTTGATCGCGATTCGAACACCATCGAAGTTTTCGTCGGCCGTTTGCGCAAGAAGCTTGGCGTGGATGTGATTCACACGGTGCGAGGCCTTGGTTACCGCCTCGATGAGCCGAGTGCCGCTGAGGAACAAAGCTGAGACGTCTTTTTCCACAGACCAACTCACTGACTTTCCGGCTGATCGCCGGGGCGGCGGTATGGTGCGTGTTCTGCCTGATCACCGGCGGCTTCATTCTTTCGGGCCTGTTTCGCGGAGCGGTTCAGGAAAGTCTGGACGATCAGCTGCGATTCGATCTGGACGGACTGCTCGCAGCCGCCGAAGTCGATGCGCCGGACCATGTTGCACTGGAGAATCGTTTCGCCGATCCGCGCTTTGAGCGGGTGTTTTCCGGCTGGTACTGGCAAATCGAGCCGGAAGCGCCGCAGCCTGCAAATCAGCAGCCGGAAACATCGCGCTCGCTTTGGGACCAGACCGTCGTGCCCCAGGGCCTGGTGACGGCCGACAACAATACGCAATGGGGTTACGCGGATGGTCCGGATGGCCAAAGACTGCGCGTGCTGGTGCGTGACATCACGCTTCCCCATGCTGCTACCGGTGTTCGCGACGCTGGAAAGTTCCGGTTTGTCGTCGCGAGCAGCGTGAATGAGACGGAAAATGATGTGCTGCAGTTCAACCGCACATTGCTGTGGTCCTTCGCACTATTCAGCCTCGGACTTCTCGCCGCCATCGCCATCCAGGTTCGCGTCGGATTGGAGCCATTGCGCGGGGTCAGCGAGGGTTTGGCACGCATTCGCGAAGGCCGGGCGCAACGTCTTGAGGGCGAATTCCCGGCAGAGATCGCCCCGCTTGCGACCGAACTCAACAGCCTGATCGCACATAGCAGCGAAGTGGTTGGGCGGGCGCGCGCTCATGTCGCCAATCTCGCGCATTTTCTCAAGACACCATTGACCGTGCTTGCCAATGAAGCCGCCGCATCGTCATCCGCCCTTGCCGAGACGGTGACGCGGCAGGTGAATTCCATGCGACGGCAGGTGGACCATTATCTGGTGCGTGCACGCGCGGCAGGTGCCCTCGATGTGCTCGGCAGCCGGACCGATATTTCTTCGTCACTTGGCGATCTTTCGCGTGTTCTGACCCGCATGCATGGCGAGAAGACTCTCGCCATCGACCTTGAGGTCGCGCCAGGTCTGGCGTTTCGCGGCGAGCGGGAAGACTTCGAAGAGATGGCAGGCAATCTCCTGGACAATGCCTGCAAATGGGCACGAAGCAGGGTTCAGGTCAAAGCTGCACCGCTGGAAACCGGGCGCTTCATGCTCTCGGTCGAAGATGACGGACCGGGATTGCCGCCCGATAAACGCTCGCAGCAAATCGAACGTGGCAAGCGGCTCGATGAATCGGTGCCCGGAACGGGTCTGGGGCTTGCTATCGTGCGGGATATCTCCAAGCTCTATGGCGGGACACTGACGCTGGCCCAGGCTTCGCTCGGCGGACTGAAAGTCTGTCTGGAATTGCCCGGCTCAGCCTAGATCAGGCATTGAATTTTGAACAAGCGCAATCCGCTAAAACTCAATCCGCTCCAGCTGCGCACCCTCACGGTACTGCAGGCATTGGCCCAAACCGATGGCGCAGGTGAACCCGGCCCCGGCGAGGGCGAGTACACCATCCGCCGGTTTCCCGGCAGACATGCAGATCATTTCCATGTCGGTGCCTTCGTGGTGAGCGGAGGCGACGCGACGGGGCTGTTCAATGAGTCGGTCTGGAATGCCCTGTCACGCAAAGGCCTTGCGCGATCGGAGTGGCCGGCGGCACTGATTTTGACCGCCGAGGGCCTGACCTATGACACCGGGCTCGCCGGCGAGATTCTGCATCGCGCCTCACATTAGCGCCTCCAACGGCTTTCAGCGGCTGCGTTCTGCGGCATTGGCGGGAGCGCCAATGCCGAAATTCGGCGCTGCCGGTGGAGCGACGCGAAGGGGTGCTGTGGCTTGCGGAGGCGTTCTGCCCGGGCGCTCAATCGCCGTTGCCTGAGCCAGCAGTGAGCGGGGGTCCAGCGGGACGGATTTCAGCTGTTCGCGCGCGTACAGGACAGCCTGGTTGTCGTACCGGTTGGTGCCCGAATTACGCGAATTTCCGAACGGTACGATGCTCTCCGCCTGCCAGGCGCCGTTGCGCAGCCATTTGGAAAACAGAACGAATGAATCTCCGCCTTCGGCGCCGGCCGATCCCGCCGTTTTCGGGTTCGCGGACACTTCCACACTGCGCAGCGCGTCCGGTGCACCGCTGAGAGGAAGGTCGAGATTGTCGCGCCGGAGCCGGCTGACTTCGCCCCACTCGGGATCGAGCCGCGCAAAACGCGAAAGCAGCAATCCCGCGCTCCTGCGCAATGTCGCGACAGGATCCGGCTGCGGCATGCCCATGGCTGAGGCCCGCAGGAGCGGGGCCGCGGTGAGCACGGCCAATGCGGCGCCACGGTTTTTTGCATCCGTACACAGATTATATCGGCGAAGGTCTTCGCCGGCTTCTTCCAGCAACGGCTCGCCGGCGTAATTGCGCTCCGCGAGGTCCTTTACGATGGCCGCAAAATCGGAATCCGCGGCGAAGCAGTTGTCGAATTTGAATGCGCGGAACGCGTCATCCGTCAGGTTTCGCGCTGCGGGCAACAATGTCAGCGCACGCCGCACACGGTTGTTCAGACCGGTCTCGATACCCATGCTGGCCGCAAAACCATCCGGTTTGGGATTGTATGGGTCCGAGGTGGCGCGGAACGGCGTTGCATTCGCGGCGACCACAAATCCACTCTGGGGTGAGATCGTCTGGGGAACCGCGGAAAATGGCAGATAACTTGTCCATAGATCAGCCGAAACATCTCCCGGCACGGGACGGGTCCAATCGAAACCCGGCGGCCGGTTGGGGAAGGTGCCGTTGTAAATCGCTGCAATGCGCCCGGTCCGGTCGGCATACACAAAGCCCAGCGAAGGAATGTCACCGGATGCGAGTACGGCGGTGAAAGCATTAAAGTCCTGCGCCTTGTTCAGCGCAAAGAAAGCGTCGATCCCCTTGAGATTGTCCTGTCCCGCGTAACGCAAGGCGTAAAGTCCTTTCGGACCGCGGAACACCGGCCCATGGACGGAGCGGAGCACCGGGCGGCGGACAATCGCGCGGATCGGACCCCACAGCCGCGTAACGATCCGCGCTTCGCGCGCTTCCAACGGCCGCCACGCACCATCAAACCAGTATTGGTTGGGATTGGCGGGATTCGGCTTCAGTTGATATATGTCCACGAGGTCCGGATGATTGGGTGAAATGCCCCACCCCGAATTCGGACCGGCGGCCGCCAGCATCACCGGTGAGCCGGGAATCAGCCCGCCCTCGAGATTCCAGCCTTCGGCGGAACTGACGCGCGCTTCGTACCACGAGAGGGGACCGGCGAACGGGCCCTGCGGATTGATCAGCAGCCGCGTCGCCGCATCACCCGTGCGCGCCGGGGCCATGGCGGCTGTCAGCGCACGCAGATCTGTTGTATCGCCCACCGTCTTTGCGGCCGTGCCACCGATCAAGGCTTTGACCTGGTCGTCCAGCCCATAAAAAAACGGGAGTCGCAGCATGAATAAGGCCACGACGTCCTGCGGCCGGGCCGGTGCAAATCCCGCCAGCACCTCACCGCGGTGCTGAGCGGCGTAAAGGTTGAGGCCGGCGACATACCCGTCAAGCAGCGCCTTCGTATCCGGTGAAATGTCGGTCTGGTAGTTCTGCTTGATCCTGTCCCAAATACCGAGCACCTGGACAAGATAGTCGTCTTCGGCGGCACTCCGGCCATCCACCGCCGCGAGCTTTCCGCGCGCGGCCAACAATGCACGCTGGATCGTGGAGAAATCATCCTCCGCATGCGCATAGGCGAGGCCGAAGGCCGCATCCGCATTCCGCGGAGCAAAGATGTGCGGCACGCCAAAACGGTCGCGTATGATGGTAGCGTCGTACCGCGCCGCGGCGGCGAACACGGGCCTTGTGTCAAACCAGCTCAGCCGGTCTTCATTGGCCAGGAAGAAGCTGAAAAACGCCACACTTGCAAGCACAAGGAAGATTGCGGTCAAGCGCAGGATCATTCCGGGTATACTCGCAAAAGCGGAACCCAACTGATAAATCCGCAGCTGCGGTTTGTCATCCGGGCAACGCGGTTCGGGCTCGCGGGAATTTGAGTTTGTCTCATGACATTCTGCCGCGGGATAATAATGATTTGCAGCGCCTTCTGTGACCGAAGTGGTTACATTTGCCGCTCTTGCGCTCTAGGATACGTGGTACAGTAAGCGGGTCGGGACAGACATGACTCCCAAAAAGCAGCGACGATTGGCCTTCGCCATTACTCTTATGCTTGCCGGTGGCGGGGCGGCCGCGCTGGCGGTGTACGCCCTTCAGGACAATGTCCTGTTTTTCTACAGCCCGAGCGACATCGCGGCGCATCCGGAAAAGGTACCGGACGGCCGCGCCTTCCGTATCGGCGGATTGGTTGAAAAAGGAAGTGTCAAGCGCCACCAGGGGTTACAAGTGCAGTTCGTCGTCACCGACGGAAAGAATGCTGTCCCCGTGAAGTATTCCGGTGTGTTGCCGGACTTGTTTCGCGAGGGCCAGGGTGTTGTTGCGCTCGGCTCCAGGGGGCGTGACGGGGTGTTCACGGCCAGCGAAGTTCTGGCCAAGCATGATGAGAAATATATGCCACCGGAGGTCGTCGACGCGCTGAAGCGCTCGGGGCACTGGCAGGAAGGACAGGGAGGCGCAGGCGCATCATGACCGGTGAACTTGGCCAACTTGCTCTCTGCCTCGCGCTGGCACTTTCAGTGGTTCAGGCGTTCTCGGGATTGTTTGGCGCTACGCGTGGTGACATCCGCGTCATGGCGATGGGAAGAGGCGCCGCGCTTGGCAGCTTCGTTTTCATTGCGCTCGCCTTCTTCACCTTGATGTTCGCCTATCTGACTTCTGACTTCTCGGTCATGGCGGTGGCGGAAAACTCGCACACGGCAAAGCCGCTGATCTACAAAATCACCGGAGTGTGGGGAAACCACGAAGGATCGATGGTTCTGTGGATGCTGATTCTGGGCATCTATTCAGCCGCAATCGCGGTGTCACAGCCCGGCGGATCGGACGCAAATGCCCGGCTGGGGTCGCGAGCCCTCGGGGTTCAGGCGCTGATTGCGATCGCATTTCTTGTCTTCATTCTGCTCACTTCGGATCCTTTTCTGCGGTTGTATCCCCAGCCATTCGAAGGCAACGGGCTGAACCCGCTGCTTCAGGATCCTGGCCTCGCATTCCATCCGCCGCTGCTTTATCTCGGCTATGTCGGACTGTCGGCGTCGTTTTCTTTTGCTGCCGCGGCCCTGCTCGACAGCCGGAACGATGCCGCCTGGGTTCGTCGCGCGCGGCCATTCGCGCTTGCCGCGTGGACAGCACTGACGCTGGGAATCGCAGCCGGCTCGTGGTGGGCCTACTACACGCTCGGATGGGGTGGATTCTGGTTCTGGGATCCCGTCGAGAATGCGTCTTTGATGCCGTGGCTGATTGCCACCGCACTGATTCATTCCATGATGGCGAGCGAACGCACCGGCGCTTTCAAAAGCTGGACGCTTCTCCTCGCAATCGCCGGCTTTTCGTTCAGCCTGATCGGCACATTCCTGGTGCGTTCGGGCGTTCTGAATTCCGTGCATGCTTTTGCCAATGATCCGCGCCGCGGTCTGTTCATCCTGATGATCCTGTTCGTGGCCATCACCTCGCCGCTGGTTCTGTTCGCATGGCGGGCGCCAAAGCTGCCACCCGGGGCGGCCTTCGATATTGTCAGTCGTGAAACCGGCATTCTGCTGAACAATCTTCTGCTCACCGCGGCCGCGGCGACCATATTGATCGGCACGCTATACCCGCTGGTTCTGGATGCTGCGGAAGGCATCAAGATCTCGGTCGGTCCGCCCTATTTCACCGCCACGGTGATTCCCATGATGGCGCTGCTGGCCATCGCGATGCCGTTTGGTCCGATTTTTCTGTGGCGGCGCAGTCAGCTTAAGCCGGCCGTCTGGACGCTGCGATTTGCGATTGCGGCTGGGCTGCTGGCACTTTCAATTGCGCTCGCCGTTGCGCGTCCGGTTTCGGCACTCGGCGTTCTTGCAATGGGCCTGGGAATTTGGCTGATCGCGGGTTCAGTCACCGATATCGCCCGCCGCGCCGGCGGTTGGCGCCGCGTACGTTTTCTGCCCGCGACCGCATTTACTGCCGCATTGGCGCATGCAGGGCTTGGCGTTGTGGCGCTTGGCGTTGCCGGCACGGGCATTTGGAAGATCGAATCCGACCAGGTGATCGCACCGCATCAAACCATGCAGATTGGCGGCTATACGCTGAGGCTGGAAAACACCGAGCGAGTCCAGGGGCCGAATTATTTCGCCGATCGGGCCGAATTCACGGTCTTTGCCCGAGGGCAACAGATTGCCGTTTTGCACCCGGAAAAGCGCACCTATCCGGTGGAACAAACCGCAACATCTGAATCCTCGATACGCACAACCGGGCTTTCCGATCTTTACGTTGTCCTTGGGGATGCTCAGGATGGCGGCGGTTGGGTCGTGCGCGCCTATTATAATCCGATGGCTCCATTCATCTGGCTTGGCGGTGTGATCATGGCTCTGGCCGGCTTCACCGCGCTTGGCGCGCGGCTCGCGGCGGCTTTGCGGGCGCGGTGGCAAGCGCCCAACCTGGTTTCCGAGCCCGCCGAATGATCAGGCGCTCCAGCTTCGTATTTTCGCGCATAGTCGGGGTGATTGCCTGTTTTTTGGTCGCGTTCGGCAGCGCACTGCCGGCCAGCGCGGCTGGCGAGCAGCCCGACGAGAGCACCTATGTGGCACCGCTGGCCAATCCGGTTCTGGAAGCACGCGCGAAAGCTCTGCAAAAGGAACTGCGCTGTCTCGTTTGCCAGGGTCAATCCATTGACGAATCCAATGCACCATTGGCAGCGGATTTGCGCCGTCTGATCCGCCAACAAATGGTGGCCGGGCAGTCGGATCAACAGATCAAGGATTTTCTGGTGGCGCGCTATGGGGCGTTTGTGTTGATGCGGCCGCCGGTCAGGCAGGACACTCTTTTTCTTTGGTTCGGTCCGATGCTGTTGGTCCTGGCCGGATTAGGGGTCATCGGCGTTATTGTCGTACGGTCCCGCCAACGCCTCGGTCCAAGCGATGATCTGACGACAGAATCGCCATAACGTTACTCATTTTTAATCTTTGTGACATGTAACAGAAAGAGTTGCGTCCTAAATTGGCAACCAGCCAAGGGGCTGCCTGACAACAACCATGGGAAATCCAATGAGCGAAAACCTCGACTCCAAACCCGCATCCGCACGCAAACGCAACACCCGTCTGGCCGCTGCTGCTGTTGCCGTCGCGGCGCTGTCATTCAGCGCCGGCGGCTATGTGTTCAGCCACAACGGCGTGCCTGGCGACACCGCCACGTCATCGGCCTATTCGGTCGTACGTCTTCCGGAGGAAGGTTTCCGCGAAATTGCCGCGGTCACCAAGCCTGTCGCCAATGCGCCCAGATTGTTGGAGCAGGGTTCGCCCTTCAGCTTTGCCGATCTGGTCGAGCATGTCAGCCCCGCCGTCGTGACGGTCGTGGTTGAACGCGAGCAGGCCGAGCGCGGGGGTCCCGGTGGCAATCTCGATGACGTTCCGGCGCCGTTCCGGGATTTCTTCCGGCAGTTTGGTCAGGGTCAGGGTCAGGGTCAGGGTCAGGATCAGGGTCAGGGCCGCGGTGGCGGCGGCCGCAATCGTCCGCAGACTTTCAAGTCGGAGGCCATGGGATCCGGATTCATCATTGATCCGTCGGGCTATATCGTCACAAATAACCACGTCATCGAGGACGGCAAGAAAATCACCGTCAAAATGCCCGGCACGAACGGACGGGAATTTCAGGCTCATCTGATCGGGACCGACAAGGACACCGACATCGCGCTTTTGAAAGTGGACGGCGTCAGCGACCTGCCGACCGTATCATTTGGCGACGATCACCGCCTGCGCGTCGGCGACTGGGTGGTTGCGGTCGGAAACCCCTTTGGGCTCGGTGGCACAGTCACGGCCGGCATTGTCTCGTCGATCGGGCGGGACATCGGCAGCGGTCCGTATACGGATTACCTCCAGATCGACGCCCCGATCAACCAGGGGAATTCCGGCGGCCCGACCTTCGACCTGTCGGGGCGGGTCGTCGGCATGAATACCGCGATTTTTTCCCCCTCGGGCGGTTCAGTGGGCATCGGCTTTGCCATTCCCGCGTCGACCGTGAAATCGGTCGTCGATCAGTTGCGTGAACACGGCAATGTTGCCCGCGGTTGGCTTGGTGTTCAGATTCAGAGTCTAACGCCCGACATGGCTGCCAGCCTCGGCGTCAAGAGCGCCAAGGGCGCAATTGTTGCCAGCGTCGTGGACGACAGTCCGGCATCCAAGGCCGGCTTCAAACAGGGCGATGTCGTGCTCTCGCTGAACGGCAGCGACGTCGACGACAACAAGGATCTGACCCGGAAAGTGGCGTCGTTGCGTGTTGGCGAGCAGGCGAGGTTCGGAATCCTGCGCGAGGGCAAGAGTTACACTCTCACGGCGCTGATCGCGAAGCGCGATGACGAGCAGCTCGCAAACGCCGACAAGCCGGCACAGGACCGTGGCGACCGGGCGACCCCGCGCGAAGCCAGCACCAATGTGCTGGGTTTGGGCTTGTCGTCGCTCACCGACCAGGCGCGTGAGCAGTACAATATCGATGGCAAAACCCGCGGCGTCGTGATCTCGTCGGTTGATCCCAACAGTGAAGCGGCCGACAAGGGATTCCGTCCCGGCGACGTGATCGTTGGCATCGGCAATCGCAATGTGCGCACGCCCACGGATGTCGAGCAGGGAATTGCTGAGGCCAGGAAAGCCGGACGCGAAACCGTGTTGCTCCTGGTCGCCGGCGATCAGGGACAGCACTACGTGGCCCTGAAGGTGGCCAAAGGCTGATTGAACGCCGCCGCCGGCGACGCGCGCGGCGGAGTTCCGGCCAACGGCGGCGGTGTTGGGTTTTTCCCCGCCTTGCCGCCGGGTGGTCTTGAGCCTTCGCGCCCTAACCAGGCATGTCAGTCAGGAGTAGATCGCTTATGCGCGTTCTGGTGGTCGAAGACGATCTTGAGGCGCAACGTTACCTCGTCAAAGGCTTGAAAGAAGCCGGCCACGTGGTCGATGAAGCCGCCGATGGTGAAACGGGACTGACGCTTGCTCTCTCGCGCCCCTATGATGTTGCGATCATCGACCGTATGCTGCCGCGGCTGGACGGCCTTAGGCTGGTCGAGACGCTCCGCCAGGAGCGCAATACGACGCCGGTCCTGTTCTTAAGCGCGCTGTCTGATGTGGATGACCGCATCAAGGGGTTGCGCGCCGGTGGCGATGACTATCTCACGAAGCCATACGCTTTCGCGGAGTTGCTGGCGCGTCTCGATGCGCTGGTCCGCCGTCGCGATCCCGGCTCGATAAAAACCCGGGTTGCGGTCGGCGATCTTGAGCTCGATCTGCTATCGAGAACGGCGCGGAGGAACGGTTCCGCGATCGAACTGCAACCGCGCGAATTCCGTCTGCTGGAATATCTGATGCGCCATGCGGGGCAGATCGTCACGCGCACAATGTTGCTGGAGAATGTCTGGGAATATCATTTCGATCCGCAGACCAATGTCATCGATGTGCACATCTCGCGCCTGCGCGCCAAAATCGACAAAGGTTTCGAGGCGCCGTTGCTGCACACGGTTCGCGGCGCGGGCTACATGATCCGTGCGCACGCATAAGATTCTTCGCACCCAGGCCTTTCGCATCGTCGCCATTTACCTCGCGATATTCGCGCTGTCGGCCTTTGCCCTGGTAGCGTTTGTGTATTGGAACACGGCGCGCGTTCTCGACCGCGAAACCGATGCCACGATCCAGGCGGAGGTGACCGGTCTGGTCGAACAATATCAGCGATTGCCCTTTTATACCTTCACCGACGTGATTATCGGCCGATCGGTTCGCGGCGATGAGGGGCTCTATCTGCTCGCGAACAACAATCACCGGGTGATCGCAGGCAATCTGGACTCCTGGCCGCAAATCAGCCCCGCCGAAAACGGGCTCGTCGAGTTTTCCTATCAGCGGCGGATCGGGGCAGAAACCCAGCTGCGCAGAGCCAGGGGCGAGGTATTCATGCTGGCCCAGGGCTTTTACCTGCTCGTGGCGCGTGACGTCGACGAGCGGCGCCAGCTCGAATCGGTGTTTCAGACAGCGCTCCTGTGGGGCACCGGGCTCATGATTCTGATCGGCCTTGCCGGCGGATTCCTGATCAGCCGCCGCGTGCTGACCCGCCTCGACGCGATCAACCGCACCAGCGGTCAGATTGTGGAAGGCGATCTTTCGCAGCGCGTCCCGGAAGGTCATGGCGGGGACGAGTTCGACGATCTCGCGCATAACCTCAACCGCATGCTTGACCGCATCGAAAGGCTGCTGCGCGGAATCCGCGAAGTTTCGGACAATGTCGCGCATGATCTGCGCTCCCCGCTCAACCGCCTTCGCAATCGTCTCGAGCTGGCGGCCATGAACCAGCCGCCCGATTCCGAAACGGCCCGGGATATCGAAGCCGCGGTTCAGGAAACCGATCGGCTCATCGGCACTTTCAATTCGCTCCTGCTGATCGCCGAAGCGGAAGCCGGCAGTGTCCGCGAAACCATCCACGAAATCAGCCTGACCGACGTCATCGAAGGTGTGGGCGAGCTTTATTGTCCGCTGGCCGAGGAAAAAGGGCAGCATTTCTCGGTTGCCATCCCACCCAGTGGCGCAGTGATCCGCGGCAACCGCAATCTCATTTCGCAGGCGCTCGCCAATCTGGTGGATAATGCCATCAAGTACACACCTGCCGGTGGGCATGTTGCGGTTACCCTCGAAAATTCCGGCGATCAGGCGGTTCTTAATGTCGATGACGATGGCCCCGGCATTCCGCCTGCGGACCGCGAACGCGTCACCCAGCGTTTCGTGCGTCTCGAATCCAGCCGCAATTCGCCGGGCACGGGCCTGGGGTTGAGCCTCGTGGCCGCTGTTGCGCGCCTTCATGAGGGCAGGCTGAATTTCGGCGACCACCACCCCGGGCTGCGGGCGACGCTGTCGTTCCGCAGGGTGGGCGACGAACCGCGCCCGGCCAAAATCGTGACGCCGGAATTGCTGCCGCAACCAGAACCGGTTGGTTGACCGCGCTTGCCTTTCGGTCCCAAGCCCGCAATTCCGCCGATTTTCGATCCGGCGCGCGCCACCCGCACACTGGAGGCGCTACAATCTCTCGCGCCATCCCTGGCGTCGCGCGAGAACTCACGGTCACTGCTTGCAGCAGCAGCGGGCAACAGTCCCTTCCTTGCGCGATCGATTCTGAAGGAGCCGGAATTCCTTGAACAGCTGTTTGACGACGATCCGGACCGCCAACTCGAATCCCTTGTTTCGGAAGCGCGGTCGGCAGGCGATGAGCAGGATTTCGCTGCAGCCCAGGCCCGTTTGCGCATTGCCAAGCAGCGCGCTTCGCTCGCGATAGCGCTATCCGACATTGCCGGGGACTTCGATCTCAGCGCGGGCACGCGGCATCTGACGCGTTTTGCCGATGCCTGTGTTGCGGGGGCGCTGCAATATGAACTTGGCGCGGAATCGCGGCGCGAAAACCGCGCTCACCCGGTCGTCGCCGAAGATTGCGGTCTCATCGTGCTCGCCATGGGCAAAATGGGCGCTTTCGAACTCAATTATTCCAGCGACATCGATCTGATCGTGTTTTTCGATGAAAGCCGCTTTCCGTTCACGCGCGGCGGCGATCGCCAGCAAGCGGCGGTGGCAATCGTCAAGGGAATGGTCAGGCAGCTCTCGGAAGCCACGGCGAACGGTTATGTCTTTCGTTGCGATCTGCGCCTGCGCCCGGACGCCGGCGCCACCCAGGTCGCAATATCGACCGCGGCTGCCGAAGGGTATTACGAGGCGATGGGGCAAAACTGGGAACGGGCGGCGTGGATCAAGGCCCGGCAATGCGCCGGCGACCGCCATTCCGGCGAAGGGCTGCTCAGGCGCATGGAGCCTTTCGTCTGGCGCAAGCATCTCGATTACGCCGCGATCAGCGACATTCATTCCATCAAACGGCAGATTCACAGCCATGGCGGTCACAGTCGTATTGCGGTCGCAGGGCACAACATAAAGCTGGGCCGCGGGGGCATTCGCGAGATCGAATTTTTCGTCCAGACGCAGCAGCTCATCCTCGGCGGACGCGATTCCGGTTTGCGAATGCCCGCGACGCTTGAAGCGTTGGCCGCGCTGAATGCCCGCGGCCATATCTCGCGCGGCGCGCAACGCGATCTGTCGCAGGCCTATGTGTTCCTGCGCATGGTCGAGCACCGGCTCCAGATGATCGAAGATCAACAAACCCATTTGCTGCCGAAGTCGCCCGACGGACTGGACCATGTGGCGCGTTTTGCGGGTTTTGATGACACCAACAAATTCGAAGAGACGCTGCGCGGGCACCTCGAAAACGTCCAGAAGCACTACGCGCAGCTGTTCGAAAGTGAAGAGCCGCTGTCGGACCGCACCGGCAATCTCGTATTCACCGGCGTCGAGGAGGACCCGGAGACGGTTGCGACGCTGTCTGGCATGGGTTTCGCAAACGCGCCGGCGATATCTGCCGTCATCCGCGGGTGGCATCACGGGCGGATTCGCGCGACCCGGAGCGAGCGCGCGCGCGAGCTGCTGACAAAGCTCATGCCGTCCCTGTTGAAGTCACTGTCGCAAACCGCCGATCCCCATTCTGCCTTCATGCATTTCGACCGCTTTCTCGGCGGGCTTCCGGCAGGCGTGCAACTGTTTTCGATGTTGCTGGCCAACCGGCGCTTGCTTGATCTTCTGGCGGAAATCGCCGGCTCGGCGCCGCGGCTGTCCGATTACCTCGGGCGCAATCCCGGCGTTTTGGATGCACTGACCGATCCGGAATTTCTGAGCCGATCGCCATCCTCAGATCAGCTGGGGGAAAATTTCGCGAAGGCTGTCGCCGGCCACAAATATGAGAGCGCTCTCGACGCGGCGCGCCGCTTCGCAAAAGAGGAGATGTTCCGGGTCGGAGCAAGGCTGATCTTTGGATCGGCTCCGGCGAGGGATGCCGGGCCTGCCTATTCGGCCGTTGCAGAAACCGTCATTGCCGGATTGCAAACGCAAGTCGAGAACCATATGGCGGAGGCCCACGGCCATGTGCCGGCTGGCGCCGTGGCGGTGGTTGCACTGGGAAAGCTCGGCGGCCGTGAAATGACGGCGACATCCGATCTCGATCTGGTTTTCATTTACACGCATGATCCGGTTGCAACCATGTCGGCGGGAGCCGGTAAACCGCTTCCCGTCAGCAGCTATTTCGCGCGCTATGCACAGCGGTTCATCGCTGCCCTGACTGCACTGACCGCTGAAGGGCGGCTGTTTGACGTCGACATGCGGCTGCGGCCGTCAGGCAATCAGGGGCCGGTCGCTGTGAGTTTAGACAGGTTCATCGCTTACCACCGCGAAAATGCCTGGACCTGGGAAAGAATGGCATTGACGCGTGCCCGTGTCGTGGCCGGGCCGGATGCGTTCAGCGCAGGCATCTCTGAAGCGATCCCGTCACTGCTGGAATTGCCTGCCGAGCCAGGGCAAATCCGGGCTGATGCGCGCGCGATGCGGCAAAAACTGGAGGCGCAGTTTCCCGCGCGCTCACCCTGGGACCTGAAATTTGCTGCCGGCGGTCTCGTGGATATCGAGTTCTGTATTCAGGTCCTGCAGCTCTGCCATTCAGACAAGCCTTTCGTGTTTGACCAGAATACAATCGGCGCCGCCGGCAAACTGAAGAGCGCGGGCGTGCTTGATGCCAGCGATCATGGTGCTCTCGCGGCGGCAGCACTCCTTCAGCAAGAGTTGACCCAGGTATTGCGGGTTGCAACGGAGGGCGAGTTTCTCCCCGCTACAGCAAGTGTCGGATTACGGGCTTTGCTGGCCCGAGTCGCCGGGGTACCCGATTTTGCCGAACTGGAATTGCTGCTGCACCGCCGCCAAGCCGCAGCTCGTGCGGTCTTTGAGCGCGTGATGTCAACGTAACCCCTATTTCCCTATCACCGCTTTTTCCAATGCCTCGCGAATAAACCGCTGATATGGAATCCGGCGCTGGGAAGCGCGCTTCTTCACTGCTTCCAGAAGCGGCTGCGGCAGGCGCATATTCACCCGTGCCGTTTTCTTCTCGAATTCGAACCGGGCAGCTTTGAATTGGGAAAAATCAACATTGGACAGATCCTGATTGAGGAACGCCTCGGCCTCCTCGTCCGTCCTAAGCCTCGGAATTTTATTCGGACCGCGTTTCTTTTTCATAACGGGAGATTTCCCTTTTGTGCATGTAGCGGGCGCTGACTGGCCGGATAAAGAGTTGTCCAGCGATCCTGCGGAACGTGAACGCCACGAACAGTGCCTTGCCTTCTGCTGTCCGCCCGACGGCAATCAACCTGTCCTCGATCGGCGGAATGAGCCGGATCAGGCGCAATCCGGATTTCATGACTCGAAAATCGCCTCGATTTCCGCGAGCGACACCCCATGCTTCAGGCACTTTCCGCTGTTGCCATCATCCCAATTAAAGCCGGCCACCCGAAGCCGCATGAAATCAGACATATGGATTGTACATACAAATGTCAACCAATGGAACGTGAGGCAGTAGCCAAAGCGCCACTGCCGGCCGGCTTACTGCCGCCGGGGGATGCCAGCGTCGGCTTTACTTTTGCTTCAGCAATGCAACGCGATTGTGAAGAGGTCGCGCTCCTGAATGCGCGGAAGGGCAGCGGCGCAGTCATAGAGTCCGCGACGGTGTTCACGATTTCTCTCTCTTAAAAACGGCGCCTGTTTTCGCCTCACAATCCATCGGCAACTGCGCAGACCCTATACGGACGTATCCCAATGCCTGCATCATTCCCGTGACAATGTAACCTGCTTGCACGGTGGCTTCGTTCTTTTTCTGGGAAGCCAGCCGTCGCGCGTCCAGGGTGATGCGGCTTCATTTCGCAAAAGCAGCAGATCGCTCGTGCGGCACCAAATGCGGATATGTTCCGCTGCCGATGGAATTTGCGCTGTCGTAGGCGCGGTAATGGTTATGACGGGGGCCGCTTCAGAAATCGCGACTTTGATCTGCGTACGATCTCCGAGAAAGATCGCAGAAAGAACACGCGCATCGAGCGACGGTTCGCCCGGCGGTGAGTCCCGCGAAATCATAAACTTCTCCGGCCTTATTGCAGCGACTACCTGTGAGCCCGGCGGGAAATGCTCGCCGGTCGAAACCGGAACCCGCGCCCGGCCCATTGGCCCAATCTCGACGATCAGATCATCGTGCTCCCGCCCTATGATATGACCGGCAAAGAAATTCATATTGCCAATGAAAGATGCCACCGCGAGGCAATTCGGCCGCTCGTACAGCTTTTTTGGATAGTCGACCTGCAATATCCGCCCATGCTGCATGACGGCAATGCGGTCGGACATGGCGAGCGCTTCTTCCTGGTCGTGCGTGACGAACAGAAACGCGATTCCAACCTCGCGCTGGATCTGCCGCAATTCAGTTTGCATGCTCTCACGTAGGTGCTTGTCGAGCGCGCCCAGAGGCTCATCCAGGAGAAGCAGTTTCGGCCGTTTGACCAGCGCCCGCGCCAGCGCGACGCGCTGCCTCTCGCCGCCGGAAAGTTCGTGTGGACGGCGCCGGCCGTAACCGGAGAGCGAGATAAGGTGAAGCGCCTCCGTCACCCGCTTTTCGCGCTCGCCGGCGGCTATTCCTTCCGAACGCAGACCGTAGGCGATGTTCTCGGCTACGTTGAGATGCGGGAATATGGCATAGGACTGAAACACCGTATTCACCGGCCGCTTTTCCGGCGGACGTCCGGTGACATCTTCGCCGTCAATGTGAATGTTGCCCGTGTCGGCAACCGTAAAACCGCCGATCAGACGCAAAAGCGTGGTCTTGCCGCAGCCTGACGGACCAAGCAGCGAAAAAAATTCACCCGGCGCGATGGTGAAGCCGGCATTGTCCACCGCAAGCCGGCACTGAAATGCTTTCGTAAGATTGCGGACCTCCAGAAGCGCGGGTGAGGTCATGTTCAATTCGCCCCCCGTAGCTGTGACGGTGCACCCCGCCGGCGCATCCATTCCGCGGAGACGATGAGGATGCTTGAGACGACCAAAATCGTCGAACCCAGTGCCAGAACATTCGGCAGTTTGTCGGGAAAGCGCAATTCACCCCAGATATAGACGGGCAGGGTGGTGTCGGTGCCGCACAGGAAAAATGCGATCAGGAAATCATCGAACGAAACCACAAAAGTCAGAATCAGGCTCGCGGCGATTCCGGGCGCAACCAGTGGCAGTGTGACCCGGAAGAATGTCATCCAGGCGTTCTCGCCAAGGTCGCGCGACGCCTCCTCCAGACCTAAGTCGAAGCCCTCAAACCGCGACAGCAGGACGCCGGCGGCGAAAGGCAGGCAAAGCGCGAGATGACCGAGAATCACGGTCGCGAGCGAAAGCGGAATCGCGAGACGGCTCATCAGAATCAGCAGCGAGATTCCAAGCACGATGTCGGGGATAAACAACGGAAGGTTGGAAAAGCCGGTGATCAGCCGGCGGCCCGGAATGCCTCGCGTGAGCACCTGGGCAATGGTGAGACCGAGGAGCGTCGAAGCGATCGATGCGGCGACGCCAACCTTCAGCGAATTGAACAACGCTATTCGCATGTCATCGTCGGCCGCCATCGCCGAGTACCATTTGGCAGTAAGTCCCGAAAGCGGGAAGGCGACGAAGACGGAGTCGTTGAAGGAAAACAGCGGCAGCAGCAGCACCGGCGCGTAGAGGAACAGAAGATAAAGAATCGCGTAGGCTGCGGTTCCCCGCATTTGTGCCGTTCTTGCGCGGATCACCGGATGCGGCCCGCCGCGCATCTTGCCCCCGCGGCGGCAAAAACGCTCAGCAAGGACACGGCCGCAATGGTGGTAATCGCCATAGCGGCCCCCAGGGGCCAATTGTCGGCACGCCCGAATTGCGCCTGAATGAGATTGGCAACCATCAAACCATTCGCACCGCCAACGAGTGAGGGTGTGACGTAGTCACCGGTTGCCGGAACGAACATCAGCACGAATGCCGCAATCACGCCGCTCATGGACAGCGGCAGTGTGACCCGCAAAAATCGCCGGGCTGGTGAATCGCCAAGATCGGCCGCGGCTTCCAGCAGTGCCGGGTCGATCTTTTCGAGCGCGACGTAGATCGGCAACACCGCGAACGGGGCGTAACCGTGGATCAGAGTCAGGACCACGGCCACAGGATTGTAAAGCAGGAAGGTGACCGGCGCCGAAACCAGGTGCAATGCCATGAGGCCCGAATTGATCAGACCGTTATATCCGAGGATCACTTTCCAGGCGAAAACCCGCAACAGATAGCTGGTCCAAAATGGAATCGTGACCAGCAGCAGCCAGAGGAATTTCGCCCGCGCCCGAAACGCAATGAACCACGCAACCGGATAGGCGAGGAGTATGGCCGCAATCGATGCCACTGCGGCGATCGCAAGCGAACGCAGGAAGACAACTGCAAAACCCGGATCGCTCACAAGCGCCGCATACTCGGCGAGCGTCAGACGGGTATCGATGAACAGGCCGTCTTGCCGCCAGAGGCTGTAAGCCAGCAGCAGTCCAAGAGGGGCAGCCATGGTCAAAACCAGGACTGTCATCGCGGGAGTTAGCAGCAGATATCCCGGAGCCGCACGTAGAACGGCAGGTGTCATTCCGGCACCGGCCCGTGCTGAGTATTTGTGGATTGCATTGGATATGACTTTGGTCCCCCCTCAAACTGCGAGGTTATACGGAGGATCGGCAAAGTCGAGAACCTTTGTCGATCGCCTTGCCCACTGCCATAATCACCGCATGACGGCTAGCCCCACCAACCCTGCCATCGAAATCGACGAAGTCTGGAAGACTTATTCGCCAGACGGGGGTTTTGTGCTGTGCGGGGTGTCGCTCGCGGTCGAGGCGCGGAGCTTTGTCGCCCTCACCGGCACTTCGGGTTCAGGCAAGACGACCCTGCTCAAACTCATCAACCGCCTGATCGAACCCTCGCGCGGAACCGTGCGTGTGGAAGGGGCGGATATTGCGGCCACGAATGCCGTGCTGCTGCGCCGCAGGATCGGATATGTATTCCAGGGCGTCGGATTATTCCCGCATCTGACCGTTGCCGAAAACATTTCCATTACGCCAACGCTTTTGAAGTGGGACAGGTCCGCTATTGCAAGGCGCGTCGACGAATTGCTGGATCTCGTTCAGTTGCCGCGAGCATTGAATACGCGGCTGCCGCCAACTTTATCGGGGGGACAGGCGCAGAGGGTGGGCCTCGCCCGGGCGCTTGCCGCAAAACCGGGCATTGTCCTGATGGACGAGCCATTCGGCGCGGTTGATCCGATTACCCGCGATGCGCTGGGACGCGATTACCGCGCGCTGCATGATGCGCTCGGCCTGACCACGATAATGATATCCCATGACATGATGGAAGCGGTGCTGCTGGCCGACCGCATCGCAGTGATGGACTCGGGCGAAGTGGTGGAATATGGCGAGACTGCCGATCTTCTGTCCCGCCCACGGCATAATTCGGTGCGCCGGTTGATGCGGATGCCGCTGGAGCAGGCCGAGCGGGTGGGACGGCTGGCGGGGTTGTCCTGAATGGAGCAGCTCGCCCCGCGCCTTTCGGATGCGCTGGCGCACTTGCCGGACTATCTCGGTGCTCATGTATTGCTGAGCGCCAGCGCGCTCCTGCTCGGACTGTTCCTCAGCGCGCCGCTCTCGCTCGCCGCCCTGCGATGGCGCAATCATGCCGGACTCATTCTCGGTGGCGCCGCGGTCATTCAGACCATTCCCAGTCTCGCATTGCTCGCGCTATTTTATCCGCTGCTGCTGTTGCTTTCTTCCGCAACCAGGTCTTTGACCGGCGCGGGCTTCTCGGCATTGGGGTTCCTGCCGTCGCTGCTCGCGCTTTCGCTGTACAGCATGCTGCCAATCTTAAGGAATACGGTTACCGGAATCCTCGGTGTCGATGCGGCGGTGAAGGAGGCGGCGCTTGGCGCCGGCATGACGCCGTTTCAGACGCTGATCAAGATTGAGCTGCCGCTGGCGCTTCCCGTGATCATGGCCGGCATCCGTACCGCATCGGTGCTGGTGATTGGGACCGCGACTCTGTCGACCCCGGTTGGCCAGACCAGCCTGGGCAATTACATCTTTTCGGGACTGCAGACGCAGAACTGGGTGGACGTGTTGGTCGGCTGCGTGGCTGCGGCGCTGCTCGCGCTGGTCGTCGACCGCATTTTGGCGTTGTTGGAATCCATCGCGCGCGGGCGCGGCGGACGGCAAAGATTGGCCGCCGCGTCTACGGCGATCGCACTGATACTTTGCGCCGGCGCCGTCGCTGCCGATTTCCGCAGTGTTCCGGGCTATGTCATCGGCGCCAAGGGGTTTCCGGAGCAATATATCCTGGCGGCGCTGATCGATCAGCGCCTTACTGCCGCCGGCCTGAATTCGTCGACGCGCAACGATCTCGGTTCGGCATTGATTTTTCGGGCGCTCACCGCCGGAGATGTCGATGTCTATGTCGATTACACCGGCACGATCTGGACCAATGAGATGCACCGCCGTGACACGCCCGCGCGCAATATTGTTCTTGAAGATGTATCGGCCTGGGTTCGCGAGCATTATGGCGCGCGCGTGCTGGGGCCGCTTGGCTTCGAGAATGCCTATGTGCTTGCGATGCGGCGCGACAAAGCCGAAAGCCTGGGGGTGCGTTCCATTGCCGATCTGGCGCCGCTCTCGCCGTCTCTGACTGTCGGCGGTGACTACGAGATTTTTCGCCGTCCCGAATGGCAACAGTTGCACGCCGCCTATGGACTCGACTTTAAGGATGAGCGGCAGATGCAGCCGCTGTTCATGTACAAGGCTGTGGCCGATGGCGATGTCGACGCGATCACAGCTTTTTCAAGCGATGGACGCATCGCGCAATACGGTCTCGTGACGCTGGCCGATCCGAAAAACGTCATTCCTCCCTATGACGCCATTCTGCTCTTGTCACCGAGGCGTTCCAATGATCGCGCGCTGATCAGCGCGCTTCATCCCTTGATCGGTAAAATCGACGTCGAGAAAATGCGCGGGGCGAATCTCGCGGTCAGCCGGGAGAATCAACAGTCTTCGCCGGCGAGTGCGGCCCGGGATTTATGGCGGGAGATCAGCGGCGGCGGTTCTTCGGAATGAGGCGCTTGATCCATTCCGGCATGGCAAATGCCGCGGCGTGGATTTCCGGATTGTAATAATCGGTCGTGAATTTGGCGGCAGCAAAGCGACGTGCTGCGGTCTTGATTCCGGCGGGCGTTCCCAACGGCCTGCCGGTCCCTGCCCAGGACAGTGCCATGAAGCCGCCGATATAGGTCGGCACAACCGTCAAATAGAGTCCGTATTGCGGGAAATGCGGCTTGAGTTCCTTCAGCGCGTCGGCGATTTCCCACGGCTGGTAGAACGGGACACCGGTTTGAAAAGTCGCGTAGCCGCCTTTGCGCAAGGCGCGCGCGACACGGCTGTAGAAATTGTCGCCGAACAGGGCTTTGCCCGGTCCGACCGGATCGGGCCGGTCGGCGACGATCAGATCAAAACGCGCTGTCGATTCGGCGCGCCCGAGATATTCGAAAGCGTCGGCTATTTCGATTGTCAGGCGCCGGTCGCCAAATGCCTTTTTATTGATCTCGGGGAAATGCTGGCGACACAACTCGACGACCCGGCCGTCGATATCCACCAGCACGACCTCCTTCACGGATCTGTGCTTTAACGCCTCATCGGCGATGGAGAGATCGCCGCCGCCCACGATCATGACCCGTTCGGCTCTGCCGTGTTCCAGGAGCGGCAAATGGGTCAGCATCTCGGCATAGGCTGATTCGTCGCGCGTGGTGATCTGGACTATGTCGTCGAGCACCAGAACGCGGCCATTCGCCACGGTTTCGAAAATTGCGATCGATTGAAACTTGCTGGTTTCCCCGGCAACAAGCCGGCTGATCTCCATCGACTGGGCATAGCCTTTGTGCAGCCGCTCGCGGAACGTCTTGGGACGGAGTGTTGGCACTGTTGCTCTCCAAAAATTCAACTCGCCTATTAGGCAAGCGGCGCGCGCAGTGTCCAGCAGCGTGGGCGCCGACGCGCGGCAGTCTGGCGCATGCCCGAATGCTCCCAAGTTTTTTTCCCGTGGGGGAACAAAATTCTTGCGTGGGGGGCCAAGCGCCCTATATTCCCCCGCTGCTTCGGTTCGCCGGAGCAAAGCGGCGTGTTGCGGAACATCCTTCCGCCCGCCGCTTTCTTCTTGGTGGCGCGGCAGTAATGGCGCGCTTTGGTGTCAACACCTTTGGAAGGGTAGGTGCCAGGATGGCTCGACTCGAACTCGGTGTGGCGGCGATCAATGGAGCAAGAGCGCTGAAACCTCGCGCTCCGGCGAGGACCGTCCCGGTTCCTATTCCCGAAGGGGATGCGGACTGCAAGGATCACTTCGTAACCCTAAACGGCCAGACCTTTGCTGGCAGTGAATTGATCATTGATTTTTGGGAGGCCGATGGCCTTTCGGATAAAGATCGCATTGAGCAGGCAATGATCGATGCTGTGGAAGCCGCGGGGGCAACCTTGCTGCATATCCACCTGCATACCTTTACACCTGGCGGCGGTATCAGCGGTGTCGCTGTATTGGCCGAAAGCCATATTTGTGTTCACACATGGCCCGAACGCGGCTACGCCGCGTTCGGAATTTTTATGTGCGGCAAAGCCGAGCCGCGAAAAGCGTACGAGGTGTTGAAGCAGGCATTCGCACCAAAGCGCATTGTGATCGGAGAGCACAAACGCGGAGTGCTCTAACGCTCGTCAGCCAGGCCAGGGGGGAGTGCATGTCACTCTCCCCGCTTGGCAGCTTTTGGCTTTCGCTTTGGCGGAGGCGGATTTGCTGCTTGGTCGGTAAGACCGCCAATAGCGAGTTCGAGCGCTCGACAATGATGATGCCAAATGCGTAGCGAATCTGACCCAACCACTGGCTGGTCGAGCACATCGGAGATTTTCCACTCCGAAATGAGAGCCTTAAACTCGGGCCATATTTCCGCGAGTTCTCTCAACCGAAATCTCGCATTATTAAGGTAGTACAAAAACGACCAATGGCGGCTGTTCCAGTCGTCCGAGTAGTTGATGATGTTATCCCGGATCAGCTTCTCCAGAAATGTTTCGGCATTCGCCAGTATGGCTTCCCAGTCGCGGATACCGTCGGCCAGGAAGACCGCTCTCCACAGAGAAAAGGCTACCGCGACCAGAATTTCATATTTGTTATTGGCCAAGGCGCTTGTTGATCGAACAAGGCGGTCTCTGTCCAACAAAAACAGCAACTGCGACGCGGCAAATTGAATTCTGTGCCGAAAGTCAACGACAGAAAAGAGACGGTGCATTTCTTGTTCAGTTGCCATACCACCTCGGTCCGCGTGATCTCCGTTAAAGTCCCGCCCTGATGTCGCTCCAGGTGGCAACGATTTTCTGCTTGTTCGGAAGAGGCTTCTGGAAGATCCCCTGCTGCAATAGGCGATCGACGTCCCGTTGAAGTCCGAGATTCGCAAACACGCTGGCCGGCTCTTTTGCCAGCCCGGACGAATTCGCGGGCACATCCCCGATTTTGCGGATGGTGTAATCGGCCGCCTGGTCGGACAGCGACGAATCGATCAACGCCAGTGCCTTGTCGTAATTCGCGGTATCGCGGGCAATCACCAGTCCACAAACATAGGTGAACGGGCCGCCCGGGGGATTCATATAGGCGACCGGTTTGCCCTCGGCCTTCAGCGTCCGGTAAACGATGCGATAGCTCATGGCCGCGACCAGCTCGCCCGAAGCCAGGCCCTGAGCCAGGGAAGTATCATCGCTGGCGACAAACCGGACTTGTCCAACCAGCTGCCGAAGTTTCGCCTCGACACGGCGCCAATCCGCGTCACTCATGGTGTAGGCGTCCACTCCGATCATTCGCGCGATCAAAGGCACGGTATCGTCGACTCCCTCCAGCACTGCCACCCGGCCGCGGTATTTCGGATCGAACAGGATGTTCCAGGATTCGCGCCCGGCGTATTCCGGGGCCAGGTCGGTCCGGTAGGTCACGGAGGTGTTGCCCCAGTAATGCGGCACAAACCACACTTTGCCGGGACCCGCGGCGATACCGGGCAGCTGGCGCAAGCTCGCGGGAATTTTGTTCCAGTTCTTCAGCCGCGAGGTATCAATCGGCTGCAGCAGGCCGGCGTCACGCCAGCGCGGAAATTCATAATAGCAGGGGCCCATTACGTCGGGCCGGTAGCCCGCCCGCATCTTGGCAAAGGCTTCGTCCTCGTCGGCGAATATGGCCGTCCGTGGTGTCTCGCCATATTGCTGCCGGTAGGCTGCTAAAAAGGGCGGATCGACATAGTCTTCCCACTGGAACAGGATGGGCGATCCCGATCTCCCGCTATCGCCGCAAGAGCTGATCAGCAGGGCCAGTACGGCAGCAGCTACGTACCGAAGCGATTTCACCGCATGTTTCACCAAATCTACCCCGCACCTGATCAACAGGATTCGCGATCTTGCATTTGCCGAATCTGCCTCTTACACCTTGCCCTGCTCCTTCGGCCAAAGTGCAGCTGTAGCTCAGTTGGTTAGAGCGTCGGATTGTGGATCCGAAGGTCGTTGGTTCGAGGCCAACCAGCTGTACCACTCTTGCGCTTTGTTGCCAGTGCCGGGGCGCTGGGGCTCAGCCCGCTGCGTTGATGCTGGGGCGCCATCCTGAGTGACTTCCTGGGCTCGGAGAGCGCGGTTCGGCCGCGCTTAAGTCCAGCCAAACCTTAGCAAAACCTAAAGTTTCCTGTTGGGAACCAATTGCTCTCTTGCCCGTTAGGGGTGTTCGCAGGAGGAGGGCTCCGCATTAATGAGACGGGCATTGGACCGGTTTGCCCGGATGGACTCCGGCCCGGGGCTGACCTCCATTTATTAATTCGACCATTTCGCGCACGAGGATGAAAAATGAAGGCCAGGAAAGAGACGTCTCGCGAGACCAAAGTCCCCGTGCCGCCAAAGCCGGTAACCTCGCCCAAATCTTCCTCGGCCAAATCCCTGAAGCCCGTATTGAACAAGGTCTTCCGCGCGCCGGCGAATGGCGTGGCAGCGCGGACTGTCGCGAATGGGACTGCTGCCGCGAATGGTGAGGTGGTCCGTGATCACGACAATGCGGCCCTGATGCGCGAATTTCTGCAAACCCTGCTGGCGATGCGGGCCGGTGACTTTTCCGCACGGATGCGGGCTGACCACACCGGCATGGCCGGCAAAATCGCCGACACTTTCAACGACATCATCAGCGCCAATGAGCGCATGTCGGGCCAGCTCGAGCGCGTCGGCGAAGCGGTTGGCCGCGAAGGCAAGACCCGCAACCGGGTGAAATTTGCCCTTAATGGCGGCTCCTGGGGCGACATGGAAAATTCGGTCAACACGCTGATCGATGACCTGCTGTGGCCGACGACGGAGGTGACCCGCGCAATCGGTGCCGTCGCCCAGGGCGATCTGATGCAAACCGTACCGATGGAAGTGGACGGGCGCCCGCTCAAGGGTGAATTCCGGCGTTCGGCAACCATCGTCAATACGATGATCAAGCAGCTTTCGGTGTTCACCTCCGAAGTAACGCGCGTGGCCCGCGAAGTCGGCAGTCAGGGCAAACTCGGCGGTCAGGCCCAGGTCCGTGACGTGTCGGGTGTGTGGAAGGACCTGACCGAAAGCGTGAACTCGATGGCTTCGAACCTGACCGCCCAGGTTCGTAACATTTCGGAAGTGACGATCGCGGTCGCCAACGGTGACCTTTCCAAAAAAATCACCGTCGACGTGCGCGGCGAGATTCTGCAGCTCAAGGAAGCCATCAACACCATGGTCGACCAGCTGCGCTCCTTTGCTTCGGAAGTGACCCGCGTGGCGCGCGAAGTCGGTACCGAGGGACGGCTCGGCGGTCAGGCAGTGGTGCCGGGCGTCGCCGGTACCTGGAAGGACCTGACCGACTCGGTGAATGCGATGTGCGGCAATCTGACGGCCCAGGTGCGTAACATCGCCCAGGTGACCACCGCAGTGGCCCGCGGCGACCTTTCGCGCAAGATCACCGTCGATGTCAGCGGCGAAATCCTCGAGCTGAAAGACACCTTCAACACCATGGTGGATCAGCTCAACTCGTTCGCATCGGAAGTGACACGCGTGGCGCGCGAAGTCGGCACCGAAGGCAAGCTCGGCGGTCAGGCGCAGGTGCCCGGTGTGGCGGGAACCTGGAAGGACCTGACCGATAACGTAAACTTCATGGCCTCCAACCTCACCGCCCAGGTGCGCAACATCGCCGATGTCGCGACCGCGATCGCCGGCGGCGACCTGTCCAAGAAAATCACGGTGACTGTCAGCGGCGAAATCCTGCAGCTGAAAGAAACCATCAACACCATGGTGGACCAGCTTAACGCGTTTGCCGGCGAAGTCACCCGCGTGGCGCGCGAAGTGGGCACCGAAGGGCGGCTGGGCGGCCAGGCCAATGTGTCGGGCGTCGCCGGCACCTGGAAGGACCTCACCGATTCGGTGAACTCGATGGCGTCCAACCTGACGGCCCAGGTGCGCAACATCGCCGATGTCGCGACCTCGATTGCCAATGGCGACTTGTCGAAAAAGATCACCGTGGATGTCCGCGGCGAAATCCTCGAGCTGAAAGACACCATCAACACCATGGTGGACCAGCTCAACGCGTTTGCCGGCGAAGTGACCCGCGTTGCGCGCGAAGTGGGTACCGAAGGTAAACTTGGCGGCCAGGCGATTGTGCGCGGCGTTGCCGGCACATGGAAGAACCTGACCGACTCAGTCAACTCAATGGCCTCCAACCTGACCGGTCAGGTCCGCAACATCGCCGAAGTGGCGACCGCAGTGGCGCAGGGCGACCTGTCAAAAAAGATCACGGTGAATGTCAGTGGCGAAATCCTTCAGTTGAAGGAAACGCTGAACACCATGGTCGACCAGCTGAACGCATTTGCCGCCGAAGTTACGCGCGTGGCGCGCGAAGTGGGCACTGAAGGCAAGCTCGGCGGTCAGGCCGTCGTGCCGGAAATCGCCGGCACGTGGAAAGACCTCACCGACTCGGTGAACTCCATGGCGGGCAATCTGACCGCCCAGGTGCGCAACATTTCGGAAGTGGCGACGGCAATTGCCGGGGGCGACCTTTCGCGCAAGATCACGGTGGATGTGCGTGGCGAAATCCTTCAGCTGAAGGAAACGCTAAACACCATGGTGGACCAGCTCAACCGCTTCGCCGGCGAAGTGACGCGTGTGGCGCGCGAAGTGGGTACCGAAGGCCGTCTTGGCGGCCAGGCCAATGTGCCCGGTGTCGCAGGCACATGGAAAGACTTGACCGACTCGGTGAACTCAATGGCGTCGAACCTGACGGCTCAGGTGCGCAACATCGCCGAAGTGACCACCGCAGTTGCCCGCGGCGACCTTGGCCGCAAGATCACCGTGGACGTGAAAGGCGAAATTCTCGAACTGAAGAACACCATCAATACCATGGTGGACCAGCTCAATGCCTTTGCCTCGGAAGTGACCCGCGTGGCGCGCGAAGTGGGCACCGAAGGCAAGCTCGGCGGTCAGGCCGAAGTGCCGGAAGTCGCCGGTACCTGGAAAGACCTGACCGACAATGTGAACTTCATGGCGTCGAATCTGACCGCCCAGGTGCGCAACATCGCCGAAGTGGCGGTGGCGATCGCCGGCGGCGACCTGTCGAAGAAAATTACGGTCGACGTGCGCGGGGAAATCCTGCTGCTCAAAGAGACCCTGAACACCATGGTCGAGCAGCTTCGCTCGTTCGCCGCAGAAGTGACCCGCGTGGCGCGCGAAGTTGGTACCGAAGGCCGGCTTGGCGGCCAGGCCAATGTGGGCGGCGTGGCAGGGACCTGGAAGGACCTGACCGATAGCGTGAATTTCATGGCATCGAATCTGACCGCTCAGGTCCGCAACATTGCCGACGTGACCACCGCGGTGGCCCGCGGCGACCTCTCGCGCAAGATCACCGTCGATGTGAAGGGCGAAATTCTCGAGCTGAAAGATACGATCAATACCATGGTGGACCAGCTGAACCGTTTCGCGGGCGAAGTGACCCGCGTGGCG
>DASUHP010000077.1:0-7017 GCA_036273455.1 Micropepsaceae bacterium | reverse complement strand
GATGACAATGATGTGCTGTGGTTCAGTGCCGGCGGCCCATATGATGTCATCGGCTGGCTCGACGTGAAGAAATGGGATGCCACTCATGACGATGCCGCAAGCCAGGGCTGGTCGCCTTTCGTGATCGACACCAACGGCAATGGCAAACGCGATGACGGCTGGACCGGACTCAATCAGCCGCTCGATCCCACCAAAGACAAGCAGATCATGGGTGCGCCTTACGGGATCAACACGGCCCCCGACGGCAGCGTCTATGGCTCCATTCTCGGCTTCCCGGGCGGTGTGATCCGCTTCGATCCCAGGACGCAGCTCAGCGAATATTACGAGGTGCCGTACAAGAATCCGAAGAATCCGATGTCCGGTTTTTCACCGCGCGGCATGGGCATCGCCAGCGACGGCGTGGTGTGGCTGGCATTGGCCAGCGGCCATGCGGCAAGCTTTGATCGGCGCCTGTGCAAAGGCCCCTTGAATGGACCGCGCGCTGCCGATGCACAGAATGTCTGCCCGGAAGGCTGGAAGCTGTACCCACTCCCCGGACCGGCATTTGAAAATCTGCCGGCGGGTACGATCGGCGCAACGGCGGAAGCACCCTATGCAATGTGGGTGGATCAGCAAGATACGCTTGGCTTCGGCAAGAACACGCCGATTGCAACCGCAAGCCAGTCGGACGCCCTGGAGGCGCTGGTGAATGGCAAGTGGATCGTGATGCGTGTGCCCTACCCCATGAGCTATTACGCCAAGGGTATGGACGGCCGCATCGATGACGCGAATGCGGGCTGGAAAGGCAGAGGCCTGTTCTCAACCTATTCCGAGCGCGCCCCGACGCATATCGAAGGCGGCAAGGGACAGACCAGCAAAGTGGTGCACTTCCAAATCCGCCCGAATCCTCTGGCAAGCTAAAGCGCCTTCGATACTCCCTCACTGCCGGAGTGCAGCAAACAAGTGAGGCGGAGCTGCAGCAGGGCGTGAGCGAAGAAGCGAAGATCGAAACCGAAGCTGGTGTTGCATCGCTCCGGGATCTGGCCGCAGCTGGCGATGCGTTCGCGAAAGCCGCACTTGCCGAACGGCTGCTGACGCGGCCGCCTTACAACCTTCCGGAAGGTGTCGCATGGGCCTTGTCCGGCGCACGCGATGGAAATGGTCATGCGGCACACCTCGCGGCGTTACTCACATGCTGGGGACTGGGGATCGCTCAGGATTGGCCGGGGGCGCTCGACTTGCTCACGGTCGCCGCAAAATCAGGCCGCGTAGATGATTCGCGGGTGCTTGCGGGCCTCGCCGGTTATTGGCAACTCGCGCGCGGCATTGCAGCAGGTGAGAGGCTGACGCAGAGCCAATGTTCGGCACTGCGCGACCGGATCCGGATCGACGAACTGATGCGGATACCGCGGGGGCGCTACGTGTCAGAATCGCCACGCGTGGGAGTGATCGAGCGGTTTCTCGCGCCGGAGATGTGCGACTGGCTGGTCGGGCGCGCGCGGCCCCAACTCGAACCGGCGAAGGTTTATGATCCGTCGACGGGGATTCACAGTTCAGTGGTTCGTACCAATAGCGAATTCCATATCGGCACCTTCACCAGCGATCTGCTGGTCATGCTGCTACAACACCGAATCGCCGGACTGACCCAATTGAATCTGGCGGGGATGGAAGCTTGCACCATCCTCCATTACGCGCCGGGCGAGGAATTCAAACCGCATGCCGATTATTTCGACATAACAAAGGATGACAATGCCAGGATCGTTGCCGCCGAGGGGCAGCGTGTGCTCACCTTCCTGATCTGCCTGAACGAAGATTTCACCGGCGGCGAAACCGAATTCCCGCATCTTCGCTGGCGCTTTCGCGGCCGCAAAGGTGATGCATTGTGGTTCGTGAACATTACTCCGGATTTCGCGCCGGATCCGCGCACGCTGCACGCCGGCCTGCCGCCCCGCAGCGGCGAGAAATGGATGTTCTCGCAGTGGATTAGGGGCCGCCGGCCGTCATGAACAACTCTATCCCGGAGTATTTGTATCGTGAGGCTTCCGGTTTACAGGGACCCGAATGTGATCACTGGCGGGATAAGTATGATGGTATTCAGCCCGCACGGCTTACGAGGATTAAATGACCACTCGCGCGATACCCTGCGTCCTGATGCGAGGCGGCACGTCCCGCGGGCCGTATCTGCTTTCCTCCGACCTGCCCTCCGACGCCAAAGAGCGCGACGAAGTCCTGATCCGGATCATGGGCTCAGGCCATGAACTGGAGATCGACGGCATCGGCGGCGGACATCCGTTGACCAGCAAAGTCGCGATCGTTGGCCCGTCAAAATGCCCGGATACGGATGTCGATTACCTGTTTGCCCAGGTCAATGTCCGTGAACGGACAGTGGATATGTCGCCGAACTGCGGCAATATGCTCGCCGGGGTTGGGCCCTTTGCACTGGAATCCGGACTGATCGCCGCAAAGGGTGACGTATCGACCGTCAAAATCCTTAATGCAAATACCGGCAAGCGGATCGAGGCCCGCATCCAGACCCCTGACGGACATGTGCGCTATGACGGTGATACGGCAATCGACGGTGTCCCGGGGACAGCGGCGCCGATCTACCTCGCCTTTCTTGATGCGGCCGGCGCCAAAACCGGCAGCCTCCTTCCAACCGGGAACGCAGTGGATTCCATCGATGGCGTTGCCGTCTCGTTGATCGATGCTGCCATGCCAATCATGGCCGTGGTGGCAAGAGATCTCGGCATGACCGGTTACGAAAGCCCGGCAGAATTCGCCGCCGCCACCGCTTTCCTGCGCCGTCTGGAAGAACTCAGGCTCGAGGCCGGCCGCCGCATGGGATTGGGCGATGTCCGCAACCTGGTAATTCCAAAGCCCGTGCTGCTTGCACAACCGCGTTCGGGCGGAAATCTGTCGGGCCGGTATTTCATGCCCCATAGCTGCCACACAGCATTTGCTGCCACCGGTGCTGTCGCTGTCGGCATGGGATCGGTGACACCGGGTACGCTGATCGCCGAGATCGCACGGGTCCGTAATCTGCCATGCGATCTCAGGATCGAACATCCCTCCGGCACAATGCCGATTCGGCTGGAACGCCGCGCGGACGATGACACAGTGGCAGTTTACATCACCCGCACGGCGCGCAGGATCTTCGAAGGCCGTGTACTGATCGAGTGGCCCGCTTAACTCCACTCAGTGGCGAGCTTTGGACTTGCCCTTCTCCTCGGCCTTCTTGAGCTCTTCGGCCTCGGGCCCCTTCATCGCGTCGCCGGCCTCTTTGGCGAGTTCATCGATTTTGCCCGACTTCCGCTTCATGAAGTCGCCGATATCTTTCTGATATTCGCGCGCGGAGCGGTAATCGCCCTCGCCCTGAACGCCGTTACCGCCTGACTTGGGGTCAGCCATGACACCACTACCCGAATGATTTGATTTCTGGAAGCAAACGCCCGGCGACACCGGGATTGGCCGTCACGGCCCGTAACATATTCATGAATGGGGGCAATTTCAGCCCGGAGCGCCTGACGGCAGAGCCTAAGCTCAGGCGAAAAATGAAATAACGTTGCCGGAACGGGGCCGGGTTCGGCGCCGTTTATGCTTTGAGATGTGGCGGTTAGGCGGCGTGAACCGCGCTCCGCGCAAGCAAGAATCCCGGAAAGGAAACGTCATGCCTGAATCAAAAGGCACCTCAAATCGCGGGTTTGCTTCTATGGATCCGTCGAAGCAGCGCGCCATCGCAAGTAAGGGCGGTCAGAGCGTTCCGCCGGAAAAGAGAAGCTTTTCGCAGAATCCGGACCTCGCGGCCAAAGCCGGACGCAAGGGCGGTGAAAGCGTGCCTCCTGAAGGCCGCAGCTTTTCCCAGAACCGTGAACTCGCGGCGCAAGCCGGCCGTAAGGGTGGACAGGCACGCGGCGCAGCCAGCCGCCGTGCCGCTCAAGCCGCGCAACAACAGCGCAGCCCGGATCAGCAATCCCGCGAGATGTCCAACGAAGGCGCCTCACGGACCGGGCACGAATATCCGCAAATGGATGAAATGGAAGAACGCCACGACATGAGCCCGGTCAGCCGCGATATCCCCGAGGATGAACTGGGCGGTAGCCCGGAGCATCCACAATCCGGCCAGGGCGGCAACAAGGAACATCCCCACCGTTAACGGGAAGCGAGTGAATGGAAGCGAGTAGCGAGAGAATCTCGCTGCTCGCTTTTTCGCATGTCGCCGGTGTTCGGTTCTCTCGCTTCTATATGTCTGCGTAGGTGCGCTTCTCGGACTTGGCTCCCGGATGGGTGACCGCGCCGTAGCGCGCCGGGCCGACATTCTGGGCATAGCGCCACAACGCACCCGCACCGAAGGGAATATCACGCGATTTCCATGCCTCACGGCGCCGGCGCAATTCCGCCGCATCGAGCTCCAGATCGATTGTGCCTTTCTCGGCATCGACCGAAATCATGTCGCCATCCCGCAACAGTGCGATCGGCCCGCCATCTGCTGCTTCCGGTCCGACATGGCCAATACAAAGACCGCGTGTCGCGCCGGAAAATCGGCCGTCCGTCACCAGCGCAATCTGGTCCGAAAGACCCTGCCCATATAGCGCCGCCGTCGTGGAAAGCATTTCGCGCATGCCCGGCCCGCCCCTCGGGCCTTCATAGCGGATGACAATCACATCACCGGCTTTGTAATTGCGGGCCTGAACCGCCGCGAATGCATCTTCTTCACAGTCGAACACGCGGGCGGGGCCGCGGTGCTGAAGGTGTTTGAGACCGGCAATTTTCACAATTGCACCTTCCGGCGCGAGACTGCCGGTCAGCCCGACGACACCACCGGTCGGCGCCAGAGGATTATTCACCGGCCGCATCACCGGCTGACCGGCATTGAATTCTACCGCAGCCAAATTTTCGGCGATTGTTTTTCCGGTGACTGTCACGCAATCGCCGTGGAGATAACCGCCGTCGAGGAGCGTGCGCATCAGCATCGGCATGCCGCCGGCCTCCCAGACATCCTTCGCGACATAGCGTCCGCCAGGTTTCAGGTCGGCGAGATAGGGCGTGCGGCGGAAAATCGCGGCCACATCGAACAGATCGAACTTAATCCCGGCCTCATGCGCCATTGCCGGCAGGTGCAATGCTGCATTGGTCGAGCCGCCGGTCGCCGCGACAATGGTCGCCGCATTCTCGAACGCCTTTCGTGTGCAGATGTCGCGCGGACGAAGATTGCGATCGAGCAGCGCCATCACCGCCTGCCCGGCCTTCAATGCAAATTCGTCGCGCGATGTGATTTCCGCCGGTGGCCCGGAGGAATATGGCAGCGCCAGGCCGATCGCTTCCGACACGCAGGCCATGGTGTTGGCCGTGAATTGCCCGCCGCACGCTCCTGCGCCAGGGCAGGCGACACATTCCAGTTCGTGCAATTCGGCATCGGAGATCTTACCGGCCGAGCGCTGCCCGACCGCCTCGTAGACATCGAGAATCGTGACGTCCCGGCCGTGGAATCGTCCCGGCATAATCGAACCGCCATAGAGGAATACCGAAGGGATGTTCAGGCGGAGCATGGCCATCATCATGCCGGGCTCGCTTTTGTCGCAACCCGCGACACCGACCAATGCATCATAGCAATGGCCCCTGACGGTCAGCTCGATCGAGTCGGCAATCACCTCGCGGCTTGCGAGGGACGACTTCATACCCTCATGACCCATGGCGATACCGTCGGTGACGGTAATCGTGCAGAACTCGCGCGGCGTACCGCCCGCCTCTTTGACACCTTTTTTCGCCGCCTGGGCCTGGCGCATCAGCGCAATGTTGCACGGTGCGGCTTCATTCCAGCACGATGCCACGCCGACAATCGGGCGGTGAATTTCCTCTTCCGACAAGCCCATGGCGTAATAGAAAGCGCGGTGCGGTGCGCGCTCCGGCCCTTCGGTGGTGTGGCGGGACGGAAGCCGCGACTTATCGAATTTCGGCATATCAGCACTCTTTCTCGTGGTTCAGGCCTGCAGGCGATTGAGAGCTTCGCCGAGCCTGCTCGCGACGGCCGCGGCTTCGGTGCGCTTTTCCTTTTGCTCTTCGATCACCTCTTCGGGCGCGCGTGACACGAACGCAGGATTGTTCAGTTTGGCATCGAAACGCGCCATCTCGTCTTCGGCTTTCTTGAGGTCCTTCTGCAACCTGAGGCGTTCCCTGGCGAGGTCTATCACATCGCCAAGCGGCAGTGCGGCGATCGCCTCTCCGGCGACGAATTGCGCCGAGCCGGACGGAATTTCCGCACTCAAACGCGCCGAGGACAACCGGCCCATGGTCGAAATGATGTCGCGATGGGCATTCAATCGCGCCGCTGTCGTTTCATCGGCATCCTTGAGGACCAGAGCAATACGCGCCGCCGGCGGCACATGCATTTCCGAACGCACGCTGCGAATTCCCGAGACAAGCTCAATGACCCAGTTCATCTCGGCACGGGCATCGTCGTGGGACGGTAGCGAGGCGAGCTGCGGCCAGGGCGACAGCATCAGCGTTGAACGGCGCGGCACTGCATGTTCGGCGAGCCGTGCCCATAATTCCTCGGTGATGAACGGCATAAACGGATGCAGAAGCTGGAGAATGCGATCCAGTACCCAGGCGGCGGTTCCGCGGGTTTCAGTCTTGCCTTCTCCATCGGTGCCATTCAGCACCGGCTTGATGAATTCGAGATACCAGTCGCAGAACACATCCCAGACAAAGTGATAGATCGCGTTTGCCGCATCATTGAACCGGTAAGCTTCGAGTCCCGCAGTGACATCCGAAGCGGCGCGGGCGACTTCGGCCACGATCCATCGATTGGCGGTCATGGTGACGTGGGCGGCATCGAATTCCCGCTTGCGCACACATTCATTCATCTCGCAGAAGCGCGCCGCATTCCAAAGCTTGGTTCCGAAATTGCGGCAAGTCTCAACCCGCGCGATGCCAAGCCGGATGTCGCGCCCCTGCCCCGCGGCATTGGCGAGGGCAAAGCGCAATGCATCTGCGCCGTATTCGCCGATCAAGTCGAGCGGATCCACCACGTTGCCCTTG
>DASUHP010000076.1:0-57825 GCA_036273455.1 Micropepsaceae bacterium | reverse complement strand
ACCGTTGGAAAGGTCGGACCATCCGGCCCCGAGACCGAGATACCAGCCATCGCCGGCAAAAGCTGGCGTGGCGAAGTAAAGGAGCGATGCGCCCGCAAGCGCCGCGGTTCTAATTTTCATTGTTTTAACTATCCCCGTTTTTTTGAGAAATCCGCCTGCCGGGCGGCAAGGTTTGCATCGGCAGACGCGTCGCGCATAGAATCACACCCCGTGGCAACACCGGGCAACCAAGCATAGATTCTACGCCGTGCAGACGGACAGTCAATCAACAAGCAAGACTGAGCTGTGACAGTATCCGAATAACTCTAAGTATTTGAGAGGAAATACTTATCCCTATTGTCGATCACTGTCTTTGTTGTTTGCTGTGAGCACCGATCAGGACGATGACCGCTGCACGAACAGGTGTTGCTTTCGGTGCGCCGAATTCGTGATTCAGGTGCGAGCAGAGGCGTGGATGGCGGATTGCTCAGCAGTTCACGGGCGCAAAATCGTTGCCGAATCCAGCTTCTCAATGCGCAAATGCTGCGCTCCCTATCGCCACCGGCAATTTGTCGACTGGTTGAGGGAACGTTGGAGCGGGCGACGCGAATCGAACGCGCGATTTCTCACGTCAAAAGCCGCTGAACTTCGCGTTTCAGCACTGGCAGATCACGCACGACCACGTCCCAGACGAGTAGCAAATCGACACCCCAATATCCGTGTATGAGGCGATTGCGAAATGCGATCATTCGATGCCAGGGAACGGCAGAATTTGCGCGTGCGGCCGGAGAAAGCTTGTTTGCAGCCTCGCCAATGATTTCGAAGTTTCGAATGACAGCGTCTTGAATCATGCGCTGGCTCAAGAATGCTTCCCGCCCACCCGCAACCTAGGACTCGATGGCGGCGATGCTGTCAGCAATGTGCGAAAGATACGGCGCGTCGGATTTCACAGAGGGCGCGCCTCGGCCTCAATGTAGCGGCGGAAATGAGGACTGAGACCCCGCTCAGTCACCAGGTCAACCCGGCGCCCCAGGAGCTGCTCCAGTTCCTCGGCAAGAGCGAGGTAATCATTGAACCCACGTGCATCATCCAGCGTGATGAGCAGGTCAATGTCGCTGTCGGGCCGCTCTTCGCCACGTGCGGCGGATCCGAACAAACGAACATTCGACGCGCCGTGCCGGGTAGCAATTTCGGCGATCACGTGCCGCTGCTGTCGAAGCTGATCCAGGACGGCCACAGTGCGATGCCTCCATCATCCATTGGCGTTGGAAAATGGAGCGGGCGAGGCGATTCGAACGCCCGACCCTAACCTTGGCAAGGTTATGCTCTACCCCTGAGCTACGCCCGCGCTCCGTCGAGTTTTATTGCAACTGTCCCGCCAAGTTTCAATAGTGGCCGGATGAACAATCCCGCGCAGGTCGCCGAAACCCCGGAATTGCCGGCGCCGGAACATCGGGAAGCCGCGCTTTACCGGCGCTTTTCTGAACTCGGCATGGCGTGGTTAACCCATGCACACGCTCCGGTCTTTACAGTGGAAGAGGCCCAGGATTTGCGCGGCAGCCTGCCTGGACTGCACACCAAGAACCTGTTCCTGGAAGACCGAAAGGGGCGCTTCTGGCTGGTGGTGGCGCGGGAGGAACTCGCGGTCGATCTGAACGCACTGGCCAAACTGCTTCCGGCACCGCGCTTCTCATTCGGAAAAGCCAGCGACTTGATCGCGCTTCTGGGCATCGCACCCGGCGAAGTCAACCCGTTTGCCGTTATGAATGACCGCGACAACCGCGTCACCCTGGTCCTGGATGAAGAACTTGCGCATGGCGGCACGGTCAATTTCCATCCCATGCGCAACGACCGCACGACCGCCATTTCGTCTCACGCGCTGATCCGGTTTCTCGAGGCGAACGGGCACCCGCCATTGATTGTAAACTTGCCGCAGCGGATGGTTTGATCACTGCGCTTCGCCGTGCCCTGCCCCCGTAGTAAGACTCCACCAGAAAGCATTTCGGCGGAGTACGCATGACGGCGCATGATTTCGAATTTCAGTCGATCGACGGCAAGCCGCTGAAGCTGAAGGACTATGCCGGTCACCCGGTACTCGTGGTCAACACCGCCTCCGAATGTGGATTCACGCCGCAATATGCCGGTCTCGAATCGCTGTGGCGGAAATACAGGGATCGCGGACTGATTGTGCTTGGCGTGCCGTCAAATGATTTCGGGCGTCAGGAACCCGGCAGTGAAGCCGACATCCGGAATTTCTGCACGAGGAATTACGGTGTGTCCTTTCCGATGACCGCCAAATACGAGGTCAGCGGCAGGAACGCGCATCCGTTTTATCACTGGATCATTGCGCAGGCCGGCGATGCCGCGGCGCCGCGCTGGAATTTCCATAAATATCTGATCGACGGAAAAGGCGAACTCGCTGCCATTTATCCGTCCAAAACCGCGCCGGACGACAAGAAACTCGTGACCGAGATCGAAGGGTTACTGACGTAAGGAGCGGCCAAACTCGCGGCGGCGCGAAGCCTTCATATTGGCACCGCCATGGCTTCAAATGCCGCGTCGCAATTGATCAGGTCGACGCGCTTCTGGACGATCTTCACTTCCTGACCATGGGCGCGCAAATGGTGCCTCTGGCGTCCGGCAAAGATGCGCTGCTTTTCGTTGCGGTATTCCACCATGATGACGGTGGACGCCACCACGTATTCGTCCGGCGCGCCGGACTTTTCGACCGTGACATTGCCGATCAGATGCGCCGTGCGTGATGGCGGCGTCTGGATGTGTATCCGCGGATGTTCGAGCCGCGCGACTCTGGTCTGCATCAACTCGCGGTCGTCATAAAACAGCGAAGCCTGATCGAACGGACTTTCCTGGCCGGGCACCGCCGGCACCCAATAGGCGCCATCTTCGGCGAACAAACCCATCCATTCGCGGAACCGGCGCTCGTCCAAAAGGCTGGCTTCGTGGAACAGGAAGCGTTCGGCATCATGCGCATCCATCACGCGGTGCCCTGCATGTAACCGAGCCAGGTGCGGTATTGCGCGCGCACGACCATTTCGTGGGTCGCGAGCTCCCGGGTGGCGTTCAATTCCCGGTCCGGCTCTTCTTCGCCAAGCCCGCGTGAAATATCGACCCAGTCGCCTCCGCCGCTGCGCAACCCGTTCTGGACACGGACGAATGACTCCAGATCGTCGGTCTGCACGAAGGAGGCCGCAGAATGGGTCACGTTCAGGAGGCGGATATTGCCGAAATTCATCGCCGCCGGCGCGCCCACCAGCCGCACCGGAAATATCGTCACTTCGGTGCAGTCAACCGCCACGGGATTGATCACCCGCACATGGATGTTCAAACCCATGATCGACATATTGGGATAGATCAGCGAATTGTGCAGCCTCGGCGCCAGGATCTGCTGTGCCCGTTCGGCGCCGGTTTTTTCCGCCAGCACGCGCCGGTACTCGTCGAAAGCCGGGCTCGAACGTTTGCCGTCGTCGAGCAGCGTGTTGCTGGTCCAGCCATGGCCGTTTCCGGTGATGTAACTGCGCCGCTGTTTCCATGGGGCGGCTGTGCGGTTCTTGTCCGCTTCGACCACGGCGGCGCCGGCTTTATCCCCTTCGCGCCGCGCGAACTGCACGCCCTTGTCGTTCACAGTCGAGGCGTGGCTGAACGGCACATGATAGGAATCGAGTACGTTCTCGACCTGCAGCTTCCAATTGCCGTCGAAGACATAACGGTGACGTCCGGCATCGAGCGCGAGTTCACCGTCGGGGGCGCGGTCGACAAGATCGTCGATCGACGATTTCATCGGTCCGATATGATCCTCGAAACCGATGCCGGAATCGCCAAGGCTGGCAAATACGAAGCCGCGATAACTGCCCATGCGCGGTACCGGCGTTAGTCCAAAATTGCGCTTGTCGAATGTTGCAGCGCAACCCTCCGGCACCGGTACGTTCAAGAGCGTGCCGTCGCTGTCATAAGTCCAGCCGTGATAGCAGCAGATAAGCCGCGGTGCGTTTCCGGTTCGCAACGGCGCAAGTTTCGCCCCGCGGTGGCTGCAGCGGTTGAACAGCAGCTTGATGCTGTTGTCGCTGTGGCGGATCATGATCACCGGCTGGCGCGCCAATTCGATGGTGATGTAATCACCGGGATTCGGCACCTGGCTGGTGTGGCCGGCAAACAGCCAGGCACGCCCGAAAATCCGGTCCATCTCCAGTTCGAATAATTCGGGATCGGTATACACGCGCCGATGCACGCGTCCGGGCTGTATCAGCGCGCCGAGCTCCGAAGACGAGCCGTTATGCATGGCCATAGCCTCCCAAGGCGTTTATTTCAAAAACCGCCTGCTCGGGCAACGCCCATCCATTTGACGATACCCGCATTTTTCTGAAAAGCTGCCGCAGTGAACCGGGGGATCGTCATGACAACCGCCGACTCAGTCATCCATGCTACCGGCGCATCTGCGCGCGGAAATCTCCGCCGCGCCGCGAGCGTGGCGGTGGGACCGCTCGCGGGTCTCGTCGTGTGGTTTGCGCCGGTCGCGCCCGATCCGCTGATTGCCCACGCGTTGGCGATTACCGTCTTCATGGTCGCGTGGTGGATTTTTGAACCCGTGGAGCACGGCATCACCGGGCTGATCGGCTGTTATCTGTTCTGGGCTTTGGGTGTCGCGAAATTCGAGACTGCATTCTCGGGTTTTGCCGATAACTCGCCATGGTTTTTGTTCGGTGCCGTCCTCATGGGCCAAGCCGCTGCCAAATCCGGGCTCGCCGCGCGCATCGGCCAAATCGGCATGAGCGTCGCCGGTGCCTCCTATGGCGGGTTGTTGCTCGCCGTCATCGTCCTGGTGCTGCTGCTGAATTTTCTCGTGCCATCCGGCATGGCGCAGCTCGCGATCCTCGCACCGATGGTCATGGGGATCGTGAATGCCTTCGGAGTGGAAAAGGGCAGCCGCATCGGGCGCGGGTTGTTTGTGATTCTGACTTACAGCTGCGGCTTGTTCAACAAGATGATCCTGGCCGGCGGCGCGACTGTGCTGGCCCGCGGCCTCGTGCAACGGATCACCGGCCAGGCCATTCCGTGGAGCACATATTTCATCGCCTATCTCCCGGCGATCCTCATCACGATCGCGGCGTCATGGCTGGTCGTGGCCTGGCTTTACCCACCGGAACGGCGCCGGATTCCCGCAGGTCACGCCGCAGGATCCACCGTCCGCAAGCCGTGGAGCGTGACGGAGAAGAAGACCGCGCTCGTGCTCGTCATTGCCATCATTCTATGGGCGAGTGATTTCGCGCATCACATCGATCCCGCCGTGGTGGCGCTGGGCGCCGGTCTGGTTTTTGTCCTGCCAGGAATTGGCGTGCTGACCGTGAAAGACGTGCGCGGCGTCAACTTCCTGCTCACGGTGTTTCTTGGCACAGCCCTCAGTATGGGAACCATATTGATCCAGACCGGGGCACTAAATGTGCTTACCGGCGCCATGGTGTCGTGGATGACGCCATATCTCGGCGGCACATTATGGGGTCCAAGCGTGCTCTATTGGGCGGGGTTCTTCTACCACTTCCTGCTGGGCAGTGAACTTTCCATGCTTAGCACTTCGCTCCCGGTGATGATCGGTTTTTCGCATGAGCATGCACTCAACCCCATGGCCGTCGCCATGGTGCTGGCCTTCGCGTCCGGCGGGAAGTTGTTTGTGTACCAATCATCCGTGCTGGTGCAGGGATTGTCCTATGGCTATTTCGACAGCCGCGACATGTTCAAAGTGGGTCTTGCGCTCAGCATCATTGAAGGCGTGGTTCTGTTTGTGCTCGTCCCGGTCTATTGGCCGCTTGTCGGCATCAGCTGGACCGCGCCGTGACGCCGCGTTTCAGAATTGGCCAAAACTGAACGGACCCGTGACATTGTCGCACTGGTTGGAGAACTCATTGCGGCCCGGGCGCAGCAACTGTGGAGCGGCATTCGGACCGCCCACTGCTGCAACTCGCGTGAGCAGCCGCTCATTCGCCAGCGCCTTCTGTTGTGTGGGGCTGCCGTTCCGGGAAATTTCCAGCACCAGTTTTCGGCGCATTCCTGCGGCATAGTCGCGGTAATTGCGCACCACGATCACGAACGAACCGCGTCCGCCGGCAACGCAGGCGGCATAATATTTGTCGAGATCCGGGAAATAGCCGTTTGCCTGTTGATCCATCACCGGCAATCCGTTGATCACTATGCCATCGGCGACGGTGCGATCGTGTGCCGGCTGCATATGATTGCCCCAATTGTTCGGACCATCGCCGGAGACATCGATCACGTTTCGGCTGCTGGTGATGTCCTTGTCGCTGCTCTCCAGCATCACCGTGCCGAGTTCGAGCGCGCTGCTGATCGAAGTCCTGTGCCCGACCGAGCGCGGGATTTTCCGCACGAAGTCGGCGAATTGCAGCGCCGACGGCCGGTCGCGGATGATGTGCCAGTCGGCAACGATCTTGTTATACGGGTCGCTGGAAAAATCGACCATCGCCACGGCAATCCGGCCGAGCGAGCCGTTCTGGATTGCGCGCATAACTTCCGGATCGGCAAACGCGTCCGCCGTCCCTTCGCGTTCGAGCTGCAATTCCTCATTGTCGATGCTGCCCGACACGTCAACCGCCAGTACAAGCTTGAGATCGACTTCCTGCTGACCGGCGGCGGAGGTCGCCTGTTGCGGCAGGAACGCAAGCGCACCAAGCAGAAGAGCGGCAGTCGAACGGCGCATGGACTTCTCCGCGGAAAAGTTGTTCAGGCCAGCCCTGTTTTTATTTCGTCGTCGCGCTCTTTCCGAATACGGCATCGATTCCGGCCTGGGCGCATTTCTCGCCATCGCCGCTCGAAACTCCCATCGCCCCCACCACCTGTCCGTCGACGACGATGGGTAGCGCTCCCGGCATGGGAAAATCGCCGCGGATATAAGTCGGCGCAAGATTTTGTCCGCTGCGCACGATCTGCGCGGTTTCCGAACTCGGGCGGCGCCAACGCAGCGCGTTGCGCGCTTTCAGCAATGCTGTATCAATCGCATTCGGTGCTGCCCCTTCCATGGCATGCGATTCAATCAGGTTGCCGCCCCAGTCCAGCACCGCCATTGCAACTGTGGCGCGATTCTTTTCCGCCCACGCGGTGCAGCCCTCGACCAGTCCGCGCGCGCCCGCCGAACTGAGAACCCGGATGGTCCGCAGAGGTGACCCAGCGGTCGCCGCGGAAGTTGCGGACGCCGTCATAACGGCGATTGCTGCAATGGAAATAAACAAGCCAGGTCTGCGCATGATCTCCCTCCCGAGGCTCCCAATCGAGAGACACATTACCCGATTTGTGACGGAGCAGGTATTCACTATGCCGCCCTGATCCGGCAGCGCCGGCCGCGTGTATCGGCCGACCCCGACATGGGGTCCCATGGACCGTGGTAACTCACTGCAGCGTTGATATTGATCTCATAGGCGCCCTGGAATCCCGCATCCGCACCGGGTTTCCACCATCCCATGCCGGTGCTGACCACTCCCGGTGGCGTGGCATCCGTCACTTTCAGCTTGAGCAGGCACGCACCAGCCAGATGTTCGGTTTCCAGACGCACCCAGGCCCCATCGGTGAACGCCAGTTCCCGCGCGGTTTCCGGGTGGATCAGCAGACGCGGATCGGGCGAGACCTTTTGCGCCCAATCCTGTTCACGGAAACGCGAATGGTGATAGGTCTTTTCCCGGTCACCCGTGAGCAGCAGCAGCGGGAAATTCTCCCGGATATCGGGGCGCGATGAATCGGCTGCCGGTGCAATGAAATTGGGCAGGGGATCAAGACCGAGATCGGCAAGTCTTGTCGCGTAAAGCTCGATCTTGCCGCTTGGGGTGGGGAAGGGCCGTTCGCCAAAGTCGCCGAGCCGGTATTTGAAACGCGCATAGCCGTCGCGCCGCAAGTTGTCGATTGTGATTCCACTGTCACCAAGCAGAAACTCCGTGAACTCCGATTGCGTACGCCAGCGGAACAGGTTTTTTGTCACCGCTCCGCGCGCCCCCATTCGGTCGAGAAGCGCAATTGCAATGTCGAGATCGCAGCGCGCTTCGCCCTGCGGCGGCACGGCCGGATTGGTGTAGGTGACGCAGCCGCCGGGAGAAAGTTTGACGTCTTCCTCTTCGACCCCGGTCGTTTTCGGCAGCGCAATATCTGCGAGCGCGGCGGTCGGCGTCATCATGTCGGCGGCAACGGCCAGAAAATCCAGAGACTTCAGTGCGGCTACGGTTTTGTGCGTGTCGGGATAAGTGACCACCGGATTGACGCCGCTGATATACATCGCGCGCAACGGATAGGGATTGCCGGTCAGCATCGCATCGATAGCCGACGGATTGTGGCAGGCCGCCTGCCATCCTTCGGGTCCCGACCACAGTGGAAACTGCTGTGCGCCAATCCGCTGTTTCTCGATCTCGCGCGGCAGCCGGAACGCCGGATCATGTACCACCTGGGCGAAATCGCGAAAGCCGCGCGGCTTCTTCACCCTTAAGTTTCCGCCACGCCTGTCCACATTGCCGCTGATCGCAAGCAGACAATGGAAAGCGCGGAATGTCTGCACCCCGGCGCTGAAGGCATCAATGCCGTGACCACTGACGAAGGTCGACGGCCCATCGGCATAGATGCGCGCTGCGGATTCGATGTCGGCTGCCCGCACTCCGCTCAGGCGCTCCGCCGCTTCCGGCGCGAATTCCGCCACCCGCTGTTTCAGGGAATCGAATCCGGTGCACCACGCAGTGACAAATTCGCGGTCGTACAGCGACTCGCGGATCAGCACATGCATCATGGCGAGGCCGATTGCGGCATCTGTGCCCGGCCGGGGCCGCAGCCACAAATCGGCGATGTCCGCCGCCGGTGTCCGTTTCGGATCGAGCACGATGATCCGCCCGCCGCGCTTTTTGAGATTCTTCAGCTGGGTCCATTCGACCGGATTGGCGGCGTAAGAATTGCGCCCCGCCACCAGAGCACAATTGGCATCCTCAATGTCTTCGCCGCGCGCAATATCCAGCCCCGTGACGCGGCTGCTGACACCGCGGCAGCCACCGCACAGATCCTGGTTGATCAGCACATTCGGCGAACCCAGCGAACGCAGCAGCAGCGGCACGGTGACACCGCGGTTGCAATTGGCGTTGCTGACGGCACCAGCGAGCGACAATGGGCCATATTTCGCCCGCGCTGCCGCCAATCCATCAGCGATTGCATCCAGCGCTTCGTCCCAGGAAATGCGCTGCCACGACCCGGCGCCGCGTTCGCCCATTCGCCGCAGCGGATGCAAGAGACGCAGTTTGTGATAGGTGAGGCCGGTCAGCCCGCGAATGCCTTTGATGCAGAAAGCACCCCTCGAATAGGGATGATCCGGATTGGGCGCGACATTGGTGACGCGCCCATCACTGACTGTCAGTAGCGCGCCGCAATGCGCCGAACACTCCGCACAGGTCGTCGGGACCGTTTCTGCGCGGTTCACGGGTTCAGCAGTTTGAATGTCCATAGCGAACCGCCGCGGGGTACATGCTGCAGGTTCGGATCGGGCTGGCGGACATAGACTCCGCCAATGCCGCTCGTCACCGTAACATATTGGTCGCCGTCCTTCTCCCAGGTCACCGGTTGTCCGATGATTCCGGAGGGAGTCTGGAACTGCCAGAGAATCTTGCCGTTATTCGCGTCCACCGCGATGAATTCGCCGGTCAGTTCGCCGGTGAACACCAGCCCGCCGGCAGTAACCAGCGTGCCGGAGTAATTCGGGCTTTTGAATCCGGTCTGCCACTTTGCCTGTCCGGTCAGCGGGTCGACAGCCTTGAGATAACCGCGTGCTTCGCCTTCGGCATAGATATTCTTCACCTTCACCGTGTTGCCGCCGCTGCGGTCGCCTGGTTCGAGATCGCCCAATTCACCGGGTGGAAGTGGTTCATATTCAGCCCCGATATTGAAGGCATTCACATAGGCAAGGCCGGTTTGGGGGCTGAACGACATCGGAAACCAGTTGGTGCCCCCGGCGATGAAGGGCCAGGTCTCGATATGCGCGACGTGGTCGAGAATCTGTTTGGTGGATTCCGACCATACCGGCCGGCCGGTCGCCATATCGACGCGGTCGGCCCAGGTGACCTTCACATATTTATTTGCCGCCAGCAGTTTGCCGCTCGCGCGGTCGAGGACATAAAAAAACCCGTTGCGTGCCGCCTGCATGACCACTTTACGCGGCTGTCCGCCGGCATTGATATCGGCCAGCACCAGCGCATTGACATTATCATGGTCGAAGGGATCGTTCGGCGAGGTCTGGTAATGCCAGACGATCTCGCCGGTTTTCGGGCGGATCGCCAGAATTGAATCCGTGTAAAGATTATCGCCCTTGCGGTCGAGCGGATTCCATGGCGAAGGATTGCCGGTGCCCCAATAGACGAGGTCGAGATCGGGATCATAGGAACCGGTGGTCCAGGTGCTGCCGCCTGCGGCCCGGCGCGCATTGTCCGGCCAGGTTTCGGCACCGGGTTCTCCCGGGCGCGGAATGGTATAGCGCCGCCACAGACGCTTACCGGTCTGCGGGTCATAGCCGTCAATGAAGCCGCGGATGCTGAATTCTGAACCCGCGACGCCGACAATCACGACGCCATTGGCGATCAGCGGCGCGCCGGTCATGGCGATACCGTCTTTCGTGTCGGACGCCCGCACGACCCAGATTTCTTTTCCGGTCTTCGCGTCCAGCGCCTGTACGCGTCCGTCGAGCAGCGTGCGGTAGAAGCGGCCATTGTAGAGCGCGCCGCCGCGGTTCACGATACCGCAACACACCACCTTCACGGTGTCTTCCGGATAGACGACCGCCGTCTTCCAGATTTCCTTGCCCGTTACTGCATCCAGCGCGACGGTCTTGTCATGGCTGGTGATGTACATCACGCCATTCATCACCAGCGGCTGCGATTCCTCGCCTTTGTCGCTGTCAAGGCTATAGGACCACGCCGGCACCAGCCGGTTGACGGTCTCGCGGTTGATCTGCGTCAGCGGGCTGAAGCGCTGCTCGCTATAGCTCATGCCATAGGTGAGGATGCGGTCCGGTGTCTTCGCCGCATTTTTCAGGTCACTGTCGGTCTGGGCGACTGCCTGGCCCGATACGCCCAGCGCCAATAGCGCCGCAATCACGTCTATCCGCTTCACCAGTCCCTCCTGCCCAATGGTCCTGCGGGTGAAATTACTCTTGACCGGCCGTCCCGCAAAGTCCGGCGCAGCAGTATTGACGCGATAATCCGGCCCGGTGCAGATGCACGATGCTCTGGCTCGCGCTCGCCTTTCTCGGCCCCATTTCATGGGCCGCCTCGACTCACATCGACAAATATCTGGTCGAGAAATATTTCAGGGACAGCAATACCGCGGTGCTGATGATCTTCACCGCCATCGTCGGGGTCATCGCGCTGCCGCTGATCTGGTTGTTCCAGCCGTCCGCGCTCAATCTGCCGATCCGCGAGTCGGCCGTCGTGGCGCTGTCCGGGGCCATGTATATGGGCGCGATGCTGTTCTATCTGCGCGCCATACAATCAGACGAAGCCTCCGTGGTGGCGCCGCTGTTCCAGTTTTCCACCGTCTTCACGCTGGTGCTCGCCTGGATGTTTCTTCACGAATTGCTGTCATGGACTCAACTCGGCGGCGTCCTGTTGATTTTGATCGGGGCGGTCGCAGTGTCGGTGCATGGACGTGCCTTTCTGCGCCAGTTCAAATTGCGCCTCGTATTTCTGATGGCAGTTTCGGCGCTGATCGTTGCCGCTTCGACTGTGCTGTTCAAATATTTTGCCGTCGCAAGCGGATTCTGGGAGACCACTTTCTGGATGTTTGCCGGCGAGGCGGTGTTTGGCGCCGGAATTCTTTGTGTGCCGTCGCTGTTTCGCGAATTCGTTGCGCTGTTCGGGCGCAGCCCCGGCGCAGTGGTGGGCATCAACGCCGCCAACGAACTGGTCAATCTCGGCGGCGGGCTGGCGGTCCGGTTCGCCTCACTCCTGGCGCCGGTCGCACTGGTCTCAGCCGTGTCCTCTACGACCACCTTATTCGTGTTTGCATTTGGGGTCGTGCTGACGGAGTTTTTCCCGGCCCTCGGCCGCGAGGATTTGTCGGCACGCAATCTCGTGCAAAAAGGCGTCAGCGCGCTTTTGGTCACGCTCGGCGTTCTGCTCGCCAACAGCAATTCGATTTAAGGTTCAAAACGCTCAATGCGTGCCCCGGCCGCTTTCGCCGCAATTGACAGACCGGCGAAGTGTTGCAATGCCGCGGCTGGCGGCGCGGGGCGCAAGCGGGCCGACGCGGACTCCTAAGCAAGTTTTAATGAGCTCCGGATAGCGTCTGAGGTGGTCCAAATCGGCGGCAGGCCAGATGTTCGATTCTATTCGCGATCCACTGAACGACGCGCGTGACGAGGCAAAGCAGTATTTTGAACGTCAGGGCCACAGGCCCAAGACATTTACCGTCAGTAATTTCAGCATCTTCTTCGGCAACATACCGGGCGTTCTAAATTTGCTGAGGAAAGAGCCAGAGATTTTAGCATTTGCGATTTTCCAGTGGCTGGTTGTCTGGGCCGCCTATCTCGCGTGGGTCCAGATGCTGCACTGGATACCCGATCAGCTATGGGACGCGGTTCGCTCAGCCAGCGAAGACAACAGGAAAAACGCCTTCGCGCTCGTCAATCTGGCATTGCTCGGCTGGACTTTCCTGATCGTCATGGTTGCGAGCTACCCGATCGGCCTGTGCAATGCGGCCATGGTGGCTGTTCACGATCTGCGCACCACTGGCCAGGAAGTTACGATCGCGAGGTGCTTAGCGATCGCTGATCGTCATCTCGGCAGAATCTGGTTGTTCACTGCCATCGATGGTTGGATCACCGTCAGGGCGATTCTCGGGCGTTTGCCCAAGAAGCACAATCACCGCACCGCACTGGACGAGCTGCTCTACTATGCCTGGAAAGTGGCGACGATGGGCGTGGTTCCCGCGCTGGTCAACGGACGCGACTTCGTGGCCGCGGGCAGGGATTCCATCAGGTTATTGGAATCAGAGCCACAGAAGGCACTCGGGTTGCGTTTGGGTTACAGCGCGGTGTGCTGGATCGTCGGTATAGCGTCTTATGTTTTTACGTTTTTCGTTCTTCGATACGATTGGCGCCCGGATCGGCCGCATTACATCTATGACGCATATCTGTTGGCAGCCATACCTGTCTTCGTGGCGGTTGGCATTGTCACGGTCCTGATCAGGCCGATTTACTTGCTCAGCGTCGCGCGCTTTTACAGCGATGCGAACAATGTTGCCGGTGAGGTAAACAAAGACATCACTTCCGTTCCCGGCTGGCTCGACGTTTTTTCGTCTGGCAATGCCCTTTGTTTCTGCGTGACGTTTGCCGTCGTTTTTGTGGCGGTGTTGTTCAGCGATCAAATCGGGCTGACCGGCTGGATCGCGGGATTGGCTGACAGAGACCTGGCAAGTTACGGCTTACCGTAATTCGCCGCGAGATAGGCGATTGCCTTCGCCGCATCCGCCTGCGGAATTGGCGCACCATAGGCATTGATCATCTTGTTGACCTCTGCCGTCCAGCCTTGCTGGTCCAGAAACGGCGAGTTCAGAGGGATGTAATCGAGGCTGTGGCAACCCGAGCACATCGCTTCAACCGTGTCTTTGCCTGGCGCATTCTTTAGCGCAACGACCCGCTCGGCGGCAAAAGCTGCCGGTGCGGAAATCGCCAGTACAAGGATCAATGTCCAGAGGTTCTTCATCGCATTCACGCAATCACGATTGTGGTCGGCCGGACCACATTATTATGGTACCCGGCGCCATTGAAGATCAGCGTCTCGACCTGGCTTTCGCCGAGCCGGTTAGTCGCCTTCGCGCGGATGGTTTGCGAAGCTGGCCCGGCCGCGGTGAAACGATAGGCCCAGGTGCGGAAGGCATAGCGCCCTGAATCCTCGCCCAGCATCGCCTCGCGCCAACTCGCTCCATTGTCGATGGACACCACGACGGAGCGGATGCCGTAACCGCCATCCCACGCAAGGCCGGTGACCGTCACCGGCTCACCGATCCGGAATCTCGCGCCTTCGGCGGGCAAGGTGATCAGCGAATTCACCACCATCTCGGTGATCGGTGTCGTCATTTCGTTTTGCTGCGTGGCGAAAATCTGCACCGTCGGAAACATTCCGGTGGGAATACGATAGGCGGCCTTCATCCAGAATCCATCGAACGGCTTCATCACCGGTTCGATCGAGATCAGATGCTTCATCCAGTAAGTGCCGGTCCAGCCGGGCACGATCAGCCGCGCCGGGTAACCGTTGAAGTGGGGGAGGGGCTCCCCATTCATCTCCAGGGCGACGATGGTGTTTTCGTCCATCACCTTGGCGATCGGCAGGCTTTTGACGAAATCGGGGGTGGTTGTCAGAACCGGGCCGTCTGCGCCATTGAACACGACCTCGACCGCGCCGGGCTTGATACCCGCTTTGGCGAGGATGTCCTTCACTCTGGGGCCGCGCCAGCGGGCGCATCCCATGGCGCCGACGCCCCATTGCACGCCGGGAACGTGCGGATCCGACAAGCCGCGGCGGCTGCCTGAACACTGGCACACCGCCGGCACCTCGACTTGTTCAAAGCCGCGTTGCAGATCCTGAAAGCCCAGTTGCAGCGGAGTCGCCACGCCCCCGCCGCCAATCGCGATCTGCCATTGCTGCACGTCGATCTGCGGCGGAATTCCGGCCAGGTGATAGCGCACAAAGAACAGGTCATTCGGCGTAAATGGCGTCGCGAATGCCGACAGGGGCGCCTCATAATTCGGCGGCCGCGCTGTCCATTCGATCAATGGCCGCTTGCCGGGAAGGGTGCCCATTTGCGCGACGCCATATGCGCCGGCAGGCAAACCGTAAGTCAGGTTTACCGCTTCTGCGCCCTCGGCCCGCAACGGCCCAAAAACCGGGAAAGCTGCGGCGCTGCCGAGAGCCTGGAGAAATTGCCGACGAAGCATGTCCGCTCCAGAGAAATTTACAAGACAACCACGTAAAACGTCCTGTCGCGGGCCGCAAGGCGCAACTGGCCGCAGCATCAAAGGTTGCGTGGGCAAGCCATTGAATTTAAGCCAGTATGACGGTGTGCATGAAGGATTTCTCATCGATGGCGGCACAACAGGGCAGCTTCACGACTTCAGACGGATGCGTGATTTCTTACACGCTGCACCAGCCGTCTGGACCGGCGGCACCGAGACTTGCGCTCATTCACTCTCTGGCGCTTGACCGCTCGATCTGGGATGGCGTTGTCGAACGGCTTTCGTCGCGTGCCGAAATCGTCACCTGTGACTGCCGCGGTCATGGGAGGTCGGGGCGGCCGCATATGCCCTACACGGCAGAACTTTTTGCCCGCGATCTTGCGCAGCTTTTTAGCCATCTCGACTGGAAGGACGCGACGGTTGCGGGCTGTTCCATGGGTGGTTGCGTCGCGCAGGCATTTGCCGGGATGCATACGTCCCGCGTACGTGCCCTGACTCTGATCGACACGACCGCCTGGTATGGGCCCGACGCGCCAAAGCAGTTCCGTGAACGCGCCGCAGCGGCAAAAGCCAAGGGCATGCAGGGACTGATCGATTTTCAGGTCACACGCTGGTTCTCGGAAAAATTCGTCACCGCCAACCCGCGGGCGGTTCAGCGGGCGACCGAAGTTTTTCTTGCCAATGATTTTGAGTGTTATGCGGCCACCTGTGCGCTTCTCGGCGATGCCGATCTGCGGCACTACCTGCCGTCGCTTCACATGCCGGTTGCGATTCTGGTCGGCGAAGAGGATTACGCGACACCGGTGGCGATGGCCAATGCGCTGCATACGGCGATTCCGCAATCCACGTTGAGAGTCATTGCCGGTGGCCGGCATCTCACGCCGATTCAGTGTCCGGATGAAATCGCCGAAACCATCGCCGGATTGCTCGGATGACAGTGGAGGCGCTGGCCGGAACTGTTGCGGGCCAGCCGGCGCTGCCGGTGGATTCGACCCGAGCCGCCGAACTCATCGCGCGCATCGAATCCGTTCCGTTCTCGCGCTGGCATGTGCGTCCCTGCGTCATCATGGGCAGCGCGACATTTTTTGACGCATTCAGCGCACTGGCGCTTGCCTCCGCAACACCGGTGCTGGTGCGGTTATGGCACCTCACTCCGGCCGAAGTCGGCTATCTGCTGGCGGCCAGCTATATCGGCCAGTTCGCCGGAGCGCTGATCTTCGGCTGGCTCGGCGAGAAACTCGGCCGAATCCCGAGCGCGACTTACGCGACATTGATCATGGCGGTTGTCAGTCTCGCCTGTGCCTTCACCGGCAATTTCGCCCAGATGTTCGTCTGCCGTCTGGTGCAGGGGATTGGCGTCGGCGGCGAGATGCCTGTCGCGGCAACCTACATCAATGAACTGTCGCGGGCGCGCGGCCGCGGCCGGTTTTTCATGCTGTATCAGCTGATCTTTCCGATCGGCTTCCTCGCCGCCGCGGTGATGGGTGCCCAGCTTGTGCCGCTCTATGGCTGGAATGTCCTGTTCATCATCGGCACCGTCCCCGGCGTCATCATTACTTTTCTCGTGTCGCGCCTGCCGGAATCTCCGCGCTGGCTGATACGGCGGGGGCGTCTCGCCGAAGCCGAAGCGATTATCGGCAGCCTTGAAAGCAGTACGCCCGAGCGGAATCCGGTTGCCGCTCAGCCCGCCGAAGTCGCGCGGGCCGGCCGTTCGAGCCGCTGGAGCGAACTGTTTTCTCCGGTGTATCGCTCGCGGACGCTGATTGTGTGGATGATCTGGGCGACAGCCTATGGCGTCACCAACGGCCTGAACAACTGGATGCCGACGTTGTACAACACCGTTTACCACCTGCCGCTGAAGACTTCGTTGAATGCGGCCCTGCTGACCAATGCGTTGCAGGTGCTGGTTCTCCTGGTGTGCGTATTTGTGATCGACCGCGTCGGACGCCGGGCCTGGATGACCACCTGTTTTCTGCTTGGCGCCATTCCGCTGGCTGTACTCAGTATAATCGGCACCGGCGAGGTGACGCGTGTCATCGTCGGGGTGACGCTCAGCTATGGCGTGATGAGCACGATCAATACCGTGCTCTATCTTTACACGCCGGAAATCTATCCCACCCGCATGCGCGCCATGGGAACTGCGGCGGCAACTTCCTGGTTGCGCGCCGCCTCGGCCGCAGGGCCGGCTGTGGTCGGCATCATGGTCGTGGCCTACGGGATTGGCTCGGTATTCATGATGTTCGCGGCAATCGCGCTGATTGGCGCGCTGGCAGCGTCGCAGGCCATCGAAACCCGCAACCGCCGCCTCGAAGAAATCGCCCCCTGATCAGAAGTCGGGCTGTGCTGCCTGCGGGATGTTGTTACCGAACAACCCCACATCCCGGGTGTTTTCGGCGCACACCTGCTCGTCCATCGGCCCGTCTTGCACCTTGCGATAGCGCTGCGTCGCCGACCAGGGTTGATTGAACGTATCCGGGTCCTCGACACGGATGAGGTTTTCCAGCACCCGCCCATCATTGGTCAGCCGATAGCGCTCGACGACATGCAGCTTCTCTGAGTGGGGTGTGCGGTAATTATCCAGAAAAGTGCGGGTGTTGAGGCCGATGGTGTCGACCACCAGCGTGTCGCCCTCATAATGCCCGACGGATTCTCCGTACCATGATGGTTTCGGATTGGCTGTGTGCGGGACATCCATCCACACCCGCCGCACCTGCTGGTCGCCAGAATAGACCATCAGCACTTCCTTCGGCGATTGCATGAAGAAAACCGGCTCGACGACGAACAAGGAGAAACCCGGCACGCCCGCGGGCATGCAGCTGGACCGCGCGGTAAACGGGAATTTTCCCGCCAAAACCTCATCGTTCGATTTTCGCATCGCTTCGGCGGCCCAGGGCTTCAGATTCGGACTCGTCACGTCCGCAATCCTGAATGTCGAATTCGGAATATAGGGATGGGCCGGGTCCGCACGTGTCGGGCCGTAGCCTGATGTTGGCGGGGCCAATCCGTCACGGTTCATGACCACCCAGCCGGCATTCCCGGACTGAAAATCGGGATTGGAGACCACGGTTTGCGCACAGACCGGGATTGCACTGGCGACGCAGAGCGCGGCCACGGCGGCAATGACATCCATGCGATGCGAAGCGACGAAACGCATCACCGATCTCCGTCAGAAATCCGCCCGGTCCGCCTGCGGGATTGGATCCATGTCGTAATGAAGATAATTGACCGGCGCTTCCGCGCAGGAGGACTCGCGCATTGGACCCTGTTCGACGCGCCGATAGCGCTGTACTGCATGCCATGGCGTGGTGAACGCGCCGGGATCGTCGACTGCGACATCCACCGTCAGGCCCTTGCCGTCAGGATTGATCCTGAACCTTTCGACGACATGCAGCTGTATGGTGTGAGGTGTGCGGAAATTATCGATATAGGTCTTGTCGTTCAGCCCGATTGTGTCCACCACCAAAGTGTCGCCATTCTCGTAATGGCCGATGGATTCGCCAAACCATGACGGTTTGAGATCGGCCGAATGTTTCTCCGTCAGATAAAGGTGACGGTATTCCGCATTGGGCGGCCAGATCATCACCACTTCTTTTGGCGTCTGAACGAAATAAATCGGCTGTGCCGGATGCAGCAGGAATGCCGGAACGCCGACCAGCTTGCAGCTTGCCTGCGCCGTGAAGCCGCCGCCGCCCGCCGCTACATGATCGTTGACTGCCTTCAGCGCGTCTCGCGCCCAGGGCTGCAGGATCGGATTGCCGAGATCAGCCATGGCAAAGATCGGCTGGCCCAGATCCAGATTGTTGCCGATGCGCTTCCTCCCCGGCATGTCGATGACCGGTCCCGGTCCCGACGGCGGCGCCAGGAAGACGACGCCCACCGCCTGCCAACCGCCATTCATGAACGCGAATGGTGGAACGGTACTGTCCGTCGCGCCGGCGGCATCTCCCGCGCCTGTCACTGCCAGAAGTGTTGCAACCGCATACAAGGAGAGCGAGACAGGCGCGCAGCGCATGATGTTCCTCAGAAGTCGGATGTCTTCGCGGAAGGTGCCCCAATCCAGCCAGGCAGATTGAACGTGTTGTCGTTGTTTTCCGAACAATTCTCTTCCAGCATCGGCCGATTGCGCACCTTCGTGTAATGCTGCATCGCCTGCCACGGCTGATAGAATGTGCCGGGATCATCCACCCAGAGATCGGCCTCAAGCTGCTTTCCGCCGCCGGTCAGATGGTAACGCTCGATGACATGCAGTTTGTCCGTATGCGGCGTGTGGTAATTGTCGATCACGGCCTTCGGCGACAAGCCGATCGTGTCGACAACCAGCGCGTCGCCCTCATAATGCCCGACCGATTCTCCGTACCATGACGGCCGAGGGTTCGGGCTGTGCGGCACATTCAGGTAAACATGGCGAATCTCACGATTGCCGGAATAGATCAGCAACACCTCTTTGGGCGATTGCACGATGTAAACCGGCTCGACCACAAACAGCGAAAACCCCGGCACGCCGCCCGGCAGGCAGCTCCAGCGCGGCGTGGTGCCAAGCTGACCGGCAAACACCAGGTCATTGTATTTCTTCAGTTCGGCCTTCGCCCACGGCATCAGGTTGGGGTTGTTCAGATCGGCCACGCGATAGGTGGCAGGCCCCGGTTCATCGTTGCGGCGGAAAGGGTATTTCGGATCGAACGTGACCGGCTTCGGTCCGGAACCCGGCACCGGTGTGAAATCTGAATTGATCGCCAGCCAACCGTCCTGAAAGGAGGGAAAATCGGGAATTTGGCTGGTTTCCGGATTGTCCGCCGCCGCGGCACCCGCCGCGATCACCAACGCACTGCATCCAAACGCCAATCCGCAACGCCTGCGCAAACCCATGCCGGTCATTTCTCCAGTGATTTGATGGCAGTTTAAAGCAGGTTTGGCCGAGCTGGAACAACAGCTCGGACGGCAATCGGCCTCAGAAATCCGCCTTCATGGCCGTCGGCAACTGGTCGAGATCGAAATGGAAGTAATTGAAGTTGCCCTCGATGCAAGTCGATTCCCCCATTGGGCCGATCTCGGTCCGGCGATAGGTCTGCTGCGCGGACCACGGCATGGTGAATGCGCCGGGGTCCTCGACCGTCACCGTCACCTCGATCCGGGTTTCCGCATTTGTCAGTTTGAATCGCTCGACCACATGCAGCTGATCGGTGTGCGGTGTGCGGTAATTGTCCACATAGGTGCGCGTGTTCAGTCCGATGGTGTCCACCACCAGCGTATCGCCACCCTCATAATGGCCAATGGATTCGCCGAACCACGACGGTTTGGGATTGGCCGAATGTTTGCCGGTGAGATAGATATGCCGGACCATATGATCTGACTGCCAGGTCATCAGCACTTCCTTCGGCGTCTGCACCATGTAAACCGGTTGTGCCGGATAGAGCAGGAATGCCGGAACGCCGAGCGGCCAGCAGCGTACCTGGGGCGGAAAATTATCCCCTTTGCCGGACAGCGTGCGCTCGTTCGCCTTGCGCAGCTCATCTTTGACCCAGGGCTGCAGGATCGGATTGTCGAGGTCGGCGACCCTCAAGGTCGGCTGCCGCCCGCGGCCGTTTCGCACATAGGGATGTGCCGGATCGGGCGTGACCGGGTGGGGACCGGACGGCATCGCAATGAATTCGGTTCCCGAGGCGAGCCAGCCCACCGCCGGATCATTATCCGAGAAGTCGGGAATCTTCGGCTGCGCGGCGGCGCCGAACAGCGGCGCTGCACACAATCCGAATACAAGCCCGGCGCGCGCCGCCACCGTCAGCATTTCGTTTTCCTCGCGGTTCAGAAGTCGGCCTTTGTCGCGGTCGGTATCGGTTCAACGTTGAAGTCGAAAAAGCCCGGGCCGCTTTCGGCGCAGGATGACTCGGTCATTGGCCCCTGCGCGACCTGCCGCCACGTCTGAAACATTTTGAGAGGCTGTTTGTATGTGGCCGGATCGTCCACCACGATGTCGGCGCGCAGGTTCTTGCCGCCATTCGTCAGATGAAAACGCTCGCTGACGTGCAGTTTTTCGCTGTGCGGCGTCCGGTAATTGTCGACATAGGTATTCGTGTTCTGGCCGATGGTGTCCACCACCAGCGTGTCGCCTTCATAATGGCCGACGGATTCTCCGTACCAGGACGGCTTCGGATTCTGTGAATGGGGGACATCAAGATAGATGTGCCGCACCTGATGATCCATCTGCCAGATCATCACCACCTCTTTCGGCGTCTGCACGAAATAAACCGGCTGCGCCTGGTTGAGATCATAGGTCGGTACGCCGGTGGGCCAGCAGCGCGCTTCGCGGGAAAACACCGCCTTGCCGCGAAGCACATCGTCATTTGTCTGTTTCAGGCCTGCTTTTGCGAAATCGGTGAGATTGGGATTGTTCGTGTCAGCGAACCGGAAGGTGGACTGCTTGCCCTGGCCATTGCCGACATGCGGATGGGCAGGATCGTCCGTCACCGGTTGCGGTCCTCCCGGGACAGCTTTGAAATCGGTCCCCATGGCAAGCCAGCCCATCGTAATGCCGGAAAAATCCGGAACGCTACCGGCGGCAGGCGCCGCATGGAGCGGGGCCGTTACCACCGGAAATCCAAGCGTCAAGGCAGCTGCAGCAAGCCAATGAATCACGCGCATCTCGAAGCTCCCGTTAGAAATCTGCCTTTGCCGAAACCGGGATCGGTTCGGCCTGCTGCGCAAAGGGATTGTTCATTTCACCATCCGCGCAGCGCGACTCGGTCATCGGCCCCTGCACCTTTCGCCACTGATGCACCACGCGAAGCGGCTGCTTCAATGCCGCCGCGTCTTCGATGGTTATATCGGCCTGCAGCTTCTCGCCGCCTTCGATCAGACGAAACCGTTCGATCACATGCAGCTTGTCGCTGTGCGGGGTGCGGTAATTGTCGATGAAGGTCTGGGTGTTCTGGCCGATGGTGTCGACCACCAGGGTATCGCCCTCGTAATGCCCGACGGACTCTCCGTACCAGGATGGCTTCGGCGACCTCGAATGCGGCACGTCGAGATAGATGTGGCGGACCTGCTGATCCATCTGCCACATCATGGTGATTTTTTGCGGTTCCTGCAGGATGAATGTCGGCTGTGCCGGATTGAGCAGATAAGCCGGAACACCGGTCATCCAGCAGCGCGATTCACGCGCATACATGGCAAATCCGGCCAGCACCATGTCGTTGGACCGTTTCAGTCCTTCACGTGCAAATTCGGTCAGATTCGAATTGTTAGTATCGGCCACACGGAAGGTCGGCTGTGCTCCCGAGCCGTTCGGCACATATCGGTGGGCCGGATCATAAGTGACCGGCTGTGGTCCGTCCGGCACCGCAACATAGTCGGTGCCGATCGATACCCAACCGGCGGTGCCGGCGGAAAAGTCCGGATGCGCAGCGCTTTGCGCGTCTGCGCCCGCGGCCCAGGTCATCACCAGGGCCGCTGCGGCCGGAACGACATGTCTTGTCTGCGAGATCGATGACATCGGATTCCTCCCCGAATCACAATGCCGGCGTTGCCGGCCGTCAGAAGTCCGGCTTGTCCGCCTGCGGAATTGGAAACAGCTTCTGATGGAAAAAAATCGCATCATTGTTGTTCTCGGAGCACACCGTCTCGATCAGCGGATTGCGTACCTTGTGCCAGGTCTGCATCATGTGCAGCGGCTCGTTGAACGTCTCCGGGTCGTCCACCGTTACGACTGCACTCAGCGATTTGCCGTCCGGCGAAATAGTGAACCGCTCGACGACATGTTCCTTCGGTGAATGGGGTGTGCGGAAATTGTCGATGTAATTGTTTTTGGTGACCATGCCGACGGTATCCACGACGAGGGTGTTATTGCCTTCGTAATGGCCGATGGATTCGCCGAACGGTTGCGGCTCCGGATTGGCAGAGTGTTTGTCCCGGAGATACACGCGGCGGACCATATGGTCGCGCTGCCACACCATCCACACCTCTTTCGGCGTCTGGATGAAATAGACAGGTTCGGCCGGATAAAGATCCTGGCCTGGAACGCCTCCCGGCCAGCAGCGCGCTTGCGCCGCAAAAGGCACATCCAGTTTTCCCGACAGCGCCTCGTCATTGCTGGCCTTCATGAATTCCGCTGCCCAGGGCTTCAGCACCGGGTCGCGATAGTCACCAATGCGCAGCGTCGGCTGCTTCCCCTGCCGGATCGCATCGACATTGCCGAGGAACGGATGGTCGGGATCGTTTTTGATCCGGCCATGTCCCGCCGTACCCGGAGGAGGATCCTTCCAGTCCGCGCCGTCGGAAAGCCAGGCAAACTGGATCGATGCCAGATTGGGGATACCGTTTTTCGTGACGGAATAGTCGAGATCGGCGGGTTGTGAACGATCGACCAGATCCGCTTCGCGCGGCCGCTGGTTTTGCGCCGACGATGCCGGCGACAATGCCAGCACCGCAAAACCCGCACCAACAATCGCGCATTTGGCGCAGGACGAAATCACATCAAGGGAAGCCGGCATTCGTTTCTCCAAAAGTCGTAGATCAGAAGTCAGATGTCTTTGCTTCGGGCAGCGGAAACAGGTTCTGGTGGAAGAAGTCGTCATTATTTTCGGCGCAAACGGTCTCTTCCATCGGCGCGTTCACCTTGAACCAGCGCTGCTGCATCGTCAGCGGCTCATTGAACGTGCCGGGATCGTCCACGGTCGCAACCGCGGTCAGGTTCTTGCCATCCCGACTGATGGTGAACCGTTCCACCACGTGAAGATCTTCCGTGTGCGGCGTGCGGAAATTGTCGATATAGCTGTTCTTCGTCGAAAGCCCGATCGTATCGACGACAAGCGTATCGCCGTTTTCATAATGGCCGATCGACTCGCCGAACCATGACGGCTTCACGCGCAGTGAATGTTTATCGGTCAGGAAGACCCGTCGGACCATGTGGTCGCGCTGCCAGATCATCCAGACTTCTTTCGGTGTCTGGACGAAATAGAAAGGCTCGAACGGAAACAGCAGCTGGCCCGGAACGCCGCCCGGATAGCAGCGCGCCTGTGCCGCGAACGGCACCTGCCGAATTCCCTTGAGAGCTTCCTCGTTGGAATCCGCCATCAGCCTGGCCGCCCAGGGCTTGAGCACGGGGTCATTGCTGTTGCCGATGCGCAGCGTCGGTTGCGCACCAGCCCTGCCGGCATCAGCATTGCTGAGGAACGGGTGCGCGGGGTCGGATGCGATCGGGCCATGGCCGTGACCGGCGGCTGGCGCCTGCCAATCCGCGACATTGGTTTGCCAGCCGAAATTGGCAGAGGCAAAATTGGGAATGCTTGTTGTGTCGCCGGGGTCGCCGGAGGCAATGCTGACGGAAAGTAAAATTCCGCCAAATGCCAGCGCGGAGGCGACAGACAGTTGCGGCAGCGGTTTCATGCGTCGGCCCCTCCCGAGTGCGGCACAACCTGATGGTGATTAAACTTTAAGGTGAATGGGGCCGCGCGGCAATTGCCTAGAGCGCAATCCGGCGAAGTGTAAGCGGTTCGCCGAAAGATTGCGCGACAATCAAAGGAATTTAGAGCGTGATCCGATTCCATTTAATCGGATCACGCTCTAAGCGCTGTCGCTCCGCCGGGTTGCGAAGTTCTTCGGCAGAAAATACTATTTGAGTTCAGAGCTGTAACTTACCGGCTGCGGCTTTGCCGTTGCCGCGGACAGGATTGCGAGGCCAGGAGCAATGGAGTGGAACGCCAAACTGGATTGGGCGGAGGAAGTTTACACGCTCCTGGTCGTCCTGCCGGTGCCGATCATTGCGGTCGCTGTACTGTGGTTGATCGCACCGTGGCTCCATCGCCGCAGCTTGCAGCGCAAGCAGATAGAGCGGGCCGTCCCGGCGGCGGAAATCGAGATCAGTGGAACACCGGCGGCCGAAAGAACGTAATCAGCCGGCCACATACCAGCACCGCGATCCAGCAAGACAGCGACGTTCCGGCGATGATTTTCGCCCGCAGCGGTGCGTCGTCTCCGGGTGCAAGGCGTTTGACGCCGCCATAGGCCGGAGTGACGTAGAACAGCGCCGCATTGGCGCAGCCGATCATCACGAAAGTCACCAGAAGCTGGAATGACGGATTGTAGAAATACTGTTCGGGAAAACCGAAAAAGAACACGATTCCGGTCGACAGATTGACGGCCAGGCCCGCGACGCCGATTGGGATCAGGCGATGGAGCTTGGCCGGTGCGATCTGCCGCGCCATGCCGAGCACCCGCAGGTCGAACAAACCGACTGTGCCCAGCAACAGAGAAAAGCCGAGATAGTGAATCGACTGCAGCGCCGGCCAAAGCCATTGGCCATGCGCGGAAATAAAGTGGTGCAGCGCGCTCGCGCGTATCCATTGCTCCCACGGCTGTGCATAGAGTGGCTCGGTGAACATCGGCTAAAACCCACCCGGAACGCCGACCAGCAGCCATGTATAGGTATAAGCGAGCAGGCGTCCGGCGATCAGCGCTCCCGCCCAGCAGGTGAGTGACAGAGTTGCAAGCGCGCGTGGATTCATCACGGCGGCCTGGTGCGTTGCGGTCTGCCAGACCGGCGCCCGTAAGATGCCATCCCTGATTTTCACCGCGAGATAGACTCCGCTCGCCACGAGCGACAGCTTCACGTAGAACACCGGGTTGGTGAAGGCCTTGTAGGGATAGGCGTCAAGCAGCAACAGCCCGGATGCGATATTGAGCGCGAGCGCCCCCCACAGCACCGGGTAAAACCCCTCGAACAGCGCCGCCGGAACGCCGCGTGCAACGCCCAGCAGCCGGAATGCCACCGCGGCGCCGGTACCCGCGATCAGACCCGCGCCGAGTACATGTGCGGTCAGGATCAGCGGGAAAGCGAATGAGCCGCCGCGAATGAACTGACTTAATCCCGTATGCTCAAGCCAACCGAAAAATGCTTCCATGGCGCCGGGCGCTCCTCAGAAATCCGGTATCTTCGCTTCTGGAATCGGCAAAAAACCCTGACCAAAAAAATCGGCATTGTTTTCCGCGCAAACCGCCTCTTCCATCGTGTCGTGGGGCGCGCGCCGGTAAACCTGCCGCGCCGTCCAGGGCATCTTGAATGCGCCGGGATCGTCAACCATGACGGTAAGTTCGAGGCGCTTGCCGGACGGGTCGGGGTGAAACCGCTCGACAACATGCAGCGACGTCGTGTGCGGCGTCAGGTAGTTGTCGACGAATGTTTTGTCATTGAGCCCGATCGTGTCGATGACCAGATCGCCGTTTTCATAATGGCCGACGGATTCTCCGTACCATGATGGTTTCGGATTTTGCGAATGCGGGACGTTCATGAATACGTGGCGGAATTGCGCATCGCCTTCGTTCATGATCACGACTTCGTTCGGACGCTGCAGGAAATAGACCGGACGCAAGCGCGAGAACACGTCATAGCCGGGCACGCCCGCCGGCCAGCAGGTCTCGCGCGGAGAAAACGGGACATGGCCGGAAAGCGAATTGGTGTTCGCCTTTTGCAGGCGGTCACGAACCCAGGGCTGGAGAATGGGATTGTCGAGATTGGCCACGCGCCAGGTCGCCTGGCGGCCGCTCTGGTTGCTGTAATAGGGATGCGCGGGATCGGAAACCACCGGACCGGGACCGGATGCGGGCGGCTCGAAGTCGTCGCTCACCGGAAACCAGCCGGTATCGGCATGCCCCAAATCCGGAATTTTCGCTGCTAAATCCGCATGCACTGGCGCGGCACACATGCATGCCGCAACCAACGAAATTCCATAGGCTGCCAATCGCATTAAAAATCAGGCCTTTTTGCAGTCGGTACCGTTGTTGTCGCGCCAGGATAATATTCGCGGGTATTTTCAGCGCAGGCAATCTCTCCCCACTCCTTCACGGACGACCGGCGGTAGGTGACGGCGCTGTTCCAACTCCTCGTGAAGGTGCCGGAATCTTCCACCGTGAAGGCCGCCTGCAGGCCTTTTCCGCGGTCATCCAAATCGACATAAACCGGCTCGGTGGTGGGGCGGCCATATTCATGTTCGCTTCGCTCCTGCGCGGTTTTGGCGGCTTCGCCGTCGATCAGACGGTAGCGTTCAACGACATGCAATCCGGCCGTATGCGGCGTGCCGTACAGGTCGATCATCGAACCTGGCCGGGTTCTGATCCCGATCGTGTCGATGACCAGCGTATCGCCTTCGTAATGGCCGACGGAATCGCCATTCCACGACGGCGCCAGTCCTGCCGGATGCGTCGCGTTCAACCGCACCTGCCGGAACTGATGATCCTGGATGTACAGAATCGTGACGCGATCCTTTTCCTGCAGCATCTGCATCTGCGCGATGCGCAAGACATAGGGCGGCGGGAGCGGGCGGCATTCATTCGACAGATCAGGATAGGATTTGCCCGCCAGAGAAATGGCGCCATGCTGTTTGACAATGGCGGCAGCCCAGGGTTGCAGGATGGGATTGTTGTAGTCGCCGGCCAGCTTGAACGCGTCGCTGGTGCCATTGGGCCGGCGCGCGAGATTCTTCAGCGGCCCCGGTCCGGACGGCGGGAGATCAAAGCCGAAGGTCGTCCGCGCCCAGATGCCGGAAAAGTCCGGAACAGCATCGGCCCGCGATGGCGCGGTCACGCTCAGTGCCAGGAATGCCACGAATGCGCCGGCGCGCATTTCAGAATTCCGGCCGGTCCGCGCGCGGAATATCGGTCAATACACCGCTGTAATATTCATAGGCGTTTTCGGCGCAGACATTTTCCACCCAGCCGCCGGCACGGCGCCATGTGACCACCGCCGACCACGGCCTCTTGAATACATTCTTGTCTTCGACAGTAAATTCGATCTGCAAGCCTTTGCCCTTGTAGCCTTCGTCGACGGCCGCCGCCTGTTCGGTCGCGACCGGACCGGCGTCGCGAATGTTTTTGTCCTGCGCCGCTTTTGCCACCTGGTAATCGACCAACCGGTAACGTTCGGTCACATGCAATGCGTCCGTGTACGGCGAACCATACATGTCGAGAACCGGTTCGCGCGCCACCTTCGCGCCAACCGTATCGACGACCAGCGTGTCGCCTTCGTAGTGGCCGATTGAATCGCCATACCAGGAGGGTGTGACCTTCGCCGGATGCATGGAATTCAGTCGGACACGGCGGATCTGGTGATCCTGCATGAACAGGAACACCACCTCATCCTTTTTCTGCAGCATCTGCATCTCCTGGACGCGGAAGATGTAGGGCGACACCATCGGCCAGCAGTTCAGCGACGGGTTTGGATAGTCGCGGCCGCTGCGCAGGATTTCGCTGCGCTGTTTCACAATTGCCGCAGCCGGCGCCGTCAGGATCGGATTTTCGAAATTGCCGCCGGCATTCGACTGATTATGATAGCGCCCGATCGGGCCGGGTCCGGTCGCCGGCCGCTCAAATCCGAAAGTCGAGCGCGCCCAGGCGCCGGAGAAATCGGGCGGCGCCGCCATTTGCGCAGCATCTGAAGGAAGCGCCCCGACCGCCAAACCGAAACAAATGATCGTGCTTAGAATCCTCATCACAACGCCTCCCTGAAGCAATTGCGAAACCGGTCTAAAAGTCGGGTCTTTCCGCCGTCGGCATGGGACGCACTTTATAATTGAACATATTTTCGTTGTTCTCGGCGCAGGGCGTTTCTTCGATCGGTCCGCGCGCCGTCCGTTTCCACCGCTGCATGGCGGTCCACGGCGTGTTGAACGTACCGGGATCTTCCACCCTTATCGTGTCAATCAAAGTCTTTCCACCATTGGTCAGCTTGTAACGTTCGGTCACATGCAGTTTGTCCGTATGCGGCGTGCGGTAATTGTCGATGAACGTCTTGTCGTTCAGGCCGATCGTGTCGACGACCAGTTCATCGCCTTCATAGTGACCGACGGACTCTCCGGTCCATGACGGTTTCGGATGCGGGCTGTGCGGCACGTCCATGTAAATATGCCGGACCTGGAAATCATTCTGATGGATCATCAGGATTTCCTTCGGCGTCTCGATGAAGACCGTGATGTTGAACGGCGGTTCGAGTACATAGGCCGGAACACCTGCGGGCCAGCAACGTTCGCGCGGCACATAGGGAATACCGCCGTTCAGCACATCCTGATTGGCCTTGCGCATCTCATCGGCGGCCCAGGGTTTCAGGATCGGGTTGGTCACATCGGCAATACGGTATGTCGGCTGATTTGGACCGCCAGGAACGGTCGGGACGAAAGGATGGGCCGGATCGTACTTGACCGGGCCCGGTCCGCTTGCCGGCGGAAGAAAATCGTCGCCGTCGGCATGATCGACCTGCCAGGCCGTGGCGACATCGGGGGCAAAGCGGGGGCGGGGTGCCCCCGCGCTGTCCGCGGCGGTCACCGCCGCTGCCGCGGCACATCCGGCGATGGTGAAAACACTCACAATGCGGAGCATTCCGTCACTCCATCTCGGCCGCCGGAACTTGCGGGAATGTTCGCGCCGCACTGGCGCGGCTTGCAAGCAAAAAAATCGGCTGCAGAACCCTTTGGTCCTGCAGCCGATCGGTAACCGTCACTTTCGGACGATCAGAGGCCGGGAATACGGCCTGCGGCGATTGCCGCACGCGCCTGAGTGATCCCGTTGACCTTCGAAATGTCGCGATGCTGTTCGCCGCAGACATAGTCTTCAAGCCGGACATCATTGCGCAGCGTGTAGACAAACCGCGTGCCGAAGTCCCGCGTGTAATAGGTCGGGTCGTGGATGGTCACCACGTCCTCGAGCTGGGTCGGGCTGACTTTGCGGAAGCGCTCGGTCGTGACCAGCATGTCGTCATGCGGCAGGCCGGTTGCGTCAAGGAAGGTCTTCTCGTTGAAGCCGGCGGTCTGGACGACCAGGGTGTCGCCTTCCCAATGGCCAACCGAATGGCCGTTGTAGAAGGGATACGGCACCAGTTCGTCATAGGTCGGCAGCGGCTTGTCCATCGCAACGACGCGAATCTGGTGGTTCAGCTCGTGCACAATGGTGACCTGTCCGGGCGGAGCCTGGATGATTTCAAACGGATAGGGAGAAGCCATGGTGCGTGGAATACCGTCAGGAACGCAGAATTTGCGCGCCGCATCGGTGATCGAGCCGTCCTTCAGGCCGGCCTGATTCATCGCATAAGCCTTCTGACCATCGGCGTTCAGCGGCGGTGCGCCGCCGCCCTGCAGCATCAGTTTGGGATGATATTCCGCCGCCCAGTAAGTTCCGGAAATGTCGGGTGTGGCACCGGCCCCCAGTGCCGACCCGGCCACCACCGACAAGGCGAGAACGGCTCCCAAAGCCGTACCGCCGCGCGCAAGAACCCGAATGTCCATCATGCAACCCTCCCAAGTTTCATTGCCCAGGCCGGCGAAATCCGATCATCGGTTGCTTCGCCGCATGGAAACGTAAGCAAAGGTTTAACATTGTACCGATTGAAAAAAAAGGCGGAAGGTTCCCGCTTTTTCTTGCGCCGCGAGTTAAGGCCGCCCGTTGACAGTCGCCGGCTTGTATGCCGCTTCGACAACGGCTTGATTATTCCACCAGCCGCCACCCAATGCCTGAAATAATGCTGCTGTATCTGCAAGACGACTGGCCTGTGCCTGGATGCGGGTGATGAGCGCCTGCTGATAAGCCTGTTGCGCCGCCAGCAAACCGAGATACTGGATCTGGCCCAGTTCCAATTGTCGCCGGGCAATAGCCAAGCTGCGCAATGCGGCTGCTTCGGTCGCCGAGGTGGTTTTCAGCAATTCGGCATCAGACTGTAAGGCGTGCAGAACGTCGGCGACATTCTGGAATGCGGTCAGTACCGTGTTGCGGTAATTCGCGGCAGATTGGTCATAGGCAGCTTCTGCGGCGCGCGTCAGATGCTTCAGCCTGCCGCCTTCAAACACCGGCTGCAGCAGACTGCCGCCGACGCTCCAGAAGGCGTTTGCCGGCTGCACCAGGTCGCCGATTCGCGATGCCACTGTCCCGATATCGGCGCTGATCGTTACTTGCGGAAACATGTTGGTCACCGCGACGCCGACGGCCGCATTGGCGGCATGCATATTGGTTTCGGCAAGTTTGATATCCGGCCGCTGTTCGACGAGTTTTGAGGGCAGCGAGAGGGGCAGGTCCTGCGGCAACTGCAAAGCGGAAAGTTCAAAGGATTGGCTGATCTCCTCGCTTGGCAGCCGGCCCGCCAATTCGGTCAGCAGATCGCGTTCCTGCGCCAATTGCTTTTCCAGCGGCGGTAGAATCTGCTCCGCCTGGGCGAGCGCCGCCTCCTCGGCCGCAACCTCTCCTCCGGAAATCTGGCCCAACTCCATTTGGCGCCGCATGATCGCAAGCGCATCCTCAATGCTGTGAATCACCTGGCGCGTGCTTTCAATCTGACCGCGGAGCGATGCTTCCTGGATGGCCCCGGCGACGACGTTGGCAGTCAGCGCCAGATAGGCTGCATCGAGCTGGTAGCGCTGCGCATCCGCCTGCGCCTGGAGCACTTCGACCTGACGCCGGTTATTGCCGAAAATGTCCGGCGTCCAGGAAGCGCCCAGCCCGGTCTGATACAGGCTGTAGAGCAGCACATTATTGTTGAGCACCGGAGACAGCGTGGCAGATTGCCGGTTGGTATTGGCCGAGACATTGGCTGTGACCTGCGGATAAAACATGCCTTGTTGCGCCCGGACATTCTCCATCGCACTGCGCAGCGCCGCCTGTGCTGCCGGAAGCGTCGGATTGGCCTTGATTGACTCCTGGACAAGAGTGTCCAGCGCTGCAGAACGAAACAGAGTCCACCACTCGCCTGGAATTTCACTGCCCGGCGTGAAATGTTGCGCCTCGCCGCCCGGCACCGGTGCCGACTCCGTTTGGCCAGGCAGCGGTAGTTTGGTGTAGCCAGTGACCGGGGGTGGCGCGGGCGCGTGGAAATCCGGCCCCAGCGTACATCCGGAAACCAGAAGTACCGCCGCCATGAGGATTAACATCCGCCTCGCGGGGAGGTTGAAGCGCCGAGCGCTTCGGGTGGGGGGAATTGCCGAAAACTCAAGTGCCTCCATATTGGTTCACTCTGCCGGTTGCGGGCGCAACAGGCCCTGCTCACGTGTTTGCGTCCGGCGCGAGAAAATGTCGATCAGCACCGGATACACGATGAGGATCAGGAACGGCGCCAACAGCATCCCGCCGACAACGACCAGCGCGAGTGGCTTTTGCACTTGCGATCCTATTCCGGTCGAAACGGCTGCTGGAATGAGGCCGACGGCGGCGGCAACACAAGTCATCAACACGGGGCGAAGCTGCGTCATGCAGGTCCGCATCAGGGCTGTGGCGCGATCCAATCCTTCATCGAGCATGCGATTGTAAAACGACAGCACTATGATGCCATCCATCGCCGCAATGCCGAACAATGCCACAAACCCGATCGCGGCCGATACGCTGAATGCCGTCCCGGTGAACAACAGCGACAGGATGCCGCCAATCAGCGCCATTGGGATGACGCTCGCCGCGAGCAGCGCGTCGCGCAGCGAATTGAAATTGATGTACAGCAGGATTCCGATCAGGAACAATCCAAGCGGCACCATCACCGCCAGCCGCTGCAACGCTTCAAGGAATTCGCCGAATTCACCGGCCCATTCCAGACGATAGCCGGCAGGCAATTGCACCCCGCGCGCGATTTTGTTCTGCGCCTCGGTGACGGCGCTTCCGAGATCGCGCCCGCGCACGCTGAACTTGATGGGGATATAGCGCTCCTGTCCCTCGCGGTAGATAAACGATGCGCCCGACGCCAGGTGCACATCGGCAACATCGGTCAGTGGAATCTGCACTGTACCGCTGCCCGCGGGATTGGGCGCGCCGATGCGGATTCGCCGGATCGCATCGAGGCTGCTCCGGTATTCCGGTGCCAGGCGAACCATGATCGGGAAGTTACGGTCGCTGCCGTCCTCGTATAGATTTCCCGCCGCCTGTCCGCCGACTGCAGCCTGCACCGCAGCGTTGATATCGCCGGTCGCAAGGCCGTAACGGGCAGCCTTGGCCCGATCGATGTCGACGCGCACGGTCGGTTGCCCGAGCGATTTGAAAATCGCCAGATCGGTAATTCCGGGAACCGTGCCCATCACATCCTTGATCCTGTTCGCGGTCATTTCAAGAGTGGCAAGATCATTGCCGTACAGTTTGACGGAGTTCTCGCCCTTCACGCCTGATGCGGCTTCCTCGACATTGTCTTCGATATATTGCGAGAAGTTGAAATCGATTCCCGGAAATGCCGCAGTGAATCGTTTTGTCAACTCGTCGGTCAGCTTCGCTTTGTCCATTCCACCAGGCCAGGTATCGAACGGCTTCAGCGGCACGAAGAATTCCGCATTGAAGTACCCCGTCGCATCCGTCCCGTCATCCGGCCGTCCATGTTGCGACACCACGGTTTCAACTTCAGGGTAACTCCTGATAATTTCCCGGATTCGATTGACGTAGCTGTCGCCCTCGTCGAGCGAAATCGACACCGGCATGGTCGCGCGAATCCAAAGATTGCCTTCCTCAAGATGCGGCAGGAACTCGCTCCCGAGATGGGGCAGGGCGATCACTCCGGCGACGAGAACCGCAGCGCCGCAGGCGAGCGTGATAATACGGTTTGGAATCGCAAACTCGATGACCCACCGATAGGTCCGCCGGACTGCACGCACGACGAAGGTTTCCACTTCGTCGATCCTGTCGGGGAGAAGCAGCGCGCTCAGTGCCGGCGTGACGGTGAAGGTGGCAATCAGTCCTCCCGCGATCGCATAGGCATAGGTTCGCGCCATCGGCCCGAAAATGTGACCTTCGATTCCCGTCATGGTGAACAGCGGCACAAAACCGGCAATGATAATGGCCGCCGAGAAAAAGATCGCGCGGTTCACCTGCGACGCCGAATTGGCGATCACTGCGAGCGTTCCGGTCAGCCCGAATACCGGCCGTCGCGCGTCCATAGCCGGGTTATGCGTGGATCGCTTCTCGTGAGGCGAGGCGAGGTGGCGATAGATGTTTTCCATCATGATGACCGTCGCATCGACGATCAGCCCGAAATCAATAGCGCCGACCGACAGCAGATTGGCGGACTCTCCCCGCATCGCCATGATCAGAATGGCGAAGAACAGCGCGAAAGGGATCGTGGTGGCGACGATGACCGCACTTCGGAAATCGCCGAGGAACAGCCACTGCACGAAGAAGATCAGGATAATCCCTGCAATCATATTGTGCAGCACCGTATTCGTCGTGACTTTGATCAGATCGGTGCGATCGTAAATCTTCTCGATGCGTACGCCGGGCGGAAGGATGCCCGAGCCATTGATCCTCTCGACTTCGGCTTCGACTGCGGCAATCGTCGGTTTGCTTTCGGCGCCCCGGCGCATGAGCACGATGCCCTGCACGATATCATCGTCCTGATCCTGGCCGGCGATACCCAAACGGGGCAGGTGACCGACTTCGACCGTGGCAATATCTTTGAGAAACACCGGTGTGGAATTCGGCGAACTGACCATCGTATTGCGAATGTCGTCCATCGAATGAATCAGGCCGACGCCGCGCACGACCGCCGATTGCGCGCCGATATTGACCGTCTGCCCGCCGACATTGATGTTGTTGTTGTTCAGTGCCTGCAACACCTGGGCCAGCGTCAGTCCATAGTCGACCAGCTTCTGCTGATCGATATTGACGTCATAGGTTTTGATCTGCCCGCCCCATCCGGTCACGTCGATAACACCCGGTACCGATTTGAAGCGGCGTTGCAGCATCCAGTCCTGGATGGTTTTCAGATCGGTGACGGAATAACCCGGTGGACCCGCCACACGATACCGGTAGATTTCGCCGATCGGGCTTTCGGGTGAAATCTGTGGCAGGGCGCCGTTTGGCAACGGCGGCAATTGCGACAGCCGATTGAACACCCATTGCTGCGCCTGGTCATAGGTAAAGTCGTAGGTGAACTGGATTTTGACATCCGACAGTCCAAACAGGGAAATCGTGCGTATGGCGGTGACGTTCGGTATTCCCGCCATCTGGATTTCGACCGGAATCGTGATGTAGCGCTCGATGTCATCCGCCGACTGACCAGCATTTTGGGTAATGACGTCCACAAGCGGCGGTACGGGATCGGGATAGGCTTCGATATTCAGATTGATGAAGGCCACGACTCCGGCAATCGCCAGCAGGCAGAGCATCACGACGACAATGACGCGCTGTTTCAGCGCTGCGGCGACGATTTTGTCCATGCCGCGTCCTGCCCTGGCTACTGATTGGTCGCGGCGCGATCGATGAATACCGCCCCGCTGACGACGACGCGTTCGCCCGGCTTCAATCCGCTCAGCACTTCCACCATATTCGCGTTGCTGCGACCGGTCTTGATCTGCCGCAGCGATAATGCACCCCTGGCATCATTGACCCACACACGTGCCGTGTCGCCCTCATATACGACGGCGCTTTGCGGCACCCCGACGGCGGAAGTCTCTGAGCCTGTGAGGATGGTGAAACTGGCGAACATTTGCGGCTTCAAGAGTCCATCGCGATTGGCGACATCGGCGCGCACTGCCAGGCGATGCGTCGAGGCATCGATCGAGGGTGCCACATAGCTGATTTTCGCGTCGAACACCCGGTCTGGATAGGCCAGCACATGGACTTCGACGGGATCGCCGACATGCATCAGCGGAGCGTCGGCTTCACGCACATTCGCAATCAGCCACACTGTGGACAAATCGCCGATCGAAAACACGGGGTCCGACGCGGCGGCCTGGATATATTGGCCCAGGCCGACCTTGCGCTGGACAATGGTCCCGGAGATCGGCGCCAAAACGGCCGACTCGGGATTCATCGCGGGCATTTTCGGTCCGCGCTCCAACGCGTCGATCTCGGCGTCCGTCTTACCGAGAATGCGCAAGCGGTTGCGCACTGCCGCCAGCGCTCCCTGTGCGGTGGCCAAATCCACCTGCGCCTGCTGCCAATCCTTCAGTGCCGCGCCTTGCGCGTCGTACAGCTCGTGCTGGCGTTTCTCATTTGTCGTCGCGAGATCGTATTGTGCTTTCGCCGTCACCAGATCGCTTTGTGCCTGGACGAATTCGGACGCTTCGACCGCCAGCAACGGCTCCCCACGGCTGACGTGGGCGCCGAGCTTTGCGATCACACCCGTGACACGGCCGGAGAAGGGGGAAAATACCGGCGTCACGAGGTCATCATCGAGGGCGATTGAACCTTCGGTCACTGTTTCGGCCCTGAACAACATCAGCGAAACCGGCTCGATTTTCAGCGCCGCCATTTCCAGCGGTGTGACCCGGAAGCTGCCGCCGGGAATCGCGGGCAGCTGGGTCGTATCCGCCGGGGCGGCGGGCGCAGATGTGAGGAACCACAAGCCCAGTCCGCCAAACACCAGCGCGGCCACCATGGCGGCAATTCCGATCTGCCGGCGCAGAGGCAAGGCGCGCCGGAATTGCGCATGATCGTCGGGCATGGATTTCGGTTCCGGAAAGCACGGAGCGCGGTGGGCATCAGCCCCTCTGCGCGTCAACCTTATAGGCGCGTCCGCTTACAACAGTCTGACATCACAGCGGATTGATCTTGCCGTTGGTGTGGCCCGAATGCGAACGTCAGAACGAGAATGTGGCGTCATACGCGGTGAAATTGTTACAACGATGACCAGGTCTGCTACGAACAAGGACGATCTCACGCGGATCGCAAATATTCAGGTTCTGCGCGCCGTCGCAGCGATTTGTGTCGTGTATCTGCATTCGACTCTGCCACCGGGTCTGGCGATGCCGGCATATGCCCGGTTCGGCTATGGCCAGTTCGGCGTCGATCTTTTCTTCGTCATCAGTGGCTTCGTGATTTCCTCCATCGCCACCCGCGATCCGCGGAATTTCGAACTGAAGCGCATCATCCGGATCGTGCCGTTCTATTGGGCGGCGACCCTGGGCGTTTTTTCTATCGCGCTTCTGTTTCCTCAGCTGGTCCACCACACATTCACGGATTGGCAGTCGCTGATAACCTCGCTTTTTTTTATCCCGCAAATGCGCCCAAACGGCAGCTTTGAGCCGATGCTCTATGTTGGTTGGACCCTCGATTATGAGATGTACTTTTACGCAATATTCGCCGTTGCGCTTCGACTATCCCGGCGCAATGCGCCCCTGATTTCAGCCGCAGCCATCGTGGGGATCATGGCGGTGGCGGGCGCGGTTTCACCCGGTTCACCGGCTGGACGTTTTTATGGCAATTCCATTGTTGTGGAGTTTGTTTATGGAATTGTTGTGTTCCAACTCGTGAGCCGCATTTCAATCGAACGGCACAACCCGGGCCGGCCGCTGGAACTCGCCGGCTGGTTGATCGGTGCCTCTGCGGCGCTCGCGCTGCTGCTCTGGCCCTGGGAAACACCGCCGCGTTGGGAATGCTGGGGCTTGCCTGCCGCACTTCTTCTGGCGTGTGTGGTTTTGTGTGAGCGGCGTTTCGGGGCAGCGATCAAGTCTCGTGCAATTTTGCTCGCTGGCGACGGCTCGTATGTTCTCTACCTCATTCATCCTTACGTAATTTACGGCTTGTTGCGCTTTCTGTTCAGGGGAGCGGATTTGTGGCCGCGACCTGTTCAATGGGCGCTCGTCGCTGTCCTTATTGCCTCATCCATTGCGGTCTCGATCGTGATTCATCTCTATTTTGAACTTCCGGTCATGAGAAGGTTACGGCAAATGTTGCCGCACAAGCCTGTTTTGCACGATTTCCGCAGACCCGGCGTCGCGAATGCGCCCCGGGCGACTTGACCGCAAGCCGCAATGAGACTGCTGCTCGTCGAGGACAATGAAACGCTTTCCAGCCTGCTGGAAAAGGGGCTGACCGCGGCAGGTTTTTCCGTTGATACGGTGAAGACGGTTGCCGAAGCACTCGATGGGTTGGCGGCGAAGCGCTTCTCCGCGATAATCCTCGATCTCGGTTTGCCTGACGGAGATGGTTATGCGGTATTGCATTCCTTGCGCACCAAAGGGGATTCGACTCCCGTCCTGATACTCACCGCGCGCAGCGCCGTGGATGACAAAGTGAAAGGCTTCCAGCGCGGCGCCGATGATTACCTCGGCAAGCCGTTTGCGCTGGAAGAACTTATCGCCCGGTTGCATGCGCTGTTACGCCGCCCGGGAGTACTGCTCGGCGCCGCGCTTCGACTCGGACGCCTGACATTCGACACCGCAGCGCGCGAAATCACCGTCGACGGCAAGCTGGAATTCGTGCCTCCACGCGAAGCCGCGGTGCTTGAAGTATTGCTGCGCCGAAGCGGCCGCGTCGTGCCAAAGCAGGTCATCGAGGATCAGCTCTATGGCCTTTCCGAGGAAGTGAGTTCGAATGCGGTCGAGGTTTATGTTCACCGGCTTCGCAAACAGCTCTCGGACGCGAATGCCGGCGTGGAAATTCACACCATCAGGGGTGTCGGTTATCTGATTCGGGAAGCAGCATGAGATTGCGGTTCAAATCCATTCTGCAAAGAATCATTTCGCTGCATGTGCTGGCGCTGGCCGGCGTGTTCGGCGCGATTACCTTTGCGGTGTGGTTTGTTCTCGGCGCAACTGCCAACAATTTTGAACAGCGTCTGTTGCTCGACCACGCGACGACTGTCGCGCAATATCTTCAGCTTAATGCAGATCGATGGACTGTCGATCTGCCGCCGGATCTCGCGGCGCTCTATGGCCGCGGTTACGGCGGGTACGCGCTTGCAATCATCGACGAAAATGGGCGCGTCGTTTCATCCTCGCTGCCACGCCGGGAGGCGCTGTTTGCACCTGACATTCCACCCCAGGCGCCGGCATTTTTTCAGCAGCGGAGTGGCAAGGCGGCGTTTTACGGCATCGATTTTCCGGTTCGCAAAGGGAACCGCAGCGCCACCATTGAAGTGGCGCAGGACCTCGCAAACGCCGACGTCATTGTCGACGATGTGGTTGCCGGTTTTGTCAGCCGCCTTGCATGGGTGGTGCTGCCGATGTTTGCGCTGCTCCTTGCACTCGATGTCCTGATCGTGCGAAGGGCGCTGAAGCCGATCACCACGGCGTCCCAACGTGCGCGCAAAATTCACCCCGGGACCATCGGATTGCGCCTTCCTGATACCGGGCTTCCCGATGAAGTCCTGCCGCTGGTGGTCGCGGTCAACGAGGCGCTCGACCGTCTGGAACGCGGTTTTCAGATGCAGCGCGACTTGACCGCCGATGCCGCCCACGAATTGCGAACGCCGCTTGCAATCCTGATGACCATGATCGATGTTTCAGCAGACCAGAAGCTGGCCGCCGAACTGCGGCCCCAAATCCTCGGCATGAGCCGGATCGTCGGGCAGCTGCTCGAGCTGGCCGAACTCGAATCGTCCACCATCGGTGAGGAAGACGCGGCCGACCTGCGCGCCGTCTGTTGCGAGGCCGTCAGCCTGATGGCTCCCGTCGCCTTGGCACAGGGAAAAACGATTGAGCTCAATGCGCCGTCTGCGCCCGTGTGGGTGCAGGGAAATGCAGAATTGCTGTTCCGCGCCGTGCGTAATCTGGTCGAAAATGCAATTCGCTACACCGCGGCAGCAACCGCAGTAGAGGTGGATGTCCTCGCGTCTGGCGCAGTGACTGTCAAGGACCGCGGTCCGGGCGTTCCTCCAAAGGAACGCGAGCTGATCTTTCGGCGCTTCTGGCGGCAAGACCGGCGCGGCGGTCCAAATGCCGGGCTCGGACTTTCCATCGTGCAGCGCGCAATTCAAATTCATGGCGGAAATGTCGGCGTCGGTGAGCGCGAAGGCGGCGGTGCTGTATTTTCAATTGCGCTGCCAGTTCGCATAAAATCCATAAGCCATTCTATCACTTTATAGATTCGGCAATCGTTAATGCTGTCGATGGTGTCATCGCAGATGTAAGCCTGTTGTCAGGTTGGCCTCATTGTCTGATCATTTTTTCATTTTTTATTCATAACGATTGACCATCCGCGAATTTTAGCTAACGCTCAAGTTGTGGAGTCGCACCTGCGCGATGAGCGGTAGCTCCACGGGGGTAAGCATTCGTTTCGGGTCGTAGCTCTGTTCTCGCGGACAGGGAGAGCAGGTTTGGACGCAGATCCTTTGGCGAATCTGCGAGGAGAGGGGACCATGAATTCGAAGACATCCAAACTTACATCCTTGTTGGGATCTGCATCGCTGCTGGCAATGTCAGGCGCCGGTGGTGCGTCGGCACAGCAGGTTGCGCAGGAACAGACCGCCCAGGCCGTTCCGGAAGTGCAGGAGCAGGTGCTGATCACCGGGTCTCTGATTCGGGGCACCGTCGCGGTCGGCGTACCGGTCACTAATCTCGGCCCGCAGGACTATGCGCAGACCGGCGCGCTGACCACCGCCGACCTGTTCAGGACCACGCCCTTTGCCAATGTGACGCCCGGTCCGGTCGGCACAAATGCCAATAACAATATTGGCAAGGAGACCCGCGTAAATATCCGCGGCCTCGATCCCAACGACGGGACGCGTGCACTGCTGATGATCGACGGCTACCGTTTCCCCGGGCAGGGCGAAGCGCTGTGCGCCATCGATCCTTCAATCATCCCCGCGCTGGCGCTGGATCGCATTGACATCCTGGTGGATGGCGCATCGGCGACTTACGGATCCGACGCAGTTACCGGCGTCGTGAACATCATCCTGAAGCGCGGCTATGACGGCGCGGTCACGCAATTAAAAACCAGCCAGGCCGATGGAAAATCGGAATATCAGGGCTCTCAACTGTGGGGCCGGACCTGGGAAGGCGGCGATATCACGCTGACTTATGAATGGGACGACGATTCGCCGCTGAAGGGCAGCGCGCGTTCCAATCTGTCCTATAATTTCGCGCCGTTTGGCCTGGACAACCGCCAGCCGATCCGGTCCTCCATTCCCGGAACCATTTCAGTCGGCAATCCGACCCAAACGGCCGAGACATCACTCAACCCGTCCACCAGCACCGGTGGCGCTGCTGCGTTCGGGCAGGCTTGCAACAATTGTTATGCCATTCCAGCGGGTGCCGGGTCGAACTACAACGCAACTCCCAATCCGCTGGTTTGGTCAACATTTGCAGTGGCCGCGAATGGCGGTCTCGGCAATGACCTCAACGGCACGCGCAATGAAATTAACCCCTATTCGATTTCGTGGTACGACGCGGCGCAGCAGCGCAACGCCGTCGTGGGAACATTCGATCAGCATCTGATCGGCTTTGTATCGATCTTTGCCGAAGGTTTTTATGACAACCGCCAGGCGCAATATGTGAATCCCGCGACCCTCTCGCCCGCGTCGGGTAACGACCTTCTGGTTCAGGTCCCGACGTCCAATCCCTATTATCCGATCGGCGCCCCGAACAATCTCAAAGTCAATTACAACATTTCACTGGAGGCCAATCCTCTCACATCGGCCCACGAGATCGCCGATCGCTATCTTGGCGGCTTTAACCTCGATCTCCCGTTCGGGTGGGAAGGAAAGCTCTATTACGGAGAGACCTTCAACGACACGAGTTCCGCGGTCCACGCGGTCAATCCCAATGCTGTTTCCGCGGCTCTCGGCTGGACCATGCCGGCAAGTGCCGGTGTCGGCACCTTCCCGGGCGTCGGGACATGGACCCGGCCCTCGACCGTTCCTTATCTCGATCTGTTCTGCGATCCGCGCGCCTTCCAGTGCAACTCGCCCGCGACAATCGGTTACATCCAGGGCGTCCGCGCCTATCAGTCGGAAGTCTGGATTAATCAGAAGGGTGCGGATTTTGATGGCCCCCTGTTTTCGCTGCCGGCGGGCGATGTGAAGCTTGCGGTCGGCGCTGTATACGTATCGTCCCAGTTCGCTTTCCACGTCTTTGACAACACCGCCACGCCGTCGCTTTTGGTGCCCAGCCTTCTCGATTCGGCAAGCAAGCAATGGTTTGCCGTCTTCTCACAATTGAATGTGCCACTCGTCAGTGACGCCAATTCTATCCCGCTCGTGCGCCAGCTGGACATCGAAGGATCATGGCGGCACGACCAGTACCATCAGCAGGGTGGATTCAACGGCGGCACCAGCAATCCGAAGGTCGCATTCAACTGGACGCTGACCGAGGATTACGGCCTGACCATCCGCGGCGCCTGGGGCACCTCATTCCGCGCACCGGGATTCGCAGAAGAATCGCCATTGGCGAAGACTGCGATTGCTGCCTGGAACTCCTCATTGTTTGCCCAGAACGCGCTGATCAACGTCAATTGCAATCCGGCGGCAGATTCTATGGCCGGACGGCTGTTGAATCCCGGCGCGGGATTCATCGGCTGGGACGGGAACACCAACAATGGCGGAACGGCAGGCAATTCATGCGGCGCCAAAGCGGCGCCAATCGGAATGGCGCTACTTGGCGCCGCCGGCGTGGCGAATTCGGCAGGGATGCGGCTTTACACAAATACCGCAGGCCAGCACCTGCATCCCGAAACCGCCACGGACTGGGCGTTGACCGGAGAATTCGCACCCACCGCTTTCCTGCGCGGGCTCGATATTCAGGCGACCTGGTATCAGATCAAGATCACCGGCGCGCTCCGCGGCTTTGCCAATCCGAACACAACTTCGGTCAACGATCCCGGCCTCGGCTTTTCCTATATCGTGCCAACCGATATCGCCAAAGCGGGCGTTGATGTTGCGGGTTGCAGCAACAACAATACGCCGACAACCTGCCCTGAATTTGAGAATATGGTGGCCGGACTGCTCGCCAGCCCCCGCAATCCCGTGCCGGCGGGCGTCCTCTCCACGGTGGTGTGGATCAATGACGGCGCAACCTTCAATGCCGGTTACATCAAAGCCCAGGGTATTGATTTCACCGCCAGCTATGATCTCGACCTCGGCGATCTCGGCGCGTGGAACACCGGTATTGTGGGTACCTATTATCTGCATCAGTATAGCGCGAATTTCCTCAGCGCGACCGATCCCGAAGCCGGAACCATCCAGGATCTGTTCCACACCACGCTGGGCACGCTGAACGGAATTCCGCAGGTCGGCGTCGAGTCACTGCCGCGGCTGCGTTACCGCGGCCGGCTCGGTTGGAGCGATGGCCCGCTGTCGGTCACCGGCTTCGTCAATTACACCGGCCATTTCTTCAACACCCAGAATGCTCCGCCGAACGTGAATTTCGCCTGCCTGACGTCCGGCGGCACCATCGGCGGCGGGAGTTTCCCCTGCGCGATCAGCAATTATTCGGACATCGAGCCGTCCTATTACACATTCGACCTGTCGTTCGGCTACGACACGGGCGATCAGCCGGCGAATGTTTATCTGAAGCACGTGCAGATTCAGCTGGTGATCCAGAACATTCTCAACAGATTGCCGGCCTTCGAATACCGCATCGGAACAGGCGCGGGTAATCCCGCCACCTACGATATTTCCGAAAGCGATCAGGGTCGAACCATTGGAGTGGTGCTGACCAAGACGTGGTGAGACACGGAAACGGCGATTTGCCAGCGCAGCGAATGTCGCGATAGACTCCGCTGCGCTGATGAATCAGGCACCACTGCTGCAGGCATTCGAATATTACAAAACGGGCCGGCTCGAGCCGGCTGCGGAATTGCTGCATGCCTGTCTCCGGAATTCTCCGTCCGATGGTCCTGCCAATCATCTGCTGGGCGTGATTTATTACCGTCAAGGCCGATTTGCTGCGGCCCGCGATCATCTGGCACACGCCTGCGCGAGTCCGGGCGCAACTGCGGAAATGTACAACAACTATGGCGCGGCGCTAAAAGGTCTTGATGATTTGCGTGGCGCTGTCGCCGCCTATCGTTGCGCGCTGGCGCTCGATCCCGATTACGCGGATGCGCTCAGCAATCTTGGCGTGATCTATCTCGCGCAGGGCGAAACCCACAGGGCCATTGAGACGCTGCGCCGCGCCGTTGCGCTGAAACCGGAACTGACGGACGCGCAGCTGAATCTGAGAAACGCGTACCGGGACGTCGTGCCACCGTGGCATTTTGCCATGATCAATGATCACCCGCGCAATGCAGCATACCGGCAGGCAATCGCGCAAATTGTTCCGGGAAAGCGCGTGCTCGAGATCGGGACAGGCGCTGGTCTGCTCGCGATGATTGCGGCGAGCGCAGGCGCTGCCAGCGTCACTACCTGCGAAGGGAATACCGTGATCGCCGAACGGGCACGCGAGATCATTGCCAGCAACGGGCTGGCCGATCGCGTGACCGTCATAGCAAAACACTCGACCGGGCTTTCCGTTGGACAGGACCTCGCTGAAAGGGCTGAGGTCCTGATTACCGAGACCTTCTCAAGCGATCTGCTCAGCGAGGGGATTCTTCCGGCAATCGAGCACGCGCATCGCGAATTGCTGATCCCGAATCCCACCATCATTCCGGATTGCGCTGCTGCCAGGGGTTATCTCGCCGGCGGTCCGGAGCTCGCGACGATGCTGTTCGCCGGCCGCAGCGAAGGCTTCGACCTTTCAGCCTTCAACGACTTTGCGCCGCCCGTGTTTCCCGTGACGCTGAACAATGTGCCACATGCCATCCTGTCGGATGATTTCGAACTGTTCAGATTCGATCTCGCCTCGCCCATGTTCGAGATGCAAAGCCGCGAAATCGCGATTCCGGTGACCAAATCGGGGATTGCAACGGCCGTGGTGCAATGGATTCGACTCGACGTCGATGGGGTCAGCCATTACGAGAATCGCCCTTCGCGAGATCCGCAGGCCGAAGCCCATTGGACACAGATACTGTACCGGTTTCCACAGCCATTCGCCGTGGCAGCAGGAACAGTCGTGCACATTCTCGCGGGACACAACCGCCGGCAATTGTCGATCACGCGCCGCGCTTAACGCACAACCGCGACAGAAATCTGCTGCCGGTTGTGCCGGGCGATCAGCCTGACGTTACTGCCCGACTCGCCATGCAATGGCTCCGGAAAGCGGTGCAGGATCTGCGTCCAGTGATTTTCCGCCTGCAACCGCGCCACCGGCCGATTTTCGTATTGCGCAGCGTCGTCCAGCTCGAGACGAATCCATTGCACCAGGACCGACGCCACCCCGGAGCGCGTCACCGGAACAGTGATGATGCGTTCGTCGACCGGAAAATTCCGCGACCGCAGATCGAAGCTGAACAGCTCGAAATCGTCCGACAATATTTCGTGCGGGACATTGTCCAGGTTCACAGGCAGCAGCGCGGGCGCGAAATCGTTGAACGGCGTCAGGTCGAACCCGTGGGAATTTCCCGCGAAAAGCAGGGTTTCGATATTCGCTCCACCGGCAACATATGCCCATGCGCTGGCGCGGTAAGGTATCACGGCCGCATCTTCGGTCAGCAACTCGCGATGTGCATGTTCGATGGACGCAAGGATCCCTTCGCTGAGAAGATCGCTCGAAAATGTCTCGGTGATCAGGACATTCGCGCGCTGCGGCAAATCGGTTCCAAGGGCCAGCGCGGTCGAATGTTTCGCGATCACCCGGACCTGATGGGATAGCCCATTCAGGGCAACAATATCGCGCGCGTGACCGGCGATGACCGGGTCCGCTTCACAGGCGGTGATGCTCGCCGCGCCGGCTTTGGCGGCCATCATTGCCAACAGGCCGGTACCCGTGCCGATATCGAGTGCGCGACGGCCGGGAACCATGCGCGCGATCGCAGCCTGGTATGCATCGTTGCGTGGCCGGTCGTTGACCATCGGGAAATGCCATGGCGAAACAATGTCGCGGTACGTGTTTCGCAAATTCGACTGCGCTTCGGCGAGATTCGGATTGATCGCCAGCGCCCGGCGCAGCGCAGCAATCGCGCGCTGCGGCTGGCCCTGTTCCCGGTATACCACCGCGAGATTGCTCAGTATGACGGGCTGATTGGGCTCCATCGTTAGCGCGCGTTCGTATGCCGCGATTGCGCCGGCCTGATCACCAAGTCCGTTCAGGGCAGCTCCAAGATCGTTGAACATGTCCGCCCTTGCGCCCGGCGCCGAGCAGGCGCGCACAAGATGATCGCGCGCAGCATCCAGTTTGCCGAGACGGTAACAAATCGCTCCGAGGAGATGATTTGCCGGGGCATCGAATGGAGATTGTGCCAAATAGCCGCGCAACAGCTCTACGGCGGATTCCAATCGGCCTTCCTGATACAGCCTGAACGCCTGCTGGAGTTGGTCTTGATTCACTGCCTCATTCCGCCCGCAGGAATCGCCGATCCCGCAACACGTTCATCCTGCTACCGTCAAAGACGCCGGCGGCAGGCCGCCCTGATATCGCTCGTACATCATCAGATAGGCCCTTTCCAACCGGCGCGTGAAAAGCGCGGTATCGAACAGTGGCATTGTCGCGCGCCGGATTCGCAATCCATTGCGAATTTCCGCCAGAGTTTGCCGATCCCGGGCGAGCGTGATTGCGCGCTCGAAGTATTCGTCCGCTGACGTGGCGACCAGTCCGCTCAGGCCCGCAGATGTCAGGATACTGGCCGCCACACGCGAAGCAAAACTCTCGCCGGCAATCGTTAGCAATGGGACTCCGGCCCAGACCGCGTCGCTTGCAGTGGTATGTGCGCCGTAGGGAAACGTATCAACCGCAAGATCGGCAACACGCAAACGCGCCAGATGCTCCGGAAGAGGAACGGTGTCCGCGAAGATCAGACGCTCGGGCGCAATGCCGTGCCGGACAGCCTCGCGCCGGAGATTGGTGACGACAGCCGGATGCGATTTCAGCAGCCATAACACGCTGTCCGGAACCTCACGCAAAATCCGCATCCAGGTTGCGAAGATGCCGGGGCCAATTTTGAAACTGCTGTTAAAACAGCAGAACACAAATCCATCTTCCGGCAATCCCAACCTTGCGCGCGCCGGGCTCACCGCAGGATCGGGCCGGTTCGAATCGTTGCACTGATAACAGCCGGGGAGATACACAATACGTTCGGCGTAGTCATCGGCCGTGTCGGGGGAAATGACAATTTTATCTGCAATCAGGTAATCGATCGTGCTGGTGCCGAGGCTTCCCGGATAACCGAGATAATGCACCTGAATGGGTGCCGCTCGTTGTGCGAGAACACCTGGGCGCGCGTTACCGGTGTAGCCCTTCAGGTCGATTGCGATATCCACTTCCATTTCGCGCAGTCGTTCGGCAACCGCACGGTCCCCCAGCATTCGCGCATCAAGAAAATGATCGAAGGCAGTTTCCAGCCGGTGGCGCATCTGGCTGTGATCGTCTGGACCGTAAGATATTGCGATGGTTTCGAACCGCGTCCGGTCATGCCGTTCAAACACGCCCGCCATCAGAAATGCCGTCGCATGCTCATAGAAGTCGGCCGACAGATAGACGATGCGAATTCGGTCATGACGGTACAATTCGCCATGCCAGCAGGACGCTGAAGCAGGTGGATAGAGATCGCCGGCAAATATGCCGGCGGCGCGCAAGTTCAGCGCCGGCACATCCGAAATCGCGAGGTTCAGGAATGGATGTATCGCACGCTCGCCGCCCTTCACGGCTTCGGCCGCGCTCGAGCACAGGCCGTGGTAATCCTTCCAGTCGCAGGCATATAGCCGGGCATGCAGCAATAATCCTGCGGCATAGGCGTGGTGCGGATCGAGCTGAAGCAGGGCTTCCGCATCCACGGCGGCATCATCGAACCGTTTCAATGCCAGCAGCGTATTGGCCCGGTTATACAGCGTGTTTTTATCGTCCGGCCGCAGGCGAAGGCATTCGTCAAATGCTTGCGCCGCTTCGGCGGCCCGCCCAAGACGAAACAATGCAATACCGCGGCCCAGCCATGCGTCGGCGGCAGTCCGGGAAAAAGCGAGCGCGCGATCGAAATCCGGGAGAGCATCGCTGTCGCGGTGCATGGAGAGAAGCAGCATTCCGCGTCCAACGCGTGACTCCGCATCCTCTCCGGCGGCAATCGCACGATCAAAGCTGGTCAATGCTTCTGCGGGGCGCTTCAGGTTGCGCAGCGCTTCTGCCCTGGTCCTGTGCAGGCTGGCGTCTCCTGCTCCGAGCGCGATCGCCTGATCCAAAGCTGCGAGAGCTCCGTCGTGCTTGCCTTGCGCGCAGAGACAAATGCCGAGCGATGCGAGTGAATTGGGATCGCCGGGTTTCAGCGCAACGAGCCGCGCGAATTCCTGCTCCGCATCGGCCGGCCGGCCGCTCTGCATCAATGAGACAGCGCGGTTGTGGCGTGCCACCGCGTAATTGCCATCTAGCGTCAGTGCCCGGTCGTATGACGCGAGCGCTTCGGCAAGGGCACCGGTTTCGAGCTGCAGATTGCCGCGGAAATTCCACGCCATAGCATTCTCCGGGTGCATCGCCAACAAGCTGCCGACTGCAGTCAGTGCCTCTGTTGCGCGGCCATTGCGCTGCAATGTTGCCGCTAAACGCAACACTGCATCCGGATCTGTCGCCGGTTTGGGACGATGTCTTTCCGCCATCCGTGGACTGTGTCGGAGTTTCGTACAGCCCGCCAGTCAAACGTTGCAGATACGGGTAACGAAAAAGGCCGCGGGCACAGCCCGCGGCCTTTTCAGGCAAAGGGAAAAATCACCAGGTCTTGGTGACACTCAGACTGTAGGTTCGTCCCGTAAGATCCTTGAGGATGTCGAACGCTGCCGGATTTCCGCCGCCGGTGCTGGTGCGGTATTCGAACGGCGGATGTTTGTCGAGCAGGTCCGATATGACCAACTGAATCCCGATGTGCTTCAGGAAGTAGTTGGCCGGAGTGTCGCCGGTGTCGTAGCCCAGTGACAGATCGAAAGTGTAAAAAGGCGCTTCGATATTGCTGTAGTTGCTAATCGCGCAGGGGAAGGTGCCGCCGCCACCGACCGTGCCGCCGGCTGTCGCGCACGCGAAATTCACGTTGGGCGGCGCACCCTGCGTGTTGTAGAAGTGCGATTGATAGTTCGTGAACAGAGCGGCGCTTAATGGCCCATTGCTCCATCCGACACGAGCGCGGTAGTGCATCCGGGGCAGAGTCTCGACGCCAACCTGGTCAAGCCCGTTCAGGGATCCAAGAGTGGTGTGGAATTGGTCCAGAATCGCGGCGCCGCCTACGGCCTGCGTCCAGTCGTGGAGGTAATAGGTTCCTTCCTGGCCGATATTGAATGCACCGAGATCGCCGGCGTCGTAATCGTAACTCCAATTCCAGTCGATGCCGTCCATATGGCGGAAGCCGGCATTCATCGTGCCACCGTCATTGAGCCAGGTCACGGTGGTCAGGATCGACGGATCGACCGAGTTCCGCGGATTGGCCAGGATGTTGCGCACCATGGTTTCGAATTCGGGACAGGCGGTCGGATTGTTGTTGTTGCTGCAATTGGCAACATCAACTCCCGCGGCCGCGAGGTCCGTCGGCACGATATAGGCAAATCCAAGTTGCGAACTGTTGAACGAGTTTGAAGTTGGATTGCCAAAGCTTTGCAGGGTGCCATTGATTTTGATGCTGTACCACGTCGCCTGGATGTCGAGGCCGCGGAGCAAGGCAAAGGTCGGCGCGATTTCGCCACCGAAGCTGAAATTGTTGCCTCGTTCCGGCCCCAGCTTGTTCTGATCGGTATTCACAAATTGCCGCAGACCGGCCTGGATCGGCACTGTGCCGGCGCCGAGGAACGACAAACCCACCGGACGCGCATTAGCGCCACAAGCAGTACCGGCAGTACCGGCGTTATCCGTCGCACCGTTCCAGCCGGCGCCAACCGAAGGATGCGCCAGTTTGAAAGCGCCCGAACCCGCAGGCGCATTGCAATTGACGGTAATGTTGGAATTCGGGTTCAGCGAAGTATCGATCGGATTCTGCGCCGCAATGGCATTATTGAGCAGCGCCGAAAGTTCGCCATATCCCGGTGCACGGAATGACGTACCCCATGACCCGCGGATCGTCAGGCCGATATTTTCTTCGACCAGCCAGTTGAACGCGATTTTCGGAACGCTGATACCGCCAACATCGCTGTACTGGTCGTGACGCCACGAACCCTCGATCTCGAGTTTTCTGATCAGCGGAATGTTCATCTCATTGCTGACCACAGGAATGTTCAACTGTGCAAATCCGGCCCAGTCCGCGCGGTGCAGCGCATCGGTGAGGAATGGCGCCTGCAGTGTCGGCGCGCCGGTATTGTCAAGTTCGCCCACGTTCAGGATATCGGTGGTGTATATACCGCCGACCGCGACTTTCACCTGGCCGGCCGGAAGATCGAACAGCGGTCCGTCAACCTGACCGCCTTTCTCATTGACCCAGTACTTCTCGTTGATCATGTGGACGCCGGAAATGTAATTCAGCGTGTCCGGCGAGTTGCACCTGAAGGCGCGCGGGTCACAGAACAGGTTCAGATAGGGAATCGTATCGGGTTTGGTCCAGGTCGTGCTGCCACTTTTGGCAATGGGAATCCCGAGCACATTGCCCGGTGTGGTCAGCGTCCACCCCAGAGCCGCCGAGACCGCATTGACATTCGGCGTCCCCAGCACATTGTTGAAGCTGCTGTCATATTGCTCGGAGACATAGAGTTTGCCTTCCCAGTCAAACGGCAACTCGATATTTGCTCCGTAATTCCACATCGTGGCGACTTCGTAAGCGTCCGTTACGTTGCCCTGCGCGTATGCAATGTCGGTAAGCACGTGCAGGCCGCTCGGGGCCCCGGTCGGGTAGTACGGATTGTTGGTCGGAACGGTGACATTCAGCAGGCTCGTCGTGTCGGGACTGAGATTGGGCGGATTGGCATATTCAGCCCGCCGGTTCGTCCACAGACCATCCGCGAACAGCGTCAGCCAGGGGAACAATCTCTGATCGAAGGTGCCGGCAAATGAATTCTTTTGCTGCGCGGCGTCGTACCAGCCGAAGTCATAGGGATTGCGTTGATTGCTGACATTGTTGTTCGCGGCAGTCTGGAAGGCGGCCCAATTCAATGTCGCGGCCTGGCCCGGCAGCGTGGGCCCGATGCCACTCGCGCCCGCCGTCCAATTGGCCCCGGTGCCTGCCGGAATCGAATAGCAGTTGGAGCAAATCGAGCCGAGCGTCGCAGCCGGTTTTCCAGGGCTAATGATTCCGGGCACCGCCGACGCGATCGGGGTGCGGTTGTCCAGTCCCCAGGGGCTGTAATCCACCGAGAATTTCGAATTGAACGATGGGTTGCCCTTGATCGGCGTGTTTTCCGACCATTCATAGGTCAGCGTAATATCGCCGCTGTCCCATGTGCGCCCGTATAATTGCGAGGCCAGGGCCGTATTGCCGCCGGAGGGCTTTCCCGTGAACTGGAGTTTCGTCACCGCGCCGTCGTAGCCGCGCTTCAGAACTTCGTTGATCACGCCGGCCATGGCGTTCGTGCCATAGGTCGCCGACGCGCCGTCGAGCAGAACATCGAGCCGGTCCAGCGCAAGCTGCGGCACGATCGACGGATCGATTTCGCAAATGCCGTTGCCCTGTCCCGGGAAGCGATGACCATCGACCAGCAACAGTGTGCGGGGTGCGTCGCCGGTATCCAATTGGCGGATATTGACGCGCGTGGCGCGTTCGATATTGGCGCCCGATTGGACCGCAACCGGTCCGGGAATCACGTTTGCCGCCGGAACGGTACGGAACAGGTCGCCGGTCGAAATCGCGCCGCTCTGGGTGAAATCCTGCGGGCCGAGATTGGTGACGGGAACGCCGACCGCCACCGTGCCGCGAATCAGCGAACCGGTAACCAGCACCTGTTCCGGCACTTCCATCGGCGCCGCCTGTGCCATCTGGGCCTGCGCTACTTGCTGCGCGTCTGCACCGCCCGCGCCCCCCATGGCCAGCAATGAAGCCGACCCCAGCAGTGAAGCAAGTCTCGATGTCTTCGGATTCATCAACGCCTCCCCCAATGAGCCGCGGCATGACCGACGGCTCGGTCGATTCAGATGCGAACGCCCGGCAGGCGCCGCGTGTCACCTCAAATCTGACTCAAGACCCCCAAGCGAAGATATGCCCCGCGGGCCCCTACTCAACCTCAATGTAAGGTAAGCGTAAGGTTTCGTGAATCCGACAGCAGAGTCAATAATGAATTGTTAGAATTCACTTATGAAAAGCCATTCGGCAATCCTGTGTGTCCGCAGCAACACACTGTAATCCGCTAATATCCCATTGATATTGTGCAGCTTTTACTGCGCAGAAGTGAAACTGGGGAGAATCGGTACTGTCTGACGCAATTATCAACCGCGCAAAGGCGCTGCTTCGTGACGGCCGGGTCTCCGAAGCCGAACAAATCTGTCGCCGCGCCCTGAGCGATGACCCCAACCATTTGGAATTAAATATTCTTCTCGGTTCGGTCTTTCTGCAATCGGGGTGCAGCGCCGAAGCCGAGCAGGTCTTCGGAACGGCTATGCGAGCCCACCCCGAATCGCTGCCGGCGCTCTATGGCCGAGCCGCTGCGCTTCAATCACTGGCTCGCCACTCAGAGGCGGGCGAGCTTCTTGATCGCGCAGTGGAAAACCACCCGGAGTCTGCGACGGCCTGGTACAATCGTGGAGTGGTCCGGATGTCCACGGGCCAATACGCGGCCGCGGAAGCGGATTTTACCGGAGCGCTCGCGTTGCAGCCGAACTCGGCAAAGCTGCTCGAATCGCGCGGCGCCGCGCGGGCATTTCAGGGGGCGCAAAGCGCAAATGGCGCGATGGAGGACCTGAAATCCGCATTGGGCCTCGATCCACGCAATCCGGATTCCTGGCACATGCTCGGGCGCTGCTTCCTGCTGCTCGGCCAAACCGGCGAGGCAGCGGCGTGCTGGCGGCGCGCCCTGGAAATTGCACCGCAGCATCTTCAGTCCTTGCTGGATCGCGGTTTTCTGCTGAGTGCGCAGCAACAACACACGGACGCGCTCGCAGATTTCGACCGCGTGATTTCTCTCTGGCGCGACCATCCGGCGGCGTGGCAGGGCCGCGGTATCGCGCTGGCCTCGCTCAACCATCAGCAGCCGGCAATCGACAGCTTCTCCGAGGCGCTGCGTATCAGCCCGTCGGATACGCTTTCGCTGTTCAATCGCGCCGTGATGCTGACTGCTGCAAAACACTTCGTCGATGCGGCGACGGATCTCGAAGCATTGCTGCGTCTTAATCCGGAATATCCGCTGGCGCGCGGGCTGTTGCTGAATGCGCGGCTGCAATTGTGCGACTGGCGCGATCTCGATCAACAGCGGCGCGCAATAGCAGAAGGCCTGCAGCGTGGCTTCCGCGTCATCCATCCATTCGCCCATCTGCTGATTTCGGATTCACCCGCCGGCCAATTGGCTTGCGCCAGATTGCAGACTGCCGAGGCACATCCTCCCGCTGCCGCTCCACTATATCGTGGAGAAAAATACCGGCACGACAAAATCCGCATTGCCTATGTCTCGGGCGATTTTTTCGAGCATGCCGTTCCATATCTCATCGTGGGCGTCCTGGAGCACCACGACCGCAGTCGCTTTGAGATTACCGCGATCTCTTACGGGTCGAATGATCACAGCAACATGCGGCGCCGGCTGGAGGCAGCAGTCGACCGTTTCGTGGATGTCCCTGACCGGCCGGATTCCGCGATCGCCCGGCGGATGCGCGAAATGGAATTCGACATCGCCATCGATCTCAAAGGCCACACGGGCAGGGCGCGTCCCGGAATTTTTGCCAGCCGTCCAGCTCCGGTGCAGGTCAATTACCTCGGTTATCCCGGCACCATGGGCGCGCCTTATTTTGATTATCTGATCGCCGACCGCATTCTCATTCCACCCGGACATCGCCCGTTCTATTCGGAAAACATCGTCTATTTGCCGGATTGTTATCAGGCGAATGATCGCGCACGCGTCATAGCGCCGGAACCCGTCAGCCGTGCGACTGCGGGCTTGCCAGAAAATGCATTTGTCTTCTGCTGCTTCAATGGCAACCAGAAAATCCTCCCCGATACATTCACGATGTGGATGCGCATCCTCGCGGTCGCGGAAAACAGCGTGTTATGGCTGATGGAGAACAATGCAAACGCGGTGGCAAATCTACGGACGCAGGCGCAAGGGCATGGCATCGCGCCGGACCGGCTGATTTTTGCCAGGCCCGCACCCCTGGACCAGCACCTTGCGCGGCTGCGGCTCGCCGATCTCGTGCTCGACACGCTGCCATATGGTGCCCACACCACAGCAAGCGACGCGCTTTGGGCCGGGGTCCCGGTGCTGACGCTGATCGGAAACAGTTTCGCCGGCCGGGTTGCGGCCAGCCTCCTGACGGCCATTGGACTTCCGCAAATGATCACGCGATCGCCGGCAGAATTTGAAGCACTCGCATTGCGTTTGTTTCGTGATCGCAAACTGCTTGACGAAATTTGGCAAGAACTTGCGCGCAACCGTACAACCGCACCGCTCTTCGACACCGAACGCGCGGCCCGCAATCTCGAACGCGCCTATGTCGAAATGTGGCAGCGCCATCGCCGCGGCGAACCTCCCGCCGATCTGTGAGTCGGGTGATCAGGGCGTCAGGAGATCAATATTGATTTCTGCCCGGTCGTGCCGGGCGAACACCCGCAATGCCTGTCCCGTCGTCACGCTGAGTGGATTGGGAAACCGGTAAATGATATTGGGCCAATGGCTGCTGCCGCCCGATTCGCCGGGACGATTTGAGAACCGGATGTCATCGTCGAGATCGAGCCTGATCCACAGCGCAACGCCGTAGCACGTACCGGTACCCGTTACCGGGAGCGCGACCTCTCGTCCTCCCATCCGGAATTCTGCCTGTGTAAGTTCAAACCGCAACAGCTCGGCATCGGCCGATAATGCCTCAAATGGAATTCCGTGGAGCGGCACCACAAGCCTCGGTGGCGCAAACTCATTGAACGTCGAAAGGTCAAATCCCTTTATTCTCTGGGCGGAAAGCATTCCTCCGACAGCCTCGCCGCCGATCAAAAACCCCATCGCAGCTGCTGCTTTCGGAATCACGACGGCCTGCCCGGTCAAAAGATGGCTATGGGCATGCTCGAGTGACGGCAGGATCGCCTCGTCGAGCAGATTGCTGGAAAAGGTTTCGGTGATCAGGACATCGGCGCGCGCCGGAATATCGCGCCCGGCAACAATGGCGGTTGAGTGTTTCGGGATGATCTTTATTCGATCGGCAAAACCATTTTTGGCAACAATCGCTGCCGCTTCGCGCGCGATCACGCCCACGGCTTCGCAGCTGTCGACACTGGCGGCGCCGGCCCGGGCAGCCATCATCGCCAGCAATCCGGCGCCGGTGCCGATCTCAAGCACGCGTTTTCCCGCCACCGCGCGGCGGATCGCCGCCTCATAGGCATCGTTGCGCGCCGAATCGTTCAGCATTGCGAAATGCCATTGCGGGACAATCATGGAGTAGACCAGCCGCAGATTCACCTGCGCATCGGCGAGGTCAGGCTTGATCAACAGCGCCCGGCGGAACGCCTCGATCGCCGCGTCGAGTCTTCCCCGTGTGCGATACAGCACGCCAAGATTATTCAACGGCCAGGGATTTGCCGGATCGAGATCGATCGCCCGATGATATGCCGAGATCGCCTGATCGAGGTCGCCGAGCTCGCTCAATACCGCGCCGAGATTGCTGAAGGCGCGCGCGCTGCCCCGGCCGGTAGCGACCGCTCGCTGAAGGAACGGGAGTGCCGCCTGGCTTTGCCCCTGCCGGTAAAACACCAGACCGATCAAATGATTGGCTTCGGGGTCCTGCGGGTCGCGGGTGAGTATTGTGCTGCACTGCCGGGCGGCTTCATCAAACCGGCCCGACTCGTAGAACTGCTTCGCGCGCAAATGTTCGGGGCTCATCCGGCATGATGCGGAATATCTCGCTATGTGTGTGCCTGAAAGGCGGCGCAGGGTCAAAACAAACGCGGCTGCCGTCCGGCAGCCGCGTTTGCACTCATGGGACCAAGTTACCGGCTAGCGGCCACGGTGCTCGCCCCTGTCGCCTCCGCGCATCTCGTGTCCGCGGTCACCGCGGTCACGGTCAATGTGGTGATCGTCACGGTCATGGCGCTCGCCAAAACGGAACTGGACCGGGGGTGCAACATAGGCCGGCGTACCATATGCGGTGCAGTACGGGTAGGAATACACGTAATTTCCGTACACGTCGTAACAGGACGGAGCAGGCACATAGGCCGGGCCGACGCCGATACCAAATCTGACCTGCGCCGCCGCGGGCCCGGTGGCCGCGACTGCCACGCCGCAAAGCATCAATGTCCCAAGTGCGATTTTGACCATGTTTTTCATGACACATCCTTTCATCGAAACCTGCCGAGTGATAACGCGGTGAGGCTGTATGGGGCGCGTCATCTCCATTCATCTGCCGTTCACGCGGCAGAAAACTCAGGCGCATACTGAAGATGCGCACGTACTTAAATTTTTTTCAGACAGGGTGACAGCGTGGAACTGCCTGCCGCCGGCCTAAATCCTGGCCATGCTATGTCAAACCTGTCGCAATTCATGCCGAAGCCGGTGATGACCGTCTGTACACGGATATCGGCACCTTTCCCTCCTCGGGTTACCTGGCGCTCCTGCGGTCGCCGCCCGGCCGGCGCGCATCCGCAATGCGTATTGGCAGATCAACGGATTTCGCGCATCATCCGGCCGGATTTCGTCTTTTGAGGAGGAGCGTGAGATGAAGCGAATTCTGGCTCTGACATGCACCGCGGCCCTGTTGGCTGCACCCGCCTATGCCGCGTTGCAAAACGGCGCAAAAGCCCCGGACTTTTCTGCCACCGCTTCGATCGGCGGCAAGGAGTTCAAATTCGCCCTTGCCGACGCGCTGAAAAAAGGCCCGGTCGTGCTCTACTTCTACCCCGCCGCCTTCACGCCTGGCTGCACCATTGAAGCCCATAATTTCGCCGATGCCATGGACGATTTCCACAAACTCGGTGCAACCGTCATCGGCGTGTCGCACGACCCGATCGAAAAGCTGGATCGCTTTTCACTCACCGAATGCCGCAGCAAATTCCCCGTTGCCGCCGATACCGACGGCAGCATCATGCGGAAGTACAACGCGGCGGCGGATTCGGAATATGCCGACCGCGTATCATATGTGATCGCACCCGACGGCCGTGTTGTTTACAGCTATACGGCGGGCGATCCGACGCACCACGTCGAATACACGATGGCCGCGGTCAAAAAGCTCAACGCCGAACATCACTAGTCGCAAGCGATAAGCCGGCCTCTACAGCCCGTCTCTGTCCGGGGCCGGCCCCGCCATGACTTGTGGTCGAGTATCTGATCGGCCCGCGCCAGCGATTTCCGTGCGTCGGCCTCGAGAAGACGCGAGAACTCAAGCATGCAGCGGATCATGAACTGTTGTTCGTTTATCAGAACCCGGTAGTCGCTTGTTCGCTCGACCAGTGCCTCAGTCTCACGAACGAGTTTGTCCAATTGCTGGCGGGATTGGAGCTGCTGCATCATCGCACGCTACCATCGGCAAGTCTTTGACATACACCCGTGAGCTTTGTCCGATACTCATAGGCAACCCGAGGCTAGTCTTGCCGGCGGGTTCAGGAAATTGATCGCGGTCAATGGCAGGAAAAATTTCGCCGTGCTGATCGGATTTCTGACACCGGTCCAGGTGGACAGATTCCGGCCATTCCCTGATTTCATTGACTTGGCCTGATTACATCGTCAGATTCGAACAATCGGGTGGGAATCCAGGGGGGGATTAGCCAGAGCCGTGAATTGAGCGGCAGCCGCGCCTCGCGATGGCGCGCGTTGCGTGAAAATTCTCGCCTTTCGCAGGAAGGGCGCCGGGGGGAGTCATGAATACAACGGCATCCAAACTTGCATCTCTGTTGGGCTCGGCATCGCTGCTGGCCATGTTTGGCGCGGCAGGATCGCACGCCCAGCAACTGGCCCAGGCGCAAACCGGGCAGGCGGGTCCGGCAGAAGTGCCGGAGCAGGTTCTCGTCACCGGCTCACTCATTCGCGGCACTGTCGCAGTCGGCACGCCGGTGACCAATCTCGGGCCGCAGGATTTTACCCAGACCGGCAGCCTCACGGCCGCTGAGCTTTTCAGGACTGTGCCTGCCGCCGTTGTGTCGCCAGGGCCGGTCGGCACGAACAA